>NZ_JBHSGP010000001.1:0-1938 GCF_042654525.1 Geojedonia litorea
CCGATACGGACGAAGCGACCAACGGCACCGACCCATTAAATGCAGACAGCGATGGCGACGGTATTAACGATGGTGCTGAAGGTACTACTGATACCGATGGTGATGGTACGATTGATGCTTTAGAATCTAATACCTCCGATGCCGATAACGATGGCGTTGTAGACCAAAATGATGCAGATGACAGCGACCCAAACAACGATACAGATGGAGATGGTTACGGTAATGCCGATGAAACCGCAGCTGATAGCGACCCTATGGATGCAAATTCCAAACCTTTGGATACCGACAACGATGGTATCAGCGATGCCACCGATACCGATGATGATAACGACGGTGTTTCAGATACAGATGAAGCCAGCAACGGCACAGACCCATTAAACGCAGACAGCGATGGCGACGGCATTAACGATGGAGCTGAAGGTACGACAGATACCGATGGTGATGGTACGATTGATGCACTAGAATCCAACACAGCCGATGCCGATAACGATGGCGTTGTAGACCAAAATGACGCAGATGATAGCGACCCAAACAATGATACAGATGGTGATGGTTACGGTAACGCCGATGAAACCGCAGCAGGAACTAATCCATCAGATAGTAACGATGTACCACAAGATACCGACAACGATGGCATCAGCGATGCTACCGATACCGATGATGATAACGATGGTGTATCCGATACGGACGAAGCAACCAATGGCACCGACCCATTAAACCCAGACAGCGATGGCGACGGTATTAACGATGGTGCTGAAGGTACTACTGATACCGATGGTGATGGTACCATTGACGCTTTAGAATCAAACACAGCCGATGCTGATAACGATGGCGTTGTAGACCAAAATGATGCAGATGACAGCGACCCGAATAACGATTCTGATGGTGATGGTTATACCAATGCCGATGAAACGGCAGCCGGTAGCGACCCTATGGATGCAAATTCCAAACCTTTGGATACCGACAATGATGGCATCAGCGATGCCACCGATACCGATGATGATAACGATGGAGTATCCGATACGGACGAAGCGACCAACGGCACCGACCCATTAAATGCAGACAGCGATGGCGACGGTATTAACGATGGTGCTGAAGGTACTACTGATACCGATGGTGATGGTACGATTGATGCTTTAGAATCAAACACAGCCGATGCTGATAACGATGGCGTTGTAGACCAATATGACGCGGATGACAGTGACCCGAATAACGATTCTGATGGTGATGGTTATACCAATGCCGATGAAACGGCAGCCGGTAGCGACCCTATGGATGCAAATTCCAAACCTTTGGATACCGACAATGATGGCATCAGCGATGCTACCGATACCGATGATGATAACGATGGTGTATCCGATACGGACGAAGCGACCAACGGCACCGACCCATTAAATGCAGACAGCGATGGCGACGGTATTAACGATGGTGCTGAAGGTACTACTGATACCGATGGTGATGGTACGATTGATGCTTTAGAATCAAACACAGCCGATGCTGATAACGATGGCGTTGTAGACCAATATGACGCGGATGATAGTGACCCGAATAACGATTCTGATGGTGATGGTTATACCAATGCCGATGAAACGGCAGCCGGTAGCGACCCTATGGATGCAAATTCCAAACCTTTGGATACCGACAATGATGGCATCAGCGATGCTACCGATACCGATGATGATAACGATGGTGTATCCGATACGGACGAAGCGACCAACGGCACCGACCCATTAAATGCAGACAGCGATGGCGACGGTATTAACGATGGTGCTGAAGGTACTACTGATACCGATGGTGATGGTACCATTGACGCTTTAGAATCAAACACAGCCGATGCTGATAACGATGGCGTTGTAGACCAATATGACGCGGATGACAGTGACCCGAATAACGATTCTGATGGTGATGGTTATACCAATGCCGATGAAACGGCAGCCG
>NZ_JBHSGP010000002.1:0-2210 GCF_042654525.1 Geojedonia litorea
ATGTAATTACCGATGGAACGGCGACAGCCACAGCGAATGAAAACATTACGGTAAATGCAGTTAATGACGCCCCAGTAGCGGTCGATGATGCCTATACTACAGATGAAGACACCTCTGTACAGTTATTACCATTAACAGGTGATACAGATGCAGACGGTGATACCTTAAGTATTGTATCCATCAACGGAACGGCTTTAACACCAGGTACAGCCCAAAGTATCGCAGTGACCAACGGAACGGTAGCTATTGATGCCGCAGGCGTGATTACCTTCACCCCAGCAGCGAACTACAACGGCGCGGTAAGTTTCCCATATGTAATTACAGATGGAACGGCCACAGCCACAGCGAATGAAAACATCACGGTAAATGCAGTTAATGACGCACCGGTGGCGGTTGATGATCTATCAACTACCGATCCTAATGTGGCTGTTACTATCCCTGTGTTAACGAATGATACAGATATTGATGGAGACACTTTAAGCGTGTCAAGTATTGTAACAACACCAACAAATGGAACGGTAGTGATCAATGGAGATGATACAATAACCTACACTCCAAATCCAGGATTCGAATTTGGAACTGATACTTTTGAGTATGAAGTATGTGATGGTTCAGGGTTATGTGATATAGCATTAGTAACGGTAGAAGTTCCAAAAAGCTTCCTGCCACCAACGGCCAATCCAGATACCAATAGTACGGCAGAAGAAGTAACTTTAACGGTAGCGGCAGGTTCAGGATTATTGAGCAACGATACGGATCCAAATTCTGATGAGACATTGATTGTTACAACCTTTGAAGTAGGAGGTACTACATATTCAGCAGGAACCACGGTTAATTTAACAGAAGGCGATTTAACAATCAATGCTGATGGTAGTTATGAGTTTATACCCGAATCTAATTATAATGGATCAGTACCACAAGTAACCTATAGCATAAGTGATGGAAATGGCGGCACAAGTAGTAGTACATTAGATATTACGGTAACCCCCGTGAATGATTTGCCTATGGCTCAAGATGATTCAGTAAGTGTTGTTGAGAACAGTATCAATAATGTGATTAATGTTTTACAGGATAATGGTAATGGTGCTGATAGTTTTGGAGGTGATGGCCCTAATTTTGGAGCAATTACGTTAGTTGCTGGAACTAGTTCAAATGGAGGTACTATTACTGTTAATAATAACGGTACTCCCAATGATCCTACAGATGATTCAATAAATTATACGCCAGCAACCGATTTTAGTGGTACGGATACATTTAATTATACGATAACGGATGGTAATGGTGATAATTCTACGGCAACAGTAACCGTGCTTGTTCTAGGGTGCTTAAGTGATCCATTTGCCGATTGTGATGGCGATGGCGATGCGAACGGAACAGACCCGGATTCAAACAATCCATGTGTTTACACGGCAGGAAGCACGCCAGATACGAGCAACCCAGTATGGCAAGCAGCCGATTGTGATGGCGATGGCGATGCGAACGGGACAGATCCAGATTCGAACAATCCATGTGTTTACACGGCAGGAAGCACACCAGATACGAGCAACCCAGTATGGCAAGCAGCCGATTGTGATGGCGATGGCGATGCGAACGGAACAGATCCAGATTCGAACAATCCATGTGTTTACACGGCAGGAAGCACACCAGATACGAGCAACCCAGTTTGGCAAACAGCCGATTGTGATGGCGATGGCGATGCGAACGGAACAGACCCAGATTCAAACAATCCATGTGTCTACACGGCAGGAAGCACGCCAGATACGAGTAATCCAGTATGGCAAGCAGCCGACTGTGATGGTGATGGTGTCACAAATGGTGATGAGACCACAGATGGTACTGATGTAAATGATCCATGTGATTATAATGCTTCAAGTATAACCCTAACACAAGGNGAGTCACAAATGGTGATGAGACCACAGATGGTACTGATGTAAATGATCCTTGTGATTATAATGCTGCAAGTATAACCCTAACACAAAGTGGTGTATGGAGTAGTTCAGATTGTGATGGCGATGGCGATGCGAACGGAACAGACCCAGATTCAAACAATCCATGTGTCTACACGGCAGGAAGCACGCCAGATACGAGTAATGCAGTATGGCAAGCAGCCGACTGTGATGGTGATGGTGTCACAAATGGTGATGAGACCACAGATGGTACTGATGTAAATGATCCATGTGATTATAATGCTTCAAGTATAACCCTAACAC
>NZ_JBHSGP010000003.1:0-1301 GCF_042654525.1 Geojedonia litorea
CGATGAAGCTACTAATGGTACCGATCCTTATGCCGCATCAGGCGATACAGATGGCGATGGTATAGATGATGATAATGAGATCAATAACGGGACAGACCAAAATGATCCTTGTGATCCAGCCCAAGCTACAGGTTACACTGGTTATGATGGCACAAATGCTATTTGGCAGGCTGCTGATTGTGATGGTGATGGCGTGACTAATGGCGATGAAGCTACAAATGGTACCGATCCTTATGCCGCATCAGGCGATACAGATGGCGATGGTATAGACGATGATAATGAGATCAATAATGGGACAGACCAAAATGATCCTTGTGATCCAGCCCAAGCTGCAGGTTACACAGGTTATGATGGCACAAATGCGATCTGGCAGGCTGCTGATTGTGATGGTGATGGCGTGACTAATGGCGATGAAGCTACAAATGGTACCGATCCTTATGCTGCATCAGGCGATACAGATGGCGATGGTATAGACGATGATAATGAGATCAATAACGGGACAGACCAAAATGATCCTTGTGATCCAGCCCAAGCTGCAGGTTACACTGGTTATGATGGCACAAATGCTATTTGGCAGGCTGCTGATTGTGATGGTGATGGTGTGACTAATGGCGATGAAGCTACTAATGGTACCGATCCTTATGCCGCATCAGGCGATACAGATGGCGATGGTATAGACGATGATAATGAGATCAATAATGGGACAAACGAATTTAATCCCTGCGATCCGGCCCAAGCTGTAGGCTATACAGGTTATGACCCTACTAACCTTAGGTGGCAAAATGGAGATTGTGATGGTGATGGCGTGACTAATGGCGATGAAGCTACAAATGGTACCGATCCTTATGCCGCATCAGGCGATACAGATGGCGATGGTATAGACGATGATAATGAGATCAATAATGGGACAGACCAANTGGTTATGATGGCACAAATGCTATTTGGCAGGCTGCTGATTGTGATGGTGATGGTGTGACTAATGGCGATGAAGCTACTAATGGTACCGATCCTTATGCCACATCAGGCGATACAGATGGCGATGGTATAGATGATGATAATGAGATCAATAATGGGACAGACCAAAATGATCCTTGTGATCCAGCCCAAGCTGCAGGCTACACTGGTTATGATGGTACAAATGCTATTTGGCAGGCCGCTGATTGTGATGGCGATAGCGTGACTAATGGCGATGAAGCTACTAATGGTACCGATCCTTATGCCGCATCAGGCGATACAGATGGCGATGGTATAGATGATGATAATGAGATCAATAATGGGACAGACCAAAATGATCCTTGTGA
>NZ_JBHSGP010000004.1:0-408140 GCF_042654525.1 Geojedonia litorea
TAACAGTAACGGCTACAGATGCAGCGGGCAATACCGATGTTTGCAATTTTGATGTAACTGTAAATGACACTGAAGATCCAGTGGTAAGCTGTCCATCAGATATTACAGTTAATAATGATGCAGGACAGTGTGGAGCCAATGTGAATTTCACACCAACAGCTACAGATAATTGTTCAGTTGCCTCGATAGTAAGTTCACCGGCTTCAGGAAGTTTCTTTGCTGTGGGTACAACAACAGTAACAGTAACGGCTACAGATGCAGCGGGCAATACCGATGTTTGCAATTTTGATGTAACTGTAAATGACACTGAAGATCCAGTGGTAAGCTGTCCATCAGATATTACAGTAAGTAATGAAGCAGGACAATGTGGTGCCATTGTGAATTTCACACCAACAGCTACAGATAATTGTTCAGTTGCCTCGATAGTAAGTTCACCGGCTTCAGGAAGTTTCTTTGCTGTGGGTACAACAACAGTAACAGTAACGGCTACAGATGCAGCGGGCAATACCGATGTTTGCAATTTTGATGTAACTGTAAATGACACTGAAGATCCAGTGGTAAGCTGTCCATCAGATATTACAGTTAATAATGATGCAGGACAATGCGGCGCCATTGTGAATTTCACTCCAACAGCAACAGATAATTGTTCAGTTGCCTCGATAGTAAGTTCACCGGCTTCAGGAAGTTTCTTTGCTGTGGGTACAACAACAGTAACAGTAACGGCTACAGATGCAGCGGGCAATACCGATGTATGTACGTTTGAAGTAACTATACAGGACAACGAAATTCCAATTGTTAGCACCAACGGAGACAAGAATGTGAGTAATGACGCCGGAGAATGTTCAGCATTAGTAACGGTATCAGCATCAGCAAGTGATAATTGTGGTGTAAGTAGTCCAGTTGGCGTAAGAAGTGATAATTTACAATTGAACGATCCTTACCCTGTTGGTATGACAACTATTGCATGGAATGTACAAGACGTAAATGGCAACGATGCGCTTGAAGTGATCCAAACGGTAATTGTAAACGACAATGAAGCTCCAATCGCAGTCTGCAAAAATATTACAGTTGAATTAGATGCTTCAGGACAGGCAATTATCTCACCATATGATATTGATGGTGGCTCAACAGATAATTGTGGAATACAATCGCTTTCTGCAAGTAAAACAAGTTTTAATTGTGTTGATATTACGCCACTTGCCTCAACAATTAATAAAGTAGTCATTAGCCAAATATATGGTGGCGGTGGTAATACTGGAGCGACCTTAAGAAATGACTTTATCGAGTTGTTTAATGCTGGTACTACAACCGTTTATTTAAACGATTGGTCGGTTCAATATACTGGGGCGACTGGAACTTCTTGGCAAGTAACAGCATTAACAGGTAAAATTCAACCCGGACAATACTATTTGATTCAACAAGCTTTAGGTAATGGGGGAACAACAAGCCTTCCTGATCCAGATGCAACTGGTAATATTGCCATGTCAGCTACAGCAGGAAAAGTTCGTCTTGTTAATTCAACATCAACTAGTCCTACAAGTTCCCAAGTTATCGATTTTGTTGGATATGGAAGCGCGAATGTTTTTGAAGGGAGTGGGCCAACAGCATCACTCTCAAATACAACTACTGCTAAAAGAAATAGCAATGGTTGTATAGATACTGATAATAATTCTGCTGACTTTACTGTTGCTGCACCATCACCTAGAAACAGTGCAAGTCCATGGGCTCCTTGTTCGGTTACACCTTCAGGTACTCCTGTCGTATTAACAGTAACCGATATCCATGGTAACACTAGTACCTGTACAGCCTATGTGAAAGTTGAAGATAATGTCGACCCAACAATTGATGTAGCAGCTTCAGATTTAACTGTAGAATGTGATGGTGCTGGAAATACCCAAGCTTTAAACGATTGGTTAGCTGCCAACGGAGGTGCTGAAGCATCAGATGCATGTGGTATTGTTTGGTCTAACAATTTCACGGCTTTGAGTGATGATTGTGGCAATACAGGATCGGCAACTGTTATTTTTACGGTGACCGACCCATCTGGAAATACTGCTACAACTACAGCGACCTTTACAATAGAGGACAAAACGCCACCTGTTTTAACAATTCCGTCAGATGTAACCGTAAACTGTGAAGATGATACTGCCAGTTCTAATACTGGAGTAGCGACGGCTACAGATATCTGTTCAAATTATTCTATTACGCAAAGCGATTCTAGCACACAAGTGATGGATAATACGGATCCTGGGTATTATAATTACAAGATTACACGTACGTGGACAGCAACTGATGAATGTAATAATAGTGTGTCATTGGATCAAATTATTACCGTCCAGGATGTAACTGCACCAACGATTTTATGTCCAAATAACATCACCATCAATTGCGAGGACGATACGACACCTGCAAATACGGGCACAGCGACAGGTACGGATAATTGTTCATCGGTAGCCATTACCTTTAGTGATGTTAGCACCCAAAACAATGACGCAAACAATGTTGGTCATTATAACTATACTATTACAAGAACATGGACAGCGACCGATATCAGCGGAAATGATACAACCTGTGTTCAAGTGATCACGGTTCAAGATGTAACTGCACCAACGATTTTATGTCCAAATAACATCACCATCAATTGCGAGGATGACACAACACCTGCAAATACGGGCACAGCGACAGGTACGGATAATTGTTCATCGGTAGCCATTACCTTTAGTGATGTGAGCACCCAAAACAATGACGCAAACAATGTTGGTCATTATAACTATACTATTACAAGAACATGGACAGCGACCGATATCAGCGGAAATGATACAACCTGTGTTCAAGTGATCACGGTTCAAGATGTAACTGCACCAACGATTTTATGTCCAAATAGCATCACCATCAATTGTGAGGACGACACAACACCTGCAAATACGGGCACAGCGACAGGTACGGATAATTGTTCATCGGTAGCCATTACCTTTAGTGATGTTAGCACCCAAAACAATGACGTAAACAATGTTGGTCATTATAACTATACCATCACAAGAACATGGACAGCGACCGATATCAGCGGAAATGATACAACCTGTGTTCAGGTGATTACGGTTCAAGATGTAACTGCACCAACGATTTTATGTCCAAATAACATCACCATCAATTGTGAGGACGACACAACACCTGCAAATACGGGCACAGCGACAGGTTCGGATAATTGTTCAGTGGTAGCCATTACCTTTAGTGATGTGAGTACCCAAAACAATGACGTAAACAATGTTGGTTATTATAACTATACTATTACAAGAACATGGACAGCGACCGATATCAGCGGAAATGATACAACCTGTGTTCAGGTGATTACGGTTCAAGATGTAACTGCACCAACGATTTTATGTCCAAATAACATCACCATCAATTGCGAGGATGACACGACACCTGCTAATACAGGAGCAGCAACTGGAACGGATATTTGTTCAGCAGTTGTTATAACCTATAGTGATGTGAGTACACAAGATCCTAATATTAATAATCCAGGACATTATAACTATACCATCACAAGAACATGGACGGCAACAGATATCACAGGTAATTCCGTAAGCTGTAATCAAGTGATCACGGTTCAAGATGTAACGCCTCCTGTAGTAGATTGTGTCAGACTTACCATTCAATTGAATGAAAATGGAAATGCAACGATTACACCAGAACAATTGAACAACAATTCTTATGACAACTGTAGTCCAGTAAGCTTAAGCATTTCCCAAACTAATTTTTCCTGTAGTGATGTAGGAGGAGACTTGGATGAATTAATAATTTCAGAATATATTAATGGTAGTGATGATAATAAAGCGATTGAAATTTATAACGGAACAGGCTTAGCCGTCAACATGTCTGAATATAAGTTGAAAATTTATCCAAATGGAGGAACAGCTTATGAGATTCCATTAATAGGAACTGTAATAGACAAAGATGTTTACGTAATCGCAAGTGTATTTGCGAGTCAACCAATTCAATTCAAAAGAGATTATGCAGTGAGTAATCTGGATTTTGATAGTAATGACGCTATTGAGTTATTACATAATGGAGTCCCTGTGGATTATATTCCAGGTGGTTCAGGTTGGTTAAATACATTGGTTAGGAAAGAAAATATTCAAAGCGGAAGTGCTTCTGGGGATTTAAGTGAATGGAATGCATATCCATTGAATACATTTAATTATTTAGGTAGCCATAATATTTCTGTTACAGATAACGGCAATAATGTGTTATTGACGGTAACTGATGTGAGTGGTAATTTATCAACGTGTGAAGCCAAGGTCTTTGTTCAGGATGTGACCGCACCAGTTGTAGTTTGTAATGCGATTACCGTTCAGCTGGATGCAACAGGTAACTATATTCTAACAACTGGAGATAAAATTGCTGTTGGGTTAGGTAGTGAGGATTCCTGTGGCATTGCGAGTTATGAAGTGTCTCCAAATGTTTTTGACTGCACTAATGTTGGACCAAATGCGGTCACCCTAACGGTAACTGATAAGAATGGAAACTCCGCAACCTGCAATACTACAATTACTGTTGAAGATAAGGTAGATCCAATAGCTTTATGTAGACCAATTACAATCCAGTTGGATGCCAATGGCAATGCAAGTATTACGCCAAGTGATATTGATGGCGGTTCAAGCGACGCTTGTGGAATCACCTTATCAGCGAGCAAAACGTCATTTGACTGTTCAAATGTTGGTGCAAACACAGTGACCCTAACGGTTGAGGATGCTAACGGAAATTCTGCAAGTTGTGATGCCATTGTAACGGTAGAGGATAAAGTAAATCCAATAGCTATTTGTAAAGACATCACCGTCACTCTTGGTGCCGATGGCACGGTAACTATAGCCGAAGATGCTGTAAACAATGGTTCTAACGATGCTTGCGGTGGATTGACCTATGATACCGATATCACATCGTTTACTTGTGCTGATGTCGGCAATCCAGTTCTGGTGACGCTTACCGTAACAGATGTCAACGGAAATAGTTCAACATGTGAAGCAACTGTTACTGTAAATGGATTATTACCAGTTATACAATCGATTGTGCCAAGCGAATTACCGCCGTTCTGTCAAGACGCAGCAATTCAACTTACGGTGAATACTAATCTTAATGAAAATGACATTAGATCTTATCAATGGGTTGTCGTTGGTCAAGGCGAATTAGGAGCAATTACTAATGAGAAGGTAGCACGTGTTTATGCCAACGGAAAATATGGTGTAACGGTGACTTCAGAGACCAATTGTACAGATTATTTAGAGTACACAGTAACTAACTTTGATGTAACTAACTTAATCGCTTCTTATACCATATTGGCTCAAGACGATATTTATTTACATGGGTCAAATTTAGTTCAAAGTGGAGGCCTAGGCGTGACAGGTGCTAATGGATTGATTAAGTTACATCAGGCCACTACTGTGGTTGATTTTGGCAAAGCAAAGCGCTTTGATCTTAATCAAGGTAGTGTCATAAATGGCGGTATCACAATGTCACCAGCGGCACCACAAAGCATACCTGCATTTGTTGCTAATACCTATTCTAATGCTGGTAGCCCAAATGTGATTGCAAATACTAATCAAACATTAACAGGATCTGTCTTTAATGTAGTGCAAGTTGGACAGGGAGTGACTGTTACCTTTACCCAACCTAATGTGTATATTAATCAGTTAGTAACACAACAGAATGCTTCTATTGAGTTTGGATCTTGTGCGAATGTGTTTATTAATCAGAAATTCACCCTTGCTCAATTTGGAACTATCAACGCCAATGGGAAGAATGTGGTCATTTATGTAAATGCTGATATTCAAATCGAAAAAGGATCGTATGTACGAGCGCGTATGCATTCCAATGGTAATGAGTTCTTGGTGAAAGGGGAAAATGCTAATAAAAATAAAGTAGCAGAACCCACAGTAATGAAGGGACTTTTTATAGGTCGTCGCGTTCATGGCAGTATCAATGTAAAATGGGAGCAAGACCAATTATGTGATACGGGTTGCCCAATTGCAGCACCAATTTCTAGTAGTAGAATGATGCCATCAACTCGTATTGATCTAGATGATGACTTCCAAATTAATGCTTGGCCTAATCCATCAGATTCTAATTTTACGCTGAAAGTAAAAACACAGGATAGAGCTAATCGTATTCTAATTCAAGTGTACGATATGAGTAATAAGCTAGTGCATGTGAAAGAATTCAATCCAAATGATAATTATAAATTTGGAACTGAACTTGAAGCAGGAGTCTATATTGTGAAAGTAACGCAATCAGGAAAATTGCAAACCGTACGATTGGTGAAGTACTAAAACTAAAAAACCTCTTAAGAAATTAAGAGGTTTTTTTATGGGGATTAACTCTAGCTTCCATCTTGAATGGGTTCTGTCCCTGGCATGAGTTTGTTAAGTATAAAATACACAGGACAGAACTTGGTAACTGGACTAATAATTTGAAGTGCAGCAACGGCACCTGCCATATATAGCCATTGAATGCTAACAGTGAAGGCTAAAATAACACTGGTAAGATAGAGTACTCCTACGATAGCATCATGCAGTCTAATTTTGGTTTGTGAATGAGTTGTTTTCATAATGTATTGAATTAATGAGTTTATTATGAATGGGTTAGGATTTAAAGTTACAAAATATTTTATTGATGTGGTTTTAAAGGTTTGAAAAAAGGAATGCAACATGTTGCTTTATTCATAATAGAGTTGTAGATTTAATATACCAATGAACTCCAATCTAATATTCGATTTATATAATTCTCATAAAAATTATTTAGCTCAAGAATCGCTAACTAATTATAATATCGATGTTAAAGCTTTATTATCAAATTTATTCAGTCCTGGCCCGAGTTTTTATTATATCATTGATTCTCCAACCTTAAGAGTTAGCTTATTGAGTAAGGGTATTGATGATATTTTAGGTGTTTCAGAAGATGAATTTTCTGTAGAAAAAGTGATTGAACGTATTCATCCAAATGATGTAAGTTGGTTTTTAAAATGTGAAGATGTTGTTGCCTATTTTTTGCGAAACTGTATACGTCCTGAAAATATTGTTAACTACAAGATAAGTTATTGTCTTCGTTTAAAAGCAAAAGATGATCAATACAAATTGTTTTTGCTTCAAACCATAACCTTAAAAACTACCGAAGATGGAGCTCTTTTGAAAGTATTTGGTTGTCTCTCAAATATTAATCATATCACTTCGGTAAATACTAAAAAATTATCATTAATTGGACTAAATGGAGAGCCATCCTATTTAGAACTTGATATTGAAAATCACGAATTATTTGAGAATTTTAAACCCTTTGTTACACATTTGGATGATATCCCTTTTACAAGTCGAGAGCTCGAAATTATTAAGTTATTAGGCGAAGGATTTACCATGAACGAAATCGCAAGCCACCTAAACATTGCTTTTGAAACGGTAAATACACACCGAAAAAACATTCTTAAAAAATCAGACTCTAAAAATGTTACTGAATTAGTTGCCGACTGCATTAGAAAGGGCTATGTTTAAATACAGTTTAGTTCAAAGTACCCAAATGTGGGTATTGATTATTGTTATTATTTTAATTTATTTTGAGATTGCCCAATATTAATACCCCATGATCCATGCTAAAATATAGTTTCCTTTTCCCATTTTTAGTTTGCACTTTAGCCTTGTCACAAACCATCGAAACGGTTAACATTGGTGATCAGGTGTGGATGGCTAAAAATTTAGAATCCAATAGTTTTCAAAACGGTTCGGCAATTATTCAAGCTCAGGACCGCGAACAATGGCAAAATCTTACGGAGGCCGCGCAACCGGTTTGGGCTTATTATTATTATGATAAGGCTACTGGTGAGCCATATGGTTATATGTATAATATATATGCAATTACCAATGGTAATCCCTGCCCAAAAGGGTTTAGAGTGCCAACTAATGACGATTGGCAAAAACTAATTAAGTATGTAAGTGAAGATCTTGCTGCCAAAAAATTAAAAAGCATTTCTGGATGGGATGATAATGGTAATGGCACCAATGACTATGCATTTAATGCATTACCCGGAGGTGTTAAAAGCGGTTATGGAGGATTCAATAGTTACAAAAAACAAGCCTCTTTTTGGTCCAATTCTACTCATGACGATCAGGGTTTGTGGTCTGTTGTACTGATGTGGTGGTCAGATAAAGCAATTATAAATCCTTCAGGTAAAAAAGGAGGATTGCATTGTAGGTGTATTAAAGAATAAGCAAATATTAATTGTCAGTTATGGAACAAATTTTCACTTCAAAAAAAGCCATGCTATTATTAGTTATTGGTTTCATTAATTGCTTCTGTAGCATTAGTGCCCAACACATAAACGGAGGTTCAGGTCAAGGTTTAGTGGCTTTGGTGCCTAATAAATTTGAAGATAAACATGAGTACAAGAATATTAGACCCGATGTACATGCTGGATTTTGGCAAATTAGGGTTGTACCTGTGAAGTGGGCTTGGGAAGGTTTACAAGTCACCTATGAAATTGATATTAACCAGCCAACATTGGTAAGAGGTGCTAATGCTGATGGTGGCGAACACGATTATGATATTTCTCAATTTAATTTAGCCATTTCTGGTAGTATGGAATTTATGATTGAAGGGGATTATACCAACCCAAATACTCAAGAAAAAGTATCTTTTACAAAAACTGTCTACGCTCCAAACCTTGGGTCTAACATGGTAACAGGTAGCGAGCTGTTTGGGTATTCGGGAAATGTCACTAATTTTAAATCCGCACAAGAGATCATTAATTACCTTAAGATTGAGATTCGGTCTATTAAAGCGCTGAACAAACATATTAGCGGCTACCAAAGGATAGATATTGATTTGGGAAATATTCTTAAAGAAAAAAGAACAAATAATTACTTTAATAATCTGCTTGCCGATGCCAAAAATGCCGAAAGTTTTGACAGAATAGACGATGCGATTCAATATTACCAAAAGGCATACGATGTTAAAAATGACCCTGCTGTTAAAGCTAAAATAGAGGAGTTAAAAGCGAGACAAAAAGAAAGCATCGATAAAAAAGAAAGTGAAGAGCTAGTTTCGCAGGCTCATGAGGCCGAAAATAGAGGAGATTTGGAAAAAGCCAAACAACTGTATCAACAAGCTGCGGATAAGTCTGGTAGCCCTAGCTTGAAAGAGGATATTGCTCGCATTAATAATAAGATTGCAACACAAAAAGCAGAGACACAACAAATAGACCAACAACAATCACTGCAACAAAACTCTAATCAGTCTACTCAATTAGATTTTTGGGGCAACCCTGTCACTACCAATAATTCTAATGTAACTACAACTAATTCTGGTAATAACAATGCCGCAAAAAAAGCAGCTTGGGAGCAAGAAGAAGCGTTAAAACGACAAAGGGTAGACAATTATAATGCTAATTTGATTGAGCAAAGTAATGATATCTATCAACAATCGTTAAGCATAGATAAGGATATGAACGACGCCCTGTCACAGATAAGCCCAGAAACCTATGGCGACCCCAAAGCAATGATACAAACAGGGATGAACCTTTTAAATACCGCCAATGGCAATTTGGGACAGGCCTATACTGGTGCCGCTTTAGGTGGTGTAGGACTTGCCGCTGGTTTATTAGGTGATTTGGCTAAAGCCAAAGCAAAAAAAGAAGCAGCTGCCGAACGTGCACGCATCCGCAAAGAAGCTGAAGCTAAAAAGCAGGCCATAAGAGAATCTATAAAAAAAGCAAGAGTTGCTGTGTTTAATGGTTACCCACAAGGTGAGTTACCTTTATCTTCTACAACTTCAAAAGGGAACAACCTTTATTATTTTGTGTACGCCTACAATCAAGACCAATTAATGCTTGATAACCCTAAAGTAAAGGCAACTAATGTGTTTGCCATAGGCAAATATCCCGATGGGACTTGGCCTATGAAAACTAAACTAGAAAGTGAAATTAATGCTTTAACCCCACTAAATGAAACCATTTGCGGCCCTTTTTATAGCCAATCTGAAGCTAGTTCAGTATATCAGTCTTTTGTAAGCTATTTAGATAAAACGAATATGGGTATGGACACCATAAGCTATGAAGGCTTCAATGCACATAGTGAAACCGAAAATCTTCAACAATCAGCTCCTAAACTTGACTTTTGGGGAAATCCAATAAAAAATTAAACCTATGAAATTATCTTTTTCTCTTGTATTAATTATTACATTTTCAATACAAATCAATGCCCAAAATACCGTAGCCAAATTTAAATATGAAGATGCCGAAAAGGCTTATTACGATGACAATTTTGAAACCTGCATTCAACTACTAACCGAAACCGAAGCCTTGTTAGGGCAAACCGCACCTAATATTTTACACCTGCGTATTTTGGCAGAACATAAGTTGTTAGAGCAAAATCCTTTGCACAGTTATACCTTGATAGAAAACTTAAGAAATCATTGTAATAGCTATTTACAAAACTATGACATTGCGGGCTTGGAAGAGAAATTTAGAGATGTATATGAAATTAACAATGCCTTAAGCCAATATCCCGATTCCAAGGAAGCATTTGACGCGAAAGTGGCCGAAGTTGAGCGTTATAATACTAGCATCATAAATCAGATAAAAGATACTATGGTTTTAATTGAAGGAGGCAGCTTTATAATGGGCAATAAAAAAGCCTATTATACTAATGAACAAAAAGAACATGAAGTAAGTGTTGGCGATTTTAAAATGGGTAAATACGAGGTAACCTATGAACAGTACAAACTGTTCATAAATGAAACCGGTTATAAAGATGAAGGCGTTGTATATAAGATAGGAGATAAAGTAATTGTTGACCCGCTTAATTTAGATTGGAAATATGGCGAGGATAAATTGCCAAGAACATCAGAGGATAATAATCTGCCAGTAATTAACGTGTCTTGGAATGGAGCCGTAGCCTTTTGCCAGTGGTTAAGTAAGGTGACTGGTGACTATTACCGCTTACCTACCGAAGCCGAATGGGAATATGTTGCCAAGGATGATAGGCCATTTAATGTAGGTAGATGGTATTTGAAAAGCTATAATGAAAGAGGTTGGCTAAAGCATAATTCTAATAAAAAAATTCATCCTGTTGGTCAAAAACAACCCAATTCAAGAGGGGTTTATGACCTTTTTGGCAATGCTTTAGAATGGTGTTACGACTGGTATGGTAAAAATTACTATCATGTTAGCCCAAATCAAAACCCATCAGGGCCAATCTCTGGAAGTGAAAAGGTAACTAGGGGCGGGAATATTTATACAAATATTAGTTTTGATGATAAATTGAATTTGCCTATTATAGATAAAACCAAAACATATATGACTATGCGATATACTGGTGGAGCCAATGAAATAAGAAACAACGTTCAGGGATTTCGCATTGTCATGCCCTTAACAGATGAAGGGAAAGCAATAGGTAACACGGTTAATTAAAACTATTTAACACATGAAAAGAATATATTCAATTGGTATAATTTTAATAATTACGCTCAATGTTCAGGCTCAAAACACCGTAGCTAAATTTAAATTTGAAGATGCTGAAAAGGCATTTTACGATAACAATTTTGAAGACTGTATTCAACTATTGACCGAAACCGAAGCCTTGCTAGGGCAAACCGCGCCTAATATTTTACATCTGCGTATTTTGGCAGAACACAAGCTGCTAGAGCAAAATCCTTTGCACAGTTTTGTCTTAATAGAAAACTTAAGAAATCATTGTAATAGCTATTTACAAAACTATGACATTGCGGGCTTGGAAGAAAAATTTAGAGATGTCTATGAAATCCAAAATACACTAGGACAGTATCCTTCCAGTAAAACGGCATTTGATGAAAAGATAGCGGCATTGGAAGCTGCTAAAATTAAAAACAGTGTAGAAGCCAAAAAGGTTATTGAAAACTATCTTGAGGCCATAGGAGGGAAAGACAAGATAGCTAATGTGAAAACAGTTTTTAGAAGTGGAGAAGTTTTTGGAGAGCCATTTCCTTTGTTGATAGAAGACAAAAAAATGGTCCCTAATAAATTTACCAGTAGTCGATATTTTAAAAACAGAAGGAAAAAAGGCGATTTAATTTACACAGATGTGTTTAACGGCGAAACTGGCCATAAACAAAATAAAACCAGCAAAACCCCTTTAACAGAAACTGAAATTGCTACCTATAAAGAACAGGCTATATTCCCAGAATTGAATTATCTCTCTTTACCTTATAAACTACATATTGTGGATACTTTAAGTTTGGCATCAGGTAAAGCCTATAAGCTAAAAATAGAAAGCCCAACAGGAAAGGTGTTATTTAAATATTATAATGTACTAGATAATTTATTATATAAAATTGAGCTTCAAAATGAGGAGTCTAACAAACAAGGGGAACTTATATTAAGTGATTATAAAGATGTGAATGGCATCCTGATGCCTTTTAGCTTTCAATCAGGAACCTCGGCTTTGGGCACAGTAACTTCTATAACAGGCGACCAAGAAGCACCAGAAAAATTGCAAAATAAGCAAGTAATGGCCATTGCCTTAATAGGAAAAATTCAAGAGTCATCAATTAATGATAAAAACACGAGTAATGAGCCTAAAAAAACCATTACCATTTGGTCTGAAATAAAAATCAATCAAGACGTTTTTGAAAACGACTTTAAATTAGACTAAACTATAATGAAACCTTTGTTAATTAGCGTCTTTGTCCTTTTTAGCATTACGGTTAGTGCTCAAAACACCGTTGCCAAATTTAAATATGAAGATGCTGAAAAGGCTTATTATGAAGGCAACTTTGAGACCTGCATTCAACTTTTAATCGAAACCGAAGCGCTTTTGGGGCAAACTGCTCCTAACATCTTACATCTGCGTATTATGGCGGAGTATAAGCGTTTTGAAAGTAATCCCTATGATAATTACTTAAATTTAGAACACATACGTAACCAATGTTCTACTTATCTTCGTGATTATGATATAGCTGGATTAGAAGAAAAATATCGGGATATATACACCATTCAAAATGCTTTAAAGGTCTACCCTCAAGATAAAGTATCTTTTGACGAAAAGGTTAATCAACTTAAAATAGAAGCCGATAAAAAAGCTTCAGAACTTAATGCAATATATATTCAAAATCAAGAAATTATAGACCGTTTCTTACCTATGGTTCTGGTTGACGGAGGAACATTTTTAATGGGTCTCAAGAACGACAAAGAATTGAAATGGATTCATAGATCACAATCACATCTTTACAAAGATGCGATGCCTCAGCATCAAGTGAGTGTAAATACATTTAAAATTGCAGCGTTTGAAACTACAAATGAGGTTTGGGCATGGGTTTTTGGTTCTGCAGAATCCATAGATACAAAGGACGCGAAAAAGCCTGTAGTAGCTTCATGGGAAGAATCTCAAGAGTTTATTTTCAAACTAAATAAACTTACTGGACGAAAATACCGTCTACCCACTGAAGCAGAATGGGAATATGCGGCCAGAGGAGGAAACCAAAGTAAAAACTATCAATTTAGCGGCTCTGATAATAAAAATGAAGTAAGTTGGAATGAGGCCAATGCTTCTTTTTTTGAAACCAAGCACCTAAAAACCCATACTGTTGGTCAAAAAGCTCCAAATGAATTAGGAATTTATGATATGACTGGTAACGTTTGGGAATGGTGCAACGACTGGTATGCTTCCGACTACTACAAAAACTCTCCAATCACTAACCCATTAGGACCAGATCAAGGAATTATTCGTGTAGCTAGGGGTGGTTCTGTTCAATGTAATTTTGGTTGCTATACGGTTAATCGCACTTTAGGAATAGATTTAGCAGAAGGTTATATCGGATTTAGATTGGTTTTAGATGATGAATAATAAGAGGTCTAAATAAAGATTCACTGTTGTATTGATGATGTTTGCTAAACGCAGATTTACAATTCATGAATTAGTTTCTCATTGTATTTAATTCTACCTTTGCATCAAACTCAAAAGAATGCACAAAGCTGGTTTTGTAAATATCATTGGAAATCCAAACGTGGGGAAATCAACCCTCATGAATGCTTTTATTGGCGAAAAGTTATCCATCATTACTTCTAAAGCGCAAACCACGAGACATCGTATTTTAGGGATTGTGAATGGTGACGATTTTCAAGTGATATTGTCAGATACACCAGGCATTATCAAACCAGCGTATGAGCTTCAAGAATCGATGATGGATTTTGTGAAATCTGCCTTTGAAGATGCCGATGTGCTTTTATATATGGTGGAGATTGGGGAGCAGGAACTTAAAGATGAATCCTTTTTCAATAAAATAACCAATTCTAAAATTCCTGTTTTATTACTTCTAAACAAAATTGACAAATCCAATCAAGAACAGTTGGAAGAACAGGTTCAATTATGGTCAAAAAAAGTACCCAATGCACATGTGATTCCAATTTCAGCTTTAGAGGGCTTTCAGGTGAAAGAGGTATTTGATCGTATCATTGAATTGTTACCAGAGTCACCGCCATTTTATCCAAAAGATCAATTAACCGACAAACCAGAACGCTTTTTTGTCAACGAAACCATTAGAGAAAAAATCCTTATGCATTACAAAAAGGAAATTCCTTATGCCGTTGAAATTGAAACTGAAGAGTTTTTTGAAGAAGACGACATCATCAGAATGCGTTCGGTAATTATGGTGGAGCGAGATACTCAAAAAGGTATCATCATTGGCCATAAAGGTACTGCGCTAAAACGCGTTGGAGTGGAGGCTAGAAAAGATCTTGAGAAATTCTTTGGCAAACAGGTTCATTTAGAGCTGTATGTCAAAGTGAACAAGAATTGGAGAACCAATCAGCAACAACTGAAGCGTTTTGGATATCATCAAAAGTAGCTAGTCTACTTCATAATCCAATTTCATAGTAATAGATGCCGTTTTTTCTTTTGATTCGGTATTATAAGTGCCTCCCCATGAAAAATCTTCATTAGAATTTTGCCCTGTAATTTGAAAGATTCCCATTTTTGCTGAAATTAAATCACCCAACTTTCCTCCAGAATTTTTTGCAATCATTTCGGCTCTGGTTTTAGCATCACTCGTAGCCTTTGAAATCATTTCAATTTTTAAATCGGCTAGTTTAGTATAATAGTAGCGCGGTGCATTTGAGTAAAACTGAATGCCCTTATTAAGAAGTTCTGTAATCTCTCGAGATACATTTTCAACCTTCTCTACATCATTAGAATCAATTTGAAGGGATTGGGTTAAAATAAAGCCTAAAAATTCGTCACCAATATATTTACCGTCAGAAGAATACTTGCCTTGGGTGTTTTTTCTACTGTTAACCGCATTAAATACCAGTTCCTTTGAGGTGATTCCTTTTGATAATAGATATTCTGAAATTATTTTTTTATCCTTTTCTAAATCGCTATAAGCTTGTTGTAAATTACTGTTTTCTCTTGAGAAAAAACCTTCCCATACAATGAGGTCGGATGTGAAATCTGCTTTTCCCAGTCCGGTTACTGAAATGGTTCCATCTACTTTATTTCTATTCATAAAAGCATTTCCAAGTAAAAATGATGAAATTATAATAGCCAAAGAAAACAAGATGGCCGCAACGTTTTGTTTCATGTCTGTAAATTAATAGTTTGAATCTTTGTAAAAGATAACGAAATCATAAGCATATCATTATCTTTGCAGCAAAATTTATTTAAGATGAGTAGCATTGTTGCCATTGTAGGACGCCCAAATGTTGGAAAATCAACGTTTTTTAACCGTTTAATAAAACGAAGAGAAGCTATTGTTGATGCCGTTAGTGGTGTTACCAGAGATCGACACTATGGTAAAAGTGATTGGAATGGTAGAGACTTTACACTTATTGATACAGGAGGCTATGTGAAGGGAAGTGATGATGTTTTTGAAGCCGAAATTGATAAGCAGGTTGAATTGGCTATTGATGAAGCTGATGTCATCGTATTTATGGTAGACGTTGAGTCTGGAGTCACTGGCATGGATGAAGATGTGGCAAAATTACTTCGTAAAGTGGATAAGCCTGTGTTTTTAGCAGTGAATAAAGTAGATAATGCTAAACGTGCCGAAGATGCGGTTGAATTTTACAGTTTAGGCCTTGGTGAATATTACACCATAGCCAGTATTAATGGTAGTGGTACTGGAGATTTGTTAGATGCGCTTATAAAAGCCTTACCCGAAAAAGAAGAGGTAGAAGAAGCAGAATTGCCTCGCTTTGCAGTTGTAGGTCGGCCTAACGCTGGTAAATCTTCATTTATTAATGCGCTAATAGGGGAGGATCGCTATATCGTTACTGATATCGCTGGAACCACTCGAGATGCTATTGATACCAAATATAATCGTTTTGGGTTTGAATTTAACCTCGTTGATACGGCAGGAATAAGACGTAAAGCTAAAGTAAAGGAAGATTTAGAGTTTTATTCCGTCATGCGAAGTATTCGCGCTATTGAACATTGTGATGTGTGTTTGTTGGTTCATGATGCAACTCGAAGTTTTGATGGACAGGTGCAAAATATTTTCTGGTTAGCCGAACGCAATAGAAAAGGAATTGTGATTCTTGTAAATAAATGGGACTTGGTTGAAAAAGATACTAAGACGACTAAAGAATTTGAAACCGCAATACGTAAGGAGTTGGAGCCTTTTACTGATGTTCCCATTGTGTTTGTTTCGGTATTGAATAAACAACGTATTTATAAGGCTATTGAAACTGCAGTTGAGGTATATAACAATCGAACCAAACGCATTAAAACCAGTGTGTTAAATGAAGTGTTATTGCCAATTATAGAGCACAATCCACCACCGGCCAATAAAGGGAAATATGTTAAAATAAAATACATTATGCAATTGCCAACACCGCAACCGCAATTTGCATTTTTCTGTAATTTACCTCAATACGTTAAGGAGCCTTACAAACGCTTTCTAGAGAATAAATTGCGTGAGCAGTTCGATTTTCATGGTGTTCCTGTGAGTGTGTATATGAGAAAGAAATAGGCAAGGCGCTTATCTTTTAGTGCTATCTACTACCAAATGAGGAATACTTGATTTTAAGTGGTATGATAGTGCTCAATACAGTATAGCTGTCATTTTTTATTAGTGGTGGATGCAATATTTTTTTGGATAATCAGTATTCAGTTACCAACTACCACCAGCGCCACCACCTGAAAAACCACCGCCTCCAAAGCCTCCGCCAAATCCGCCGCCGCCTCCAAAACTGCCGCCTCCAAAGCCACCACTAGAACGGCCAAAACTGCCACGACCTAAATTACTTAAGATGATGGCTTCCAAAATATCGATACCTTCAGATCGGTTACCGCGATTGCCGCCACGACCGCCACCACGTCTGTTTTTTGAAATGGAAATGAGAATAACTATAAAAATGAAGATTAAAATTACTACAAGTCCAAATGGAAAACCATTGTTTCTTGCTACTTTTCGCGTACTTTGATAGCTTCCTGTTAAAATTTCAAATATAGCATCACTACCCTTGTCTAAACCAGTGTAATAATCACCACGCTTAAACTCTGGGATAATAACATTTCGTACCAGTTCTCCAACTATGCCCGCTGTAAGCCGGTCTTCAACACCATAACCTGGCGATATCCAAATATTACGATCATCTTTGGCTAATAAAATAAATACGCCATTATCTTCTTTAGCCTGACCTACACCCCATTTATGGGCCCACTTAGGAGCCAGCAAACCTATATTTTCACCTTTGGTCGTACTGATTATAGCTACGACTATTTGGGTTGAAGTAGTGTCTGAATACCGAATAAGTTTTTGTTCAAGATTAGTTTTCTGATTTGGAGTTAGTAAATCAATATAGTCATATACACTGGTTTGTTTCTCGGGAATAGGAGGAACATTAAATTGGGCATACGTTAAAGTTTGTATACCTACACCAAAAAAGAGGAGTACAGCAAAATATATGTGCTTTAATTGTTGCATCACCCTTTTGAAATTGAATTTGGGAGTTCGTTTTCGTCTCCATGTTGCCATGGAAAATGTTTTTGCAATTGCTCGCCTGCTTTTTTAACACCTTCTATAAGTCCTTGTTTGAATTCGCCTTTCTTAAAATGAACTTGCATAATATCTTTAGTGCTGTTCCAAAATTCAGTTCCAACAACGTCATTAATTCCCTTGTCTCCGTAAATAACAAAGGTTTTATCTTCAACGGCTACATAAATCAATACGCCATTTTGAAGCTTGGTATTATCCATTTTTAAGAAATGGAAAAGTTCCATGGCACGATCAAAAGCATCAGTTTTTGAAGTTCTTTCAATGTGAATTCTGATTTCACCAGAAGTTAGCAGCTCTGCTTCACGAATAGCGGCAATGATTTCTTGTTCTTCTTCTGCACTTAAAAAATCTTCAATTTTTGACATGGGCTTTAATTAAAATCGAACTCAACATCAACAGGTTCTTCTGCACCAGCTTCTGCATCAAAATACGGTTTACCTTCAAAATCAAATAAACCAGCAAGCATTGAGTTTGGGAATTTCTTCACATGATTGTTATAGGGGTTGATAGCCTCGTTATAGCGCGTTCTCGCCGTTTGAATCGTATTTTCAGTACTGGTTAATTCGTCCTGTAATTTTAAAAAGTTTTGGTTAGCTTTTAAATCAGGGTATCTTTCAATCACTAATAGTAATCTTGAAAGGGCATTGCTTAATCCACTTTGAGCACTATTGAATTGTTGTAATTTTTCAGGAGTTAATTCATCAAGATTATTAATATTAATCTCAGGTTTTGTGGCTTCAGATCTTGCTTTGACAACTGCTTCTAAAGTGCTTTTTTCAAAATCGGCAGCACCTTGTACGGTTCTAACCAAATTACCAATGAGGTCATTTCGTCGCTGATATGAGGTTTGAACATTACCCCATGCTTCACTTACATTTTCATTAAGTTCAACTGCTGTATTATTAAATCCTACGGCCCAATTATAGATACCAAACGCGATAACTGCGATGACAATTACGGGTATTAACCATTTTTTCATAGTATAAGAATTTTGAGTTAGTTATAAATGTTGAAGCTAATTGCTTCTATGTTATTAGTAATGTGATATAACAGAATGTTACAGTTGGGTTTTAATTTTAATTAATTGGGCCTTAACATTCTCTAACTTGTTAATAATTTCGAAATTATTTAAGGATTGTTTGCGCTCTTCTTTAAGGTGAGTTTTAGCACCTTCTAAAGTAAAGCCGCGCTCTTTTACCAAGTGGTAAATAAATTTAAGGTGTTTAATGTCCTCGGGCGTAAATTTTCTATTGCCCTTGGCATTTTTTTTAGGTTTTAAAATATCAAACTCTTTTTCCCAAAACCTAATTAAAGAGGTGTTTACATTAAAAGCTTTGGCGACTTCGCCAATGCCATAATATCGTTTTTCAGGAAGTTGGATGTACATAGTATTAATCTAATGATTGGTTTTCAAGTTGTGCTTTTTCTAGAAGCTTGCTGAATTCTTCAGCTGATAAATTACCGTAGTAGAAGTTAATAGGGTTAATACGCTCACCATCTTTGAAAATTTCATAGTGTAAATGTGGCGCCTCAGAGCGACCGGTACTTCCTATAAAACCAATAAGGTCACCACGTTTTACGCGTTGATTGTCCCTCACATTATACTTATATAAATGGGCATACAAGGATTCGTAACCATAACCATGATCTATTCTAATATGATTTCCATAACCTGTAGCGCGGTTATCGGCTCTAGTGACAACACCATCACCTGTAGCGTAAACAGGCGTACCTCTAGGGGCTGTAAAGTCCATACCATAGTGAAATTTACGAACTTTAGTAAAAGGATCGGTTCGGTACCCAAAACCTGAAGCCATTCGGGTTAGGTTTTCATTATTTACAGGTTGAATTGCTGGAATTGAAGCAAGAAATTTTTCTTTATCAGCAGCTAGCAAAGCGATTTCATCTAGAGACCTCGATTGAACAACAATTGCTTTTTGCAATACATCCAAACGTTTGTTGCTTTCTATAATAAGTTTGGAATTGTCATAGCCTTCAAACTTACTATATCTGTTAATCCCTCCAAAACCGGCACGACGCTGTTCTTCTGGGATAGGGTTGGCTTCAAAGTATAATCGATAAATACCGTTGTCGCGCTCTTCTACATTTTCAAGTGCAGCAAAGGCATCATTAACTCGTTTGTTCAGTAATTTATATTGCAGCTGCATATTTTGAAGCTCTCTAGCTAAAGCACGTTCTTTAGGGGATTGCACAAATTGACTGGCAATAAACACAAATAAAAATCCGAAAAGAGCAGAGGCTAATAAAAAAACGGCTGCATAAGTAATGGTGGTTCCTTTCTTGCGTTCAATCTTACGATAGGAAAGCGTGTCAGAATCGTAATAATATTTTACCTTACTCATGTCGCAATTTATACTATTTTTGCAGTTATAATAGACACTTATGATGTCTGTTGAACTAGTTGTCAAACGTCCAAACCAACAAAAATAGTATTTCTATAGTTTTGGATATGGTTTTTTATCAGTAAGTCGCTCTCAAAAATCATATTTTATGAACGATGGGGAGTAAAGATAAAAATTGTTTTGCAATTAATCATTTTTTAACAAAAAGACAAGAAAACTTATACATGAAGTCTCAAGAAGTCCGCTCTAAATTTTTAAACTTTTTTAAGGATAAAGCTCATAGTATTGTACCATCTGCACCAATGGTATTAAAAGATGATCCAACACTTATGTTTGTGAATTCTGGTATGGCTCCGTTTAAGGAGTACTTTCTAGGAAATGGTCAACCAAAAAACAGCAGGATTGCCGATACACAAAAGTGCTTACGCGTTTCGGGCAAGCATAATGATTTGGAAGAAGTGGGCTATGATACTTATCATCACACACTCTTTGAAATGTTGGGCAATTGGAGTTTTGGCGATTATTTCAAAAAAGAAGCCATTGCCTGGGCTTGGGAATTGTTAACAGAAGTTTATGGTATAGATAAAGACATTCTTTATGTTACCGTTTTTGAAGGCAATGAAGATGACCAATTGGCCATGGATAGTGAGGCTTTTGAGCTTTGGAAGCAGTTTGTTCCTGAAGATCGCATTTTAATGGGGAACAAGAAGGATAATTTTTGGGAAATGGGCGACCAAGGGCCATGTGGACCATGTAGTGAAATTCATGTCGATATTCGTTCAGCAGAAGAAAAAGCAAAAGTACCTGGCAAAGATTTGGTGAACAAAGACCATCCTCAAGTTGTTGAGATTTGGAACCTTGTATTTATGCAATACAACCGAAAAGCCAACGGGTCATTAGAAGTTTTGCCAAACAAACACATCGATACTGGTATGGGGTTTGAGCGCTTATGTATGGTATTGCAAGGTGTTCAATCAAATTATGATACCGATGTTTTTACACCCATAATTAGAGAGATTGAAACCATTGCACAAAGCAATTATCGTAAAAACGAAAAGGTTGACGTGGCTATTCGCGTTATCGCCGACCATGTTCGCGCAGTGGCCTTTTCAATTGCTGATGGACAGTTACCTAGTAACACTGGTGCGGGGTATGTAATACGCCGAATTTTACGCCGTGCTATTCGTTATGGGTTCACGTTTTTAGATCAAAAACAGCCATTTATTTATAGATTAGTTGATGTGTTGAGCGAAAAAATGGGAACAGCTTTCCCAGAATTAAAATCACAAAAACACCTGATTGAAAATGTAATCAAAGAAGAAGAAGCTTCATTTTTACGAACGCTCGATCAAGGGTTGATAATCCTTGATGGCATCGTTAAAAGCACAAAAGGAACAATGGTTTCAGGTGAAAAAGCATTTGAGCTATATGATACTTACGGTTTTCCAATCGACTTAACAGCTTTAATTCTTCATGAAAAAGGATTAAGTCTTGATGAAAAAGGCTTTAATGAAGAACTTCAAAAACAGAAAAACAGATCGCGGGCAGCTAGTGAAATGAGCACAGGAGATTGGACTGTTTTAATTGACGATGCCGATCAAGAGTTTATTGGATATGATGCTTTGGAAGCCAATGTTAAGATTACGCGATATAGAAAAGTAACCTCAAAAAAAGATGGGGAAATGTACCAATTAGTCTTTAATTTAACTCCTTTTTATCCTGAAGGCGGGGGACAAGTTGGTGATAAGGGTTATCTTGAGGATGTACATGGTGATGTGGTTTATATTGTTGATACAAAAAAGGAGAACAACGTAATTATACATTTCGCTAAAAGCTTGCCTGAACATCTTACAGAAAGCCACAAAGCAGTGGTAGATGCAAAACAGCGATACAGAACCGAATGTAACCATACAGCTACACATCTATTACATCAGGCATTAAGAGAAGTTTTGGGAGATCATGTTGAGCAAAAGGGGAGTGCGGTACATTCAAAATATTTGCGTTTTGATTTTTCACATTTCTCAAAATTGACGGTTGAAGAATTAAGGGATGTTGAAAATTTTGTCAATGCCCGTATCGATGGAAAACTTCCACTAATTGAAAAGCGCAATATTCCAATGGACGAAGCCCTTAATGAGGGCGCTATGGCCTTGTTTGGCGAAAAATATGGGGATACTGTACGCGCTGTACGATTTGGAAAGTCTATTGAACTTTGCGGTGGCACTCATGTTAAAAACACAGCCGATATTTGGCATTTCAAAATTGTGTCGGAAGGTGCAGTTGCAGCAGGGATAAGACGTATTGAAGCGATTACCAATGATGCTGTTAAGGATTTTTATGTTGAAAATAACAGGCAGTTTTTTGAAATGAAAGATCTATTGAACAATAGCAAAGAACCTGTAAAAGCACTTCAAAGTTTACAAGAAGAAAATGCCAATCTTAAAAAGCAGATCGAAAGTTTGTTGAAAGACAAAGCAAAAAATATCAAAGGCGATTTAAAAGCTGAATTGCAAGATATAAATGGTATAAAATTTTTGGCTAAAGAATTGGATTTGGATGCTTCTGGAATTAAAGACCTTTGCTTTGAGTTAGGAAGTCAATTTGATAATCTATTCTTACTATTTGCAGCTTCATCTGACGGTAAAGCGCTACTGTCATGCTACATATCCAAAGAGTTGGTAGAAAGTAAGGGATTGAATGCTGGTCAAATTGTAAGAGATCTTGGTAAATATATTCAAGGCGGTGGCGGTGGCCAAGCATTTTTTGCAACTGCCGGCGGGAAAAATCCTGATGGGATTCAAGAGGCTTTAGACAAAGTGAAGGATTATATAGCGTAAGCCTTGAAACTGCAAACCGAAATACCGCTCCAGCCTCAAACTTTTAATCAAATTGATTATCATTCTAAAATTTGCCTATTCGGTTCTTGTTTTGCCGAACATATTGGGCAAAAGCTGGATTATTTCAAGTTTCAGAATGAATTAAATCCATTCGGGATTCTATTCCACCCTTTGGCAATTGAAAATTTAATAACCGCTGCCATTAATAAAAAAGTATATTCTGAAAGCGATATCTTTTTTCACAATGAACAGTGGCATAGTTTCGAGACACATTCTAGGTTGAGTAGTACCTCAAAAGACGAATTATTGAATTCTCTAAATAAGTACGTCAAATCAACAAGTCAACAAATTCATGATGCCACACATATCATATTCACTTTGGGAACTTCTTGGGTTTATAGGTATATTGAAACAGACATTGTTGTAGCTAATTGTCATAAAATTCCGCAGAAGAAATTCGTAAAAGAACTTTTAACTGTCGATGAGGTGTCGGAATCACTTCAAGGAACTGTAAGTTTGATTAGAAGTATTAACCCTAAAGCAACACTTGTTTTTACGGTTTCGCCAGTTAGACATTTAAAGGATGGATTTATAGAAAACACTCAAAGTAAGTCACATTTAATCGCTGCCATTCATCAGCTGGTCGAACCAAGACAGAATACACATTATTTTCCATCGTATGAGATTATGATGGATCAACTTCGAGACTATAGATTCTATTCTGAAGATATGATACATCCCAATCAAACTGCAGTTGATTTTATATGGGGACAATTTAAGAAGGTTTGGATAGCAAATGAAGCGTCAGTAACTATGGATCAGATAGATGGTATTCAAAAAGGAATGCAACATAGGCCTTTTCATCCAAATTCTGAAGCACACCAAGAATTTCTTCAAAATTTAGAGCAAAAAAAGAAGGATTTAATGCGGCAATTTCCGCACCTTAAGTTTTAAAATTCTTAAAATTATCAAAGGCTTACTTTTCATCATCATTTAATGACATTTAATCGAAAAAAACAGTATAAAGCCTTGATTATGTTTTATATTAGTAGTGCTATTAATCAATTTTTTAGAAAAGCGTCAATTCGTTGTGTGTTTAAAAACGACAAGTGTTGATGCTTTTTTGTGTTTGGAAAGGAAGCTTATTTAACGGTTACGCTCTCTGGTACCAAAACTGAAAAATCCCCATTATTCCTGATAACATCCCTTACAATAGACGAAGAAATATAAGAAGTTTGTGCAGCGGTTAGTAAAAATACGGTTTCTATTTTTGAGAGTTTTCTGTTGGTATGCGCAATGGCTTTTTCAAACTCAAAATCGGCAGGATTCCGTAACCCACGAAGAATGAATTGAGCATTAATTGCTTTGCAAAAATCTATGGTTAAGCCTTCATAGGTCACAACTTTTACTTTAGGCTCGTCTTTAAAAGCGTCTTCAATAAATTGTTGACGTTCTTTCAAAGAAAACATGTAACTCTTTTCAGAATTGATACCTATAGCTACCACAACTTCATCAAAAAGCTTTATGCCTCGTTTGATAATATCGTAATGCCCTAGTGTGATAGGGTCAAATGAGCCTGGGAAAAGTGCACGTTTCATAGTTGTGTTCCGTGAAAGTGGAAATCTAATTAGAGTTAATACAAATCAAATATAACTAATATTATTTTTACTAATCATTCACCAAAGCTTCTTCAATGGCATTTTCAAATAATTCGGATAAACTAATGCCTGCCGCAGCTGCTTGTTGAGGTAAAATACTGGCTTTGGTCAATCCGGGTACTGTATTGACTTCTAACAAATGCGGTTCGCCATCTTTAAAAATGTATTCACTTCGGCTAAAACCTTTCATTCGCAAAACTTCATAAACTTGTTTAGCCACTTTATTAACTTTTTCTTCCTGTTCTCTAGTTAAACGAGCAGGTGTAATCTCTTGTGATTCTCCTAAATATTTGGCCTTATAATCAAAAAAATCATTATTGCTTACAATTTCGGTTATGGGCAGAGCTTTGACCTCACCTTTGTAGGTAATCACACCAACAGAGACTTCGGTGCCATCTAAAAAGGATTCAATAATGACTTCATCATCTTCTTTAAAGGCAATATCAAGAGCCTGTTTGATGTCTTCTTTTTTGTACACTTTTGTAACTCCAAAACTACTTCCTGCACGATTGGCTTTTACAAAACATGGCAAGCCCACTTTTGAAACAATATTATCTTCATCCACAAGATCACCTTGATTGATGTAATATGAAGCGGCAGTTTTGATCCCATAGGGTTTAAGCGTACTCAAACAATCCCGTTTGTTAAAAGTCAATGCCGCCTGATACATGCCACAACTTGTGTGCGGTATGTTGAGCAAATCCAGATAACCTTGCATAAAGCCATCTTCACCTGGCGTACCATGAATAGCATTAAACACACAATCAAAATTTATTTTTTTGGTACCAATGGTAACCGAGAAATCATTTCTGTCAATCGGGAATTCATTATTTTCAGTATCAACGTAAACCCATTTATTTTTGAATATATGAATTCTGAACGCCGCATAGCGCTCTGGATTCAATGTTTCAAAAACTACCTGACCACTTTTTAGGGATATTTCATATTCACTGGAATATCCACCCATAATGATGGCTATATTCTTTTTCATACTATTTTAATCAGAAACATGTTAGTATTATTTAAACGCCTTGGTAAACTAAAACGAACAATAAAACGTAGGTATTATTAGTTAAGCTAAAATACGCATATAAAGCAAAACAAAAAACGCTTGTGTTTTTATATATTTGCCTAATTGAACATTTTATTCATGAGCCTAGTAAAATTTCTTAGCAGTAAAGTATTTTTAAAGCAAATTGTTATAGCGTTTGTAGCTATCGTTATTATAAGTTTCCTTATGATGCAATGGCTCAAAGTCTCTACCAATCATGGTGATTTTGTTGTAGTACCAGACTTAAAAGGGAAAACACTAGAAGTTGTTGAAATTGAATTAGATGATGCCGATTTGCGTATGGAAATTCAAGATTCGGCCAATTACAATCCAAAATATCCAAAATTTTCGGTGATTGAACAATATCCTTTGGCAGGAGCAAAAGTTAAGGAAGACCGAAAAATATATCTTATACTTAATCCTTCTGGTTATAGAAAAGTCGCAGTACCCAATATTGTGAGGCGTACGTTTCGTCAGGCTAAACCAACTTTAGAAGCGCTGGGCTTTGAAGTGGGAAGTATCACTTATAGCAATGATATTGGTAAGGACGAAGTATTAGCTATGAAATTTGAAGGAAAAACATTAGAGGAAGGCGATATGCTTCCTATTACATCTAAAATCGATTTGGTTTTGGGTAACGGTAATAGAAATTAAAGCTGAACCCATGACCGAAACCTCTCTTCCTGTTGATGATAATGACGATGAGCTCTATGAGCATTATGCCTTTACTGCTGAAAAAGGACAACAACCGTTGCGCATTGATAAATATTTAATGAATTTTATTGAAAATGCTACGCGCAATAAAATTCAAGCTGCAGCAAAAAACGGCAGTATTTATGTCAATGATAGCCCTGTAAAATCCAATTACAAAGTAAAGCCATTTGATCAGATTCGAGTTCTTTTTGAGCATCCGCCGTATGAGTATTTATTGACGCCTGAAAATATTCCGTTGGATATCGTTTATGAAGATGACGAACTTTTAGTGGTCAATAAAGAGGCAGGAATGGTTGTTCATCCAGGACACGGTAATTATTCAGGGACTTTAATAAATGCATTGACCTATCATTTTGATAACTTACCCAACAATTCTAGTAACAGGCCTGGATTAGTACATAGAATTGATAAGGACACGAGCGGACTTCTTGTGGTGGCAAAAACCGAAGAGGCAATGACCCATTTGTCCAAGCAATTCTTTGATAAGACAAGCGAGCGCGAGTATGTTGCGATAGTTTGGGGCAATGTTGAAGAAGACCAAGGAACAGTAGAAGGCAATATTGGAAGGCACCCTAAAAACAGATTGCAAAATACGGTTTTTGAAGGTGATGACGCCTATAAAGGCAAACCAGCCGTTACCCATTACACAGTTTTAGAACGCTTGGGTTATGTCACCTTGGTTTCATGTAAGTTAGAGACTGGCCGAACGCACCAGATTAGGGTGCACATGAAGCATATAGGGCATACCCTCTTTAACGATGAGCGCTACGGTGGTGAACGCATTTTAAAAGGCACGACATTTTCAAAATATAAGCAGTTTGTTGACAATTGTTTCAAGATATTACCTCGTCAAGCCTTACATGCTAAAACACTAGGCTTTAAACATCCTAAAACAGGAAAATTTTTAAGTTTTACATCTGAAATTCCGCAGGATATGCAAGACTGCATCGAAAAATGGCGTCACTATGCCAAGCACCAAGACTTGGAATTGGATTAATTTTTCCAATGTAGCTATAGAAAATATAAAATCTCAATCTTGACATTTTACCTAGGTAGTTGTACTTTTGAGTAATCAAGAAATAGTCATTTAGATATTATAAAAAAGTATGAAACTAGTATTGTCACCAGCCAAGTCTTTGGATTATGAAAGCAAGTTGCCAACAGCAAAATCTTCAGAAGCTTGTTTTTTAAATGAGGCTGAACGTCTTAATAAATTACTGAAGAAAAAATCGGCCAGAAGTTTGTCAAAGCTTATGGGTATTTCTAGCAATTTGGGGCAACTCAATTATGAGCGTAACCAAGAATGGTCATTACCATTTACAAAGGATAATGCCCGTCAGGCTATTTATGCTTTTAGTGGTGATGTGTACCGAGGAATAGATGCTTATACTATTGATGTAAAAAAACTAGACAAGCTTCAAGATACAGTTCGTATTATTTCCGGACTTTATGGCATTTTAAAACCTTTGGATTTAGTACAACCCTATCGTTTAGAAATGGGGACTAAATTCCCAGTTGGAAAAAATAAAAACTTGTATGAGTTCTGGCAGAAACAAATCACTCAAGCACTTAATGATGAACTGCAGGATGGTGAGCTATTTTTGAATCTGGCCAGTAATGAATATTTTAAAGCCATAGATACAAAAGCGCTTAAGGCTCCCGTGGTTACAGCAACGTTTAAAGATTTTAAAAATGGGGAATATAAGTCAATTATGACTTATGCTAAACTGGCTCGAGGGTACATGACTCGTTTTATTATTGATACACACGCCGAAACTTTAGACGACGTTAAAGCCTTTAATTATGAAGGATATGGATATAGTGAGCCCATGTCTAGTGAGTCCGAACTTGTATTTATTAGATAGTTTAAGCTTTAGATTTTTTGTCGATGCTAATTTTTTCCAAAGTGCTTGGGCGCTTTTTAATTCTTGGACGTCTCGCACCGTAACTGCCATTAGCAATTTTTCCTCTTCGTGTTTTTTTGTCTCCTTTTCCCATTGTTTTATGTATTTTGTTGAACTTTAAAATACAAATTTTAGAATTAAAAATCAAGACGCTCCCGTGTTTAAACACCAACATCCATATCAACCCTTTATTCACAGTGATACCACCAAACTTATTGTAGGGACTTTACCTCCACCAAGATTTTCTACCGGAGAGCTTTTGGAGAAAGATGTTGATTTTTGTTATGGGAGTTATTACAATTCATTATGGCTCTTTATTGATAAGATACATAATTTAAATCTGCGTTACGACAATTCTCAAGAAGCGATTAATGAGCGAAAAAAGTTTCTGATTGACCATAAAATTGGCGTTTGCGATATCGTTGAAAGTGCCGAGCGTAAAAAAATTGACGCATCAGACTTGGGTATGACCAATATCAAACTTCGGGATGTGATAGGCTATTTAAAACGATATCCCAATATAGACACACTTTTGTTTACAGGCGGAAATAGTAAAAATGGACCTGAGTATTTTTTTAGACAACACATCAAAAATTATAACATAAAGTTAAAGTTGATTAGTAATGAAATACCTAGAATCCATGAGTTTGAACTTTCTGATAAAACAATAACATCTCAACAAAGCCGTAAAATAAGAACTGTATCCCTCACTTCGGCATCAGGATCGGCAAACAGGGCAATTGGAAGCATGGCATTATACCAGCAGTTAAAAGCAAAACAGCCTGAATTTAATACCTTCGATTTCAGGGTGATGCAGTACAAAGAATTCTTTTAAAAGCTACTTTATAATACGATATACGGGGTATTGTAAATGTGCTTTTTCATAATATTCACTTTGTTTATGGATCCAGTCTAGTTGTGCAAACCAATTTTTAGAAAAGCCTTCATCTGATGATTTTTTTTCATCGAATGCCCTTTTAAAATCTGGATTATGATCTAAAAGGACTTTGGCTTTGTCTTCCCAAACGTAAGGTGAAAACCCTTCTTTTTGTTGTAAAATGGTATCAAAAAAATTCCAATTAAAAAAAGAATCCGGCCCTTGTGGTTCTAAAGTTTCTAAAAGATAACGCATGCCCTTTTGTTGTGTGCTAATAATATAGTCACCTTTATAAACTTTTATTTGTTTTGTTGAGGTTTCCAATTGTGTGGCATAGTGCTGGTAATGCCCTTCATAAGGTTGGGTTCTGGTTTTGTAATTGGCAATTTTATAGGATTCTACAGTTATGGTTGAATCGGCTTTTAGCGCTTCCATTTGAATACCATTTTGCTTTAATAAATCGATAACGGTCCACCAACTTTGAGGAATAATATAGGCTTTAGGTATCGTGACATCCAAACTTGGCTCAAAATAATTCTTATAAACTACCGTTTTGGTAAACGGTTTACTACGATCATATTTTAAGCGTTGTGCTCCAGTAATTTCACTTACAATCATCTCGCCTTCAAACCCTTTAAATGACAAGGTAGAAGTTAAAGTGGTATCAATTTGCCAATCTAAAGTATAACTGGTTTGTGCCAGATGTTTTTCAAATTGTGTTGTTCTCAATTGAGAAATAGTTTCTCCATGCTCCTCAATAATATCAATCATGATTTTCATCAACTCATAAGTGCCTTCAACACGTGGTTTATAGGGTTTAAGCATGTGTGTTTCGACCATCATTCCCAAAGTATTCCACAGTGTAGTATATCCTGTTGAGTAGCGAGGGTAATCCATAAACTGACTAAATCCAGCTTCGGGTACTTGATTAAAAACGTTGACATAAGGTGTAATATCCCAAGATTTTTTTTCAAGTTGACGCTCTAATTCTGGCATCATGATATTATGAATAAATGCTCCTAAATCACCACCTAATTTATTATGTTGAGTAAATAAATGCGTTAATGTGTATTGGTAATCGGCACCATTACTCACATGGTTATCTATAAAAACATCGGGTTGCACTAAATGAAAAATTTGGGCAAAGGTTTTAGCATTTTTGGTGTCGTTTTTAATAAAATCCCTATTGAGATCATAATTTCTGGCATTGCCTCTAAAACCATATTCCTCTGGTCCGACTTGATTGGTCCTAGATGTAGAATTTCTATTCAAACTACCACCAATATTATATATAGGAATAGCGGCCAAAACCGTGTGTTCAGGACTTTTAATACTACCTTGAGCCAAATCTCTAAATAATAACATGGTAGCATCTATACCATCGGGTTCTCCAGGATGAATGCCGTTATTGATTAATAAGATTCTGTTGTTTTTGCGTATTTGTTCAAAATCAAATTGTTTTTCAGGGTTGTAAGTAACAATGTGTAATGGATGGCCAGAATCAGTTTCTCCTATGGCCTGTATTGAAATTTCGGGATAGGCTTCGGCTAAATTGGTATAGAATTCTATAGTTTCCTGATAAGTTGCAGTTTGTGTTCCTTCGCTTTTCTCAAAAATTGTGGTAAAATCAAAGGTCTTTGAGGTTTGGTTGGAATTACAAGAGACTATAATAAAAAAGAGTATAAAAAGTTGTTTCATTTAGACGGATTTATAGCCAAACTTAATCAAATTAAACTAATTTTGTACTACCATAATTTTCATCATGCAACAAACAACAGATACCATATTGATGATTAGACCTGTAGCTTTCAGAATGAATGAACAGACTGCAGTTAACAACTATTTTCAAGAAGATTTAGATTTAAAAAATAATGAGATCAATGCCAAAGCTCAAAAAGAATTTGATGCCTTTGTGTCCAAACTGAAAGCGGTTGGTGTTAATGTTATTGTTGCGCATGATGATAAAGATTTGGATACTCCAGATTCTATTTTTCCTAACAATTGGGTAAGCTTTCATGAAAATGGTGATGTGGCGTTATATCCCATGTTTGCCGAAAATAGGCGTAAAGAACGACGTGAAGAAGTCTTGGATTTGCTGGAGTCAAATGGTTTTGTGATTAAAAACATAGTAGATTATACTAGTGCAGAAGACGAAGGCTATTTTTTAGAAGGCACAGGGAGTATTTTATTAGACCGCGTAAATAGTAAAGCCTATTGTGCCCTTTCTCCTCGTGCTGATGAAGATCTTTTTATAGAGTTTTGTGAAGATTTTGAATATACTCCTATAGTATTTACAGCAAATCAAACGGTAGATGGGCAACGTCTTCCTATTTATCATACTAATGTTATGATGTGTTTAGGAGAAGGATTTGCAGTCATCTGTTTAGAAAGTATTGATGACAAAAAAGAACGCAAAACGGTTATTAAGCATCTCAAAGAAGATGGAAGAGAGATCATAGCCATTAGCGAAAAACAAATGCATCAGTTCGCAGGTAATATGCTGCAAGTAAAAGGGTTTGGAAATAAACCTTACTTGGTTATGAGTAAGGCGGCACATGAGTGTCTTTCAGCTTCTCAAATAGCAAGTATTGAAAAGCATTGTGAAATTTTATCAAGCTCATTGGAAACTATTGAAACTTGTGGTGGTGGAAGTGCGCGATGTATGATGGCTGAAGTGTTTTTACCCAAACAGTAACATTAGGCTTTAGGAAGCTCTACAAAGAATTTAGTTCCTACATTAATTTTACTCTCTACCCAAATACGTCCTTGATTAAGTTCAACTAATTCTTTACAGATAGAAAGTCCTAAACCAGTACCTTTTTCATTTTTAGTACCTACTGTAGTAAAGGCATTATTCTTGAATAATTTTTCAAGATTAGCTTGAGCAATTCCAACACCAGTATCCTCAACGCAAATAATTGTTTTACCATTTTGAGATTTGTTAGACACCGTAATGACATCTCCAACTCGACTAAATTTAACTGCATTGGTCAATAAATTTTGAATCACAATTTCAATCATACTCCTATCGGCATATATAAGTTCATATTGCGACTCATCAATGAGTACAATCCGTTTTTGTTCTACTTTTTGCTCTATTAAATTCATCTTAGTTTGGAACACTTCCTGAATGTTGAAGCGCTCTGGATTAGGTTCCAGATTTTGCATTTGGGTCTTAGACCAGTTGAGTAAATTAAACAGTAGCAAGGAAGCATTATCAGCATTTTCGCTTAATTCAGGGATAAGCTCATAAAATTCTTCCTGTGAAATTCCTTCTTCACGCAGTAAATCAATAAACCCTTTAATTGAAGAAATAGAATCTTTAAGGTCGTGCGATACAATAGAAAATAAACGGTCCTTTACCTTATTGATTTCTTCCAGATCTGCAATTTCTTTTAAAATAGTTTCATTTTGAAGGCGTACATGATTATTTTCATGTTTTAAGGTATCTACTAATTTATGGTTGTTGCTTCCTTTGGTATAGGATAGGACTAAAAACGTTAAACTAATGAGTAACGCAGCAATTAACCCATAAATCCAGTATAATAAGCTTGGTGATGTGGTTGAGGTATTATCGTTTGGAATTGTTTCATTCGAAATTGGCTCAAGGCTTTCAAGAGGATTTGTTGGAATCACATAATTAGAACCAAGTGATTGTCGATTTTCACTTTTTTCCATTTGGTTTTTCAAATCATAGTATCTACTCTGCCAAATAAAAGCACTTTGAAATGCACCTTTGGTAGAATCCACCTCCTTTTGTAGTCTATAATTTTTTAAGAGTTCTTTGGAGTTGTCAGAAGTTCGCGCTAATTCGTAAGCCTCATTTAGTTGTTGTTCTGCCAATCTAATATCCTTTAATTTTAAATTGAGGTTAGCAATAGCATTTAAGGATTGAATAATTCCGTCTTTATTATTGGTACTGCGGTTTAATTTAAGCCCTTCAAGCAAATATTGTGCGGCACTATCAAAATCATTAAATTGAAGATATTCTTCACCTATACTCGGTAAAATTTCGCCTCTTAAAGCTGCGTCTTTTTCAGTATCGAGCAAATTCAGGAGTTTTTGATAAAACTCGATGGCTTTCCGGTGTTCACGACGTTGTGAATATAATTCAGCTATGGTTTTGGTTGAGGATTTAATACCCTCTCGGTCCTGTAATTGCTCTCTGACACCCAAGGCCTTAAAGTTGAACTCCAAAGCTTTTTCAATTTGATTGGTGTTTATATAGGCTTCAGCCAGATTGTTATAGGCTTTGCTTAGTTCATGTCGTAATTGACGTTCTTCAAATATTTTGATGGCCGACAAGGACAGATTCAACCCAGAGATATAGTTGCCGCGTCTAATTTCTAAGAGACCAACATTGTTGTTTACTTTAGCGATTCCTAAAGCGTTATTGAGTTGTTCGTAATACTTTTTAGCTTTATTGTAGTTATCTATGGCATTGTAATAGTCGTCTCTCTCGGTATAAATTAAAGCTTTGTAGTAATTAGCATCAGCAGATCCTTGAGTGTAGTTTAATGTTTTTGAAAGCTGTTCGGTTTGGTCAATATAAAGAAGCGCTTTTTTGAAATCTTTAACCTGATAAAGTGCTTTTATCAGTTTTACTGAAGTTTTAACCTTGGTAGTATCCTGTTTTTGATAAGCTAATTGTATAGCAAGACTATCTATCTCATGTGTTTGCGACAAACATACGAGAACAGATAAAAAAGCAGTTAAAGTAATTAACTGTTTCATCTTGTTAGATAGAGTTTTACAGTTGTTTTTTTGTTATTAAACAAACTTGCCTTGAGGGAGAGGATAAGTATGAACACTAATGACAACAACAATCCTAATACTGGAATTACATGTACCATCAATATTTGGGACTTCGATTAATAGCTTATCAAAAATCACGAAACATGCATTAAAAAGCTAATTTTCGGGTTTTAATGCTTAAAAATTAGATAAAGTGAGCAGTGAACGCGATTAAAAAAAAAGCTTATCGATGAATGGTCAAAATCATAGAAAAACTACATAGTTATCGACGAAATGCACCATCATTTTGGGTTTTAAAATAAGTTGTTATAAGTAAAAGATAATCAAGTGTTTATAATTTAATTTTTATACAAACCGATAAATTGATTATCTTCCATCATAACTATAAACTAACACAAATGAACAAAACAGTTAAAATGATCCTTTTAGTGGTAGGTATCGGACTAATAGGATACGGAATTTATACCTTAATTTCCCCAGAAGCTTCGGTTGATCTTGGTGTGGTTCAAGCAGAAGTGCAAGATAATAACAATGCTTACATAACCATTGGTTTAGGTTTAGCATCGGTAGTTTTAAGTATGCTCGGCGGTAAAAAAGCCTAATCTAGGAATAAAATTAAACTTCAAAGCTCAATAGCCATGGTTATTGAGCTTTTTTACTTTAAATCATCACAAATGTTTTATCTTTGCCAACTTAAAATTGAGCTTTAATGAATCTTCAAAACACCTTATCAAGTCAAGTTATACAAGCGGTAAAAACACTTTATAATGCAGACATAGATCGCGTTGAATTTCAAGCCACACGTAAAGAGTTTGCCGGTGATATAACGCTTGTAGTGTTTTCGTTGCTAAAAGTTGTGAAGGGTAATCCGGTTCAAATAGGTGAGCAAATTGGGCAGTATCTAGTTGATCATGTTGATGATGTTAAAGCCTTTAATGTGGTAAAAGGCTTTTTGAATATTGAAATATCAGATGCCTATTACTTTAAGGTTTTTAATGCCATGAAATCTGATACTACCTATGGATTTGTAACGCCTAACCCAGAAGATAAAGCGGTCATGGTGGAATATTCGTCGCCTAACACCAATAAACCTTTGCATTTAGGTCATATCAGAAATAATTTGTTGGGTTATAGTGTTGCCGAAATTTTAAAAGCTTCGGGCAAAAAAGTTTATAAAACCCAGATTATTAACGATAGGGGTATACATATCTGTAAAAGTATGTTGGCTTGGAAACGTTTTGGAAATGGTGAAACTCCTGAAAGCACAGGATTGAAAGGCGATAAACTGGTTGGTAATTATTATGTGAAGTTCGATCAGGAATATAAAAAGGAAATACAGCAGTTAGTTGCTAAAGGGATAAATGAAGAAGAGGCTAAGAAGCAAGCGCCTATTTTAATCGAGGCCCAAAATATGCTCCTAAAATGGGAAGCAGGCGATAAAGAAGTGGTAGAGCTTTGGAAGTCAATGAACGCTTGGGTGTATGAAGGCTTTAATAAGACCTATGAAAATTTAGGTGTCGATTTTGATGTGTTGTATTACGAAAGCGATACCTATTTATTGGGGAAGGAATTTGTGGCCGAAGGTTTAAAGTCGGGCGTGTTCTTTAAAAAAGATGATGGTTCGGTGTGGTGCGATCTTACCAGCGATGGTCTTGATGAAAAGATAGTACAGCGATCAGACGGTACTGCTGTTTATATGACCCAGGATATTGGTACTGCCATTCAGCGTATCAAGGATTATCCAGATGTTGGAGGTATGGTTTACACCGTTGGAAATGAGCAGGATTACCATTTTAAGGTTTTGTTTTTGATCTTAAAGAAATTAGGCTTCGAATGGGCCAAGAACCTCTATCATTTAAGCTATGGGATGGTCGATTTGCCAAGCGGAAAAATGAAGAGTCGAGAAGGTACCGTTGTTGATGCTGATGACCTTATTGTTGAAATGACAAGTACAGCTCAAGAGATTTCTGAAGAATTGGGCAAGTTGGACGGTTATACCGAAGACGAAAAACAAGAGCTTTACAAAACCATAGGTCTTGGAGCCCTAAAATATTACATTTTAAAGGTTGATCCGCGCAAACGTATTTTATTCGACCCTAAAGAGTCCATCGATTTTCAGGGTAACACGGGACCGTTTATTCAATATACCTACGCAAGGATACAATCCATTCTTCGTAAGGCCGATGTTGACCTCAATACAACCGTTGCCTTGGCATTACATGAAAAGGAAAAGGAATTACTAAAACAGATCCAGTTATTTCCTGAAGTCATCCAAAATGCGGCCGAAAGCCATAGTCCAGCATTGATTGCTAATTATACTTATGATTTGGTAAAAGAGTTCAATTCGTTTTACCAAAATGTATCCATTCTTGGTGCTGATACCGACGCCGAAAAAGTGTTTAGAGTACAGTTATCCAATGCCGTTGCAACGATTATTAAAAATGCGTTTAGCCTCTTGGGAATTCAAGTTCCTGAACGGATGTAAGCTGTTTTTATAGTTAGTTTAAACGAAAATCCAGGAGGATTTTTGGAAGTAGGTAAGAATTAACAGTAAATTTTATACGGTGCTGACAATCGTTATTTATTTGTTTTAGATTAAGTTGTTTATAAATAGTAAGGTGTATATAACAGCAAAAAAACCGAATAAAAAATTCATTCCGTAGCTGCCAATTTTGAAAATAGTTTTTTGAGGTATTTGATACATTGGATAATAAGCAAACTGTGTGGCTACTTTTCCAATCCAGTATGCTCCGATAAGTCCAGTGAGAGCTAAAGCGAGATTTGTTCCATTTTTTAAATCCGACGGTATTAGTATGGCAATAAGGCCAAATGAAAAATTTAATCCTTGAATATATCTGCCGTAAGTTTTAGTTATTTCCTGATTTAGTGGCTTGAGTTGTTTTACATCGTTGTACCAATCAAAGACTTTGTGCCTAATGTATGGATAAATAAGTGCTGTAAAAATTTGTCCGATTCCTCCTGCGATTATTACCCAATTAGGAATATTTATTTTCATTTTATTATGTTTTGTAACGTGATTGTGAATGGTTTCGTTGCATGTTTTAAGCACCTAATTTAGCAAATACAAACCAAATAGAAAATCCTTGCAGATTTTTGGAAGTGGGTGAGAACAAGCAACTACTCATAGCCATTGTTGGAGTCGGTTAGTTTTTCTCTTTGTTAAATATTTTTTCAAACGCACTATATACTGCTAAATGTAGTGCATCTCCGTGATTTTGCTTTTCAAAAAACTCAAAATAAAGATTCGTATTTTCTTTTTTGACTAAGTTTAATTTAACGTATAATTCTTCGGCAGTTCTTTCCATTATTTTACCTTCTTTTCCAACTGCTATGTAAATTGATTTTTTAGATGAGTAAGGTTTTGGTGTATATTTAAGTAATGATTCGTCATCCCACCATAAACTTGGACTTACAATAATATAATTGTCAAATGAATCAGGTTTTTTAAATAAAATTTCAGTAGCTAAAAGCCCCCCAAGCGATTGTCCAATCAAAGTTTTAATTGAATTCGTTTTGTATTTTTTATCAATAAATGGTTGCAGTTCTTTTATTATAAAGTTGATGAAGTTCTCTGATTTTCCAGTAGTTGGAAAGTCCATTTTATCTTTGTTGTTATTTGTTGGAAAAGTAAAGTCTCTTTTTCTATCAACATTAGAAATCCCAACAACAATAGACTCTGGAAGCATATTAATCCAAGAGAACGAGCTAAATTGTACAAGTCCAGAAATGTGAATAAAATCTTCATCCATAGAGCCATCTAGTAAATAAATAACAGGGTAGTTTTTTAATGAATCTTCAGAATGGCCGTTTGGTAAATAAATGTTCAAGACCCGTTTTTCATTAAGGATATTTGATTGAAATTCTATGCTTTCTCCAATTGAAAGTTGAGTGGTTTTAATTGTGTCGTTTTCATTTTGAGCAAGAATTAGATTGCAAAAAACGAGACTGACTAATGTGAAAAATAGTTTTCTAATTTTCATTTATATTGTTTTTCTAACGGTTTTGTGTATGAAAAGTAGTGGGTTTTTAAGTACTAACTTTTCGAAAAGAAAGATACTTAATTAAAGACAAAAACGCTTCGGGTTAGCACCTAAACCGCTATTTTTTATATACGTTGTTATTTGCTGGCTTTTTTTATTCAACCATTTTCCTTTTCAAATTCTTCTATTTCTCTGTAGAATTCAATTGCTTTTTCAACGGATTTTCCTCCCGAACCTGATATTAAATTTCTAAACCATTTTTTATTTAAGTTTTCGGGTTTGTGATTTTTATACAACCAAAAGGAAAAGTAAATAAACCCACTTGTTAGGATTGTCTGAAAGATAATATAAGGCAATCCCACGTTTTGTGGAAACCAATTGTCACTCAAATAAAATGTTGTAAAAAAGGGAAATTGTAAACACATAATTTTGGCGTGGTCAATTATGGAAAGTTGAAGTCTTGACAATTGTTTCTGAATTTCCATTATGCTACCATCGTAATTTATATTTTTTGTCCAAACAAGATGTTTAATATAGTCTGCAAACCCTTTTATATTTATCAAGGCAATTGCTGAAACTGAAACAATAAAATAATTACTTGCCGAAGAATAATTTGAAATAGCATAAAATAAGGCGTAGCCCAATATGAGAAGATAAAATACAAAAGCTACTATTCCTGCCGTTTTTAATTTAACCAAGCTGTTTAAAGTAGATTCTGCCTTTCTGCCAATAGTCTCTTTTAAAAGTAATTTATTAATTGTCAATGTTTTTTCTATTTTGACATTTTGCTCTTTCCAAATATTTATAAGTTCTATATTTTCCATTTTATTGAATTTTAGGTTGATTGAATTCCTTTATTATTATTCTTTTAATTCTGCCAATTTTTGTTGCAACATTAGTTTCTGTAATTCCGATGATTTCTGAAATTTCCTTGTAACTTTTTTCTTCGAGGTATAGCAACATTAGGGCCTTGTTCAAATCATTTAATTCTGAAATTATATGATTCAATATTCCCAAGTTGGTTTCTTTTTCATCGGATATTTCTTTGTCGGAAAAATCGAAAATGTCTGTTGTAATCGGGTTTGAAATCCGTTTTCTACTGTTCTCTTTCCTGTAAAATGAAATAGCCACATTCAATGAAATTCGATATATCCAAGTTGAAATTTTAAATTTTTCATTGTAATTATCAAATGATTTCCACAGCTGCAAAATAATTTCTTGAACGAGGTCTTTCCTGTCTTCAATGTTCCGACAATATGAGTTTGCGACTTTAAATAGAATACCTTTATTGTACTCAACAATAACGAGAAAATTTGCTGCTCTATCTTTGTTCATCATTCGGTTTGTGCATTTGAGAACCTAATTTTAATGCATAGGTTGTGCTTTCTGTTTTTATTGGTGTTTTTGGTTTTTCACTATAATAATTTCTGGTTGTCGAAATGCTACAACCTGTTGTGAGTATTGTAAATAGTGTAACAACAACAATAATTAATCTGATGTTTTTGTATTCCATTTTAGTTCGATTTTATTAAGAAGTATTCGTATTTTCTTAATTATTCGCACAATGGTTCTCAAAATCACATTTTTTGAAGAAAATTTTTTCAGTCAAGTTCAGAAAAGAAGTTTGATGTTATTCCTGAAGTTTTTTCTTCCACTTACACATAACGTTTTTGTATATGAGCTGTGGCGTGTTTTAGCACGAACCTCTCCAAATAAAAACTGGCTTTGGGAAATCCGCAGGATTTTCCGACGTAACCGAAAGATAGCAAATTGCAATGAATTCCGATTAGGAATTCAGTCTCAATGAGCTATATACGCTGTTAGCAAAAGTGATTTTTATTTTTTCATTGTAATAGTATTCACCTTATTAAATCCAAACTTTTTGTAAAATTCCTCTAACTCGGGTTTTGTGTTTAGAAATATCTCGTCAATTCCTGCTAGCTGTTCTAATAGCTTTTCAACAATAATTTTTCCAAGTCCTCTTTTCTGATTATCACTACTGACTATTATATCATCAACTAAAGCTCTATAAATTCCGTCCGATATTGCTCTTCCAAAACCAATTAATTCTGAGTTTTCTCGAATTGTTACGAACACAGTTAAGTTCTCTAGCATTTTTTTAATGTCCGTATTTTTTCTTTTTGAAGCCCATGTCGTTTGAGAAAAGAGCTTTTTTAATTCCTTTTCTGAGGGTAAATCCGTTGTGTTGGTTTCAAATTCCACAGTTGGGTAGGCATTTTTGCTAACGTGTTTGTGTATGATTTCGTTGCGTGTTTAAGCACTAAAGTTAGCAAATAAATCACAGATAGAAAGTCCGCTAGGACTTTCGTAAGTAGGCTATGACTAGCAATGAATTATGCACGGTGTTGGCTGTAGTTTTTTCTTGATTATACATGTTTAAAATTAAGTTAAATAAACAAGGATTATTTAAATATTATTGTATATTTACAATTAAATAGACGTAAAAATACAATTATGGCCGTAAGAGAAAGATCGACAAATCCGTCAAAGAAAGAATCTAATGTTAGAGTTAGAGTAGCAAAAAAAGGTAAGAATCCTGTAAGGCATTCAAAGTTTTCTCCATCATGGGTTGTTATTCATTCTAAAGACACTCCTGGTTTTAAGCTTGAATTAATTGACCGAATTAGGGAAGGTGTAAAGAAATCTGATTGGAAACAATTGATTCAATATACTGATTCTACCGAAAAAGAATTTGAACATATTCTTCCAGCCTCCATAAGTAGTATGCAAAAGAAAGCCGTTTATAGCAAAGAAACTTCAGAGCGTATTTACGAATTGGCAAAACTCTTTGGCTTGGGATATGAAGTTTTTGATACTAAAGATGATTTTAAAAGATGGTTAAGAACACCATCAAAAGCTCTTGGAAATAAAATGCCATTTGAGCTATTGGATAGTAGTTTTGGATTTGAATTAGTAGAGAATGAAATAATTAGAATTCAATATAATGTTTACAGTTAATGGTTGTTTACAGAGTTGCGAATGTTAGGTATAAAGATTCGACCTTATCAGGAATTGGTGCTGAAAAGGTTGGTGGCAGATGGAATTCTATTGGAACACGAGCTGTCTATTGTTCCGAGAATATTTCACTGGCTTTATTGGAATATTATGTTCATTCTGATGATATATCCACTTTGCCAAAAAAGATTTTAATAGCAAAAATTGAATTTCCTGATGATTTAATTATTGAGGAACCAGAGGAAATACCAGATTCATGGAAGGAATATCCTTATACTGCTGAAACTACAAAGGTTTTTACTGAATTTGCTAAAGACAGGAATAATTTTGCTCTTAAGGTTCCATCGACAATTATTGGACTCGAGTCTAATATTATTTTAAACCCACTATATAAAGATTTTGGAAAAGTAGAAATAATTGAATTCTTTGAATTACCTATAGACGAAAGACTTAAAAAGAAAACACGAGAGTGATTCTAAATATTGAATGTTCAAATTACAGCCAACTCGTTATATAAAAATAAATATACTCAATATCCCCATTCATTTTGGGTAAACATCAATTTTTTACTTTCAAAAAACTAAAGGGTTTTGTATTGCTTATGGATAGGAAGTGTAAAGAAAAATGCGGTACCTTGGTCCAACACACTTTTAACACCAATATGGGTGTTGTGTAGGTCCATAATGCGCTTCACAATGGCCAAACCTAGGCCGCTACCTTCTTTATTTTCTTTAAGAAATTTACCTTTACGATAACGCTCAAAAATATGGGGCAACTCGTGTTCTGAAATACCGCTTCCAGTATCAGATATAGTAATTTTAACGTTATGGTCCTCGCGAGTGAGTTCGAGTGTGACCACATCGCCTTTTTTACAATGGGCAATGGCGTTATCGATAATATTTTGCAAGGCTCGGTCTATGAGGGCAATATCGGCATACACTAAAGGAAGATCTTTGGAGTAAACCGTATTAAGGCTCACGCCTTTATTTTGGGCAATGATGCGGTATTTATCAGCGATATCTTGTATTATCTCTGCCATTTGTATAGCCTCATGTTGCATGGGTTGTTGTTTGGCTTCCAGTTTGCTCAATTCAAACAGATCGTCAACCAGTTTTTTTAGCTTATCGGTATTTTTAATGACGATTTCCATGTAACGCTTTTTCTGATCTTCGGTTAATTCGTCGTCTTTAATCACCAGCGTTTCAACAAACCCACGAATGGAAGCAATAGGTGTTCTTAAATCATGTGAAATATTAGCAATGAGTTCTTTTCGTAAAGTATCAACACTTTGCAAATCCTTGATGTTGGACTGTAAGGTATCGGCCATTTCGTTAAATGTGGTTGCCAAAAGGCCCATTTCACCATGCTCAATACCTTTTATACGGGCGTCGTGATCACCTTTTTGAAACGACTGAAACGCAGAGGTGATTTTATTGAAATTTCGCGTCAGCAAGTACACAGCAAGTAAGGAAACAATAAAGGCAGCAATCAAAGCGTATAGCATGCCTTGTACGCTCATTTTTCTAATATAACTTCCTTGATGCTTACTTAAAAGGGTATCGTAATCATTTCCGCCAACTATGGTATAAATATAGCCTACCGTTTGGTCGTTATGGAGATATGGAGCCGCAGAAAATATTTTTTTTTCACCTGATCCTTTTGGATCGTCACCTTTGATGTAAAGGTTGCCATCGTTGGAAATAAAGTTTTTTATAGGTGCTAAATCCACCTTTTTAGCTTTCACTTCCTTGTCCATGGCCACATGTTTTAGAATATGGCCTTCCAAATCTAGTAAATACACTTCGGTAGCAGGATTGGTTGCCATAACGTGGTGCATAAGATCTCCCATCTTAGATTCTGCCACCGTTTTGCCATCGTACAAACCCTGAACTTCTTTAACAATGTAAGTAGATACATTTTTATTAAGGCCTTGGGTGATTTCGTCGTGATAATCTTTTGAGAGTTTTAACGAGGTATTGGTCACTAAAAAAGCCAACAGTAAAAACAGTAGTGTTAGTATTCCTGCAATTTTATAAAATAATGTGTTTCTCGTTCTCATATTATGCTTCTGTAAATCGATACCCAACACCCCAAGTGGTTAAAATATACTCTGGGTTGCCGGCATCTTTTTCAATTTTAGCTCTCAATCTATTGATGTGAGAATTAACTGTATGCTCATAGCCTTCAAATTCATATCCCCAAATTTTATGTAATAATTGTGCACGGCTATAAGTTTTACCTGGATTATTAGCCATAAGGGATAGTAATTCGAACTCTTTTGGCGTTAAGTTGAGACGCTCATTGTTATGCTCTACCTTTCTTAAGTCTTGATTGATAATAAGGCTTTTGATACGCAACTCTGGCAAGGTAGCTGCTTCTAATTGCTCTGAATCTAGTTTGGATCGTCTTACAATGGCTTTTACACGAGCTTGAAACTCACGAATGCTAAATGGTTTTGTGATATAATCGTCGGCACCGGTTTCAAGACCAAGAATTTTATCTATTTCATCACTTTTGCTGGTGAGCATCAGTATTGGTGTAATAACCTTACTGGCACGCAAATCGCGGCAAATATCCATTCCTTTTTTACCAGGAAGCATTAGGTCTAAGATAATAAGGTCGAATTCTTTTTTTGTGGCCTCTAAAAAGCCTTCTGTACCATTATAGCACAATTGCACTTGGGTTTGATCATCTTCCAAGTTAATTGAAATTAATTCAGCTATATGCCTGTCATCCTCAATAACTAAAATAGTGGTCATTAACAATTATAATTTTAAGCAAGTTAATGAACTATTATTAAAAATGTATCACGAGAGTATCACATTACTAATTTGTAATATAAGTCTTGTTTATCGTATAATTATAGGGTGTTGCTGCCTTAAAAGTTATAAAACGTATATAACCTTGTTACAGGATTGTGATAGTTAAAAGATAGGTTTGTGTTGAATATTAATTAAAACCAAAAAATTATGAAAAAACGTATGTTTATCATCCCTCTTATGGCAGTTCTTATTTGGAGTTGCAGTAATGATTCTGAAACGCTTAATGAAGCATTCAATACAGCCAATAGTAGTGCGATTAAAGCCAATTCTAATAATGCATTTACAAAATTTAAAGTAACCATTCATAATTTAGGCGGATCGCAAGCATATCCAAATGTTTTGTCTCCGGGGATTTATGTTGTGCAAAAGAAAAATACAGCACCATTATTTATGCCAGGCTATGCAGATTATGGTGAAGGATTAGAGGCTATTGCTGAAGATGGAAACCCTGGAATGTTAGTATCTAGTTTAGAAAATGATTCTGAAGTACGATCTCATGGTGCCTTCACAACACCAGTTGGTGGTGGTGGTCCAGCACCTGCTTTTCCCGGAGATTCGTATGAGTTTTATGTAACGGCTAAGTATGGTGATTATTTAAATTTTGCCACGATGTTCGTACAGTCTAACGATTTGTTTATTGGACCTAGTGCCATGGGACTTGCTCTGTTTAATGACAAAAAAGATCCTATAAGTGGTGATATTACCATGTACATGGAATTATGGGATGCTGGAACCGAGGTTAATGAAGAGCCAGGAGTAGGGCCTAATCAGGCGCCTCGACAATCGGGTCCTGATACTGGTGTTGATGAAAATGGTGTAGTGCAGTTGGTAGATGACGGCTATAGCTATCCAAATCTTTCAGATATTGTGCAAATCACTATTACGCCAATGTATTAATAAAGGTTGAAATTGCTATGAAAAGCCTCGCAAATGCGAGGCTTTTTTTTATAAAAGGATGTGTTTTGATTGTGACTTTATAATTTAAAAATAAATCTATAGAGTTTTTGTAACCTAAACTAGTTCAGTGCTTTTGTATTTAAAATCATTAAAATTTCGTAACTTTAGTTGACTTTTCCTTTTGTTTATAATTTAAAAAAAATTGAAATCATGAAAGCTAATATCCACCGAGGTTTTTTCTCAAAGCTGTTGAGCTGTTCCATGTTTCTGATGTCATTTATAATAATGGCGCAAGACGGATTTGCCGAATATAAAGGTGTTGTTGTTGATGCTGAATCAAAAAAACCTTTGGAGGCTGTGAATTTGAATATCAAAAACACCAATATTGCTACAGTAACTAATGCCGATGGCCAGTTTATTTTAAAAGTAACCGAAGCCACCAAAGAACGTATCGTGATATTTTCAATTTTAGGCTACCAAATCAAAGAAGTGGAATTAAGTAGTCTCATTGGTCAGGATACGCGAATAGCACTTCAACCGTCACTTACAGAACTTTCTCAAGTTAATGTGACCAATTTTAAAAATGCCGAAGCTTTAGTGCGTAAGGTTTTTGAAAATAAATCCAAAAACAATTTAGATAAACCAGTTTTAATGACCGCTTTTTATCGCGAAACCATCAAAAAACGAAATCGGGATGTATCTTTAACTGAAGCTGTGGTTAACCTCTATAAGCAACCGTATACTAACAGCGCTAGGGATGTTATGGCACTTCATAAAGCCAGAAAAAGTACCGATTATAGAATTTTAGATACCCTCGCTTTTAAATTACAAGGTGGTCCCTTTTCAACACTTTATTTGGATATCATGAAATACCCAGAATATATTTTTTCAAATGAAACCATAGGCGATTATAAATACAGTTTTGAAGCACCAACTACGGTAAATAACAAGCTAGTTTATGTAGTAAGGTTTAAAAAAAAGGATGATGGGATGCCATTGGGGTACATGGGGAAATTATATATAGATGCAAAATCATTGGCCTTAACCAGTGCAACTTATGCACTTAATATAGAGGATAAACGAAGTGCGAGCGAGTTTTTTGTGAGAAAGAAACCTAGAGATGTGATTACCTATCCAACTGAAGCTTCATATAAAGTGAATTACCAAGAAAAAGATGGTAAATGGTATTACAGTTATGGTAGCGTTAATCTAACCTTTAAGGTTAATAAAAAACGAAAATTGTTTAATTCGGTATATTCAATTGCAAGTGAAATGGCCGTAACCGATTGGGAAACGGCGTATTCAACAGATGTTGTTTCCATTCCTAAAGATCGCATACGACCAAACATCATTATTAGTGATGCAATTTCAGGGTTTTCAGATCCCGATTTTTGGGGTGCTTACAATCTTATAGAACCTGATAAATCCATTGAGTCGGCCATTAATAAAATTAGAAGAAAATTGAGTCGCGAAGATTGACAACTTCAATTCGTTTAAGGTTTTATATGGTACTTAAAATTCACCTTTATGCTTGAGTGCTTGCTTAATATGTGCCAAATGGTGCTTACTGTGCCATGCGTAAATGTAAATGGTTTGTTCTAAACTAAAGCGTTTACCATGTTCGGGGTGAATGTATTGGCGTTTTAAATCATTTGGAGTCAAACTTCTTAATAAAATTACCAGTTTAGCATGTAAACCCTTAAGTAGCATCAAAGAATAATTTAGGTCATTTGAATTGCCATCAACAAGTTTTGCCCATCTATCTTCGTAATAAGGTTTTATAGTTGGCATATCTTCAGTAAGGGCAAGTTTAAAACGAATGAGGCTGTTCATATGACTGTCAGAACAATGATGTACAACTTGCTTTATGGTCCAACCTTCAGGACGGTAGATCCAATTGAGTTGTTCATTTGATAAATTTTTGGTTAGTGCTACAACTGCTTCCGGGAACTGTTCAATTTCATTAATCCATTCCGAAATTTGTTGGCTGGTACTGTTTTGAGGGATGTTAAGTTCGCCAATTGGGTATTTTAATAGGTGAAATTCTTCATTAGTCATAAATACTATATTTTCTAATAAAGGTAATTAATTTCTGATTCAAACTTTAAAAGTTAATTCTGAAACTAAAATTAGGGGTCAAGCCAAGTGAGGTATTATTTATCTCTATGGCTTCGTTAGAATTGTTTGGATTTACTTCGTAATACCTGTTGATACTATTTTTTCTGTCGGTAAGGTTGATTACCCCAGCTCTTAAAGATGCTTTTACTGCGTTTGAGAATTCAAAACTATAGTTAACAGAGGCATCCAAACGTAAAAATTCATCCAATCGTTCGCTGTTAGGAGTGTCATAATTTACAAAAGTAGTATTGCCGTCTTGAACCGTTTCATTGCCTTCAATAGGTTTTGTGTAAGGTTTTCCAGTGCGCCAAATTCCACCAAGAGCTACCTGCAAGTCCTCTAAAATATCATAATTGAATGCAAGTGAAAGAGAGTGCCTGATATCTACATTATTTGGAAAATTTGAAGGTGTAAAGGTCTCAAATTCGTAATCATTGGTGCTGTAGGTATAACTTAACCATGTGCTGTATTGATTAGCAGTTTTGTTGATTAAGAATTCGACGCCTTTCGCGGTATAGCTTCCAGAGGCATTTACATACTGAAAGTTATTGTAAAATCCTTGATTGGAAGCCGTGATCCCATCAACTAATTTATAAAATGAAGTGACTTCAAGATTTAAATTGTTTTGATTGAATTCTACTCCAAACGATCCTTGTTTACTTGTCGCAATAGGAATTGAGCTGTTGTTTGCTAAAATCCAACGACGATTTTCAACACCTAAAAAGTCATCCTGAAAGTCTACAATTTGTGTGGCAGATTGGTTTTTAAATTCACCTTCTAATTTTAAAGCTAATCGATTGGATAGCTTTTGCCTGATATTAAGTCGTGGTTCTATTACAAGTTTGTCAAATTTCTGAAAGTAATTGACTCGAACTCCAGCCCTAAAGTAGGTGTTGTTTTTTCGGTATTCGGCTTCAGAAAATATGGCGTGATTAATCAATACATCTTTTTTTGTGAGTTCATATTGAGGAGAGCTTACCGTGGTCTCATTTAAAATACCCGTTTCGTTGAGCTGATACCCTGATAGAATATTCAAATTTTGGTTAACCGTTAAGGTTGAATTAAGCTTAATGCCGGTATCAAGTACTTCGTTGCTTTGGGTAAGACGTTGGTCTGTTTCAACTCTGTTGTCAGTGGCATCCACATTATATTTTGAATAATATCCGGTAATGTGAGTGCTGAATTTATCAGTCCACTGACCTTTCCATTGCAGCCCATAACCTAAATTATTCTGCGTTAAATTACTAGTTTTAGATTCTGTAGTATTTTCTGAAGTTGTAAAACTTTCAGCATAATCTAGATTGTTATTAATGCTGATGAAATTTGCCCGAAAGCTGTGATTATCGTTAAGATCTACGAGTAATTTAGCGGTATAATCATAAAACAGAAAATCAGAGGAGGATTGAGCGTTATCATTATTTGATCTTGTATTGATTTCACTATCCTGAAAACTTCGGTCAAAATAATTATCGTAGGTTGGTGTACTAAAGGCATCGGTAAATGAGCGTCTGCCCGATAGATGAAACGCCACATTTTTAGTAATAGGAATTTCTACAAAAGCATCGGCACTAATTAAATTTAAACCGACTCCTCCATTTATTTTTGAGTTGATTTTATCCTTTGTGAAAATGTTGATTGTACTTGAAACACCATCACTATATTGAGTACTAGTGCCGTTTTTTGTAACGACAACTTTTTCGGTTAGATAAGGGTTATAGGCCGATATCAATCCAAAAAAATGCCCCGAATGGTACATTTTAATGCCATCCCAAAGGACAAGGTTTTGATCGTTGGTACCCCCTCTCACATTGATGTTAGCAATGCTTTCATCTACACTCTCAACACCAGGAAGTGCTTGTATAGATTGTAATATATCAGGTTCTATTAAACCCGGTAAGATTCCAAAAGCCTTGGTATTTAAAACGGTGCTTCCGTCAATTAATTTCTGAAGACCCGTGGTTAAGAATTTGGTGATAAGGACTTGATTTAAAGCTTCACTTGCCTCTCCCAATAAAATACGTTTGCAAGTGCCGTTGGGTGAAAACAATTGATTGGCCGCAATTTGTTTGGTCTCAAATCCCAAAAAGGATATGGTCAATATTGCATTGGCAGAAATGTTCTCAAGGTTAAAACGTCCTTCAGTGTTTGCTACAGCACCTGTGTTTGTATTGTTGACCGCAATTGTTGCTCCAAATAGGGGTGAATCATCTACTAAACTTATCACATAACCACAAATACTAATTTGCTTATCAATAACCGAAACAGTAATATATCGGTTATCTAAAAGTTTAAAATTAAGTAATGTTTTAGAATTTAAGTAAGCAATGGTTTCCTGTAAGGTCAGGGAAGGATCAGGTTTTTCAATAAAAATGTCTTTGACATCATTCACAGCATATGAAACCTTGACATCAAATTGAGTCTCTAAAACAGTTATCACTTCTTCCAACGGAACGGTTTGAGAATTGGTTTGAGCCATCCCTAGACATGAAACTGATAGCAAAATGTATAAAAAAACCTTATTTACCATTGTACTGATAGAATATAACATTTTTTCCGTCCAATTTATAACTTAATTTTAAAGGAACGGTCACAGATTCTAAAGCGGTAGCTTTATTATCATGGGTAAATGTTCCGGTATATAATTGGTTGGTGTCAATACCATCAATTTGTATGTTTATATCGTATTGGCGCTCAAGTTCATCTATAACTTGTGCCAAAGGTATTCTATTAAAACTAGATTCAGATTGCATCCATGAAGGATTTAAAGCTCTCGTATCTTCTAAAAGTTCGACTGTTCCATTGATGACCCTAAAGATAGTTCCTTTAGGCAGTTTTACAGTTTCATCATTATAGGTAACACTAACCAAGCCTTCATAACAATGTACTTCAAAATAGTTGTTTCGTTCTTTTACATTGAATTGCGTTCCTAAAACCTTAACAACTCCAGCACTTGTATTTACACTAAAAGTTTGTCCTTTACTCACTTTAAAAAAGGCTTCACCATCGAGGTTCAAATCCCTTTTATCTTTCCATGTTTTTTTATTAAAACTCAATGAAGATTGAGCATTTAAAATAACTTCAGAATTATCAGGCAGCATTAATTGACGTGATTCTGCTAGATCGGTATTAAAAGTTTGTTGTGCATTAAAAAACAAAAAGTAAGACGAGGTTAAAAGAATTGTAACAACAGCCGCAACTCTCATAATTGATTTAAAATTAAAGTTGATGACTTTACCTTCTTTTTTAGCGGGATGCTTGGTTTTAAATACTTCTAGCGCTTTTTGAGGATCAATTTTTGGAGCTTCTAATTGAGACGCGTAGTAACCAATTTTTTCTATAGTTTCAAAATCATCAGACTGTTTTAAGTCCTTTAATTCGCCCTCTGAAAGTTCGTTATCAAACCATTTTAATATGTCTTTTTCGCTTTTCATCTTTTACTATTCTGTAAATAAGACAACTGTTATATTTTTTACCCTACGCAAAAGTTTAAATTTTTATAAATTTTTTATTTGACGCCTTAAAATTTGTAATGCACCAGACATTCTTTTTTCCACGGTCTTTTGAGAAATGTCTAAAATTTCGGCAATTTCTCTATATTTTTTTCCATCAATACGGTTCATTAAAAAAACTTCACGTTGATCTTCGCTTAAATCTGCAATGGCATTTTGGAGCTTTTGTTTAAACTCCTCTTCCTCCATAATATATTCGGGACTTTGGTTGTCTTTATCTTTATATGGTGCCGCTTTCGCGTATTTTAAAACCACCTTTTGGTGTTTGACCGTATTTAAGAATAGATTATTGACCGTAGTAAATAAATAGGTTTTGGCTTTAGTGACATCAATTTTAGAACAATTTTCCCAAATTTTGGCAAAAGCTTCTTGAACGAGATCTAAAGCCGCATCGCTATTTCCACATTTATAAAACGCAAAATTACTTGCAGATTGTAAATGTGTAACATAAAAATCGTTGAAATATGAATCATTACAGAGATTATGTTCAGAGTTGTTCATATAATACTTTGGGATATTTTTACCATTGCAATATTATAACAAATTAATATAAATAGAGAGCGGTATGCTATTAAAATTAGTGACCAATAAAAGTGTTGTTATATTTTAATTTATTTAAAAAACACAAAATCAATAATTTACAAGTCAATGCAAAAAAAATTGTAAAAAAGTATAGGGAAGAATAGAAGTTGGTTGTCTTACTAATAGAACGGCAAAATAAATTGCTGTGAAAAAGAAAAGTAACCCAAATTATAAAAATTTAGAATTATGAAAACGATCAAAAGTATTTTAGGAATTAGTTTAATAACCTTATTAAGTTTCACCTCTTGTCAGGATGAAATTGACAACCAAATAGGTGAAAACCCAAACACTAATGATGCCAATTCTGTAGCAGCTAGTAATTACAAAAGAACTGCAATGTATGATGGTTCATTTGATGATTTTTTAGATGGTAATTCTTGCTCATCTATATTATTGCCAGTAGTGGCAACAGTTAACGGAACACAGGTTTCTGTAATAAGTCAATCAGATTATCAACAGGTTATAAATATTTTAGGACAGTATAATAACGATAATGATCAAGTGGTTTTACAATTTCCATTTACCGTGAGATTAAGTAACTACACAGAAGTATTAGTGACCTCACAAGGAGAGTACGATGCTATTATAAACGCATGTGAAGCTGCTGAAGCAGAAGGGAAAGATGCTATTTCATGTCTAGATATTCAATTTCCTATCACTATTTTAACCTACAATTTAAATTTAGATCAAACAGGAAGTTTAGTAATTCAGTCTGAACAACAACTATTTTCATATATGGACAACCTAGGTAATGACGAATTATTTTCAATCAGTTATCCAATTACAGTAATGTTCAGCAACGGAACTTCTGCAAGTGTAGATAGTGATGCAAGTTTACAATCTAGTATTAATGAATGTTTAGAAGAACAAGAGGCAGAAGAAGAAGCAGAAGAACGTGCTGATGCCCTTGAGCAAATATTAGTTGATGGGATGTTTAAAGTGCAATCGTTTGTTGACTCTGGAGTTGAATCGGCTAACAATTACGCCGAATTTACCATCGACTTTGCGAATGACTTAACAGTAAAAGCAGACAATGTAGTGAATGCACTAGTTGCAGATGTTGAAGGTACCTATGCAGTAACTTCACAAATTGAAGTGTACTTGAGCTTAAATTTTAGTGGCTCGACATCATTCAATCTTTTAAATCACACTTGGGAAGTAACAAGTTTTAGCAGTACCTCGATTTCATTGAAGAGTACAACGAACGCTGCAGTGACTTTAGTTTTGACACAGATTTAATGCCTATTTAGTTAGTTGGTTAGTTAGTTAACCAGTATTGTTATGGGAAACAGCTGCCGGATCATCCGGCAGCTGTTTAATATGAAGTTTAATATTAAAATAAAAGTAAATTATTATGAAAACGCAATTGATAACTTTAGTAATATGTTTAATTTCTTTATTTGAAATTCAAGCACAAGATAGCCCTAGTAGAACTTCAAATGCTGGTATAAAAGGAGGATACAATTTAGCCGCCGTAAGTTTTGATGGTGAGGGAGAGACCAAGCAACGACATGGCTTTCATATAGGTTTTTATGGAGAGTCATTTTTATATGACAATATTTCAATTCAACCAGAACTTTTGTATTCTCAACAAGGTTATGAAGTAAGAAGCGGTGGGGGAACATATACACAAAAACTGAATTATATAAATATGCCGTTAATGTTTAAAGCTTATCCAGGAGAAAGCTTTTTTATGGAAGTTGGTCCTCAAATTGGTTTAGCTATTTCGCATAAAGAAGAATTTGAAGGTGGTGTATTTGATTCAACCCAAGAGTATGACCCAAGTAATTTTGACTGGGGAATGAACTTTGGAGCTGGTTTTAAAACGGAATCTGGAGTTAGTTTAGGTGCTCGTTACCATCTTGGGCTTGGCGATATTTATGACGAAGGAAGCCCAAAAAATAGAGTTTGGCAATTTTACATTGGATTTGATTTTTAATACAGTTTGACTAAATTGCCCATTGTATGTGAAGTATATGCAATGGGCAGTTTCTATTAATTGCAAACCAGAAAACTCATAATTACGTATATTTAAACCCAAATCAGTTAACAATAAAATTAAAGTCATCAAGTTTTAATAGTGTAACATGACCTAAAACCTACTTAACATCATGAAAAAATTAGTAGCACTTTTCCTTTTTATTTCAATTGCTGTTTCATGTTCTAAAGATGAGACGCCTGGGGATAATGGGGGGAATAATGGAAATAACATAAGCGCCAATCTGCAACCAACTGGAAGCTCATCAAGAGATCTACTCTCTGATAATACTTTTGAAAGTTTAGTAATTGAATTGGTTTATGTAGAAGGAAATCAACCTACTCAAGCTGCAGTCAATAATTTGGTATCATTTATTGGAGCCAGAACCTATAAACCTGGAGGCATTACGGTGCAATCCAGATCAATTCCATCTCCTGGACTTTCACCTTATACCACACAAGAAATAGCTGATATTGAATCTGCAAACAGAACTTTGTATAATACTTCCAATACCATTGCAGTTTGGGCATTTTTTGCTGATGGGAAAGCAGAGGGAGATACGAATACCCAAGTGACACTGGGGACAGCGTATCGCAATACCTCATTTGTGATTTACGAAGCCACAGTAAAATCTTTAAGTGGAGGCGCTTTTGAACCAAGCACCTCGGTTTTAGAGTCGGCGGTAATGCAACATGAATTTTGCCACATATTAGGGTTAACTAACCTAGGTGCACCAATGCAATCTGCACATGAAGATCCAAGCCACTCAAAACATTGTGATGTAGAAAGTTGCTTAATGTATTATGCTGCTGCAACGGGAGAAGGTATTACTATGGTTTCTGGCGGTAATGTGCCAGAATTAGATCCTCAATGCATTGCAGACCTACAAGCTAATGGCGGTAGATAAATTAAAAGCTTATTGAGGACTAGTCACCTCAAATACTTTCAGCATATTTTTACCAACAGCATTTGGTACTTCAGCAATAAAGGCATATTTACCTGGGACTAATGTTGCATTGAAATATCCAGTATCGCCTTCTAGCATATTGTTAACGCCACCTAAAAACGTAATTCCTTGAGGAGCGGGTTCAATTAGACCTTTAGGATCAGCCCAATTCATCCAGTTATTAAGCTCGTCCAAATTGGCAGTCTCATCTAGTTTTGCTAGGTTAACATCATGACCTAGAAAATGTTCGTGAACAATTTGATCTTTGAAAAAAACTGAAAACGTATGAGTGCCTCCGCTTGGGGTCTCATTTAAAACAATTCCATCTGTACTTGAGATTTCAATGGCATAGTCGGCTTTAGGTTCAGAATTACCTGAATCTTCGTTAGTGACAACCACTTCTTTTGCCATGCCCATTGAGGTATGAAATACACCGTTGCTCATTTTTACATAACATTCTAATATGTAATTACCTGGCTCTAATTTCATCGTTGTTTGGGCAACGCGTTCAGGTGAAATTAGCCCAGTACCCCCAATAAATTTGAGTTCACCAAACCATGTTGGTAGTTTGCCGAATGCCGCATAGCCTTCTTCAGCCTTCCCTTCATTGATGAGTTTCATGCCTTCATCAAAAACTGGAACTACAACAGCCATAACAGTGTCTAGTGTTTTGCCTTCAGGGTATTTGTCTATCAGCACAAAATGCGTTTGTGGTGACGCATTTTTATAGCGAAAAGTGGTCCAACCTGACGGAATAGTGTCCGGCATTTGGAAGTCCATGTTCTCTGTAAGAATATCAACGACGTTTTCCTTTTCTACTTCTTCAGATTTTGCTTCTTTTTTATCCGATTTACAGGATTGAAAAACGACAGCTAATGTTAAACAGCTGAATACAATGGTTAAAAATTTTGATGGTTTTGAAATAAGAGAAGTTTTCATAAGAATGGATTGGTTTGAAATTAATGCGCATTAACTCCTTAAAAATAATCATTTTAGAAAACATTTAAAAATGAATACGCAGGCTCACATTAGGTGTAATACCTAAAGATTGATTTTCAATGGTAGAAATATTATTATCATCATCTAGGGTGTAATAGGTATTGATGATATTTTTTTGATTGAGAAGATTCCAAATCGAAGCACCGATAACAGCATTAGTTTTGGGGCTCAATTCAAATGTATAGGTCGTAGAAAAATCTGTTCGAATATAATCATCCAAACGAGCATTATTGGGCGAAGCGTATTCAATTCGATCATTAGAGTTATCCTGAACAGGACTTGGTAATGTTATGGGCTTACCAGAATGCCAATTGGCACCTAGGGCCAGTTTAAAATTGTTAAAGGCATAAGTGCCAGCAAATGTGGCTGCATGTCTAATATCTAAATTATTAGGAAAAGCTTCACCATTATTTAATGTGTCAAATGTGTAATCGTTTTTACTATAGGAATAACTCAACCAAGTACTAAAAGCACTAAATTGTTTGTTGATTAAAAAATCTATGCCTTTCGCTCGATAATTCCCAATGGCGTTTACAAATTGATATTGATTTTGGAAACCTTGACTTCGGGTAGTAATGCCTTTCACATCTTTAATAAAGGCCTCTGTACTAATGAGAAGTTTATTTTTGCTATAATGGATTCCGGCTGAAAGTTGTTTGCTTTTGATAATTGGGATTGGGACGCTTGATGGGATTGTACTGCCATTAGGGGTATTAGATTCTGTCTTATTATTTGAAAGTACCCAGCGTCTATTTTCAACACCTAAAAAGTCATTCTGTAAATCAATAATTTGTGATGTTGTTTGACTTTTAAATTCTCCTAAAACTTCAAATCTAAAATAATTTAGAAATCGCTGGTTAAAGCTTAATCTAGGTTCAACCAATACTTTGTCAAATTTTTTAATGTAGTTAAATCTGGTTCCAAACCTTAAACTTGTATTGTTATTATTAGAGATATATTTACCTTCAGCATAAATGGAGTTGCTCCTAATGACTTCCTTAATATAACTCCTAAACTCTGGATTGTTAACATCTTCAAGGTTACTGATTCCTGTTTCAAAAAAATGATAACCTCCAGATAGATTAAAGTTAGAATTAATAGTGTAATCGAGATCTAATTTAAAGGCGCTATCATATACTTCATTTTCTTGAATTAAGCGTTGGTTATTGTTGAGATCAAAATTTGTGGCATCAAGGTTATAGTTAGAAAGATAAACTTGAGCCGTGCTCATAAAGCGGTCAGACCAATCTCGTGTATATGAAATGCCTGTGGCCAAATTACGTTGCAATAAGCTGCTGTTTAAGACCTCATCAACATTATTAATTCTAGATTGCTCTTCATAGTCAAGGTTGTTATAAATAGTCAAAAAATTGAAACGCAATCTGTCTTTTTCAGTAAGGTCATATAATAACTTTGAGGTGATATCATAGAAGTAAAATGATTCATTTTTTGAAATCGTATTACTGTTTTGCCCTTGGTTGTTGGTAAGGTCAGAATCTTGAAAAACGCGTTTGAAATACTGATCATAAGTAGGCGTGATAATAAGGTCTGTTACCGAACGTCTAGAAGATACCTGCAGCTCCATTTTCTTTGAAAGTGGAATTTTAGTAACCCCATCAACATTAATCAAGTTAAAACCAGCACCAAGTTCAAATTCATTCTCAATGTCATTCGCTAATTGCATATCTAAAATACTCGAAATACCATCGCCAAATTGAGCACTTGTTCCGTTTTTGTATACATTAACCTTTTCTGTAAGGTAAGGATTGTACGCCGAAATTAAACCAAAAAAATGCCCAGACTGAAACATTTTAATCCCATCCCAGAGCAATAAGTTTTGATCATGGGTGCCACCTCTTACATTGATATTTGAAACGGTTTCATCGGTACTCAAAACACCTGGAAGGGCTTGAACGGCTTGTAAAATATCGGGTTCAATTAAACCAGGAAGAATTCCAAATGACTTTGGTTTTATAACAACTGTTCCACTATTGGTTTTAGTAATACCAGATGTAAGATAGTTGCTAATGACGATTTCAGGTAATTGTTCTACTCGCTTTTTAGTTTGAGAAACATTTTGGGTTTTGATAACAACAAAGCGATTATCAAGAATTTCAAAATCTAATTGAGAATTAGCTTTTAAATAGTCTATCGTTTCTAATAGTGACCATTCGGGGTTAGGTGGAATAAGTGATTTATCCTTAATGGTTTCATCAGCGTAAGAAAATGTAATATCAAATTTAGATTCGAGGTCTCTTAAAATAACAGTAAGGGGTTGTGATTCTTTTTGAACGTCTTGAGCTGATAGACTCAAAAAACAATTCAGAAAAAATAAAGGAATAAAAAGATATATAACATCTTTTTTAGTCACGCTTTAAGGTAATAGTCGAATTTGTTTTGTTGTAACTAAGATGTAAAGGTAAGGTAATTGCCTTTAAAGCGAGCTCCATATTTGAATGAGAGAAACCTCCTGTGAATAATTGGGACGTATCTATATTGCTTGAATTTATTTGCACACCAAATTGACGCTCAAATTCATCGAGAACCAGTTTGTACGGCATGCTCATAAACTGACTTTCATTATTAAGCCACGAAGGGGTTGCAAGTTTTTCTTTTTCTTTAGCAATCAATTTCCCATCAATGAATAAAAAGCTGTCACCAGCCAATAAGGTTGTTTGGTGTTCTTGAAAGTTAACTCCAACTTTCCCTTCGTAGCATATTACTTCAAAATAATTATCGCGGTGTTTTACATTAAATTGTGTCCCTAATACAGTAATGGTTCCATGCTTAGTAACCACCTCAAATGTGGAACCTTTGGCCACTTTAAAGAATGCTTCACCCTTAAGCTCGACTTTTCTTTTCTTGTTCCAATTATGTTTGTTAAATGATATCGCAGATAAGGCATTTAACGATACTGTTGATGCATCAGGTAATTCTATGTTAGTTTCTTTATTTGAAGCTAAAGTAGAAAAGGTGGTATCTAAAGTGATAGAATAATACACACTAAAACAAACCACCACTACAGCTGCAATACGTAAAGCAGTTCGTACCCAGTTTTGTGGTTTTGTTTTCTTGGTTTTAATTTGCTTTAATACATTATCTAGCTCAGAATGACTGTCGTATTCTGGCGCTTTAAATGCTTGCAAATGACTATTCATGTTCATTAATGCATCATAATCTTCAAGGTTTTTGAAAGCCTCAAGTTCTTCAGCATTAAGCTCATGGTTTAACCATTTTTGTATTAATTCGTCTCGTTTCATCGTCACGTTTATTATCTATATAACAAGTTAGTTTTATTTTTTCCTACCCTGACATTAAAAAAAATCTAAATACTATACTCTTTAAATACTTCTATCTACTGAAAATAGATACTATTTACTAGTTAAATGCCGTCTATATCTTTTCTTAATTTATCCAAAGCACCATAAATACGTTTTTCAACGGCCTTGGTCGAAATATCCAAAAGACTTGCGATTTCCTTAAATTTTTTGCCTTCAACTCTGTTCATTAAAAAAGCGGTACGCTGTGCTTCGGTTAAATTTTCTAATGATTTTTGTAATTTTTCACCATATTCATTTTCGCGCATAATAAATTCAGGCGTCTCATTAGTATAGTGTTTGGGTTTTGTTTGAGCATATTTTAACTTTACTTTTTGATGTGCTGCTTCATTGAGCATTAAATTATTGGCTGTAGTGAATACAAAACTTTTGGCCTTATCAGGCGTAACTTTACTGCAGTTTTCCCAAAGCTTAATAAAAGCTTCCTGAACTTTGTCTTTCGGATTAAATAGTTCACCAAATTTGTAATATAAAAAGTCATGAAGGTCTTTTGAGTATGTATTGAAGATGGACGAAAATAATCGTTCTTCACATATATTATCATAAAGGTTCTTGCTCATAAATGGTGAGTTAGGTTAGGCTAATTTAAAAAAAATTAATCCGCAAGGGTAGGAATTTTAGAAGTTATCCTGTTCTATATTAAAATTGCAATGTCAAACTTAAACACCTACATTATGAAAACAAAACTTAATTTACTTTTCGTACTTCCTTTTTTTGCCCTTACAATGTTTACATCCTGCCAGGATGAAGTCATTGAAATTACCGAGCCAGATGCACAGGAAACTTTTGTGGCCGAATCTAATGTTGCCAATTTAATGGCTAGAACATCTACAAATGATGGTTCTTTTGATAACATTATAGATGGTTCTCAAGAGTTTTCTGTAAATCTACCAATAACCGTTATTGTTAACGGTGTACAAGTTACTGTGAATTCTGAAGCCGATTTTGAGCGTATTGAAGAAATTTTAGATGAATACGACGATGATGAAGACAGTGTAGAAATAGTTTTCCCCATTACAGTTACTTTAAGCGATTATACCGAAGTTGTGGTTAACAGTCGCGCCGAATTAGATGCCTTAAGACATAGAAGTCCTAACGAAGAAGATGATGATATTGAATGTATTGATTTTAAATATCCCTTAAGTATTTCAGTATATAATGCTAATTTTCAGGTCATCGATGTGGTAACTATTGAAAATGACAGAGCCCTGTTTAGATTTATTAGGAATCTTGAAGGTGGCGTATTGGCAAGTTTGAACTTTCCAGTAACTATGATTTACCATGACGGGTCAACTGTAGAAGTTCATAATAACCAAGAATTGGAGAATGTAATTAATGCAGCTAAAGATGAATGTGATGAAGATGATGACAATGATCATAATGATGACGACTTTACTAAAGAACGTTTAGACAATCTATTAACCTCTTGCCCATGGATTGTTCATGATATTAGACGTAATGAAAACGATTTAACATATAACTACAGAGAATATCTTATGGTATTCAGAGAAGATGGTGTGGTTAAAGTAAGAGCCAGAAATGGCGATATGTTAACTGGTACTTGGTCAACTCGTTTAACTAACCATGGAGCTAAAATAACTTTAGAGTTTGATACTTTAGTTGACTTCACTTTAGAATGGTTTGTTTATCAAATTAGACCTGGTAAGATTAAATTATTTACCCAAGGAGGAAATAGAATTATCTTGGAAAAATCTTGTGATACGGTTGTAGATCAAACTATAGATCGTATTGAAAATATTCTTAAAGAGTGCTTATGGGTAGTTCACAGACTGCATGTTAATGGTAGTGATAATGAAGCGCAATATATAGGCACACCATTAAAGTTTTTTGCAGATGGTGTAGTGAAGATTAGAATTAATGGAGAATTTGTATCAGGTACATGGGGTGTATTTGCTTATAACGCGGGGTATGTGTTGCAAATAAACTTAGAAGGCCGCCCAGATTTACAATTAGAATGGTTAATCACCTTCCTAGAGCCTAATATTATTAAGTTAGAAGCTCCAAACAGTATTATGATATTGAAGCAGCATTGCCCAGATGGTGATCAAGATGTTAGCTATATAAAAAGTGTATTAAATAATGGACTTTGGAAAGTAGCTATGTATCAAGATGCTGCCAATCCTCAAAGCCAAGACTACAGCATGTACAGATTCAACTTTTTAGAAAATGGTGGAATTAAAGTGTTAAACCCTAACAATGTAATTGTTGATTATGGTTCATGGTTGCCTTATCGTTATGAAGGATTAAATCTTGGATTAAACTTTGGTTCAGAATCTACATTTAATGAATTTAATCATAGATGGAAAATTAAGGAGATTACTGAAACTAGAATCGAATTAAAAGATTATAGTGCTAACGGAACCGTTGAACGTATATTGGTTTTTGAAAAACTATAAATTAATGTTTTAGGTTAACGATGAAGAGTCCATTCTTCAGGTTAGTTTTATTTAGTTGGTTAAAAGGACTGCTTATTTAAGCGGTCCTTTTTTTATACATTCATTTACTTTATAAATACATCACAAATCCTTAAATTTGCATCTTTCAAATCAGAAGCAAAACTATGTTTAATAATTTAAGCGAGAAGTTAGATAAAGCCTTACATGTTCTAAAGGGACACGGAAGCATTACCGAGGTAAACGTTGCAGAAACCTTAAAAGAAGTTAGACGAGCCTTATTAGATGCCGATGTCAATTTTAAAATTGCTAAAGAGTTTACCAACACCGTAAAGGAAAAAGCCTTGGGTCAAAATGTATTGACCACGCTGCAACCTGGACAGTTGATGGTAAAATTGGTAAAGGATGAATTGACCCAATTAATGGGTGGCGATGCTGAAGGCATAAATTTATCTGGAAATCCAAGTGTGATTTTAATGTCTGGTTTACAAGGTTCAGGTAAAACCACCTTTTCCGGAAAGCTAGCCAATTACCTTAAAAATAAGAAAACAAAACGTCCATTATTAGTGGCTTGTGACGTATATCGTCCAGCGGCGATTGATCAGTTACATATTGTTGGTGAACAGATTAATGTTGAGGTTTATAGTGATAAAGGCAATTCAGATCCGGTTGCAATTGCCAAAGCTGGAATCGCACATGCTAAAGCCAATGGATATAATGTGGTGATTATAGATACCGCAGGTCGTTTGGCGGTTGATGAAGCCATGATGACTGAAATATCAAACATCCACAAGGCCATTCAACCACAAGAAACCTTATTTGTGGTAGATTCTATGACAGGTCAAGATGCTGTAAATACTGCAAAGGCATTTAACGACATCTTGAATTTTGATGGGGTTATCTTAACTAAACTCGACGGTGATACTCGTGGTGGTGCGGCCATTTCAATTAAGTCTGTAGTCAATAAACCAATTAAGTTTATCGGTACAGGTGAGAAAATGGACGCCATAGATGTGTTCTATCCATCTCGTATGGCCGACCGTATTTTAGGTATGGGTGACGTTGTGTCGTTGGTTGAGCGTGCTCAAGAACAGTATGATGAAGAAGAAGCACGAAAACTTCAAAAGAAAATTGCCAAAAATCAATTCGGTTTTGATGACTTCCTAAAGCAAATTCAGCAGATCAAGAAAATGGGAAGTATGAAGGATTTGATGGGAATGATTCCTGGTGCTGGTAAGATGCTAAAAAATGTAGATATTGATGATGATGCTTTCAAAGGGATTGAAGCCATAATACATTCTATGACTCCTGATGAACGCTCAAATCCTTCAATTATTAACTCAAGTAGAAAACAACGAATTGGTAAGGGATCGGGTACTTCGGTTCAAGAAGTGAATCAATTACTTAAGCAGTTCAACCAAATGAGCAAAATGATGAAGATGATGCAAGGCGGAAAAGGCAAAGCTATGATGCAAGCAATGAAGAATATGAGATAATTTTTTAAAAGTTAAAATAGGTTTTTTTGCCAAACGCGAAACACCAAACACCAAACACCAAACTAATGACAATACTGGACGGACGAAAAATAAGCAACGACATTAAAAATGAAATTGCCGAGCAGGTAAAAAAAATGAAGGCCAAAGGCGAAAAGGTACCGCACTTGGCGGCCGTTATTGTAGGTAATGATGGTGCTAGTCTAACCTATGTTGCCAGTAAAGTGAAAGCCTGCGAACGTGTTGGGTTCGAATCCACTATGGTGCGAATGTCCAATACAACAAGCGAAATTGAATTGTTGGATAAAATTGAAGAACTTAACGAGAATCCAAATATTGACGGTTTTATTATTCAATTGCCTTTACCACCTCAAATCAATACACAAAAAGTATTATTGGCTGTAAATCCTGATAAGGACGTAGATGGTTTCCACCCTATGAATTTTGGAAAAATGGCCTTGGATATGTCTACCTTTATTCCTGCAACACCTTTTGGGATATTGGAATTGCTAGATAGATACGGTGTGGAAACTAAAGGTAAACACACCGTGGTTATTGGTCGCTCTCATATTGTGGGTCGTCCTATGAGTATTTTAATGGGACGTAAAGGTTTTCCAGGAAATTCAACTGTGACTTTAACGCATAGCCACACTAAAAATATCACACAAATTACATCTCAAGCTGATATTATTATTTCGGCATTAGGGGTGCCAAACTTTTTAAAGGCCGAAATGGTCAAAGACGATGCCGTAGTAATCGATGTTGGTATTACTCGTGTAGCGGATGAATCTTCACCAAAAGGTTATAGAATTACAGGTGATGTCGATTTTGAAAACGTAAGTAAAAAAGCAAGTTTTATTACGCCAGTTCCGGGAGGTGTAGGCCCAATGACCATAGCCATGCTACTTAAAAACACCTTGTTGGCAAGAGAACTTCACCATGATTAAAAGTGTTTTTTAAGTATCAAAAACACTTTTTATTTTAAATAATTGAGTACCTTTTCAGGAAATTTATAGCCTTATGAAAGTACTTCAATCTATTTGTTATTTGCTCCCTTTTGTTGTTTTAAGCTGTGATTCAAAATACACCGAAACTATCCATAAAGCTACTGTTGAGGTGTCTTTCACTGAATCAGCAAATGCTCAACCCTTAGACGGACGTCTAATTTTAATCTTTGCAGATAGCAATGAGTCTGAACCACGTTTTCAGGTGAGTGAAGGCCTAAAGGCACAACCTGTTTTTGGTTTAAATGTAGATGGATTGAAACCTAATAACAAAGTGCGTTTTGATGAAACCGTCTTCGGATTTCCTTACGAAAGCTTACAACAAATCAAACCTGGCGAATATTTTGTTCAGGCCGTACTTCACGTTTATGAAACCTTTAATTTATCTACAGGCCATACGGTTAAATTACCTATGGATAATGGCGAAGGCCAGCATTGGAATACCTCACCCGGAAATTTGTATAGTACGCCCGTAAAAGTGAAGGTTACTCAAAAAGGCTTCGAAACTGTCAATGTTGTATTGGATCAGGTCATTCCAGAAATTGCCCCCCCAGAGGATACGGAATGGGTCAAACATATTAAAATGAAATCGGATTTATTGTCTAAATTCTGGGGTCGTGATATGTATTTAGGAGCACATGTTTTATTGCCGAAAGGGTTTAACGAACATCCCGAAGCGAAATACCCTTTAATGATTTTTCATGGACATTTTCCAGATGATTTTGGCGGATTCAGAACCACACCACCAGATCCTAACTTAAAACCCGATTATTCGGCACGTTTTGGTGTGGAAGGCTATAACATCATGCAGCAACAAGAAGCTTATGATTTTTATAAACGTTGGAACGAGCCTGATTTCCCTCGGTTTTTGATTATTGAAATTCAGCATCCAACACCATATTATGACGATTCTTATGCAGTGAATTCAGCTAGTCAAGGTCCTTATGGTGACGCCATTACCTATGAATTGATCCCTTACATTGAAAAACTATTTAGAGGCCAAGGCGAAGGCTGGTCACGCTTTTTGTATGGCGGTTCTACTGGTGGTTGGGAGGCTTTGGCTGTGCAAGTGAAGTATCCTGATGAGTATAATGGTTGTTTTGCGGCCTGTCCAGACCCGATAGATTTTAGAGCCTATTGCCTCAATAATATTTATGAAGATAAAAATGCTTATTATGTGGAGAGTCAGCATAAAACTCTTGAAGTTCCCGGGCATCGAGACTATTTGGGCAATGTGAGTGCAACGGTTAAGGATTTCAATCATTTAGAATTGGTGCTAGGTGATAAGTCGCGTTCTGGGGGACAATATGATATTTGGGAAGCTACCTATTCCCCTCAAGGCGAAGATGGTTATCCTGTGCGATTATGGGATAAATATACAGGCGATATTAACCATGAGGTTGCCAAATTCTGGAAAGAAAATTACGATCTTCGGCATATTCTCACAAGGGATTGGGACAAATTGGGTGAAAAACTTAAAGGAAAAATCCATATTTATTGTGGCGACATGGATAATTATTACCTAAACAATGCTGTGTATCTTATGGAAGACTTTTTGGAAAACACCACTGAACCTTATTATGATGGCGAAGTGGATTATGGTGATCGTGCCGAGCACTGCTGGAATGGCGACCAAGAAAATCCAAACTATATTTCTAGATTACGCTACAATAGCATGTATGTGCCAAAAATCATGAAACGTATTTTGGAATCTGCTCCTGAAGGTGCAGATTTAACGAGTTGGAGGTATAAATAAGATGCTTGAGTAACGAGCTTATTTAGCAAACAACTGCCCTAAATCCTTAAACGCTTTAAATTCTAAAGCATTTCCAGCTGGGTCATAAAAAAACATGGTAGCTTGTTCACCAACTTGACCTTCAAAACGAATATAAGGTTCAATGATAAATTCAATGCCTTTTTGTTTAAGATCTTTAGAAAAGCTTTGAAAAATGTCCCATTCTAAAACCACACCATAATGCGGAACTGGAACTGACTTTCCATCAACAGGATTGGTATGTAAGTCGGCTTCAGTTTTTGGTTTGTAATGAATCACCAGTTGATGCCCAAAAAAATTAAAATCGACCCAGTGGTCACTACTTCGACCTTCTTCACAATTTAAAACATCGCGATAAAATGTTCTGCATTCATCAAGATTGTGAACAGGTATGGCTACATGAAATGGTGAAAGTGTTGACATAGCGCTTAGTTTTTAGAATTTCGTTTGTATTTAGGTTTAAATGTTTTTGAAGAATGTTCTAATAGGCTTTCAAGTGCTTTGAATTCATCATTTGTGAGCTCTCGATATTTGCCGACAGGAATATCCAGTTTAATATTCATGATGCGTACTCGCTTTAAAGTTTGGACCTCATAATTTAGATACTCACACATACGACGAATTTGCCGATTGAGTCCTTGGGTAAGAATGATTTTAAATTCATATGAGCCTAATTTTTCAACCACGCAGGGCTTGGTTATGGTATCTAAAATAGGAACACCACTAGACATGCGTTCTACAAAGGTTTGTGAAATGGGCTTGTCTACGGTAACTATATATTCTTTTTCGTGATTGTTGCTGGCACGAAGAATTTTATTGACGATATCACCATCATCGGTTAGTAATATCAAACCTTCACTTGGTTTATCTAACCTTCCAATTGGAAAAATCCGTTTAGGATAGTTAATAAAATCTATGATATTGTCTTTTTCAACTCTGGTGTCTGTGGTGCAAACTATGCCAATAGGCTTATTAAATGCGAGGTACACAAATCCTTGTTTAGTTTTTGTAATTAACTTCCCGTCGACATGAATTTCATCATTGGGTGCTACTTTGGTTCCCATTTCGGGCACGGTTCCGTTGATGGTTACGCGTCCTTCTTCGATAAGTTTATCGGCAGCACGGCGCGAACAATAACCAGCTTCACTTAAATATTTATTGAGTCGTGTGAGTTGCTCTTCCATACCGCAAAGATAGCAGTTATGCTTCTATAAAATCAGAAATAAAGGATGCAACTGTTTCGTTATTTAACGAATGTCCCAACCCTTTGGTAGTAATCAACTTGCTATTTTTAAAACTTTGTTTGATTTGAATAGCTTCAGTATACGGAATAACATCATCGTCTTCGTCGTGTATTATCAATCCTTGCGAGTTAATAGATTCCAAATATTTTGCAGTTGAATAGTTGTTAGGGTCATTACCAAAACGTTCAATAATAATGGAGTTTAGTTGGTTCACAATTCGTTCGTTATAACCCAGCATATCGGTATAACGCTTAAGTATATTCTTGAATTCTGAAGGCGCTCCTAATAAAATTAATTTCTGAACACTTTTCAGTTTGTATTTATTTTGGCAAAATACTGCAGCCATACCACCAACCGAATGACCTATAATGATTTCGGGTTGAAAACGTTGGGCTACCACGTTTATATAGTCGGAATATAATATGGCATTAAACGAATTGTTTTTGGAATACCCATGTGCCGGTGCATCTAAAGCAATAATATTGAATCCTTTGTTTTTTAGCTTAAAAACCAGAGGTTTCCATCGTGCCGAATTACTTTCCCAGCCATGAGCCAACAAAATGGTTTTCTTTTTCCCCAGCCAACGGTAAGTCATAATCGGCTTTTTTTCAAATTGAAGTTCTTCTTGGAATGCCGTGCCTAAAAATTCGTCCTGCTCTTCTGTAATTTGTCCTTTTCTGGGTTTTGTAAATAGGCTAATGGCCTTATCACCAGCATAGGATGCTGATATGTAACTTATCACATTGTAGAATTTTCCAATGGTATGTACTAAATATTTTTCCATTAGTCTTCTCTGTTAACTAGATCCATTGAAAATGCAGGCGTGCAAATAGCGATATATTCGCAAGGTTCAGTAAACGGATTTGAATATTGTACTCTTGTGTTTTTTTCAATTTTAATAGACTGACCAGCTTCTAATACAAGGGTTTCACCTTCAATTATGAATTGCTTTTTCCCTTTAATGATAAAAGTATACTCTTCAAATTCTGGAGTTTGAAACGGTTCGCTCCAACCAGCGGGGGCTGTCATATGGGCAATGCTAATATTTGAGTTGCCATCAGTTGCCAATCCAAAATGTTCTTTGATTATTTTTCCATCGGTAGTAGGAACAACAAATGGTAATTTTTGTATGGAATATTTTTTATTCATTAAAACTTAATTTTCACTAAACACCAAAAACTATTTAAGAGGTTTACGCTTTATCATTCCACCTTTTAAATCTTTCACCAATCCCATTATAGTGAAGGCTTTTTTATCAATTTTATCTATTTCGGTGTGTAATTTTGCGAGTTCCAAACGGGTGACAACAGTATAAATAATATCCTTATCATAACTTTTTCCACTAGTGCCAAAACCTCCTTTTCCAGCATAAATTGTGCAAGCACGCTGTAATTTTTCAATAAGCATGATTCTAATATCTTCATGCCGTTCTGAAATAATAGTGACACCTACATACTCTTCGACACCATCAACTACAAAATCTACGGTTTTGGCGGCCGCTAAATAGGTAAGAATAGCATACAAAGCAATTTCAACTGATAAAATATAAGCACCAAATGAAAAGATAAAGATATTGATAAGCAGTAACACGTCACCTACAGTAATGGATAGTTTTCGGCTTAAGAATATAGCAAGTACTTCGGTTCCATCAATAACACTGCCTCCCCGCATAGACATTCCAATACCCAGACCTAAAAAGAATCCTCCAAAAACGGCAATTAAGAGCTTGTCATCTGTTATGGTTGGGTATTCTACGTAGTGTACTACAATGGCTAAAAAAGCAATAGCAATTATACTTTTAATGGCGAATTTCATACTGAATGTCCTAGATGCAAGAATAATAAAAGGGAGGTTAACAAGAATTAAGAGGGAACTTAAATTTAAGTGTGTAATATTCTCTAACAATAACGAAATCCCTGTAGCCCCACCGTCTATAAAACGGTTAGGAAGTAAAAACCCTTTTAGTCCAAAACCAGCAGAAAACACACCTAAAATTATGAAAATGTATTCTTTTATAGCATGAACCATTTCAACGTGCAAAACCCTAACCATCGGCACAATTTGTTTATTGGTTGCCGGTCTGGAAGTTTGCTTTGCCTCGATACGTTTTCGAGCAATTGCAACTAATATTTTTGAAATGAATCGATTCATATATTATGAGTTGCTATGTTTAATTCCAATAAACAAAAAAATATTTGATTTTGGCCTTATCTGGAATTTGTATTTTTTCAATTTTTAAACTTAAATCAAATCTTAAATCGGGAGATAATTCTTTTTTGTCAATGGTGAATGATGCATTTATCTCATCTACTGTAATGACTATAGAGTTAATTAAATTATTAATTCGAGAGATTTTATAGTTTTGATCAATATCTTTAAAAGTACTCAATGTAGAAATACCTTTTTCGGTCTTATATCTAGAATCCATAATTTGCACACTTTTTATTACTGCAGTAGAATCCAAAACCTGATTTGGTGCGAGTATTAAAAGTTCTTTTCCGCCTTTTTCGTAAATACTTATGTCATTTGTACTTCCAGAAAACTCGTCTCCTTTTATAGGTTTAACTATAGAATCATTAGGGAAAACGAGTTCAAGATCTTTGACTTGAGTAGAATCGGTCAATAATCCAATATGATGTTTACTGATTAAAAATGGATCAACTTCTTTTTTACAGCTAAAGGCAATAAGTGCTAAAATAATTAGACCTAATAGTGATTTATTCATTGGAGGATTTCGTTTTATTAATTATTAATTTTATTTGTCAAGACTATTTTTTCATCACCTTGTTTAGGATTCCAAATACGCTGCGTATAAAAGTTGCACTAGTTAAAACTTTTACCACAGGATTCATGGTTGAGCTTCGGCGTCTGGTTGTGGTTCTAGATTTGGATTCGGACTTTTTTAAGGCCTCACGCTCCTCTTTAGCCTTTTCCTTTGCTTCTGCGGCCTCGGCAATCTTAATTTTTTTGTTCAAGAGTTCATAGGCACTTTCTCGGTCTATGGTTTCGTTATATTTTTTAACCAATTTTGAATCGGAAAGCAGGCTTTTTAACTCCGTGTCAGTTAAAATATCCATTCTACTCATAGGTGCACGCATCATAGTTGCTGCCAACGGGGTTGGGCGCCCTTTTTCGTTAAGTGCAGATACTAGTGCTTCACCAGTACCTAAAGCTGTTAATATCTCGGCAGTTTCATAGTAGTCCGTGTCTGGATAATTTTGAGCCGTTAGTTTGATAGCTTTTCTATCTTTGGCAGTAAAAGCGCGAAGGGCATGCTGCACTTTAAGTCCTAGTTGGCTTAAAACAGCTTCGGGGACATCGGTAGGGTTTTGAGTGACAAAGTACAATCCAACACCTTTACTTCTAATAAGTTTAACAATGCTTTCAATTTGATTAAGAAGCGCTTTTGAAGCTTCATTAAAAATTAAATGGGCTTCATCAATAAACATAATTAATTCTGGTCGATCACTATCACCTTGTTCAGGAAATGTCGAGTATATTTCGGCCAGTAGACTTAACATAAAGGTTGAAAATAGCTTTGGTCGATCCTGAATGTCGGTAAGTCTAATAATATTAATATAGCCTCTTCCATCTTTATCAACACGCAATAAATCATCAACTTCAAATGATGTTTCCCCAAAAAACAAATCGGCACCTTGTTGCTCTAGTTCAACCACTTTTCGTAGAATGGCTCCGGTTGATGAGGTTGAAATTCGACCATAGGCCTCTTCAAATTCTTTTTTGCCTTCTTGAGTGGCAAATTGTAAGATTTTTTTAAAATCTTTTAAATCTAATAAAGGCAATTTGTTATCATCGCAGTATTTGAAAATAACTGCTACAATGCCTGATTGCACTTCGGATAAATCTAAAATACGAGATAATAATACTGGACCAAATTCGCTTACAGTTGCGCGTAATCTAACGCCATCTTGTTCAGATAAGGTCAAAATTTCAACAGGGAAAGCTTTGGCTTCAAATGGAAGTCCAATGAGGTTGTGGCGTTCGTCAATTTTTGGATGGCCAGGACTAGGTTGAGCCAATCCACTCAAGTCGCCTTTAATATCCATAAGAAGCACAGGAATGCCTTTGTTACTTAAATTTTCAGCTAAAACCTGTAATGTTTTAGTTTTTCCGGTTCCTGTGGCACCAGCAATTAAGCCATGGCGATTCATAGTTTTCAAGGGAACATTGACAAAAGCATTTTTTACGGTTTCGCCGTCTAACATGGCTGATCCTAATGTTATAAAGTCTCCTTTATTGGTATTACCTTCTGTAATGTGATTAAAAAATGCGTCTTTTCTGTTCATGCCTCAAAAATTTTGTATAAAAATAGTGTAATTTTAATCAAGTTTAAAATCTAATAAAATGAAAAAACCGGTTTATTATTTGGCATTGTTCGCTTTTTTAATTCTTATCAATTGCGAAAATAACACTACTGTAACAGTGTTTCATGAGTCACATGAGACAAGCAGACTCAATGCTCCGTTTAGTGATGCAGTTGAAACTAATGGTTTGTTATTCTTGACAGGTCAGATAGGTAAAGATCACAAAAGTGGAAATTTGGTAGAGGGAGGAATTAAAGCCGAAACCAAACAAGTTATAGAAAATATTCAAGCCGTTTTGCAGCATCATAATTTAGAGCTAGAGAATGTGGTGAAATGCACCGTTATTTTGAAGGACATTAATGATTTTGCGCTTTTCAATGAAGTTTATGTAAAGTATTTTATAAAAAAGCCTGCACGAACAACCTTTGCAGCATCTGGCTTGGCAGGAAATGCAAGCATAGAAATAGATGTTATTGCCGCCAAATGAAATCTTCAAACTTAAGCTGTTAACTTCAAATTTTAAGAAGTATCTTTGCAGCCTATGACACGAAGCGAACGACAAGAATTAATTGATAAGGGCTTATTATTGCCTTTAATGGAGGAGTTTTATACCATCCAAGGAGAGGGTTTTCATAAAGGAACTGCGGCCTATTTTGTGAGAATTGGAGGTTGTGATGTTGGGTGTCACTGGTGTGACGTCAAAGAAAGTTGGCTTGCCGAATTGCATCCTCCTACCGAAACTTCCAAAATCGTTGAGAATGCGGCTAAATATAGTAATACCATAGTGGTTACCGGCGGTGAACCCTTAACTTGGGATATGACCGAGCTAACCACCCAATTAAAGTCTAAAGGTTTACAAACACATATAGAAACTTCTGGAGCTTATAAACTTACAGGAGTTTGGGATTGGATATGTTTATCTCCTAAAAAATTGAAATTACCAACCGAGGAGATCTATGATAAAGCACATGAATTAAAGTGCATTGTATATAATAAAGACGATTTTCGTTTTGCCGAGGAACAAGCTGCTAAAGTTAATAAAGATTGTATTTTATACTTACAACCCGAATGGAGCAAACGCGATAAAATGATTCCTGAAATTGTTGATTATGTGATGGCAAATCCAAAATGGAAAGTATCCTTGCAAACCCATAAATATTTGAATATTCCATAAAAAAAAGCCTTGGTTCTCCAAGGCTTTTTTTATAACTGAAATTTAATTATTTCGATGAGGTGGGTACTGAAACTCTTACCTTGTCCCATCCAATATGCATAGCGCCATTGTCGTCAAATGCAATGGAAAAGGCTTCTAATGATTCATCACCCATGCTTACAGGTGCAGTAACTCTAGCAACATCTTTAGATTCGTCATAAAAATAGGATCCCCAAGTGTTTACATCCGAATTTATAATAATTGTCCATTCTTTTTCGCCAGGAATGGTAGCCATGGTATAAGTTCCTGCAGGAACCATTTTACCTCCAAAATTGGTGTCCTTGTAAAAAGTAATCTCGGCTGCTTCATTTGCGCCAGTACGCCAAACTTTGCCATTTGGTGCTAGTTTATCTAGTGATCGTCCATTAAGTTGTGGTCGGCTGTAGACCACTTTTACAGTTTTGTTAGCATCCTTGTAGCTTGAAGGGTAGGCTGCTGCATCCATTGGACTTTTATCTAATCCAGAAAATTTTTGTGCATTTACGTTAACAGTAAATAGCATAACGATTGCAAATGAAATGGTTGTAAGTAATTTTGATGTCTTCATAATGTGTTTGTTTTTTTAGAATTCTTAAAGTTAGAGAATTGTTCGAAAAAGTGTTTTAATGTTTTGTTAAATACATTATTATAATTGATTTCTAGTCGATAAATACATTTAAAGTTTACAATTTTAATGTGGAAGTATTCAAAGATTGTAATTTAGTTATTAATTATTATGTATATCGTAGATTTAGTTTTAAATTGTAAGTTAATATGATGTTTATGTTTTATATATTAAACTATAATACAATATTTGCATCAATAATGATATTAAACTGAAAGAATTATGTGTGGTATTGTATGTGCCTTTGATTTAAAACAAAAGTCTGAAGACTTAAGACCTCAATTGTTGGAGATGTCAAAACGAATTCGTCATCGCGGACCAGATTGGAGCGGAATTTACAGTGATGATAAAGCTATTTTAGCCCATGAGCGTCTAGCTATTGTTGATCCGGCATCAGGAAAACAACCTTTATTTAGTCAAGACAGAAAACTGATTTTAGCTGCCAATGGTGAAATCTATAATCATAGAGAATTGCGTAAACAATTTGTGGGCAAGTATCAGTTTCAAACTGAAAGCGACTGTGAGGTGATTTTAGCGCTTTATAAGGAAAAGGGAGTAGATTTTGTTGACGAAATGAATGGTATTTTTGGATTCGCGATTTACGATGTTGAAAAAGATGAGTATTTTATTGCTCGTGATCACATGGGAATTATACCATTATATATTGGCTGGGATCAAAACGGGACCTTTTATGTCGCTTCAGAGCTAAAAGCATTGGAAGGTGTTTGTACAAAAATTCAACTGTTTCCTCCAGGACATTATTTGTCAAGCAAGGATGGAAAATTTGTACAGTGGTATAAACGCGATTGGACCGAGTATCAAGCTGTAAAGGAAAACGAAACCAGTATCAAAGCCATAAAAGAAGCATTGGAAGCTGCAGTACATAGGCAATTAATGAGTGATGTGCCTTATGGTGTACTACTTTCGGGAGGTTTAGATTCTTCCGTAACTTCTGCAATTGCCAAAAAATATGCTCAAAAACGAATTGAAACTGACGATACTGCCGATGCGTGGTGGCCGCAATTGCACAGTTTTTCTGTAGGATTGGAAGGTTCGCCTGACTTGGCCGCTGCTCGAAAGGTAGCAGATCATATAGGCACAGTGCATCATGAAATAAAATTCACTATTCAGGAAGGATTAGATGCGATTAGAGACGTAATCTATAACCTTGAAACTTATGATATAACTACCATTCGTGCAAGTACACCTATGTATTTAATGGCGCGTGTGATTAAGTCTATGGGGATAAAAATGGTGCTTTCTGGAGAAGGTGCAGACGAGTTATTTGGAGGTTATCTCTATTTTCATAAAGCACCAAATGCCCAAGAATTCCACGAAGAAACTGTTCGAAAACTATCAAAACTACACATGTATGATTGCTTACGTGCCAACAAAAGTTTAGCAGCATGGGGTATAGAAGGTCGTGTGCCATTTTTAGACAAGGAATTTATGGATGTGGCTATGCGTATTAACCCTCAAGATAAAATGATTAATGGAGAGCGCATGGAGAAGTGGGTAGTACGGAAAGCCTTTGAAGATATGTTGCCAGAAAGCGTAGCATGGCGACAAAAAGAACAATTTAGTGACGGGGTTGGTTATAGTTGGATTGATACTTTAAAAGAAATGGTAAATTCTGAAATTTCTGATGAGCAAATCAAAAATGCCCATTTCAGATTTCCAATCCAAACCCCACAAAACAAAGAGGAATTTTATTACCGTTCTATTTTTGAAGAGCATTTTCCAAGTGATGCTGCGGCCTTATGCGTGCCTCAAGAAGCAAGTGTAGCCTGTAGTACCAAAATTGCTTTAGAGTGGGACGAAGCCTTTAAAAACATGAATGACCCGTCGGGTAGAGCAGTAGCAAAAGTGCATTCTGATGCTTATGTGAAGGCATAACTGTAAATAGACTTACTTAAACTATAAAAGACCAATGAATTTCATTGGTCTTTTTTATTGCTATACTTTTGTTCAATAAGTTACTAGAATCTCTAATAGAGATAGGTGTTGGTTTTTTATGTGTCAATTCCTAATTGATGATGATTTTTTTATTTACTATACCTTTATCAGTTTTAATTTGTAAAAAATAAGTTCCTTTTGCATAATTGGAAACATCAATATTATTTAGGTTTGTATCCACTTCAAACGATTTAATCACCTTACCGGTAAAATCAATTAATTTTATGCTTTCGGTGGTTACAGTTTTAGTATCCACGGTAATTTCTTCACTAGAAGGTATTGGATATATTCTAGTAAGTAATAGTATGTTATCGTCAATACTTAAAGCTTCGGTAACGGTAAATCCAATGACTTCATAAAGTGACCATACACCGTTTTCATCTCTAGTTCTAATGTGAAGATAATGAGCTCCTTCGGCAAGTCCTCCCGATGGAATAGAAATCCCTTCATTAAGATTAAAAGTTGATGGATTGACATTTATAATATTACCACTTGCACCAGTGCCTGGGTCTGAATCAAAGAAATATTCGTATTGGTTGATGGCCGTTTGTAAAGGAGCGGCAAAACTATGTACTAAAAAGGTTTGCTTATAAAAAAGTGACCATCGATCTTCATCATCTTTTGTTCTAATATAAAGCGTATGGATACCATCACTTAATGCAGCTGGTATTGCCAAAGATTCACTTACACTAAAACTTGGCGTTATTGCAATAGCAGTTCCATTGTTTGTTCCAGGATCTGTATCAAAAAAATACTCAGCTGCAATAATTTGTGATGGCGTAGTCGTATCAGTAAAGTCATGTACCAAAAACGTCTGTTTGTAATACAATGACCAAGCATCATTAGCATCTTTTGTTCTAACGTAAAGTGTATGAATACCATTATTTAATGAATTGGTATTTATTGTAAAGGATTCGCTGATAGAAAAGCCCGGTGAGTTAATTGTTATTGGCGTTCCATTATCGATTCCAGGATCTGTATCTATAAAATACTCTGCTCGTTCTATTTGGGCATATCCAAATAAAGTAATGCAATGTAGTACAAGGGTGATTAGATTTTTCATAATATTAGTTTTGAATAATTGAAAAAGCTAATTCTTTTTCTCTGCCGTGAAGGTTACATTTAAATCTTGACCCATAGGAACAGACGAATTAGAAATATCTAAAGACGTCATATAAGGCCATAAATCAGGTCTGCCTTGAGAATCAAAATTGAACATCGCTCCATGCACACCTAAATCTGTACCATCTGTACCTGCATTTACAGCGGCACCAGAAACATTGTAATCATTATTATAAAAGTCTGAAATATCTCCAAATGCAAAAGAGAAACCAGGATTTGTATTATCAAGGTTGTTGCTTCCGTTTAATGTAGTTACCGTCAGTCCTTGTACATTGCGTGTTAGGCAATTATTGTAGACAACTGTTGAATTGCTTAAATTAAGATCAGTCACAGTTCCTTCCAGAATGAAAATATTATTATTGACAATAGGGTCGGCACAACCATTTGCAAAGTTGCCACTTGTGCTTATTAATATATTATTTAAAAAGCTTGAAGTGTTGTCGAAGCTTTGAATTGCGTAATTACTAGTGTTATCGAAAATATTATTTTTCACATTCCAATTGTTAGAACCACCTACATTTACTGTTGCGGTGATAAATATGTTTCCCTCAATAATCCAATTGTCATTATCTACTCTTCCGGTAATAGCAGATCCCGTTATCTTATTGTTAATTACCTGTATGTTATCAGCGTCACTACCAACGGCTGCACTTATATTACTAATGGTTAACCCTGTAATTAAAGAGTTTGCACTCATACCCCCAAATGTTATGTTTCCTACACTTGCAGTTTCATTAATTTTAGAAGTGCTAGGGTCATGCCCCATACCAACTATGATTAATCTTATATTAATTGTTTTATTACCATACCCAGTCGCGGATGGATGTATTTGAATGGTGTCACCTACGGTAGCATTATCAACCGCATCAGAGAAACTAGTGTAGTCAGCACCGGCGTTTTCACGATTGTCTACTGTAATCACTTTTTGAGCTTGTAAGGTTATAGAAATTAAGAGGCATACGAAAATAGAAGTAAGTGTTTTCATTGTGTAAGAATTTTAAGTTAATAAATGAAATGCCACAACTTAACAAGGTTGAATACAGTGAAATAAATTTGAAGTCTCTTAAAATTAGATACTTAGATCGATTTTAGATTCCAGATTTTTGTAAATGACAAAATTCTGGACTCATTTAAAATGTTGAATTTTATTAAAAGGTCAAAACACGAATTAAAAACTTAATTGGATAGCTTTTCATTTTTATATGTAAGTGGTGTTTTGCCTGTGGCTTTTTTAAACACCTCATAAAATGAAGATTTAGAGTTAAACCCAGCTTCCAAACCTATGGCTGTGATTGTGTATTTTGAAAACTCCGGATTTCTCAAATAGCGTTCAGCTTCTTTAATGCGGAAAGAGTTTAAATAATCTGGAAAACTGGTGTTCAATTCAGAATGTACGATGCGGGATAGATAACTCGGACTTATGTTTAAAGTTTCAGAAACACTTTCAAGGGTTAAATTGGAATCCAAATATTTCTTTTCATGAATTAATAAATTTTCAAGGGCTTCAATGTATTCATTCTTATGGTTGGATATTGGATTATCTGTGCTTAAAGAATCTTTTATAGATGCTGACAAATCTTTATCTATATAATTTCTAATCTTTTGGCGATCTGAAATAATACCATACTTATAGATGCCAACGTGGCCTAGCCAATAAATCATTACCGCCAATCCTAGCCATAAACTATAGAAAACTACCTGTCCACTTTTAATGTACATATTTCGAACTGTTAAATAAGCCCAAAGAAAAGTGAAAAGCCATATAATTATCAATGTAATCTTTAACCATTTAATGTCGTTGCGTACAATTTCCTTATTAAATGTTTGAGATTCCTTTTCAAAATGAATTGTCTTGTAAACCAAAATACCTAGGAGAATAATACTAAAAACTACCGAAAACATTTCTGTAAAAAGAACAAGTGTTCTATAATTGGGGTTTATCGGGTCAACTGTATGATTTCCTAACAATACCTGAACTCTAAAGTAAAATGTGAAAAGCAATGCAATTATGAATGGAAGGAATATTGATTTTTCTAACCATTTGGCTTTTCTTTTTGGATATAAAAAATAGATTACATAAAAATATATGATTGGTCCATCAATTGCAGCTAAAGGAATGTACAAATAAGCATACATGTCTAGCAAAGACATAAGACCAATATCAGGAATGATGTACATTAAATTTCCTAAAGAATAGCAAAAAATCAAGGCTACTAAATAAAATGTACTACGAGAATGATATTTTTTTGAAAACGCAACAATTATCGTAAATAGAAAGCCTTGAATTATGCCGACAATAATTAATAAATTGTAGATATTGAATTCCATTTCCCCTCAAATCTCCCTTAAAGATAATTTATTTTGGGCATTTTTTCTAGTGGCTTGCCATTAGTGAACATTTCACCTTAGTTGTTGCATTGTTTTTAGTAAGAAAAGGGAATCTAAAAGCGCATTATCTGCCCGCTATTGCCTTATGTCAATTTTACTGCTGTGTAAAAGTGTTAAAAAACAGTAAAATGCAATTTAAGACCATTTTTAAGCGATTTAAGACACTTTTTAGTAATTAACAAATGTTAATAATTTCAAGAGATATTGCCTGAAATGCTTTTTAAAAGCGGTTTAAATTGTTATCTTTGTAAGTATCCTAAAATGATGCCATGAGTGGCATTTTTTTTTGAACTCAAATCAAAATAATTTACAACATATATGAAGGAAGAATTTAATAAACACAACTATTCGGCAGACAGTATTCAGGCACTTGAAGGTATGGAGCATGTACGTATGCGACCATCCATGTACATTGGAGATGTTGGAACCCGTGGATTACATCATTTAGTTTATGAAGTAGTGGATAACTCCATTGACGAAGCATTGGCTGGACACTGTAATAATATCACTGTGATCATCAATGAAGACAACTCAATTACAACCGAAGATGATGGTCGTGGTATTCCTGTAGATTTACATAAAAAGGAAGGTGTATCGGCGCTTCAAGTTGTAATGACTAAAATTGGTGCTGGAGGGAAGTTTGATAAAGATTCTTACAAGGTGTCAGGAGGATTACACGGGGTTGGTGTAAGTTGTGTTAATGCATTATCCGAACATTTAAAAGCAACAGTTTATCGCGATGGTAAAATCTGGGAGCAAGAATACGAACGTGGTAAGGCCATGTATCCTGTGAAAACTGTTGGTGAAACTGACAAAAGAGGAACAACAGTTACGTTTAAGCCAGATTCGACCATATTTACCCAAACTTTAGAGTATAACTATGATACTTTAGCGAGTAGAATGCGTGAATTAGCCTATTTAAATAAAGGCATCACTATTCATCTTGTAGATAAACGAATGAAGAAAGATGATGGCTCTTTTGAAGGTGAGACATTTCATTCTGAAGAAGGATTAAAAGAGTTTATCAAATTTTTAGATGGTAATAGAGAGCCATTAATGAAAGATGTTATTGCATTTGAAGGTGAGAAAAATGGTGTGCCAGTTGAGGTTGCTATGGTTTATAATACATCTTATGCCGAGAACTTACATTCTTATGTAAACAATATCAATACACACGAAGGAGGAACTCATTTATCAGGATTCAGACGAGGTTTAACCATGACCTTAAAGAAATATGCTGACGAATCGGGGATGTTAGACAAGTTAAAGTTTGATATTGCCGGAGATGATTTTCGTGAAGGTTTAACCGCTATAATTTCTGTAAAAGTTCAAGAACCACAGTTTGAAGGACAAACAAAAACTAAATTAGGAAATAGAGAAGTTTCTGCAGCCGTTAGCCAGTCGGTTTCAGAAATGTTAACTGACTATTTAGAAGAGCACCCTGATGATGCTAAAATTATTGTTCAAAAAGTGATTTTGGCCGCCCAAGCACGTCACGCCGCTCAAAAAGCTCGTGAAATGGTACAGCGTAAAACCGTTATGAGTATTGGCGGTTTACCAGGGAAACTGTCGGATTGTTCAGAACAAGATCCAGCAAAATGTGAAGTGTTTTTAGTTGAGGGAGACTCGGCAGGAGGTACTGCCAAGCAAGGTCGAGACCGAGCATTTCAGGCCATTCTGCCATTAAGAGGTAAGATTTTGAATGTAGAAAAGGCGATGGTGCATAAGGTTTTTGAAAATGAAGAGATTAAAAACATCTTTACAGCTTTAGGCGTAACTATTGGTACAGAAGAAGATAGTAAAGCCCTAAACCTGTCTAAATTACGTTATCACAAGGTCGTTATCATGTGTGATGCCGATATTGATGGTAGTCACATCGCGACACTAATTTTGACCTTCTTTTTTAGGTATATGAAAGAATTGATCGAAGCAGGCCATATTTTTATTGCCACGCCACCGTTATATTTAATTAAGAAAGGAAACAAAAAACAATACGCATGGAGCGATAAAGAACGCGATACCATTGCTGAAGAGTTTGGAGGTAGCGTTAATATTCAGCGTTATAAAGGTCTTGGAGAGATGAATGCTGAACAACTTTGGGATACAACTATGAATCCAGAGTTTAGAACGCTACGTCAAGTTAATATTGATAATGGAGGAGAAGCCGATCGTATTTTTTCAATGCTGATGGGAGATGAGGTACCGCCACGTAGAGAGTTTATTGAAAAAAATGCCATCTACGCCAATATTGATGCCTAACAAATGTTAATTTAGTTTAAGCTTAAATAATTTAAATAGAAGCAGCTGCCTGTAAAGGGCAGCTGTTTTTTTGTGCATTTTGTTAAATAAATCGATGAAATACAATTTTTAGAGGTTGAAATCCGTTTATTCGTTTTAAATTTATTAGATTTGAAAAAAAAAATTAAATTACTTAACCTATGAAAAAGTTATCGCTAATTGCGGTTGTATTTACTGTGCTCTGCAGTAATGCTCAAGAAAATATTGATGATCTTCTTGCCGCCGGTGTTCAGGACGCCAAACAATTCACAACAGACTATATTGCTCCAGCCTCAGAAGGTTTAGCCTTTGGAATAAACAATGGCTGGTTTAATAATGCAAAAACACCACATCGCTTTGGTGTGGAAATTTCATTAATTGGAAATGCATCTTTTATTAAAGATGAAAAAAAATCCTTTTTAATGAATATAGCTGATTATGAAAATGTTCAGTTTAAGGACGGAAGTAGTTCAAAAAATGTAGCTACTGCTTTGGGTCATAATAATCCAGAAGTTACTATAATAGTTACTTACGATGATCCTATTTTTGGGGATCAAGAAATTGAATTGACATTGCCAACAGGACTAGGGTCTACTGACTTTAATTTAATTCCTACTGCATTTTTACAAGCTAGTTTTTCGCCTTTCAAGGGAACGCAGGTCAAAGCACGTTATTTCCCTGAAGTTAATGCCAAGGATGCTAAAATAGGATTATATGGTGCAGGAATTCAACAAGACTTTACCTCTTGGTTGCCAGCAGATAAAATTATTCCTGTCGCCATTTCCGGTCTGGTTGCCTATACCCATTTGAATGGAAGTTATGATTTTACAGACTCGAGTATTGTAGATGGAGAAAACCAACAAATTAATACAGAAGTCAATACACTATTGCTACAACTTATTGTAGGAACTAAATTAAATATCATTAATTTTTACGGTGGTTTAGGATATATTACAGGTAAATCTACTACTGATCTTTTAGGAACTTACCGCGTAAATAACGGTATTGTTTTTTCTGAAGAAATAGTCGATCCGTTTTCTATTAAACAAGATGTTTCAGGAGTTAGAGCGACTGTTGGTGCCAACCTAAAACTTGGTTTTTTTGGTCTTAATGCCGATTATTCAATCGCCGAATTTGACAGTGCTTCTCTAGGGATTAATTTTTCCTTTTAACTAAAAGCCAATATTCATCAAAAAGCATAAGATATAATCTTGTGCTTTTTTTATTTACCGCATAATAATTTGTAATTTTGCACTCTTATTTGTCAACACAATTTAAAATAAATTTCATATGAAAGTTACCGTAGTAGGAGCAGGAGCAGTAGGCGCTAGTTGTGCCGAATATATTGCTATCAAAGATTTTGCAAGTGAAGTCGTGTTATTGGATATTAAAGAAGGTTTTGCTGAAGGTAAAGCCATGGATTTAATGCAAACCGCTTCATTGAATGGGTTCGACACTAAAATCACCGGAGTTACAAATGACTATTCTAAAACAGCTAATAGTGATATTTGTGTTATTACTTCTGGGATTCCGCGTAAACCAGGAATGACGCGTGAAGAATTGATTGGTATCAACGCAGGTATTGTGAAATCAGTATCTTCAAGTTTAATCGAGCATTCTCCAAATACTATTTTAATTGTGGTAAGTAACCCTATGGATACCATGGCATATTTGGCGCATAAAGCTACTGGATTGCCTAAACATAGAATTATAGGAATGGGTGGTGCATTAGACTCTGCTCGTTTTAAATATCGTTTGGCTGAAGCCTTAAATGCGCCAATTAGTGATGTTGATGGTATGGTAATTGGAGGGCATAGTGATACTGGTATGATTCCATTAACTCGTCTCGCAACTCGTAACAGTGTTCCTGTTTCTAAATTTATCTCTTCGGAGCGTTTAGAGCAAGTAAAAGAAGATACTAAAGTTGGTGGAGCTACCTTAACTAAACTACTAGGAACATCTGCTTGGTATGCACCTGGAGCGGCAGTTAGTGGTTTAGTGCAAGCTATTGCATGCGATCAAAAGAAGATGTATCCTTGTTCTGTGCTATTAGAAGGTGAATATGGTATGAATGATATTTGTATTGGCGTACCCGTGATTTTAGGACGAAACGGAATCGAACGCATTGTTGAAATTGAATTAACCGATGCTGAAAAAGCAAATATGCAAGAAAGTGCCGATGCCGTGAGAAAAGTAAATGATCTTTTATAATTTTAAACTTTAAAAATTAAGATAGATAATGTAAAGACTGTAGAAATACAGTCTTTATTTTTTGTTATATTTGGCGCATGAAATTGAGATGGTACATTGGTACTTTAGTTATTTTACTTACCTTATTTGGTGTTGTTGCTAATCAAAAACAACAAGCACCCAATCAAGAAATTGTATTACAATTTGCTTCAGAAGTAGTCACGACTAATGAAACGCAAACTGCGCTTGCCATTGTTCGTGAGCAGTTACAGAGTGCTGGAGTTGTTGATATTCATATTAGTGAACAAGACGAAGGACGTCTAAAAATAACCTACTACAGTAATACCGATGTATCTAATATAAAAAGGATGCTTCTTACTGATAGCGGTATAGATTTAGGTTGTGTGTCAACTCAAGAAGGCCATCAACCAATCAATCCAACTTCAGAAAATCCTCCAGTAAAGTATAATCTCGATATTTATGAGATTCAAGAGAGTAAAAATTCGGCGTCAAGTACTTCTGGAAAACTGGCGTTAGAACCCAAATCTGAAACTAACAGATTTGTTAATCCTAACTTTCATTTTTGGTTTAACGAGCTTTATGTCATAAAAAATGAGGGAATTGTAAAAGAATCTTATAATTTCCAAAACTATAGTGCTATTGTCTCCGGCAATAATTCACATCAAATTCCCGAAGTTAGAGCAGGTCCCATTGCATATGGGCATGATACTAAACTTTATGCGATTAAAGAATTGTATTAAAGTTAAACGCATAAAAATGGGCCCTACACATTCAACTCAAGAATGAAGCACGCTATTCATTAAGGGATTAAAGCAACCACTCATTCATAAAACGCTTAATAGTTTAAGATAAAAACTATTCAGCATTCATATCATAAAAAAAATAATTGTCAAATCGGCTGTAAATTCTATATTTGCGCGTTAAAAAATTTGACCTAAAACTATAAAATAATGCAAAACAAAGGATTAGTAAAGCTGTTTGCACTCTTATTTGGATTGGTAAGTATTTATCAACTTTCATTTACGTTTAAAGCCAACCAAATAGAGGACCAAGCAGAAGCATTTGCTACAAGTAAGTACGATGACCCAGATTTAATCAGTGCCGAAGAAATAAGATATTTAGACTCTATCTCTAATAAAGAGGTTTTTAATATTTTGATTGCTAAATTTAGCCATAATGAGGTAAAAGAAAAAGCAATGAATCTTGGTCTTGACCTAAAAGGTGGGATTAATGTTATTCTTGAAATTTCAGTAAAGGATATCTTGAAAGGTCTTGCAAATAACAGTAAAGACCCAATATTCAACAGAGCTTTAGAAGATGCGGTGGAAATTCAAAAAGATGCACAAGAACCTTACTTGGAATCATTTTTCACAGCATTTGATGCCATCAAAGGCGATACAAAATTAGCGTCGCCTGATATTTTTGCGAACAGAACTTTAGTTGACGATGTAGATATCTCAATGTCTGATGACCAAGTGAAAGAAGTGATCAGAACCAAAGTTGACGAATCTATTGTTTCAGCTTTTGAGGTTTTGCGTAAACGTATTGATAAGTTCGGGGTTACCTCTCCAAATATTCAGCGATTAGGAAATTCTGGCCGTATTTTGGTTGAACTTCCAGGTGCAAAAGATGTTGAGCGTATTAAAAAACTGTTACAAAGTACTGCTCAATTAGAATTTTGGGATGTGTTAAATGGCCAAGAGCTAGGGGATTTCTTTGTAAGAACAAATGAAACTTTAAAAGCTGTAGTTGGAGAAGAACAGGCAGATGCTGAAGTCGCTCAAGACTCTACGGCTACTGAAGAGAGTGCAGATAGTCAAATTGATGCGCTTTTGGGAGATACTACTGCAAATGATTCGATTCAACCACAAGGTGTCAACCCATTGTTCGACATGATTTTTCCTCAAAGTGATCCTTCGGCATTGTTTGCAGTTAAGTCAGAAGATAAGGAAACTTTAGAGGCTTATTTAAAAATGCCACAGGTGAGGGCTAATTTGCCAGCAGAACAACGCTACACAAAATTTGCTTTTGGTTTACCTGAATTGAATAAAGAAACTGGAATAGAAACCGTAAATGTTTATGCACTTATTGGTAACAGAGATAACCAACCAGAATTAAGTGGAGCCGTTATTACAGATGCACGTCAATCATACAACAATCAAGGTAAGCCTTCGGTTAGTATGCAAATGAACGGTAAAGGTGCTAAAGTTTGGGAAACCATGACCGGTAGAGCCTATACGCAGCAAAGTCAAATTGCTATAGTTTTAGATGACATTGTATATTCTGCGCCTGGCGTAACTACTGGAGCCATTTCTGGCGGTAATTCTGAAATTTCAGGTTCATTCACCGTTAATGAAGCAGTGGATTTAGCGAATGTATTGAGAGCAGGTAAATTGCCAGCTTCTGCAGATATTGTTCAGGCTGATGAGGTTGGAGCATCTTTGGGGAAAGAAGCTATAGAAAGTGGGTCTAAATCATTTTTAATAGCTTTATCATTAGTGCTTATATGGATGGTGCTATACTATGGTAAGTCTGGTGGATTTGCCGATATAGCTTTAATGCTCAATATTTTATTGATCTTTGGTGTGCTTGCTGGCCTTGGGGCTGTTTTAACACTGCCTGGTCTTGCAGGTATCGTTTTAACTATAGGTATGTCGGTGGATGCTAACGTACTTATTTTTGAACGTGTACGAGAAGAGATTGGTAAAGGGAAAGGTCAAAAAGAAGCAATCAAGGATGGTTTTGCCAACGCATTATCTTCAATTTTAGATGCAAATATTACCACAGGGTTAACGGCGATTATATTATTCGTGTTTGGTACAGGGCCAATTAAAGGTTTTGCTACCACGTTATTGATCGGTATTTTAACCTCATTGTTTACAGCGATTTTTATTACCAGATTATTAGTGGATTGGTATGTAAATAGAGGCGGCAAATTAGACTTCTCAACAGCTATAACCAAAGGCTTCTTTAGAAACTCAAACTTCAACTTTGTGAGTAAACGTAAAATAGCATACGTTGTATCAGGTATTTTGTTGATAGTAAGTTTAAGTTCATTGTTTACAAAAGGATTAGATCAAGGTATTGACTTTGTTGGAGGTAGAACGTATCAGGTTCGATTTGATCAAATCGTAAACCCAGAAACAGTTGTCCAAGATTTGAATGCTACTTTTGGTAGTGCTGAAGTTAAAACCATTGGTAGTGCCAATCAGTTAAAAATTTCAACTAAATATAAAGTAGATGAAAATTCAGCAGAAGCTGATGAAGAAGTTCAAACCATGTTGTTTGAAAGCTTGAAGCCTTATTTACCAGAAGGCCTATCATATGCCGATTTTTCAGAAGGAAAGAACAACATAGGAAAAATGTACTCAAGTAAAGTGAGTCCAACCATTGCCGATGACATCAAAAAGGAATCCTTCTGGGCTGTATTGGGATCATTGGTAGTCGTATTCCTTTATATCTTATTGCGATTCAAAAAATGGCAATTCTCATTAGGTGCGGTTTCGGCTGTATTCCATGATGTTATTATCGTTTTAGGTGTATTCTCTTTAACGTATAAATTCATGCCATTTAGCATGGAAATTGACCAGGCATTTATTGCGGCCATCTTAACGGTTATTGGTTATTCCTTAAATGACACGGTTGTAGTATTCGATAGGATTAGGGAAGTGATTGCCGAACGATCTGGATTTAAAGGCGGGGTTAACATCAACTCGGCTATTAATAGTACTTTGAGTAGAACATTAAACACCTCACTTACTACGTTAGTGGTGTTATTTGCAATGTTTATTTTTGGAGCAGATTCGTTACGTGGACTTCTATTCGCTTTAATTGTGGGTATTGTTGTTGGTACATATTCTTCTATATTTATCGCGACTCCAATTATGTACGACACTTTGGATGATAAAGGTGAAGCACCAAAAGAAAAGTAAAATATTATCAAAATAGATTTAAAAGGTTGTCATTTTTTGGCAACCTTTTTTATTTGTTCAAAACAAAAATATATTTCTCATAATTTGAATTTTCAATTACTTATTTAGCTAATTTTGGCCTTTGATAAGACACCTTTGGTTCTATGAAAGTTTTTGAATATTTAGGCGGTGAAAACTACAACATTCTCTCCTAAAAAGTTTCTATTCGTTTCTCGATGGGGAGAAACTTTAGATATAGCCTACAGTACTTCACTTGAAGGCCATAAAGTTAAAATGTATATAGAAGATCGATCTTCTAGAGAAATTGGTTTTGGATTTGTTAAGAAAGTTCAAAACTGGAATGCACATGTTGATTGGGCAGATATCATCATTTTTGATTATACTGGGTTTGGTCAACAATGTGAAGATTTGCGAGCCTCCGGAAAATTTGTGATTGGAGGTACCAGGTATACTGATAATTTAGAGTTGGATAGAGATTTTGGCCAGTCAGAACTTAAAAAGCATGGCGTAAAAACACTGCCTTATAAAGAGTTTTTTAGCTTTCAAGAAGCCATCAAATACATCGAACAAAACCCAAATTCCTATGTTATTAAACCTTGTGGCGAAACCCAAGAATTAAAGCAATTACTGTTTGTTGGAAGTGATGATGAAGGCTTAGATGTGATTAGAGTACTTAAGGCCTATGAACGTTCTTGGGGTGATGATTTTGGAACCTTTCAGTTGCAACGAAAGGTGAAAGGTGTTGAGATTTCGGCCTCAGCATTTTTTAATGGGACCGAGTTCTTGTATCCAATTAATATCACTTTTGAACATAAAAAATTCTTTCCAAAAGAATTAGGCGTGTCTACCGGCGAAATGGGTAGCAGTATGTTTTGGGTTAATGAGTCGCCCATTTTTGATGCCACATTAAAAAAGTTCGAATCTACTTTAGCAAAGCAAAAATTTGTTGGTCATATTGATATTAATTGCATTGTTAATGGCAAAGGGATTTATCCCCTAGAGTTTACATCAAGGTTTGGTTATCCACAGGTTTCTATTCAAAGAGCAGGGATTAATGAGCCTGTTGGTGAACTACTTTATAAAATTGCAACACGGCAAAAGTTTAAAATCAATGTGAAAAAGGGGTTTCAGGTTGGTGCATTTATTGTGGTGCCTCCTTTTCCTTATGATGATAAAAAAACATTCGAATTGTTCTCAAAAGATGCTGTTGTTGTATTCAAAAAAAATGTAAAAGAAGGCGTACATCCGTTTCACTTAAAAATGGTTAATAACGAATGGTTGATTACCGGAAATACAGGTGTACCAGTATTAGTTACAGGAACAGGTATAACTATGAAAGAAGCACAAAAAATGATGTATAATAGAATTCAAAACATCATTATTAATAACAGTTATTATAGAACCGACATTGGTGATCGATGGTTTGAAGATTCTGATAAACTTTGGTCTTGGGGCTTATTATAGATACAATGAAACTGAAAAATTTCACAACAAAAGCACATGCGTTTTTTAATCTTTTACCTGCTGACTGGCAGGAGGTAATTGTTCCACATTGGGATGCAATTAAAAGCACAACATTAGTTTATGTAATTGTTGAGCAAAAGCAGATTGTTGCAGGAGGGTTAGTGTTTTCTAAATGCCCTCCTGATATGATGTATTACGAAAAACAAGCCAAGAAATTGTTCAAAAAGGATAATATATATCTTGGTTTTATTTATGTAATGACTCCTTATCGAGGGCGAAATTTGGGATCTCTATGGTTAACTAAAATAAAGGAACTCTATCCTAAACAAGGCTTGTGGTTGGCTATTGAAGACCAGAGTTTAGACCGATTTTATATTAAAAATGGATTTGAACACATCGATACTATTTTAACTCCTGATCAACAACAAGAATTCGTTTATGCCTATAAGCCGATTCCTAAAGTTTTGTAAATTGTATCTTGTCTCCAGGTTGTAATTCCCAGGTATCTGTAAGTCCTGCATTAACTTCTAAAACATATTGAGCGGGTGCTGTTGAAGGTAGCGCAGTTTCGTCTAAAGGTTTAGCGTTTTTTGAGATACTCACTATAATTTTATCCTTATCAATATAAATGATATCCAACGGGATTTCGGTATTTCTCATGTAAAAACTCCTGTAATCAGAGTCGGGAAAAATAAACAGCATAGCATGTGATGTGTTCATATGTTGCCGGTACATCAATCCCGTTTGGGTTTCGTAGTCGTTGTCTGCAATTTCAATATCTAAAGTAGCTATAACCGAATCGGTTTCCGCTTTTAAAAGCATCAATTCGCCTTCTTTTTTAAACTCAATGGTGACCGGAGTTATTTTCGATTTGCTTTTTTCTTCTTTACATGATAAGGTAGTTAAACCTAAAACACCTAAAAAAGCTACTATGTTTAAAATTTTTATGAAACGCAATTTTTAATTTTGTTTTGGTTTGTGAACAAACATAAAATATAAACCAATTAAAATAAATGGAATGCTTAACCACTGTCCTGTATTGAGGTTTAAAAAGCTGATATATTCATCACCTTGAGGCTCTTTTACGAATTCTACACAAAAACGAACAGCCCAAAGTAACACTAAAAACAGACCAAATAGAAAACCTTCCTGCTTACTTTTGTTGGTTTTCCAGTACACAAATAGAAGTATTAAAAAGACAAACACATAACAAAATGCTTCATAGAGTTGAGCAGGATGACGTGGAAATTCTTCACCTAATTGCTTAAATACTACTCCAAAATCTGATTCTGTTGCTTTACCTATGATTTCAGAATTAATAAAATTTCCAATTCTTATGGCAACAGCACCTAATGCAACTGGTATAACTACGCGATCCAATATCCAAACGAGCGACTTTTTAAGTACCTTCTCATTATATAAATACATGGAAATAATCATACCTATAGCAGCACCATGGCTAGCAAGGCCTCTAAAACCGGTAAAATGCATTCCTCCTTTAAAACTAAAAGGTAAAAAGATGCTAAAAAAATCTTCTTTAAAAAGTTCGGGCTGGTAGAAAATCACATGGCCTAATCGAGCACCAAGCATAATCCCTAACACCGAATAGATAAATAGGGAATCTAGGGCCTGACTGCTTTGACCTTCATTTTTATAAATACGTTTTGTGATGTAAAAGCCAAGTATAAAGGCAATTATCCACATCATACTATAATAATGAAGTGTGAAATCGCCAAACAGATGGATGCCTTTAGATGGATCCCAAACAAATTTTAATAGGTACATAATTGTTAATTTACTTTGGTAAATATACTATTTTGTGATTGACCAGCAGGCAAGGAATTGTTAATTAATCTTTTTTGTCTGGAACAAGATCATAACCGGATTTCCCCCAAGGCGACAGAGCGTAAAGAAAATGTATAGTATACATTTTTAGCGAATGGGCGAGCTGGCGCAAGGGATTAGTTGTCATCCTTTTCTGGAACAGGATCATAACCGGATTTCCCCCAAGGATGACAACTAAAAATCCTTTTTAATGCCAGTTTACCACCTTTGAGCAATCCGTGTTTTTCAAGTGCTTCTTTTGCATAATGAGAACAAGTGGGCTGAAAACGACAAGTTGCAGGAGTTAAAGGAGAAATCAGGGTTTGATACACTTTTATTAAAAGTAAAAAGGGATATATGAGTATTTTTTTCAATATGAACTTTGTTTAGTTGGTAGATGTTAAGCTGGGATACCTTAACATTTTAAATCAACCTAATTTGTCGAAAACGTTGTGCCTTCTTTACCATCCTGAAGTTGGATCCCAACCTCGGCGAGTTCGTCACGAATTTTATCAGATAATGCAAAATCCTTGTTAGCTCTGGCTTCTTGACGTATTTTTATTAAAAGCTCAACAGCGCCAGAAAGTTTATCAGTGTCAGTTTCAACTTTGGTTACATTCACTAATCCTAAAATATCAAAAACAAAGGCATTCATGGTAGTCTTGAAGGCTTCAAGATCATCCTGTGTTAAACTTGCCTGTCCTTCTTTGATTTGGTTGATGAATTTAACGCCTTCAAATAAATTAGCAATGAGAATAGGTGAATTGAAGTCATCGTTCATGGCATCATAACAACTTTGCTTCCAATCTGAAATATTGATAGAGGAAGATTCTGAAGCTTTTAGTTCGTCCATAATATTGATGGCATCCATTAGCCTGTAAAACCCTTTTTCACTTGCCAAAAGCCCATTATTGGTGAAATCCAAAATGCTTCTGTAATGCGCTTGTAGCATAAAAAATCGCGCTACACTTGGAGCATAGGCTTTTGTGATATGCGGATTGTCTCCAGAAAATATTTCATTAGGTAAAATATAATTCCCTGTAGATTTTGCCATCTTCTTCCCGTTCATGATTAGCATATTGGCGTGCATCCAATAGTTTACAGGTGATGCATCATTACAAGCTTCGCCTTGGGCAATTTCACATTCGTGATGCGGGAATTTTAGATCCATACCACCACCGTGAATATCAAAATGCTCGCCAAGATATTTAGTGCTCATAGCCGTACATTCCAAATGCCACCCAGGAAATCCATCACTCCATGGTGATGGCCAACGCATAATGTGCTGCGGTTCGGCCTTTTTCCAAAGGGCAAAATCTTGTGGATTCTTTTTGTCACTTTGTCCATCAAGTTCACGTGTGTTGTGTATGAGATCCTCAACATTACGTTTACTTAATATGCCATATTGCTTGGTCTGGTTGTATTTTAAAACATCAAAATAGACTGAACCATTGACCTCGTAGGCAAGTCCCTTTTCCAATATAGTTTTGATGATTTCAATTTGTTCAATAATATGTCCTGTAGCCGTTGGCTCGATACTAGGAGGTAAGAAGTTAAATTTGTTAAGAATGTTATGAAAGTCTACAGTATAGCGTTGTACGACTTCCATAGGTTCAATTTCTTCTAAACGCGCTTTTTTGGCAATTCGGTCTTCACCTGCATCAGCATCATTTTCTAAATGTCCAGCATCAGTTATATTTCTAACAAAACGAACTTTATATCCTAAATGTTTTAAATAACGGAAAACCATATCAAATGACATAAAGGTTCTCACGTTGCCCAAATGCACATTACTATAAACTGTTGGGCCACAGACGTACATGCCAACATGACCCTCATTTATAGGCTTAAAATTTTCTTTTTGACCGGAAAGTGTATTATAAAGTTTTATCTGTTGTGTCTGAAATAATTGCATTTTTGTTGTTTGGCGTTTTTAGTTAAGTCGTTAAGAATTTGTGAAATGATTGCGTAATGCATTTAACTTATTTGTAATTGACTCAACCTCAAACCTAATAGTGTTATATTGTTCAACGGATATAAGGTCTAATTCTTTTGAAATAATAGATTGGTTTAATAACTCTAAAGCTGAACTATAAGCTAGAGTCATAAAATGAGCTTTATCTTTGTTTGTGAGTCTTGCGGTTCCTTCTGAAATGTTAGACGAAATTGAAATAGCACTTCTCCTCATTTGTGATATCAATCCAAATTTTTCATCGTTGGGAAATAAATCTGTCAACTTATAAGTATTGACTGCCAAGTTAATAGCTTCTTTCCAAACATCCAATTTTTCAAAGGAATATATGTGCATAATACATATGAAAATTAAAGGGACAACTTTACGACAAGCAGCTTCTCAAAAAACTAAAACTGTGTATCTAATTTAATATAATCCAAAAACTCTCTTCGTGTTTCTTTCTCTTTAAATTTTCCGCCAAATTCTGAAGTTACAGTACTACAATCAATATCTCTAATACCTCGTGAGTTAACACATAAATGTTTAGCATCTATAACGCAGGCCACATCTTGAGTATTTAAAACAGTTTGAAGCTCTTTTACAATTTGAATAGTTAAGCGCTCTTGAACCTGTGGTCGTTTAGCAAAGTAATCTACAATTCTATTCATTTTTGAAAGCCCAACCACTGTCCCATTCGAAATGTAAGCTACATGTGCTTTTCCAACTATAGGTAAAAAATGATGTTCACAGGTAGAGTACACAGTAATGTTTTTCTCTACTAGCATTTCACCATATTTATACTTGTTTTCAAAAGTAGAAGCGCTTGGTTTTTTATCAGGATTTAGACCTCCAAAAAGTTCTTTCACAAACATCTTGGCAACACGTGTTGGTGTACCATTCAAACTATCATCTGAAAGGTCTAAACCTAAAGTCTCCATGATATGGCGAACATCATCCTTTATGATATCAATTTTTTCCTCATTGGTAAGTCTGAAGGCATCACTTCTCATAGGTGTATCTGATGAAGTTCCTATATGATTATTTCCAAGAGACTCGAAGTCTTCAATGTCTTTTTCTATTTTCATACTATGAATTCTAAATTTGACTTTAGATTAAACAGAAGGCAAAGATAAGCATTTATAAAAATCATATGCTAAATTATAATATAAAACGTTATACTTATGGACTTTTGAATACAATTGGTCGTATAATTAACAGTTTGTTATCTTAAATTTATTAATTTTCACAACTTGTATTTAAAGTAACAATGAAGTGGTGTAGTTTGCATTGATGGGTTATTTTGAATCATTTATCAAACATAAAATTAGAGATGAGAAGTATATGACTAGTAAAAGGTCAATTTTAATATGTTTTCTGTTTTGGATTGTCATTGGTTTTGGTCAAGATATCACCATGCAAAATGGAACGTTTTCACAATGTTCTGGAATATTTTATGATTCTGGGGGAGCAAATAGCGATTACGCTAATAATGAAAGTTTTGAAATAACAATATGTCCTGATAGTCCAGGACAGAAATTGCAGTTAAATTTTATGACTTTTAATATTGCTGGTGATGTGATGCAACTATTCAATGGAAATACTGCAACTGCACCTTCACTTGGTAATTTTTCAGGAACGAATAGTCCTGCTCTCATTTCGGCAACCTCTACTAACAGTACGGGGTGTATTACAATTCGATTTTTCTCTGATGCCACCGTTCCATCAACTGGATGGTCAGCTAATATTTTGTGCTATACGCCTTGTCAAACCATTACTTCACAATTGGATAGCGCGACACCTGCACCAGATTCCAATGGTTATATAAAAGTTTGCCCTAACGAAACAATTAACCTAACTGGTAGTGGATTGTTTTCTGATGATGGAACTGGAGCAACGTATGAATGGGATTTGGGAGACGGAAATACAATCGCTGGACAAACGGCTAATTTTTCATATCCTAATCCAGGTGTATATAAAGTTAATTTGAATATTAGGGATACCAATACATCTGTTGATCCTTTAGGTTGTCGTAATACAAACTTAATCAATCAAGTCATTCAAGTAGGTAATCCGCCAGATTTCACAGGAACACAGGCTGCAAATTCTACAATATGTTTTGGTGATACCACAACCATTGAAGGCGTTGTTACCCCAGTGACTTTTGTTCAGGATTGTGCGCCTCCAGTTAGCGGAACCACGTTTTTGCCTGATGGTACAGGTGCTCAATATTTTACCTGTATTACTGTAGATTGTTATGCTTCAGGCCAAACCCTTACAGACGTAAGTCAGCTGTTAGAAATTTGTGTAAATATGGAGCATTCCTATTCTGGTGATTTAATCATTACCATAATTTCACCAGATGGAAAGGAAGCAGATTTATTTACGCAACCTCCTGGAGCACCGGCAGCTAATTATTTTGGAAGTCCTTTAAAAGATGATACAATGGTTCCAGGAACGGGTGCAGACTATTGTTTTTCGATGTCGGCCTCTACTTTATTGGAAAATGGAACAACGGTTAGTGCTGGTACCCCAGCCGCACCATCATGGGCTCCTGGGACGTATTTGCCTAAAGAGTCGTTTTCTAATTTGGTTGGAAGCCCCTTAAATGGTCAATGGTGTTTGAGAGTGGTTGATAACCTTCCTATAGATAGTGGATACATATTTTCATGGGGAATGAATTTTGATCCGAGTATTCAGCCAGCTGACCTAACCTTCACACCTGTCATAACCTCTGAAGCTTGGGATACAGATCCTTCAATTACCAATACTTCAGGTTCTATAATTACAGTTCAGCCCGCAACATCAGGAACCCATTGTTATACTTATCGGGTTATGGATGATTTTGGATGTGAATATACCGAGCAAGTTTGTATAGATGTATTACCTGAAATTATTACGGCGCCAGCCAATGATTTATTCACATGTGATATGGGTGCACCGCATATTTTTAACCTAACCGAAAATTCAGCTGTTGTGATTGCAAGTGCGCCAAATCCATCGGACTTAGTTGTTACTTTTCACCAAACTTTAGCCGATGCAGATTCAGGATTAAACAGTATTAGTACTGCAAGTAGCTATTCGGGTGCAGATGGGCAAATCATTTATACACGAATAGAATATCAAACTTCTGGATGTTATGAAATTGAAACCTTCACTTTAAACCTAACAAATCCACCTACTATAAACCCGGTAACTGATTTAATGACTTGTGATGATGTCTCAAATGACGGTTTCGAGACTTTTGATTTAGAATTGCAGACTGCAGGAATACTAGGGGCGCAACCTGCTTCAGATTTCAACGTATCTTATCACATCAGTTTTTCTGAAGCTGATAGTGGTACAAATGCGTTAACGAGTCCTTATACCAATACCGTTAACCCGCAAGGAATTTTTGTTCGCGTAGAACGAGCAGGAGAACCAAGTTGTTATTCGGTTTCAGCATCACCACTTTTTAACCTTGAAGTTAATTACAGAGCAATTGCCAACACTGTAAGTAATTTGGAGGTTTGTGACGATATTACAAACGATGGATTTTCTCAATTTGATCTCACAGTTCAAGACAACACAGTACTTGGTACTCAAGATCCTTTACTATTTACTGTGAGTTATTATGAAAATTCTGCTGACGCTAATGCCGGTAATAATCAAATTTCTAACCCTACAGCCTATATTAATTCAAGTTCTCCACAAACCATTTTTGTTAGAATTGAAGAAAATGCAAATCCAATTTGTTATAGTATTACTTCATTTGAAATTATTGTAAATTCATTACCTGCTATTGTCTCTCCAACACCTTTAGAAGCCTGTGATGATACAACAGCTGATGGTATTACTGAATTTGATCTAACGGTTAAAGACAATGAAATTACTGCAGGAAATCCAGATTTAGTGGTAAGTTATTATGAGACAAATGCTGATGCACAAGCTCAATCCAACGTAATTCTAAATTCAACAGCTTACTCCAATCGATCTGTGAACGGATTGCCTGCTAATCCGCAAATGCTTTATGTTGCAGTTACAGACGTAACAACCAATTGTATAAGTTATACAACTTTGGAATTGCTAGTTCTTCCTAATCCATCACCGAATGATGATGCTAATGATCTTGTGTTGTGTGATGACGTTAACCCAGGAAATTTGCAAGAAATATTCGATTTAACTACAAATGAAGCTTATATTTTGAATGGCCAGGTTGGGGTTACGGCTTCTTATTATACTTCCCAATCCAATGCCGAAGGAAATATTAACGCTATTGCTACTCCTACAGCATATCAAAATACGACCAATCCTCAAACCATTTTTGTTCGTGTGAGTGATGATGTTACAGGGTGTTATACTGTTGTTGATTTTGATCTTCTTGTTGAACCTTTACCTGTTGCAACTGCAATGACTAATTTAGTTGTTTGTCAGGATAATTCTACGGGATTTTACGCTTTTGATTTGGAGAGTAAAACTACAGAAGCTTTGAACGGACAAGATCCAATGCTATTTTCGGTAACCTATCACCAATCACAGGCAGATGCTGATAATTTAATGAATCCCTTGGTAAGTCCTTATACAAATACGTCTAATCCTCAACAAATTTTTGTAGCGATAACCAATACTTCAACAGGTTGCTCAATAAGTACACCTAGCTTTTTTATTGAAGTGCAGGAAATTCCAGAAGCTAATGGCGATGGTCAACCAATAACTTATACCATATGTGATAATAGTGGTAGTAATGACGGATTTGCACAATTTGATTTAACCACTCAAAATGCCGACGTACTTGATGGCCAAGACCCATCCAATTTTTCAGTGACCTACTTTTCAAATACTACAGACGCCAATAGCAATATAAACCCAATACCAACAGTTTATGAAAATTCAACCAATCCACAAGTCATATATACTCGAGTGGACGATAACACCACAGCTAATGCTATTTGTTATGCCATTACACCCTTAACTTTAGAAGTTAATTTGCTGCCTGAATTTGATTTAGAAGACAACTATATATTATGTGTTAATACAAATGGAACGGAAGTAATTGGGCCGCCACTTTTAGATACTGGCTTGTCTGCAAGTAATTATAGTTTTGAATGGCGCTATAACACAGTTGTAATTCCAACTGAAACAAATCCAAGTCTTCTTGCAACAATGTCTGGTACATATAGTGTTGTGGTAACAAATAATACGTCAGGATGTCAAGCTTCTGATAGTGCAGAAGTTGAGGAAAGTGAACCTCCTGTAGTAACAGCCAATGTTACTTCAAATGCGTTTGCAAATAACCATGTAGTTGTGGTGACGGCTGTAGGTTCTGGTGATTATGAATTTAGTCTAGGTAATGGACCATGGCAAGACAGCAACACTTTTGAAAATGTACCAATGGGGGAACATGTAGTAAGTGCAAGGGACAAGATAGGATGTGGATTATCTTCCACAACGGTGACCGTTATTGATTACCCATTATTTTTTACTCCTAATGGCGATAGTTTCAATGACACTTGGAATATTAAAGGTTTGGAAAACCAGAACAATGTTGCTATTTATATTTATGATAGATTTGGAAAACTGTTAAAACAAATCAGCGCTTCGGGAGATGGTTGGAATGGAACATATAATGGTGCATTAATGCCTTCAAATGATTATTGGTTTACAGTTCAATATGATGATGTAAGTACAGGTGTTCGTAAAGAATTTAGTTCACATTTTTCGTTAAAACGATAAATGGATAGACAGAAAACAAAAAAACCACCTTAAACAAGGTGGTTTTTTTGTTTTCTAGATGTAAACTTTTATAAGCTGAATCCTAAAGATAGGCTAATGTTGTTCACTTTAGAATCAACGGTTGCAGCATTAGTTAAGCCAACAGCATATAGTTGGTTGTTAATGCTTCTTTCTGAACTGTCGTATGCTAAATCTAATTTCATATTACCAAAATTATAACCTAAACCTAGAGAGAATCCTGTGAGGTCACCATAAAAGGATTCGTCTACATAAGGACTTTCTTCAAATCGATAACCGCCTCTAAAACTTAATTGCTTGTGTCGGTATTCTCCTCCAAATCTATAAGTTGAGGCCGCCTTAAGGCTATTGCTCATAAGATCATTTTGGGAGGCAAAATAAGCATCGGATGTTGGTTTAAACTTTGTGCTTCCAAAATCTTTCCTTGAATAATCAAAACTGATTAATCCCTCTTCGCCAAAAACGTAAGCAAGACTTCCTGTAACTTTTCCAGGCGTTTGAAGTTTGTATTCTGGAAAGATGTTGATGGTATTTGGATTGATAATTTGATTGATATTTGAACCGTTTTCATTTCTAACAGTTTCTAGATATTGTGAAGTTTCTTCAGTAATATTAAACCAAGTTGGTGAATTGTAGGTTAAACCTGCTCTTATTTCTTTACTCAATTTGAGAATTGCACCCAACTGAAAAGAAAATCCTGTTCCATTTGTATAAAGATTATTTTCAAAGCCAACTTCATTTACCAAAGACCCCGGATTTGTATTTGATTCATACAAATAGGTTGTTCGTTCGTAATTGATAAAGTGGGAATTTAGATTTAAACCAACATATAGATTATCTTGATATTGCCCTGCCGCATTAAAACTTAACTTTCCATTATAGCCTCTTGCAGCGTATGTATAATCATGATAAAAAGCGCCTGAAGCCATATTAAGCGTGTAGCCCGTATTGTCATCAGTATCCATATTTGGCTCTAAAATGTAAGATTCATAACCTAAAAAGGCTTGTTGGTTGGCAAAACCATAAATTGAACCAATTTCGGAATAAGCCTCTTCTAAGCTTTCCCCAGGTAATGCAGAAATTTCGTCAAGTCGAAGACCTTGTGCATAGGCTAAAAAGTAATTACCAACAGTGTTATTGGCATCACCCACGGCAAACCAATAATTATCAAAGTTGGAAAGTTTATCATAGTTTGCGCTCAACACAAATTTTCGCCATGGTGAATTTGAATTGGTATTTGAAAATACCAACACCGCTCCTAATTGATTCAAATCAAATTTAGATTCTGACGCAGAACTTAAACCATTAAAATAGGAAACATCATTGTTAACATCTAAATTAGACAGAGTGAATGAGCCATGGCTGCGCATAAATATCGCTGAACCTGCGGGGTTAATACTCACAGCCGACATATCACCACCCAAAGCTCCAAAGGCACCTCCCATTGCTCTAAATCGAGCCGTTCCTTGTACTTCATCGAGTGAAAATCTTACGGCATCACTTATGTCTTGAGCGATCATATTAGACATGCATAGGGTACCTATGAATAGTAAACTTAACTTTTTCATAACCAATTTTTAATTTTTAGAATAATATGAATTACTGATTTCCTCTTCTACTTGTTGATCTTGAACTGCTGCTACCAGATGATCTCGAACTACTACTGCTGCCTCGACTTATGTTACCTGATGAAGATCTTGAAGAAGAACTTCTGTTAATATTAGATCTTGTAGATGAACTTCTGCTACTAGACGAACTCCTGTTATAACTTGGTGAATTATTTGATCGTCTTGAGCTGCTCCTAATTGCAGAGTTTGATCTAGATGATGAATTTGTTCGAGGTCGAATTGAAGAATTAGATCTTGTTGTGGTTCTCGGTCTAACCGTTGAATTATAACCACGTCTGTTAGTATTTGAATTCACACTCGTTCGAGGTCGAGTTGCTGAACTGCTTCTTGAGATTGTAGATGAACTTCTTCTATTTAAAGTTGATGTTCTATTGGAAATCGATGATGAGCTTCTTCTATTTAATGTTGAAGATCTTCCGGTGCTTGAGGTGTAATTAGTACCATTATAGTTCGTCAAAGCGCCACGTCGCCCAGAGTTGTAAGCAACATTACGGTTTCCATAATTGTTGTAATATCTAGGATATCTGTTATAATGAGGGCTATAAAATGCATAACCGCCATAATAACCGCCATAAAAGGCATTGTATCCATAAAATGGAGGACACCAGAAAGGATCGTAAAATCCATAACCGTAGCCCCAATTATTCCAAGTATTCCAAGCATAAGGACTATACCATCTGTTATATGGACGATACCACCAATTCCCATAGCCGTAATTAGAATAGACATTGATAGTTAAATCTGTACTGTTTTGCCCCCAGCCAGCATATCCTGTTTGAATCTCTGTATTTTCATCTTCAACATAATCACCCTCATAAGAATCAATATCTGTAAAAATCACACCTTCTTCTGGGATATTATCATATTGTTGAGATTTTTCAGCGAAGTAATTTTTGTAATAGCCGTTGTTACTGGCAACAGCAGATTGTTGGTTTGTGTTTTCTACATATACGACTTCATCAGCCCCATAAATACCATCATTATCATAACCAACATATTGGTATGATCCACAAGAAGCTAATATGAGGGTAAAGCTTAGTGCAACATAAAATGGCAATTTCGATTGTAAGTTAGTTTTAAATTGCATATCTCGATAATTTTATTGTTGAACATTACAAAAATAGTTAGTTTTGTCGAACTATTTTTTTATTTAACATAGTCACAACTTTTGTGCCAAAACACTAATAATGAGCAAAAATCTTACAAGTAGGGCGGAAGATTATTCCAAATGGTACAACGAACTTGTTGTAAAAGCTGATCTAGCGGAGAATTCGGCCGTTAGAGGCTGTATGGTAATTAAACCATATGGATATGCAATTTGGGAAAAAATGCAAGCCGAATTGGATAGAATGTTTAAAGAAACAGGCCATCAAAATGCCTATTTTCCTCTATTTGTGCCCAAAAGTTTATTTGAAGCTGAAGAGAAAAATGCCGAAGGTTTTGCAAAAGAGTGTGCCATCGTAACCCACTATAGACTTCAAAGTGATCCTGATAAACCGGGGAAATTAAGAGTAGATCCTGAAGCCAAACTCGAAGAAGAACTTATTGTAAGACCAACAAGTGAGGCTATTATTTGGAATACATATAAAGGATGGGTTCAGAGTTATAGGGATTTACCAATTCTTATTAATCAATGGGCAAATGTGGTGCGATGGGAAATGAGAACACGTTTGTTTTTGCGCACTGCTGAATTTTTATGGCAAGAAGGTCATACGGCGCATGAAACTAAAGATGAAGCTATTGCAGAAGCCCTGCAAATGAATAATGTGTATGCAACTTTTGCTGAAAATTTTATGGCTATCCCAGTGATTCAAGGTGTTAAAACCGAAAGTGAACGATTTGCAGGAGCTGTTGAAACCTATTGTATCGAGGCTTTAATGCAAGATGGGAAGGCTCTACAAGCAGGGACCTCACACTTTTTAGGACAAAATTTCGCTAAAGCTTTTGACGTGAAATTTGCAAACAAAGAAGGTAAACAAGATTATGTATGGGCGACTTCATGGGGAGTTTCAACGCGTTTAATGGGTGCTTTAATAATGACCCATAGCGATGATAAAGGATTGGTGCTTCCTCCAAATTTAGCACCAATTCAAGTGGTCATTGTGCCAATTTACAAGTCAGATGAACAATTAGATGCCATCACAAAAGTAGCCAATGATATAATGTCGCAATTAAAGCAACATGGTGTAAGTACTAAATTTGATAACAGGACAACACAACGGCCAGGAGCAAAATTTGCACAGTATGAAATGCAAGGTGTTCCATTACGTATTGCAATTGGTCCAAAAGATTTAGAAAATAAAACTGTTGAATTGGCTAGACGAGATACCTTAACTAAAGAAATTGTCGCTTTAAATGGTTTGCCTGAACTAGTAAAAGGGTTAATGACTGAAATACAAGATGCACTTTTTAATAAAGCACTGACGTTTAGAAATTCGCATATTACCCAAGTTCATACTTTTGATGAGTTTAAGCATATTTTAGAAAATAAAACAGGTTTTGTGTCTGCACATTGGGATGGTACTGCTGAAACAGAACAAAAGATTAAAGAGCTGACTAAAGCTACTATAAGATGTATTCCTTTAGATGAACAAAATGAAGCAGGAGAGTGTGTATTTAGTGGAAAACCGTCGCAAAAAAGAGTGCTATTTGCAAAGGCCTATTAAATTTTTTAAAAAAAGTTTATTCAGTAGTTGCAACATTTAAAAATAGTTGTATTTTTGCATCCGCAATGAAGAATTGCACGTTCATTTGAAAAGGTAAGATTAACATTTTACTTTGTAATAAAACAAATGGCCCGTTCGTCTATCGGCTAGGACGCCAGGTTTTCATCCTGGTAAGAGGGGTTCGATTCCCCTACGGGCTACATTTTTAACAAGAAAAATATAAAATGGCAAATCATAAGTCAGCATTAAAAAGAATTAGAACCAACGAAGCAAAACGCTTAACTAACAGGTATCAGCATAAAACCACACGTAATGCGATTAAAAAATTACGTGAAATGGAAAAAGCTAAAGACGCTCAAGCTTTTTTGCCTTCGGTAGTTTCAATGATCGATAAGTTGGCAAAGAAAAATGTGATTCATGCTAATAAAGCTGCTAACTTAAAGTCTGGATTGACTAAACATGTAGCTTCTTTATAAGTAAAACATAAAAAGATTTAAAAAGTCTCTTCAAATTGAAGAGACTTTTTTTTTGCTTTATAATTTAAAACAAAAAAGGCTCATGATATTCATGAGCCTTTTTAAGTTACATAACTTTGTTTTTAACCATTCATTGAAATTAAAAACTCTTCGTTGTTACGTGTTTGTTTAAAACGATCATTGATAAATTCCATAGCTTCTACAGGGTTCATATCGGCAAGATATTTTCGCATGACCCACATACGTTGGATAACATTTTCATCTAATAACAAGTCATCTCTACGCGTACTTGAAGACGTTAAGTCAATGGCAGGGAAGATTCGTCTATTCGATATCTTTCTATCTAATTGAAGCTCCATATTACCCGTTCCTTTAAATTCTTCAAAAATAACTTCGTCCATTTTAGAGCCTGTTTCAGTTAATGCGGTAGCAATGATGGTTAAGGATCCACCATTTTCAATATTACGCGCAGCACCAAAGAAACGTTTAGGTTTGTGAAGTGCATTAGCATCAACACCACCACTTAAAATTTTACCTGAAGCCGGTTGCACTGTATTATATGCTCTCGCCAATCTCGTTATAGAATCTAAAAGGATAACCACGTCATGGCCGCATTCTACCAATCGTTTAGCTTTTTCAAGAACGATATTAGCAATTTTAACGTGCTCATGTGCTTCTTTGTCAAAAGTTGAAGCGATAACTTCACCTCTTACATTGCGTTGCATGTCGGTTACCTCTTCAGGTCGTTCATCAATCAATAAAATCATTTGATAAACCTCTGGATGATTTGCTGCAATGGCATTAGCGACATCTTTTAGCAACATAGTTTTACCCGTTTTTGGTTGCGAAACAATCATTCCACGTTGTCCTTTTCCAATAGGAGAGAACAAGTCCATGATTCGAGTTGAAATTGTGCTTTGCTTTTCTGCCAAATTAAATTTCTCTTTTGGGAATAAAGGAGTTAAGTGTTCAAAAGAAACACGATCTCTAACTACTTCTGGTTTTTGACCATTAATCTTACTCACTTTAATTAGAGGAAAATATTTCTCCCCTTCTTTTGGAGGTCGAACATGACCTAATACTGTATCACCAGTCTTTAATCCAAACAATCTTATTTGTGATTGAGACACATAAATATCGTCAGGAGACGAAAGATAATTATAGTCTGAAGAACGTAAAAACCCATAACCATCTTGCATAATGTCTAAAACGCCTTCACTTTCAATAATGGCATCAAATTCAAAATCAGGTTCACGGTAACGGTTTCTACTATCTTTGTTACCGTTACTATTGCCATTGTGTTCTTTTTGACGAGGATTTGGTTTGTGTTCTTTTTGACGAGGATTTGGTTTGTGTTCGTTATTAGAAGGTTGCTTCTGATTAGAGTGCTCTCTTTTATCAGAAGACTTATCTTTTTGTTCTACAGTTTTATCCTCTTTTTTTGAGTCAGAAAATTCCATCTTCTGCTGTTCCTTACTTTGAGCATGCGGTTTTTTAATGCGCTCTCTTTTTTGTTGAGGTTTTTTGTCTTTTTCTTGCTCTTTTGGAGCATCCTTTTCTACAATTTCTTGTTTTACGGTTTGTGGATTTGCGGCTTGTACATCTAATATTTGATATACTAAATCCAGTTTTTTAAGCGTACGGTATTTTGGTACATTTAATTTTTGAGCAATTTCTTGTAAGTCAGAAAGCTTTTTTTCTTTTAATTGTGAAATTTCAAACATTGAGGTTAAATGAATATTTTGTTTTATAAACTGAAATTGATTTATTCCTTACTTTTCTAAAATGTAACTTATGTGGAAAATATTGAAAAAAATCTGAAGATTTAATAATCTGATCCTTTGCGGGTCGCAGATTACTATTGCAATAATACAATTTTATTTTAAAAATAAGTGCATGTTTTCAAAAGAAACTATTAATTTTGTCCTTTAATTTTTACAAATTCAGTGTTACAGCGCATACAAACGGTTTATTTATTGATTTCTGCCTTATTTTCGGCAGGATTGATTTTTGTTTTCCACTTGTGGACTACTGAAAATGAATTGCTTGTATATGCCAAAGATAATTTAACGTATTTAATCTTATTTTTAGGTTCGGCGCTGTTGTCTGTAATTTCTATATTTAGTTATACAAATAGGCAAACTCAATTTGTTTTGGGACGCCTTAATATCATATTAAACTTTATTTTATTAGGATTATTTGTGTATCAATTGCTAATCTCACCTGGAGAAAGTCAAATTTCAGAGAAAGGTGTTGGGATTTTTATACCTATTTTTTCTATCGTGTTTTTGGTTTTAGCCAATAAGGCCATAAAAAAGGATGAAGATCTTGTAAAATCTGTCGATCGATTACGATAAACCTTATATCTTAATTAATTTAGTGCGTAACCCAGGGTGAAGACCCTGGGTTTTTTTATGTTTTGAATTCAATCACTTCGAGATTGTCAATCTTGCTATTGCTAATTGTAAAGCGAAGCATGGTCCGTACCTTTTGAAATCCATGTTTACCAACAGCACCAGGATTCATGTGCAATAAATTGAGAGTTTTGTCAGGCATCACTTTTAAAATATGCGAATGTCCACTAATAAATAGTTTTGGTGGATTTTTATGTATTTCAGCCTTGATTCTACGATCATATTTATTTGGATATCCTCCAATGTGCGTCATCCAAACATCAATGCCTTCACACATAAAGCGCTGATGTAAAGGGAATTCTTGCCTTGCCTTATCATTATCAATATTACCATAAACAGCTTTTAAAGGTTTTAGAGATTTTATAGCATCGGTAACTTTTAAATCGCCAATATCACCAGCGTGCCAAACTTCATCAGCCTGATGTACATACTTTAATATCGCTTCATCTATATAACTATGGGTGTCTGATAAGAGCAGGATTTTTTTCATAGATAGGTTTCTAAATAACAGAAATCTTATTTATTTAACTTTAAATTCAAATTTAAAAAGACATTAAAATTCTATCTTTGCGTCTTACAAAAATAAGGGTTTAATTGAGATACTTCATTGAATTATCATATAATGGCAAGGTTTATCACGGTTGGCAAAATCAACCTAACGCTATCTCTGTTCAGCAAGTTTTAGAGGAGGCGCTTTCGATATTATTGCAGGATAAAATTGAAATTGTTGGAGCTGGTAGAACCGATGCTGGCGTCCATGCCAAACAAATGTATGCTCATTTTGATTGTGACATTTTATTTGACATAGCTCAATTAATCTATAAGCTCAATTCGTTTTTACCAAAAGATGTTGCCATTCATAATATATTTAAAGTAAAGCCAGCTGCGCATGCCAGATTTGATGCTTTAAGCAGAACGTATCATTACAAAATTTCAACAAGTAAAAACGCATTTAATTTTGACTTTGCTTATGAAATGCATTTACCTTTGGATGTAGATAAAATGAACGATGCCTGTAAAATACTATTAGCGTATAACGATTTTCAATGCTTTTCTAAAAGTAATACGGACGTAAAAACGTATCATTGTAAAATTGAAATGGCCAATTGGTATGTTGAAAATGATACGCTTACATTTGTGATTACAGCAGATCGATTTTTAAGAAATATGGTACGAGCTATTGTTGGTACATTAATTAATATAGGTTTGGGAAAACTTGAAGTTGATGATTTACATACCATTATAAAATCAAAGGATAGGAGTGAAGCAGGGTTTTCTGTACCAGCTCATGGCTTATATTTAACTAAAATTATATATCCTGATACAATAGCCTTGTAATTCAACAACTATTGTATATCAAAAATTATATGGAGGAAATTAAAGATAAAAAAGCATTTGATTTATCGCTCTTTAAGCGATTGCTTCAGTTTATAAAACCATACAAATGGGTGTTTATAGGCACATTAATATTTGCTATTGGGCTAGCGCTTTTTGGCGCCTTACGTCCTTATATTCTTCAAGTTGCCATTGATGAGCATGTTGCGGTAAACCACTATGATGGATTTATGTTTTATGTGGTTGCAATGATTGTGCTGTTGGTGCTTGAAGTAGTTTCTCAACTCTTGTTTATTTATTACGCGAGCTGGTTGGGGCAGTCAGTTGTTAAAGATATACGAGTTAAACTTTATCAACACATGTTGAGTTTTAGAATGAAATATTTTGATAACTCTTCAGTAGGTGTGCTCATTACCAGGGCTGTTACTGATATGGAACGTATTGCCGACATCTTTGGAGAAGGACTTTTCATGATTTTTAGTGATGTGCTAAAAATGGCAGTTGTTGGTGGCTTTATGGTATGGATGAACTGGAAGTTGAGCCTTATTGTATTTGTTACCTTACCAATTATGTTGTTTGCTACCAAGATTTTCCAGAAATATATGAAACGTGCTTTTGAAGAAGTGCGAAATGAGGTGTCCAACTTAAACTCATTTGTCCAAGAGCGCGTAACCGGAATGAAAATTCTTCAATTATTTACTCGTGAAGATACTGAATACAAAAAATTTAAGATTATTAACGAGCGTCATAAAAAAGGTTGGTTAAAAACGGTCTGGTATAATTCCATATTTTTTGCTGTAGCAGAACTCTTGGGCGCTTTAACACTTGGTGCCGTAATTTGGGCAGGAGGGTTTATGGTTTTAGATTCAGCCAATGCAGTATCATTAGGTGATTTAACGGCATACATTATGTTTATTCCAATGATGTTTAGACCATTAAACCAGATTGCTAATAAATTTAACACCTTGCAAATGGGCATGGTAGCGGCAGATCGTGTGTTTAAGGTTTTGGATACCACATCTCATATAGATGATACGGGTAATCGAGTAGCAAGTCAGTTTAAAGGAGATATAGAATTTAATAATGTTCATTTTTCCTATGTAAAAGATGAAGAAGTTTTGAAAGGTGTATCTTTTGATGTCTCCTCTGGGCAGACTATTGCAATTGTAGGAGCGACAGGTGCAGGTAAATCTACAGTTATTAATTTGTTGAATCGTTTTTATGACATTCAACAGGGAAGTATTTGTATAGACCAAGTCAATATAAAGGAATTGACCTTGAAGTCATTGAGAGCACAAATTGCTGTGGTATTGCAAGATGTGTTTTTGTTTGCCGATACTATTTTCAATAATATCACACTTAAAAATCCAGATATTACTGAAGCACAGGTTGAGCAAGCAGCCAAAGATATCGGTATTCATGATTTTATTATGAGTTTACCTGGAGGTTATCATTATAATGTTAAAGAACGTGGAGTAATGTTATCTTCAGGGCAAAGACAATTGATATCCTTCTTACGCGCTTATGTAACAAACCCAAGTATATTAATTTTGGATGAGGCCACTTCTTCTGTTGACAACCATTCTGAACAACTCATTCAAAATGCTACAGATAGAATTACAAAAAATAGAACTTCTATTGTCATTGCTCATCGATTGGCCACAGTCAAAAAGGCGGATAATATTATTGTTATGCAGGCCGGTTATATAGTGGAACAAGGAACACATAAGCAGTTGTTAAAGAAGAAGGATGGGTATTACAAAAACCTTTATGAAGTACAGTTTATGAAAGAAGTTGTTGTTTGATTAATGATTAGGGAGTTTGGATCTTTGATTTTTGTGCTTCCATAAATGCATCAACACCGCCATGCATCACAATATTCACCACAACTACTAATGCCGAAAAAAGTATAAAAAATAAAAGAAAAATTACTAGAAATAGTAAGGTTCTTAAAAGGAGCCCTTTAATGCTTAAATTATAAAGTTTCTTCAAGCAATACGCAGAAAAGATGAGTTGAAATGGTCCGTTGATATAAACTAAATGGCCTAGCGGTATTCCAATAATAACACCGGTTAAATTTATTAAGGCACCAAATATTGAGATTTGCGCGATGATATACATAAAAATCACTAAATGTTCGGTGTAGTTATATTTTTTAAGTGTGAAAAAAACGAGTTTGGACATTAAGGCATAAACAGGAACAAATAGCATTAGTACAATTGAAATATAGTCCTGAACAAAGCTTACGCTTTCATTTGCCAAAGCTTCTTGACCTTTGGCAGCAACAGAAGACATATCAATTAAATCAGGAAAAAAAGTGTTTAAAATATACCACTCAATTCCTGTAATTGTTAAGGCAATAGCAAAATAACTTATAACATTTACATACTTTTTACGAGTGCCATTTATATAACTACCAATAACATCATCTGGTTTGGTAAAAAGGCTAATAAAGGTTTGAAGAAACTTATTGTCGTAATTTAAAAAGGTTTCAGTGAAGTAGCCGAGAAGGTGTTTAATAGTCAGTCTGTTGCGAATAACTTTACCTCCGCAGACGTGACAATAATCACTTTCTAGGGTCAAGGATGTATTGCAGTTTTTACACTCCATTTATACCAAATCTTTTTTAATCATTTCAGTAAGGTCTTGAGTGTCTTTATACATGATAAATTCTCCATTTTTTATATAAGAAATCTGCCCAGTTTCTTCACTAACAACAATAGCTAAAGCATCTGTTTTTTCAGTAATACCTATGGCTGCGCGATGCCTTAAACCAAAACGTTGTGGGATATTTTTTTCATTGTTTACAGGTAATATGACTCGAGTTGCTTTTACAATGTTATTTTCAATAATAATGGCACCATCGTGCAAAGGGCTGTTTTTAAAAAAGATGCTTTCTATGATGGCTTGAGTGACATTGATATTCATTTCATCGCCCGTACCAATTAAAAAATCCAGGTTATTGTTGCGTTCTAAAACAATCAAGGCGCCGGTTTGCGAAGCTCCCATTTTATTACATGCAGCAATTATAATATCGACATTGGTTTCGGATTCAGCATCTGTTTTTAAAAATTTAATACGGTTTAAAAACTTGCCTTTGCCACCCAAATTAGTAGATCCTACCATGAGAAGAAACTTTCTGATTTCCGGTTGGAATACCACAATCAAAGCAATAATTCCAACTTTCATAAACCCATCAAAAATATTGTGGAGCAAACTCATTTTTAAAAGGTCGGTCACTTTCCAAACCGAATAAATCACAATAATTCCTATGAAAATGTTAATAGCAACGGTGCCTTTTACAAGTTTGTAAATATAATAGAGTAGGATGGCTACCAAGAACACATCAATAAAGTCTACGATGCCAAAATCCCAAAATTCAAATTTATCCAAGGCGAAGGTGTTTTTGTAAATTTAACAAAATAAGGTTAATAATTTAGATTCAGCTGAATTGTTGAAGCAGTGTTATCGATTCAACTGCTTCTTTCACATCATGAACCCTTAAAATATGCGCCCCTTTTTGCAAGGCTATGGTATTTAAAATCGTAGTGCCATTTAACGCATTTTGCGCTGTGGTATTAAGGGTTTTATAGATAAGGGACTTTCGAGATAACCCAACCAGAAGCGGTAATTCCAATGTTTTAAAACGCTCTAGATTGTTCAATAACTCAAAATTTTGAGCTACTGTTTTTGAAAAACCAAATCCAGGATCGGCAATGATGTCTATGACCCCCAATGCTCGTGCTTTCGAAATACGTTCAGAAAAGTAGAACAAAACCTCGTTCATCATATTTGAATATTGGGTTTGACCTTGCATATTTTGTGGAGTTCCCCTCATATGCATCATTACGTAAGGTACTTTAAGGCTTGCAACAGTAGGAAGCATAGCTTCATCTAATTTCCCAGCAGAAATATCATTTATCATACATGCGCCTGCTGCAATACTTTCGTGCGCGATTTGACTTCTAAACGTATCCACTGAAAGTAAGATTTTAGGGAAATTACGAATCAAAAGTTCAATAACAGGAATTATACGTTGTAACTCTTCGGTTTCACTAATATGGGTTGCGTTAGGTCTTGAGCTATAAGCACCTAGATCAATAAAAGTAGCGCCTTCATTAAGCAATTTTTCAGTTTGGGAAAGAATGTCCTTATCATTATTGTAACGCCCGCCATCGTAAAATGAATCTGGAGTGAGGTTTAAAATTCCCATGACTTTGGGAACGGATAAATCAATAAGTTGTCCTTTACAATTGATTGTCATGTTTTATAATTAAGAATATCGAATGTTTCAAATTCAAAAAACTATTATTGGTCAATAAGCAACAATTTCAAACTTTAAACCTGAAACTTTGAACTTTAAAATTATTTATGCGAAATTTACGCAAATTTAAATGTATTAAATGCAAGATACTTCAAAACAGTACGATGATATCATTGCGCTATGTAGAAATCTTTTCACTAATAAAATGAAAGATTATGGAAGTGCATGGCGAATTTTAAGACTTCCATCATTAACCGATCAAATTTTTATAAAGGCACAGCGTATTCGTAGTTTGCAGCAAAATTCGGTTCGAAAAGTAGATGAAGGTGAGATAAGTGAGTTCATAGGGATCATAAATTATTGTACCATGGCTTTAATTCAGCTAGAAAAAGGCATTGTAGAACAACCCGATTTGTCTGTTGAGGAAGCAACTAGATTGTATGATGAAAAAATAGGCTTGACTAAGCAGCTCATGATGGATAAAAATCATGATTATGGTGAAGCTTGGCGAGATATGCGTGTAAGTTCTTTAACCGATTTGATTTTGCAAAAATTATTACGTGTAAAACAAATTGAGGATAATGCAGGAAAAACCATTGTGAGTGAAGGGATTGACGCTAATTATCAAGATATGATCAATTATGCTGTTTTCGCCTTGATTCATTTAGAAGCATCAAAACACTAATCAAAAACCTAAAATTCATATGAAAGCATTTATAGCCATCTCAAGACTCATTGTAGGAAGTTTATTTATTGTTTCAGGTTTAATTAAATGTAACGATACATTAGGTTTTTCGTATAAACTCAATGACTATTTTGCGCACGATGTTTTAAATTTAGAATTTTTAATTCCTTATTCTTTGCTACTTGCGGTATTAATTTGTGTTGTTGAAATTGTACTTGGTGTTGCCTTAATTTTCGGTCTAAAAAGCAAACTATCCACAACTTTGATATTGCTCATGATGCTATTCTTTACATGGTTAACTTGGTACACCTCAAGTTGTTTGGAGGCACAAGAAGTTGCAGGAAAGCTTGGTGAGGAGTTTAATAAAAATTGTGTGACCGATTGCGGTTGTTTTGGCGATGCTTTAAAACTCGAACCTAAAGAATCATTCTACAAAGACCTCTTTTTACTCATATTTACGATTCCGTTGTTCTTTTTTGGAATGAAAAATAAAATTCCTGTTAACTCCAAGAAAGAAGATCTTTTTTATATGGTAACTTCACTAGTTCTCATCTTTGGTTTTGGAGTTCTGGTTATTGGCTGGTGGTTTACGGTATTATTTTCAATGGTTTTATACGGGGTTGTCTATTTTATAAAAAACAAATCAAAAGGAGAATGGTTGTCATTATTAGCAGCATACGTGCTATCGCTTGGATTTACATATTATTGTTTACAACATTTACCAATCAAAGATTTTAGAGCCTATAAAATAGGTAACAACATTGCAGACGAAATGAAAGTCCCAGAAGACGCTAAAAAACCTGTTATTGAATATACTTGGGTGTTTAAAGTTAATGGTGAAGATCAAGAATTTGTAACCAATGGGGCTTACCCAGAAGTGAATGGAGATTACGTAGGTGTTACAACTAAAGTTATTGAAGAAGGTTTTGAGCCGAAAATATTAGATTTTTCTATAGAATCTGAAGATGAAGACCTTACAGATTATTTTTTATCGGCTGATAAATTACTAATGATTGTGTCTTATAATATATTGTCGGGCGAAAAAGAAGGTATGACTAAATTGAAAAAACTTTCGGATGAAGCACTTAAAAATGGCTATACCGTAATTGGTTTAACGGCTTCGGGAGCTGCTGATAAGCAAAAAATTAAGTCGGCATATAATTTAGATTTCGACTTTTATCTGTGTGACGAAAAGGTATTGAAAACCATAGTTCGCTCTAATCCAGGAGTTTTAACTCTCGAAAAAGGTACTGTTACACAAAAAGTACACTGGAATGATATTGAGGATTTAGAACTATAACCGCAATTGATAAACTACATCCTAAATAAAGTATTTTATGCCTTGCTTACCTTGTTTGGTGTAGTTACAGTGATTTTTCTTTTGTTCAATGTACTTCCTGGTGATCCCGCACAAATGATGATGGGCCAGAATGAAGACAGTGAACAATTGGCGCTGATAAAGCAGAAATATGGGTTTGATAAACCGCTTTCAACACAATACGCCTACTATTTAAATGATTTATCACCAATTTCATTTCATTCAAAAAACCCAGCTGATTACACCTATTTAGATGAAGGAAAATATAGTGCAACTACACTATTTACCATTTCTAATGTAACTACGGTTTTAAAATGGCCTTTTTTGCGCGAATCATTTACCAAACAAGGTAAAAATGTGTCCCAAGTGATTTCGGAGACCTTACCAAACACGTTTGTTTTAGCGGTATCGGCAATTACAATAGCCATTATCATTGGTATTCTGTTGGGGATAGTTTCTGCCTTGTTTAAGGATCATTGGTTAGATAAGTCCATACAGGTATTTAGTACCTTGGGCATGAGTGTACCGTCGTTTTTTAGTGCGATTTTATTTGCCTGGTTTTTCGGCTTTGTACTACATGAATACACTAATTTGGAAATGACCGGAAGCCTATTTGAATTGGATGATTTTGGAGAGAAGGTCGAAATTAAATGGAAGAATTTAATACTTCCAGCCATTGTACTAGGGATTCGTCCATTGGCAGTTGTCATTCAACTCATGCGAAATTCCCTATTGGAAATTTTTAATCAAGATTACATTCGAACCGCTCGGGCAAAAGGATTGAGTGAGTTTCAGATTATTAGGAAACACGCCGTTAAAAATGCCTTAAACCCTGTTGTGACAGCTATTTCTGGTTGGTTTGCTTCCATGCTAGCTGGTGCTGTTTTTGTCGAATATATTTTTGGCTGGAATGGTCTAGGAAAAGAAATTGTAAATGCATTAAACACTCTCGATTTGCCTGTTATTATGGGTTCGGTGCTTGTGATAGCTCTGGTTTTCATAATAATCAATATTTTTGTGGACGTTATTTATGCTTGGTTAGATCCAAAAGTAAAATTGCAGTAAGTAGTCAGCATTTATATTGACTAGTATGTAAACGAAAATTGAATTATGAAATACTTATTACTTATCCCTTTACTTTTAGTTACGATTTTAAGCTGTCAAACCGAAGCGCCAACACAATTTTCCGAGGCAGCTTTACAAGATACTTTTATTAATAGTAATGATGAAACTATTACCTTTGCCGAGATATTAGAAAAGCATAAAGGCAAAACCATTCTAATAAACATATGGGCAACTTGGTGCAGAGATTGTATTGATGAAATGCCTCGTGTTAAGGCCTTGCAAGAGGAAGCTCCAGATGTGGTTTATGTGTCTCTGTCTTTAGATCGAAATGTTTCTTCCTGGAAAAAAGGAATTAATACCTATAACCTAAAAGGAGATCATTATTTTATGCAGTCTGGCTGGGATGGGCCTTTTGCCGATTTTATAGACTTGGATTGGATATCAAGATATATGGTTGTTGGTGCTGACGGACAAATAAAACTTTTTGATGCCATAAAAGCTAACAATACCAATTTAAGGAAACAATTAATTACAAATTAACTTTGCCTAATGGCTTAAAAAATAAATTATGAGAAAACATATTGTCGCTGGAAACTGGAAAATGAATAATGATTTAGCTCAAACCCAGGCTTTGATTAGCGATTTAAAGAAGCAAAAACAAACTTCTTCTGCCGAAGTGATGATTGCACCAGCATTCACAAACCTTTGGTCAGCTTTTGAAAGCTTAAGACAGAATTCTATTGAAGTTGTGGCTCAAAATATGCACTTCGCTGCAAATGGAGCATATACGGGCGAAGTTAGTGCTGCTATGTTAAAAAGTATAGGGGTTTCTACAGTAATATTAGGTCATAGTGAACGACGTGCTTATTTTAATGAAACCGATGAATTATTAGCTAAAAAAGTCGATGCAGCTTTGGCAAATGATATGCGTGTCATATTTTGTTTTGGTGAAGAACTGGCCGATAGAAAGTCTGGAGCTCAAGAGCAGGTAGTTGAAAGTCAAATTAAAAATGCCTTGTTTCATTTAGATGCAAGCGCGTTTGAACAAATTGTTTTGGCTTATGAGCCCGTTTGGGCAATTGGTACTGGTGAAACAGCTAGCCCAGAGCAAGCACAGGACATGCACGCTTTTATCAGAAAAACCTTAAACGATACATATGGAAGTGCAGTTGCAGACGAGGTTTCAATTCTTTACGGTGGAAGTGTTAAGCCTGATAACGCGAAAGAAATTTTTTCTAAACCTGATGTTGATGGCGGATTAATTGGTGGTGCTTCGTTAAAAGCTGAAGACTTTTTTGCCATTGTCAACGCGTTTTAAAGTCTGTTAAAATATCAAATATTTAAATTCTAATGTCAAACATTATTTATCTAGGCTACTATTTTAAAGTTAGTCCATTACAACCTGCCGTAGAAATTTTAATTGCCGAATTAGGATTTGCCGGTTTCGAAAGTTTTGTGGAAACTGACGAAGGCGTGACAGCCTATATTCAAAAGGATGAATGGCATGAAAGAATATTAGAGGATATTCAAATATTAGATTCAAAAGAATTTGAGATTACTTACACCTACGATGAGATTGAGCAAACCAACTGGAATGAAGAATGGGAAAAGAACTTTAGTCCAATAATAGTTGATGATCAATGTTCGGTGAGAGCACCTTTCCATGAAAAACCTGATACAACATACGACATAGTTATCGAACCAAAAATGAGTTTTGGTACTGGTCATCACGAAACCACGCACATGATGATTCAGCATATTCTCAAAAATGATATGACCAATAAATCGGTTTTGGATATGGGTTGTGGTACAGGTATCCTAGCTATCCTTGCCGAAATGAAAGGTGCAAAACCAATTGACGCTATTGATTATGATAATTGGTGTTATATTAATAGTCTAGAGAATGTAGAACGCAACAATTGTAAGCACATTACAGTTTTGGAAGGTGATGCGAACCTATTAGTAGGTAGGCAGTATGATATTATAATAGCCAACATCAACCGAAATATTCTACTAAATGATATTCAAACTTATGTCAATTGTTTAAATAAAAATGGACTATTGCTCTTAAGTGGTTTCTACAAAGACGATATCCAAGCCATTGAAGACGAATGCAATATCCATATGTTAAAATTAGTTGAAACTCTTGAAAAGAACCATTGGGTTTCCTTAAAATTTTTAAATTAGTAAAAAAAATACATGAGTACTAGAGAAAAAACTTCAGAAGAAGTTCTATTGGATGAAGACGTTTTAAAGCAGAATGAAATTGTGCTATTTAATGACGATGTCAATACTTTTGATCATGTTATTGATACACTAATTCATGTTTGTGACCATATTCCAGAACAAGCAGAACAATGTGCTATTATTGTACACTACAAAGGTAAATGCACGGTAAAAACAGGTGATTATGACGACTTGAAACCTAGATGTTCCATGCTATTGGAAGCTGGTTTAAGTGCCGAAATCGTTTAATTCAACTCTTCTTGTTGTATTAAAATTGTTTTCTACTTTTCGTTGTTACACTATAAAGTCGATGGACAAACATAATCAGTTACTGGCAAATCTGTTGTTTTAAGTGCGCCAAATCCTCCAGCTATATCAACCAACTTGTCAAAACCTCTAGCTTTTAAAATAGAAGCTGCAATTACCGAACGATAACCTCCAGCACAGTGGATGTAATAGGTTTTGTCCTTGCTAACATCATTCATATGATCATTGATATAATCTAATGCAAAATGTTGGGCGTTTTCAAGATGGGTACTTTTGAATTCACCATCTTTTCTCACATCTAAAATATTTACCGTTTCCTTTTTTGCGATTTTAGCAAAATCATCTGCAGATATCGATTCTAAAGTTTCAATGTCTCTTCCAGATTTTTTCCATGCTTCTATACCACCTTTTAAATATCCTAAAGTGTTGTCATAGCCTACTCGAGATAGACGGGTAACAGTTTCTTTGCTTTTTCCCTCGGGTACCACTAAAACAATGGGTTGTTTTAAATCTGTAATTAAAGCACCAACCCAAGGCGCAAAAGAGCCATTTAATCCTATAAAAATTGAATTTGGGATATGTCCTTTTACAAACTCTTGTTCTGTTCTTACATCTAAAACTAAAGCCTCTTCATGATTTGCCATAGCTTCAAATTCTTCTGGATCTAGAGGAATGTCACCTGTTTGTAAAACATGTTCAAAAGTTTCATAGCCAGTCTTATTCAGCATAGCATTTTTGGAAAAGTATTGAGGAGGAGGCGCTATTCCCGTTAAAACCTCTTTTACAAATTCTTCTTTAGTCATATCAGCCCTAAGTGCATAATTAGTTCGTTTTTGTTCTCCTATAGTACCGACGGTTTCTTTGCTTAAATTTTTTCCGCATGCAGAACCCGCGCCATGTGCAGGATAAACAATAACGTCATCTGCTAAGGTCATTATTTTAGTTCTTAAGGAATCAAATAACAAGGAAGCAAGGTCTTCTTTAGTAAGATCAGATTTTATAGCCAAATCGGGCCTGCCTACATCTCCTAGAAATAAAGTGTCACCAGAAAATATAGCATGATCTTTTCCATTCTCATCAATCAATAAATAGGTTGTTGACTCTAAGGTATGACCGGGTGTGTGTAAAGCTTTAATAGTAATATTTCCTAGTTTAAAACGCTCACCATCCTTTGCATTGTGAATGTCGTATGATGTATTTGCATTTGGGCCAAAAACTATTGTAGCTCCAGTTTTTTTAGCAAGATCAACATGGCCGGAAACAAAATCTGCATGAAAATGAGTTTCAAAAATATATTTAATTTTTGCGTTTCGTGCTTTAGCTTTATCAACATAATTTTGTGTTTCGCGTAAAGGATCTATAATGGCAACTTCACCGTTAGATTCAATGTAGTATGCGCCTTGTGCTAAACAACCTGTATATATTTGTTCTATTTTCATAAATTTCATTTTTACTAGTTCAAAGATACTAAACCTTTATTTTTTGCAATGTTACCTTTGTTACATTTTATAGGGTCAATTCTTTATAAATAATATAGATTGCCATTGCAAATACAAAATAACCGAAGCCTTTTTTTAAGCTTTTATTAGATATACGCTTTGATAATCGGCCTCCTATGAGTATTCCCATAATAGTGATTAATGAAAACGAAATTAAAAACATCCAGTCTATATCAATAGTATGTAAATCTCCTGTAAACCCGATTAGCGAGTTGATGGTTATAATTATTAGTGATGTGCCAACAGCTTTTTTCATTGGCAAATTTGCCCAAAGTACTAATGCGGGTACATACAGAAAACCTCCTCCCGCACCAATAATTCCAGTAATGGTTCCAATAACTATACCTTGTATAAAAGTGTAATAGTAGGGTTGTTTTTTATAGGTAATTACCTCTTTCTTTTTGTTTTTTATCATTGAAAATCCTGCCAATAACATAACAAATCCAAAGAATACCATGATGCCTATTTCTTTGGTAAGCTCATAATCGTTTATTTTGAATAAAACGTCTGGAAGACCAGGAACTAAAAATCGTCTTGATAAATAAACGGCTAAAAAAGAAGGAAACGAAAATGCCAATCCTATTTTTAAATCGGCTAATCCTTTTCGGTATTTTTGAACAGTACCAACTAAAGAAGAAGAGCCAACCACAAATAAGGAATAAGCTGTGGCCACTATAGGATTATAGCCTAGTAAATATACTAAAATAGGTACAGTTAAAATAGAACCACCTCCGCCTATAAGCCCTAAAACAAGTCCAACAATAAATGCACCAATATATCCTAATAGTTGTGTGACATCCATACTAATGTGGAAGTTTGTCTTTTAGAATACCATAAGCATACGTTCCTACAATGGCTGCAACAATAACAATAAGCACAGAAAATACACCTGTACCTACTAAAATATACATGGGGCCGGGGCAGGCGCCAGAAAGTGCCCATCCTAGACCAAATATGATGCCTCCAATACTATAACGTACAAGTCCCTTTTCTTTTGAAGGGATGTGGATAAGCGAACCTTCTATGTTTTTAAGTTTTATTTTTTTAGTAAGTAAAATAAGTAAAGTCCCGGTAGCTACGGCGGTTCCAATAATGCCATACATATGAAAGGATTCAAATCGGAACATTTCGTAAATGCGATACCAAGATACGGCTTCGGATTTCACTAATACAATTCCGAAAAATATACCAACCAATAAAAATTTTAGATATTTCATATTTAAGCTTTAAAAAATTAATGGGAATAACAAATGGACCATGATCAGTCCTCCAATGAAAAAGCCAATAACCGCAATTAAGGATGGTAATTGTAAACTGCTTAATCCTGTAATCGCATGACCTGAAGTACAGCCTCCGGCGTAACGAGTGCCAAAACCAACCAAAAACCCACCGGTGACTAAAATTAAGATTCCCTTTAAACTAAATACAGCTTCCCAACTATAGATTTCAGGAGGGAGTAAAGACGCACCAGCATTGTTAAATCCAAATTCTTTTAATTGATTTACGGTTTGAGGATTAAGATCTATAGCTGTTGGGTTAGAAAGAAAATTATGCGCAATGAAGCCGCCAATTACGGCACCAGCAACTACAATTAAATTCCACTTTTGATCGCGCCAGTTAAATTTGAAGAATTCAACTTTTTTTCCGGCACCTGCCATGCTGCAAAATGTTCTTAAATTTGAGCTCATTCCAAATGTTTTTCCAAAATAAATAAGTAAAAACATCACTAAAGCAATGAGTGGGCCTGATATATACCATGGCCAAGGTTCTAAAATGTAATTCATAGTATTAGTGTTTGTGCAAACATAAGATTAACCCTTATGTTATTATGTAATAAATGTTACTTAAAATTGTAAGACTTCAATTTTATTTCTGCCTATATTAATTTTTGATTCATCTTCTAGTTGCTTTAAAAGTCGTGATATAACCACTCTCGACGTATTCAAATCTTCTGATATTTGTTGGTGGGTAATGGTAATAGTAGAGGACGCATTTAGCTTGACTTTATCGGTGAGGTATTTGAAAAGGCGTTCATCCATTTTCATAAAAGCAAGGGTGTCTATTGTTTCCAGCATTTCATTGAACCGAACCTGATAACTTTCTAAAATAAAATTTCTCCAGCTCTCATTAGTATGAAACCATTTAGACATATTTTCTAGAGGGATCATCATAACCGAGGAGTTTTTGTCAGCAACAGCTCTAATCTTACTTTTAGCTTTAGAAAGACAACATGTTAAAGACATAGCACAGGTGTCTCCATGCTCTAAAACATATAGTAATAGTTCGTGGCCCAAATGGTCTTCACGTGAAACTTTAATATTTCCAGAAATTAATAAGGGTATGGATTGCATGTCTTGACCTATATCAATAATGATATCATCTTTTTTGAATTGTTTTAATCGACCAACTTCTAATATGGATTCTATAAGTTGCTCATCAAACACATATCCAAACTGTTCACTTAATTGTTGCTTTACCATAATTCAAAAATAAGGAATTACGAATTTGAATTAAATTGTTTGGTTGTTTTTTAATAAAAGCATTATATTTGCATCCCAATTTAAAGGCCTCGTGGCGCAACTGAATAGCGCATCTGATTACGGCTCAGAAGGTTACAGGTTTGAATCCTGTCGAGGTCACTAAACAAAAATGCCACAAACTAATTAATAGCTTGTGGCATTTTTATGTTTAGTACTTTTCAATGTTATTTGAACCTAATTGATAATTGACTAGCAAGGTCATTAATAAAATCAGATGCAAATTGAGGGTCAGATAACACAGAAATTCGGTAAATAACAAAACTTAAATATAAGAGTAGTACCATTAAGCTAATTTTGCCATAGTTTTTAACTCCATAGTATCTATCAAGTTTTGCCATAATAAAGTTTAAACTTCTCATTTTGGCAAGTGGTTGGTTAGTGTCGACTCTAATGTAATTAAAATATTTGATTTTCAGTTAATTAAAACAAAATATTTTTGAATGGCAATTCAATCTAATGATTGTTTTGTAACATATGCACGCCACGCAATAATCGCTAATTGCAATTTACTGGCCTTACTTAAGTCTAACTGTCTTTTCGTAAAACTAGGTAATAAAGCTTTGTTTAATTTGGCTATTAATTTGAATACATTAGTTTTCATTAGTGGGGGAAGTTATTTAACCAAAGTTAAAAAAAAGAGGCCAAATAATTAGGCCTCTTTTTGTAGTATTGAGTTGAACAGTTGATTTATTTTTCTTTAGTGCTAATTAATACCACACCGTTTTTTCCTTTATCTCCATACTTTTCTGTAGCCTTATCACCTTTTAAAACTTCAACTCTATCAATGTTGTCTGGATTAAGGTCGTCCATTTCTTTCTTCGTGATTTCTTTTCCGTTTAATATGTATAAGGGTTCTTTGCCATCGGCATTAGAAAAGATAAACTTATTTTCGCCTTTGCTGTCATATTCGTATACATTTGTCTCATCATCTGTGCTCCATAGTGTTTTTTCTTTTCCATCTTTGGTTTTACGAATAACCTTGGTGCCTCCATGGTCTCCATCCGCCTTTTTTATAAAAATATTTTTATCCTTAACTTCTGTAACTTTTCCATCTTCTGAAATAAAAAGAGATTTACCTTTTCCTTTGCTTTTATGAATTGTTTGGGCATTACCTTCTCCTTCAATAATGATTTCATAGTCATGATCAGCATCATGATCATCATGCTCATCTGAGAATACAAAAACATTGCTTCCTTTCCCTTCTTTGTGGACTTTATGCTTCCCATCTTTTGAAATTACTTTATAGGAATTGTCTGCATTATGAACTTTGTTGCCTGCGTTGCCTATTGAAATTTTCCCGCTTTTATCGTCAACATTAATTTTAATAGGTCTAATTGGGTCATCACTTTCAGTATGATAATTTGCATTAGAGCCTTTAGAATCCACATTTATTTTTATTGCCGTGATCTCATTTTTGCTATTGCGTTTAACACCTTTAATTTTAACGTTCACACCTTCTTCTTTGAACTGTTTTTTAATGGCATCTAGTTCTGCATCTGAAAGGTCTTTAGTAATCATTGCACCAATATTACTGAATTTGGCAACAGCATTTTTAAGCTGATCATTAGTGTTGTTATTTGAATTTGTATTAGCATTTTTCTTGCTATTAGCTAAAAGTGTTGATTGGGATACGGCCGCATCATTTTTAGGTTGTTCAGTGCCTGAAGGTGAAATTAGTTCAAGTGCAGGGCTGGCATATGAAGTCACTTCTTCCATTGGAATAGCTTTTTCAACATATACTTTTTTGGTGTTGGCATTCATTAAAAAAATGACCAAAACAGGAAGTGTTAAAGCATACTTCCAAACATTTAATTGATTTGATTTTGATTTGTGTAACATAACGATTCGTTTTTTGATTAAAGAATTATAAAAATTATTGGTAAATGCCAATTGGTAATTTGGCACACTAGCTTTTAATAATAAGGTTTGATAGCTTTTTTCGCATTCAGAAATTGTTTGAGCTTTTTGGTCAGCTATAAATTCTAAATTTTGTTGTAGTTCCTTTTTGTAAAGCCAAATAAAAGGATTAAACCATAGCATTATACAAGTGAGTTGTGCTATTATAACATCAATAGAATGGAAATGTTTAGCATGAATTTTTTCATGATTTATTACATGTTTGAGTTCTATTGGGTTGAATTGGTTTTTATTGTAAACAATACACTTAAAAAATGAAAAAGGAGAAGCCTTGTGAGTTGTTTCAATATATGTAAATCCATTTAGTTTTTGCCGCTTATTTGTTTTAAATAGCATAAATAATGATGAAAATTCAATGACTAGCTTTATGCTAAAAAACAGTACTCCAATAATATATACAAGATAAAAGAACTCTAAATAATCAATTGAACTTTGGGATGAAGATGATGAAAGGGCGCTTGTTTCAGAAATTAAAAAATTCGTTGCAGTTGGTGTATATTCAATGTATATAGGAATAACGATAAAAGGAAATATAATCGATAAGATAAGTCCTCCTAATAAAAACCAACGATTTGATTCGAAGAAGGTTTCACGCTCTAATAAAAATTTGTAACAGGCATAAAAAATAATTACTATAGCTGATGCTTTTAAGAAATATTCCATAGTTATTTTTTGTTTTCAATTAGTGCTATAATCTCTTTCAGTTCATCTAAACTGATTTTTTCTTCTTTAGCAAAAAAGGAGACCACGTTTTTGTATGAGTTATTGAAATAATTTTCAATTGCCGTATTCATATAACGTTCCTTATATGCCTCTTTACTTACAATAGGGTAGTATTGATGCGTTTTGCCATAAGCCGTATAACTTACGTAGCCCTTATCTTCTAGATTTCTTATGATCGTCGAAAGCGTATTGTAATGGGGCTTATCGTGTTTAATTTCTTCCAGAACATCTTTTACAAATGCTTTTTCTAACTTCCAGAGAATGTGCATAATTTCTTCTTCCTTATTTGTCAGCTTTTCCATAGTTACGAATTAGATAGTTCAAACCTATAACTATTTTTATAGTTATACAACTATTTTAATAGTTATTTAACGAATATTTTAGTTTTTTTAATACTTGTTGTTTGAAGCGCTTGTTGAAATTAATGACTATTATCTAATATATTATGCTGAAATACAATTGGTTATGTAAATCTTAATAGATTTGAATGTTTCAAGGACTAAATCACTTGGTATTACTGTAAGCAAAACCTTATCTTCGCAAAAAATTAATTGCATGAGCATTTTACTGGTATTTTTAGGGTTTGTTTTATTAGTTGTTGGAGGAGAATTTTTAGTGCGTTCGGCAGTAGCCCTTTCATTTAAATTAAAGCTTTCAAAATTAGTAATTGGTATGACTGTGGTTTCATTCGCGACTTCTGCCCCTGAATTATTGGTGAGTTTACAGGCTGCTATCAGTGGATCTTCAGACATCGCTTTAGGTAATATTATCGGGTCTAATGTTGCTAATATTGGCTTGGTATTGGGGATAACCGCCATCATTTCGCCTTTAGTAGTTGAGCGTGATTTTTTTAGGTTGAATTGGCCAGTGATGATGATTATGTCAGTTCTGCTTTACGTGTTTTTGCATGATGATAATCATTTAAGTGCTGAAGAAGGTTTGATTTTTATGACGTTGCTTATATTTTTTCTAATTATTCTAATAAGAGATTCACGAATAAAAACCAAAATAAGTCTTGAAGGTTTGGATGATTCTCTAGAGCAGACCTCTAATTTTAAAATAACAGTTTGGTTACTTATTGGAGCCTTCGCGCTTTATTTTGGAAGTGAATGGCTGGTTGATGGCGCTAAACAATTAGCATTAGCTTTTGAGGTTAGTGAATATGCCATTTCAGTAACTGTAATTGCTATTGGTACTAGTGTGCCAGAGTTAGCGGCTTCGGTTATTGCTGCTTTAAAGAAGGAAAAGGCTATTTCACTTGGTAATTTAATTGGATCAAATATATTTAATTTAGCTTCTGTTTTGGGAATAACCGCTATGATAAGCCCAATTACCATCAATCCAAATTCACCCGAGATTTTGTCGACCAATATTTTTTGGATGCTTGGTTTTGCATTTATTGTTCTTCCCTTGGTATTAATACCTAAACTGTATCAATTTGGGAGATGGAAAGGGTTTTTATTATTTGGAGCTTATTTAGTTTTTGTGTATTACGCCATTTTGTAAAAAACAAAAGCCCGCAATTAAAATATTGCAGGCTCTTGCGTGAACAAAACAATAATGTTTTAGATTTTGGCTGACTTCACAGTCTTAACTATTCTACCAGCAATTTTATAAGGATCTCCGTTTGATGCAGGACGACGATCTTCTAACCATCCTTTCCAGCCGCTTTCAACGGTGGCGATTGGAATACGAATAGATGCTCCACGGTCAGAAATTCCGTAGCTGAAATCATGTATACTGGCCGTTTCGTGCTTACCAGTTAAACGTTGGTCATTAAATTCTCCATATACAGCTATGTGTTCTGCAACTACAGGTCTAAAGGCTTCACATATTTTTTCGTAAACTTCTTTAGATCCGGCAGTACGCAAGGTTGTATTAGAGAAGTTAGCATGCATTCCTGATCCATTCCAGTCCATATCTTTTCCTAATGGTTTTGGGTGATATTCAATATAATAACCATATGATTCTGTAAGTCTATCTAAAAGATATCTTGCTACCCATAATTCATCTCCAGCTAATTTAGCGCCTTTTGCAAATAATTGAAATTCCCATTGACCACAAGCAACTTCTTGGTTTATACCTTCAAAATTAATTCCTGCAGCAATACATAAATCGGCATGTTCTTCAACTAACTCTCTACCATGGGTATTTTTTCCTCCAACAGAGCAGTAGTAAAGCCCTTGAGGTGCTGGATAACCGCCAACAGGGAAACCTAATGGAAGCTGTGTGCGCGTATCCATAATAAAATATTCTTGTTCAAAACCAAACCAGAAATCATTGTCATCATCATCGATTGTTGCTCTACCGTTAGATTCGTGTGGAGTACCATCTGCATTTAAAACTTCGGTCATTACTAACCAACCATTTTGTCTAGCTGGATCTGGAAAAAGAGCTACAGGTTTTAACAAACAGTCTGAAGAACCTCCTTCTGCTTGTCTAGTAGAACTTCCATCGAATGACCACATTGGGCAATCTTCCAATTTACCGCTAAAGTTATTAACGACTTTGGTCTTGCTTCTCATGTTTTGCGTTGGGAAATATCCATCTAACCAGATATACTCTAATTTAATTTTGCTCATGATTATTTTATTTAAAATTTAATGTGCAAATATTGTCAATTTTATTTATACGTCAAAAAAAAAGGGGTATGTAATCGTAAAATATTATTAACAATTATCAATGCCCTAAAAAATGAGGGGTATGTGTCATAGTAATTGAATATTTAGTATTTTTGACCGTTCAAAACTATTAAAATAATAATCATGTCTACCCTAAGATTTCATGCTATTAAGGAAACCCTTACAAGAAAACAGGTCTCAATTACCGAAAATGTGCGTCGTTCGTCAATTTTTGGGTTAAATGTGTTCAATGAAACTGCCATGCGGCAGTATTTAACCAAGGAGGCATTAGAAAGTATTAATGATGCTATTTTTAAAGGAGATAAAATAAATAGAATAATCGCCGACCACATTTCTACGGGTATGAAAGAATGGGCCATTTCTAAAGGTGCGACACATTATACCCATTGGTTTCAGCCTTTAACAGGAGCTACAGCCGAAAAACATGATGCTTTTTTTGAACCTGTAGGTGATGGTCAAGCCATTGAGAAATTTGGAGGCGGTCAATTAGTGCAACAAGAACCCGATGCCTCAAGTTTTCCGAGTGGTGGAATTAGAAATACCTTTGAGGCGCGTGGTTATACCGCTTGGGATCCAACGTCTCCAGCATTCGTTTTTGGTACAACTCTTTGTATTCCAACGGTGTTTGTGTCTTATACTGGTGAAGCTTTAGATTATAAAACACCATTATTAAGAGCGTTACAGGCAGTAGATAGCGCCGCTGTTGCTGTTTGTAAATATTTTGATAAGAACGTTAAAAAGGTAAATGCATCATTAGGTTGGGAGCAAGAGTATTTTTTAATTGATAGTGCTTTGGCATTATCGAGACCAGATATTGTATTAACTGGAAGAACATTATTAGGTCATTCACCAGCTAAAGGGCAGCAGTTAGACGACCATTACTTTGGCACAATTCCTAATAGGGCAATGCAATACATGCGAGATTTAGAAAATGAATGTATGCTGCTCGGAATCCCTGTAAAAACAAGGCATAATGAGGTAGCGCCCAATCAATTTGAACTAGCTCCTATTTATGAAGAAGCTAATTTGGCGGTTGATCATAATTCATTGTTGATGGATGTTATGAGCAAAATTGCTGAACGTCATAATTTTAAAGTATTGTTTCATGAAAAACCCTTTCTAGGTGTAAATGGTTCAGGAAAACATAACAATTGGAGTTTAAGTACAGATACTGGTGTGAATCTTCTTAGTCCTGGTAAAACACCAATGAGCAATCTTCAGTTTTTGACATTTTTCATCAATACCATTAAGGCGGTACATGAGAATGAAGAGTTATTAAGAGCGGCGATTGCATCTGCGAGTAATGACCACCGTTTAGGTGCCAATGAGGCGCCTCCAGCTATTATTTCGGTGTTTATAGGAGAACAACTAACTAATGTGTTAAATGAGCTTGAAAATGTAACTACTGGTAAATTATCACCTGAAGAAAAAACAGATTTGAAGCTTAATGTTGTAGGTAAAATTCCAGAGATTCTTTTAGATAATACCGATAGAAATAGAACTTCACCTTTTGCTTTTACTGGAAATAAATTTGAATTTAGAGCCGTTGGTTCTAAAGCAAATTGTGCTAACCCTATGACAGTATTAAATACTATCGTTGCAAAGCAATTAATTGACTTTAAAGACGAGGTTGATGTATTGATCGATAAGAAAGGAATGAAAAAAGACGATGCAGTCTTTAATGTGTTGAGAGAGTATATTAAAAAATCTAAAAATATCTTGTTTGAAGGAAATGGGTATAGCGAAGCTTGGGAAAAGGAGGCTAAAAAGAGAGGCTTGAGTAATAACAAAACAACGCCTGAAGCTTTAAAAGCTAAAATTTCCACAAAAGCATTAGATCTTTTTGAAGCTTTAGGAGTTATGAATAAAGTAGAGTCTAAAGCTCGTTACGAAATAGAAATGGAAGAGTATGTACTGCGAATCCAAATTGAAGGTCGTGTATTAGGCGATATTGCGCGTAATCACGTGGTACCGACTGCTGTTCGCTACCAAAATATGTTAATTGAAAATGTTAAAGGACTAAAGGAAATTTATGGTGAAAGTTTTAAAACTTTAGCCAAGGAACAAATGAATCTTATTGCTGATATATCAAAACATATGGAATCCATTAATTCAACAGTTACTAAAATGACTAATGAGCGTAAAAAGGCAAATGCACTTGAAGATATTGAGAAAAAAGCACACTCCTATTGTCATAAAGTAAAACCACTGTTTGATGAAATTCGGTATCATAGTGACAAACTGGAGCTACTCATTGATGACGAATTATGGCCTTTAACTAAATATCGAGAACTACTCTTTACAAAGTAAAGAACAATCCTTATTTTTGCAGCTCAAAGCTAGTTATGAGTCAAGATATAAGTAAACGGTATGCACAGCGAGGGGTTTCAGCCTCAAAGGAAGATGTTCATAATGCCATAAAGCATATTGATAAAGGATTATTTCCTAAAGCTTTTTGTAAAATCGTTCCAGATTACCTAACCAATGATGAGGCCTATTGCCTTATCATGCACGCCGATGGCGCAGGAACAAAGTCATCACTTGCTTATATGTATTGGAAAGAAACCGGAGATGTTTCAGTTTGGAAAGGTATCGCACAAGATGCGCTTATCATGAATATTGACGATTTACTGTGTGTTGGTGCGACTGATCATATTATGTTATCTTCAACCATTGGAAGAAATAAAAACCTAATTCCTGGCGAAGTCATTTCAGCAATCATTAATGGGACAGAAGAATTGATTACGGAGCTGAAAAAATTTGGTGTAACCATACATTCTACTGGAGGAGAAACTGCCGATGTAGGTGATTTAGTTCGCACTATAATTGTAGATTCTACAGTTACTGCCCGTATGGAACGCAATAATGTGATAGACAATGCAAATATCAAGCATGGTGATGTGATTGTAGGTTTGGCTTCATATGGTCAAGCAACTTATGAAAAAGAATACAATGGTGGTATGGGCAGCAATGGATTGACTTCAGCCCGACACGATGTGTTTCATAAGTATTTAGCTGAAAAATTTCCAGAGAGTTACGATGCTGCGGTTCCAAATGATTTGGTGTATTCTGGTCAAATAAGATTAACCGATAAAGTAGAAAATTCACCTATTGATGCAGGTAAATTGGTCTTATCTCCAACAAGAACTTATGCGCCAATTATAAAAAAAATACTATCCAAATACAATTCAAAAGATATTCACGGAATGGTGCATTGTAGTGGAGGTGCACAAACCAAGATTCTCCATTTTATAGAGGATTTACATATCATAAAAGATAATTTATTTTCTATTCCGCCTTTGTTTAAGCTAATTCAAGAGCAGTCTAAAACCGATTGGAAAGAAATGTACCAAGTGTTCAATTGTGGACATCGCATGGAGCTTTATGTTTCACCCGATATAGCTGAAGACATTATAAACATTTCCAAATCTTTTAATGTCGATGCTCAAATTGTTGGTAGAGTAGAGGCGTCTACTGAAAAGAAATTGACCATAAAAAGCGAGTATGGTACATTTATATATTAGATAAACTCTTTAATGAGTACCAAGTAAATGCTCATAATACAAACATCTATAATATAAAGGAAGCTAAATAATTTAAATTCTGAAATTCCCAGCGATTTAAACGTGGTTAGTTTTTGCTTGGTGTCACTTTGAATGACGTAATATCTAGCAAAAATGGTAAGAAATAGCTTTGCAATAAACGCCTGAAATAGTAAAGGATTAAACAACGTAATGGCAATATTGGCCGCAAAGGACCAAAGGAAAAGCGGTTTGTAAAATAAAATTATAGCCTCAAAGCGTTGCATAATAGTATTAAACGACTTTTTGTTCGAATTATTTTTAGATTCTAATTGTATTCGCTGGTCCGCACTAAAAATTCATAAAATATTGTATTTTTGCCACACAATTTAAACAGCTAAATGTTAGAGAAATTACAAATAATTAAGCAGCGATTTGATGAGGTTAGTGATTTAATCATTCAGCCAGATATCATCACCGATCAAAAGCGCTATGTTTCCTTAAATAAAGAGTACAAGGACCTGAAAATTTTGGTAGATAAGCGTGACGAATATAAAGAGTTGTTGGATAATATTTCTGAAGCAGAAGCTATTATGGCTGAAGGTGGAGATCCAGAAATGGTAGAAATGGCCAAAATGCAATATGAAGAAGCTAAAGCTCAAATTCCTAAATTAGAGGATGAGATTAAATTTTTATTGATTCCTCGAGATCCTGAAGATTCTAAAAATGCTGTTGTTGAATTACGTGCAGGGACTGGTGGTGATGAAGCCAGTATTTTTGCTGGCGATTTGTTCAGAATGTATTCAAAATATTGTGAGAGCAAAGGCTGGAAAGTAGATGTAATTGATTATAGCGAAGGCACTAATGGCGGATTTAAAGAAATACAATTTGAAGTTAACGGAGAAGATGTTTACGGTACTTTAAAGTTTGAAGCAGGTGTACATCGTGTACAACGTGTACCTCAAACTGAAACCCAAGGTCGGGTTCATACCAGTGCTGCAACATGCATGGTTTTTCCTGAAGCTGAAGAATTTGATGTCGAAATCAACCCAAAGGATGTTCGTATCGATTTTTTCTGTTCATCGGGTCCAGGTGGTCAATCTGTGAACACTACATATTCAGCGGTGCGTTTGACGCATATTCCAACCGGATTGGTTGCACAATGTCAAGATCAAAAATCACAGCATAAAAACAAAGAGAAAGCCTTTAGAGTATTACGTTCGCGATTATATGATATGGAATTGGAAAAGAAAAACGCCGAGGATGCTGCTAAACGTGGCACCATGGTAACTTCTGGTGATCGTAGTGCGAAAATTAGAACCTATAATTATCCACAAGGTCGTGTTACAGATCATAGAATTGGGTTAACGCTGTATGATTTATCCAATATTGTAAATGGCGACATTCAAAAAATAATAGATGAATTAATGTTGGCCGAAAACACCCAAAAGTTAAAAGCCAGTGACGATGTAATTTAAAACCAAGCCTCTTGTGAGGCTTTTTTCATAATATGACCACACAGCAACTCATAAATCAAATTCAAAAAAAGAAATCCTTTCTATGTATTGGGTTGGATGTCGATTTAAACAAAATTCCGCAGCATCTATTAACTGAAGAAGATCCTATTTTTTCTTTTAATAAAGCCATTATTGATGCTACACACCACTTATGTGTTGCATACAAACCTAATACGGCGTTTTATGAAGCATATGGTTTAAAGGGATGGAAAGCACTAGAAAAAACAATTAATTATCTCAACCAAAACCATCCTGAAATTTTTACAATCGCTGACGCCAAACGTGGTGATATAGGGAATACAAGTAGTATGTATGCCAAGGCATTTTTTGAAGATTTGGCATTCGATAGTATTACAGTTGCGCCTTATATGGGAAAAGATTCTGTTGAACCATTTCTCGCGTTTAAAAATAAACATACCATACTATTGGCTTTAACATCTAATGCAGGTGCTTTTGATTTTCAAACCAAGACTTTGGGAAGTCAAGAGCTTTATAAAGAAGTGATTAAGGTGTCAAAAACGTATAAAAATAGTGAAAACCTGATGTATGTAGTGGGCGCTACCAAAGCCGAATATCTTGCCGATATTAGACAACTCATTCCAAATCAGTTTTTATTGGTGCCTGGTGTTGGAGCACAAGGCGGAAGTCTTCAAGAGGTGTGTAAATATGGTATGAATTCAAATGTTGGCCTGCTTATCAATTCATCTCGAGGGGTTATTTACGCTTCAGATAAAAAGGATTTTGCAATTGCAGCTGCTGCTAAAGCCAGAGAACTTCAGCAGGAAATGGAGATTCAATTAAAACTAATAGTTTAAGGCCTCTATTAAGTTAAGGTCATTGTGAGTCTGTTGTAGACTCTTATATAGAAATACAGGTGTGCTCCTGTTAAAAGGAAAATAAGGCACTAACTTTATGCAAATTTGCTGAAGCGTTCAATCAAGTTAAGACGCCATATCCAAAGAGTCTGGATAGGACTTCTTTAAGTTTAAAATTCTCTTTTTAAGCTTTTCAGCCTCAAAATAGAGAATATCACTTAAACTTGAATCTGTTTGTAAGAGATTATAAGCTTCTTCAATAAAGCTTAAATACATTTTCTCCAATTCACTTATGTTTAAAACATCGACTTGGTTTGCATTTATTCTTCCGACTTTACAAAAATGTGTGCTCATATGGATTATTTTAGATCGTACTAATTATATACGAGCATAGAGGAAGTGTAGGACGTAAGAATTGCGTTAAATAATTGTGAAAAAATTAATTTTAGAAAGAAGGTTTTGCAATATCACGATTTAAATAGCGCAATCTGTTAAGTTTATTCAATAGTTTAATTGCTTTGTATTCCCAAATATCGCTTAATGCAGAATCTGTTTGACGCATGTTATAAGCTTGTTCAATCAGTTGTTTGTATTTAGACTGCAACTTGAGTTGATGTTGCTTGATGTCAGCTTGATTTTCCATGGCCACAACGATTAGTAACTTCTAATATATTTAAAATATTCGTATTCAGCAACTTAATATTCAATTATGTTAATAAAAAAAATCGACCTGTAGCTGGATCGATTTTTTAAACTAACTAACTGGGACATTTCAAATTAAAAAAGTGTCACATATTTAAACTAACACTACAAAGATGGGTTATAATTTATTATCTAATGTTATGTTAATATTAGCATTGAGTTATCTATGATTTGTTAAATTGAGAAATGATCAAAAATTCTAAATAATGAAAACAACACTATTTTTTATTATCATTTTGACTTCGGTTTCTATAAACGCACAAACTTCCAATTGTAATTGTTGCTCTGAAAAATATGCTGAATTTGATTTTTGGTTAGGGTCTTGGACAGTTACTACCCCTGATGGATCTCCCGCAGGAACAAATGAAATAGACAAGATTCAAAATAATTGCATTTTAAGAGAGAACTGGTCCAGTGCTGCTGGGAATTTCACTGGTACTAGCAATAATTTTTATAATACTTCCACAAAACAATGGGAACAACTGTGGATAGATAACCAAGGTGGGAGTTTGCATCTAAAAGGAAATAGAAAAGGAAATCAGATGATTTTAAGTTCTGATGAACTAAAAAATGCCAAAGGGGATACCTACTTTCATCGTGTAACTTGGACTTTAAATGAAGATGGAAGTGTTCGCCAATATTGGGAAACCATTACCAATGGTAAAGACATTACCGTAGCTTTTGACGGATTATATAAAAAAACTCAATAGTTTTTTTCAATAATTTGGTCAGTAGCTTCAAGAGACTTAAATACCCCAAAGCCTTTGCCTTGTGTTCTTAAAGCTCCAAGAGTATTTGCATAATAGGCAGCGCTTATGACATCATCATAGAGAGTAAGTCCAAATGCTAAACCACCGGCAAAAGAGTCACCACAACCGGTAGTATCAACAACGTGGTCTACATAAACCGATGGTACAAAATCTTTGGTAATAACATCTTCATCTTTAGTATAGATAACACAGCCTTTGGCATCTAATGTTACATATAAAGTTTCTACTCCCTTGCTTAACACGTATTCTGCAAATTCATCTAAATGACCAGTATTGTTTTCGTCATAAAAGTCTTCATTCGAAAAATCTTGATCGAACCAACAACAAATAGATTCTTCCAAATTCATTTTTAAAACATCTATATATTGAAACCAATCGTCCTTATCGTCCCAAAAGCGACGTAATCGTTTACCTTCACTATTGACATATGTTGTTGGGCCATGTGCATCAAAAATTATTTTAGCCTTGCTATTTTCTTTAATATACTTTAGAGTAGCTAATTCAATTTCGTGGTCTGTTATGGGTACAAAAACAAAGCAATCGGCGTCTAAATAATTTGAAACATCTTTAGGTGCTATTGCCGCCATATTTGCTAATTGCGTTTCTAGCCTATTGTTTTGATCTTTAAATTTAAGTTCAATAATGGCGCCGCTGTCTTTTTCGCTACTTATTCCGCTTAAATTCACATTTTTTAAATCCTTAAAAATTGCATTTATGGCTTCGTGATCCTTCTTATTAACATGGCTAATAGGAATAACTTCGCCTATACCATTTAAGAGTTTACCAAGTGCCATTGTTGGGTGAGTTACACAGCCGTATTTTTGAATAAGCTCACCTCGATGCGTTATGATAGTGTCGGCGGGAATAGGTCCAACTACCGCAATTTTATAGAATGTATTCATTGGTTATTAGTTTAATCTTGCAAGGCAAACACTCGCCTTAACAAATCTGTGGTTCGTGAGCCAATTTTGGTGCGTATCTCTTTTTCCTCAACCGCGATCATGGTGTAAACGCCTTTTAGGGCTTCACCAGTAACATAATCGGTTAAATCAGGGTTCACATTATTTGTAAATGGTAAACTGTTATATCGATTAATGAGGTTTTCCCAAATTTGATCTGCACCTACTTTTGCGAAGGAATTATTAATCACCGGATGAAATTTATTGTACAAATCGGTTTGTGTTTTACCGGTTAAATAGTGTGTTGCAGCATCATCTTGTCCTAATAATATGTTTTTTGCGTCAGTAAACGTTATTTCTTTCACAGCGTTTACAAAAATTGGTGTAGCTTCCTTAACAGCATCTTCGGCGGCACGATTTAAAAGTTTAAGACCTTCATCGGCTAGACTGCTCAAGCCAATATCACGTAATGCTTTATCAACTTTTTGTAATTCTTCGGGAAGTAAAATTTTAACCAATTCATTCTTATAAAAACCATCTTCTAGTGTTAGTTTGCTCACTTGCTTATCAATACCAAAATCTAGAGCTTGTCGTAGACCTGAAGCAATATCAGCTTCTGATAATCCACCCTGGGGCAATTGGTTGACGACTTGCTGTAATTCGGCACAGTTGAAGGTAGAACAAGATACGAAGCAGATAAATAAAAATTTTCTCATTATAGAAGTTTATGTAGTTTCAAAAGTACGAAACAAATTTAATACCGTTTTTATATGCCAAAATCTATTTAATAGGCTAAAACTCTAATTATACTGTCCATTTGTGTATTTTTAAGATCGCATTTAACTTTCTTACCATGAGATTCTTTTTTGTATTCATTTTTATAACTGCTTTGAGCTGTAAGGACAAAACAACGCATGTGAATTCTGACATTTTACAAAGTATGAATTCAAATCAATATATAACAGTTTTAGGTATTGCACAGGATGCTGGTTACCCACAAATCAACTGTGATAAGTCTTGTTGCGAGGCTTTTTATAATGCAAATGAAGACAAAAAATGGGTGTCCTGTTTAGGCTTGGTAGATCTAGATAATAAGAAGAAGTATGTATTTGACGCTACGCCAGATTTTACTGAACAATCTCAATTCCTAAAAACAAAACATTTGGATAATGGTAATATCGTGGATGGTGTATTTTTGACTCATGCACATATTGGCCATTATACAGGACTAATGTATTTAGGCTTAGAAGCCATGGGAGCCAATAGAGTTCCAATATATGCTATGCCTAAAATGAAACGCTATTTAGAAACCAATGGTCCTTGGAGTCAGTTGGTGGAGAAGGACAATATTGACTTAAAACCTTTAAAACACGATTCCATAATCAGCCTTTCCGATAATTTAAAAGTAACTCCGTTTTTAGTGCCTCATCGCGATGAATATTCTGAAACTGTTGGTTACAAAATAGAAGGAAAGAAAAAAACTGCGATTTTTATTCCAGATATCAATAAATGGCACGTGTGGGATAGGAACATTATTGAAGAAGTGAAAAGGGTTGATTATGCATTTCTGGATGCCTCATTTTTTAGAGATGGCGAGCTCGAACGTGATATGAGTAAAATACCCCACCCGTTCACTTCTGAAACTACAACCTTATTTGAAAACGAAGACCTTAAAACCAAGAATAAAATTTACTTTATTCATTTCAATCATACTAATCCAACGATTTTAGATACTCATCCTTTAAAAGATAGCATCCAAAATTTAGGCTTCAATTTTGCTAAACAAGGGCAAGTCTTTAGGTTGGATTAAGAGAAAATTACCGTCTTATTGTTATAAACCATGACTTTGCGATTAAGGTGAAGTTTTATCGCATTAGAGAGCACGATTTTTTCAAGATCTCTTCCTTTAGCAATCAAATCTTCAATAGAATGTGTGTGTGAAACTCTGGCCACGTCTTGTTCAATGATGGGGCCTGCATCTAATTCTGCAGTAACATAATGACTGGTTGCGCCAATGATTTTAACGCCGCGTTTATAAGCTGAATGATAGGGTTTTGCACCTACAAAAGCAGGTAAAAAGGAATGATGAATGTTAATTATTTTATTCGGAAACTCTTCAATTAACCTACTGGATACAATTTGCATATAACGTGCCAAGACAATAAAATTGATCTTATGGGACCGTAAAAGTTCAAGTTGTTGGGTTTCGGCATTGACTTTGGTGTCCTTGGTCACGGGAATGTGATAAAAAGGAATATTGAAGCTATCTGCAATAGGTTTTAAATCCTTATGGTTACTGATAATAAATGGAATGTCAACATATAATTCTCCCGAATTGTAACGTCCTAAAATATCATACAAACAATGGTCGTATTTAGAAACAAACAGGGCCATTTTTGGTTTAATATCTGACGAATACATACGCCATTTCATTTCAAAAGTTTTGACCAGTGTTTTCTTGAATTCGGTTTTAAATTCGTCAATTGAAAAGCTTTCATTTTCAAATTCACTTTCCAACCGCATAAAAAAGGTGTTTTGCTCACGATCTACATGTTGATCGATATAAACAATATTTCCTTGATGCTGGGAAATAAAATTAGTTACCGAAGCGATAATACCTGATCGGTCCTTGCAATAGATTAAAAGCGTAATTTTAGTCATGATTTTTAACGACTTCATTGGGTTAAAAGTAGCCCAAAATGATTAGGAAATTAAACATCTTCAAAATTTTAGAAATATGAAGATAAATCGTATAGATTTTTGAATATTCCGTAAATTTGCCCCTATAATTCAACTTAAAATTATTGATGAAACAAATTCAGCCCTATAAACCCAAGCATAAAGTACGAATTGTAACTGCCGCATCCTTATTTGATGGTCATGATGCCGCCATCAATATTATGCGACGTATCATCCAATCAACTGGTGTTGAGGTGATTCATTTAGGACATGATAGAAGTGTTGAAGAAGTAGTAAATACTGCAATTCAGGAAGATGCGAATGCCATCGCTCTTACTTCGTACCAAGGTGGGCACAATGAATATTTTAAGTATATGCACGATTTACTGAAGGAAAAGGGAGCAGACCATATAAAAATATTTGGCGGCGGCGGCGGTGTTATTCTTCCTGAAGAGATCAAAGACTTAATGGATTATGGCATTACAAGAATTTATTCGCCAGACGATGGACGTGCTATGGGATTGCAAGGCATGATCAATGATTTAGTAATGCAATCTGACTTTGCAATAGGTGATCAATTAAATGGTGAAGTAGAAACCCTAGCATCAAAAAACCCCAAATCCATTGCCCGTGTTATATCCTCAGCTGAAAATTTTCCTGAAATTGCAAAGGACGCACTTAAAATTATTCACAATAGAAACAAAACAACTAATACACCTGTTTTAGGAATTACTGGGACAGGCGGTGCTGGAAAGTCGTCATTGGTTGATGAGTTGGTACGCCGATTTCTAATTGACTTTCCTGATAAAACCGTTGGAATTATTTCTGTAGATCCATCAAAGCGTAAAACCGGAGGCGCACTTTTAGGTGATCGTATTCGAATGAATGCTATCAATAATCCACGCGTTTATATGCGAAGTTTAGCTACGAGGCAGTCTAATTTGGCATTGTCTAAATATGTAAATGAGGCTGTTGAAGTCTTGAAAGCTGCAGCCTATGATTTAATTATTCTGGAAACTTCTGGTATTGGACAATCGGATACCGAAATCATTGAACACTCCGATGTGTCTTTATATGTCATGACCCCAGAATTTGGTGCTGCTACCCAATTGGAGAAAATCGACATGCTAGATTTTGCCGATTTAGTAGCGATTAACAAGTTCGACAAACGTGGTTCTTTAGATGCGCTTCGCGATGTCAAGAAACAGTACATGCGCAATAATAACTTATGGGATGTCCCGCAAGATCAATTACCTGTATTTGGTACCATAGCTTCACAGTTTAACGATCCTGGAATGAATACTCTGTATAAGGCGGTCATGGATAAATTAAAGGAAAAAACGGATGCTGATCTCAACTCCAACTTCGAGATTACAGATGAGATGAGTGAAAAGATTTTTGTTATTCCGCCTTCGAGAACACGTTACTTATCAGAAATTGCTGAGAATAATCGTGCATACGATAAAACGGTAAATGAGCAGGTGGAAGTCGCTCAAAAATTATACGGTATTTTTAAAACTATTTGTTCAGCTAGCAAGGTTACGTCGAGCGCAGTCGAGATGTCTTTTCTAGACAAAAATGGATTAAATTATGAGGAAATCCTGAAACAAGTTCAAGATGATAATAAGGACTTTATCAAATTACTTATAGCCGAATTCGACCGTGTAAAGCTAAACCTCGATCCACACCATTGGGAATCGATTATGGGTTGGAATGAGAAAGTCAATCGCTATAAAGACCCAATATATTCATTTAAAGTAAGGGGAAAAGAAATTAAAATAGAAACACATACCGAGTCGTTATCCCATACCCAAATCCCTAAAGTGGCTTTACCAAAATATCAGGCTTGGGGTGATGTGTTGCGATGGTGTTTACAAGAAAATGTCCCTGGAGAATTTCCGTTTGCTTCAGGTTTGTATCCGTTTAAACGCACCGGAGAAGATCCAGCGCGAATGTTTGCAGGGGAAGGTGGCCCAGAACGGACCAACAAACGCTTTCATTATGTGAGCCAAGGAATTCCTGCCAAACGACTTTCTACAGCATTTGATAGTGTAACCCTTTATGGTAATGATCCAGATCATCGTCCGGATATCTATGGTAAGATTGGTAATGCTGGTGTTTCAATTTGCTGTTTAGATGATGCCAAGAAACTCTATTCAGGATTTAATTTGGCACACGAAATGACCTCGGTGAGTATGACCATTAATGGTCCCGCTCCAATGTTATTAGGCTTTTTTATGAATGCTGCTATCGACCAACAATGTGAGCTTTATATAAAAGAAAATGGTCTTGAAAAGGAAGTAGAAGCCAAAATTGCTAAACTCTATAAAGAGAAAGGTGTAGAACGTCCCAAATATAATGGTAAACTTCCCGAAGGCAATGATGGTTTGGGCCTCATGCTATTAGGGGTAACTGGAGACCAGGTACTACCACAGGATATTTATCAAGAAATTAAAACTAAAACCATTGCACAAGTTCGTGGGACTGTGCAAGCCGATATTTTAAAAGAAGATCAGGCACAAAACACCTGTATTTTTTCTACAGAATTCGCCTTACGATTAATGGGTGATGTTCAGGACTACTTTATTAAAAATAAAGTGCGCAATTTCTATTCAGTTTCTATTTCGGGATATCATATTGCCGAAGCAGGTGCCAATCCAATTTCTCAATTGGCATTTACGCTTTCTAATGGATTTACCTATGTGGAGTATTATTTAAGTCGGGGTATGGACATCAATAAATTTGGTCCTAACCTTTCGTTTTTCTTCTCTAATGGTATTGACCCAGAATATGCCGTAATTGGTCGCGTAGCCCGTAAAATATGGGCCAAGGCCATGAAGCATAAATATGGAGCGAATGAACGCGCACAAATGTTGAAGTATCATATTCAAACATCGGGGCGTAGTTTGCATGCTCAGGAAATTGATTTTAATGATATCCGTACCACGCTTCAGGCTTTATATGCCATCTATGACAATTGTAATTCCTTGCACACTAATGCTTACGATGAGGCTATTACTACGCCAACCGAGGAGTCGGTACGTCGTGCGATGGCTATCCAATTAATCATTAATAAAGAATTAGGGTTAGCTAAAAATGAAAACCCAATTCAAGGCTCGTTTATCATTGAGGAATTAACCGATTTAGTTGAAGAAGCTGTTTTGATGGAATTTGATCGTATTACCGAACGTGGTGGTGTACTTGGTGCTATGGAAACTATGTATCAACGTTCTAAAATTCAGGAGGAGAGTCTTTATTATGAAACCTTAAAGCATAATGGACAATTTCCAATTATTGGGGTGAATACCTTTTTAAGTTCTAAAGGCTCACCAACCGTTTTGCCAGCTGAAGTGATTCGTGCTACAGAAGAAGAGAAACAGTTTCAGATTAAAACCTTAAACAATCTTCACAAAGCTTATGCCGATAAGATTGATATGGTTTTAAAACAAGTACAAACTGCTGCTATTCACAACGACAATATTTTTGAAGTATTGATGGAAGCCACTAAAGTGTGTTCATTAGGTCAAATTACCAAAGCTTTATTTGAAGTAGGAGGACAGTATAGACGGAATATGTAAATTAAATCTCGATTTTGCCGCTTTTTACCGTTTTTTACATGTTCTGCCGAACTAGCATTGGCATACACTATCCATACATTATCCATACACTATCTATGTTTTATCTATACAGCTATAGTTGAAATGTTTATATAAAAACCGTACCTGTTATTTTGTTGTAGTCACTTGATTAATGAATCGGAAAATATTATACATTAGTATTTAGATTCCTAAAGTGTTTTTATGTCACAGCATCGACAACTTTCGGCTATAATGTTTACAGACATAGTTGGTTATACTGCGTTAATGCAAAAAGACGAAAAAAGCGCAGTAATCATTAGAACCAAGTATCGTGAACTTTTTAATAAGCTTCTCAAAGTTTACCATGGCGAATTAATTCAATATTATGGTGATGGTAGCTTGTGTATTTTTAAGAGTTCGGTGGAGGCGGTTAAATGCGCTGTAGACCTGCAAAAGACTTTCCAACAGGAGCCGTCTATCCCAGTTAGAATAGGCGTACATGTTGGTGACATTATTAAAACGGAAACTGACATTATAGGAGATGCTGTAAATATTGCTTCACGAATAGAGGCCATTGGAATTGCAGGTAGTGTGTTGATTTCGGACGAGGTTAATGACCAATTAAAAAATCAAAGTGATATTAAAACCCAGTTTTTAGAGGATTATAGGTTTAAAAACGTTGAAACCCCAATTCCTGTTTATGCTATTGTTGAAAAAGGTTTGACCATTCCTGAAATCAATTCTTCCGATGTTGAAACAAAGCATATAATGACCAAAACTGACGAAGAATTCGGATTTAAAAGCACCATAAAAGAGCTAAAACGACGCAATGTATTTAAAGCAGCGATTTCTTTTATAGTCTTTTCTTGGGTGCTCATACAAGCGGCTTCTATTTTCTTCCCATTATATGGATTTAGTCAGGATGCTATGTCTATTTTAATTATTGTGTTGAGTGTTTGTTTTCCAGTTTGGTTGGTTTTTGCCTATTTTTTTGAATGGACGCCTTCGGGATTCAAGTGGACAGCTAGTACCACGCAAAAATATCCTGTGCATCACAAACTTGAAGGTAAATTAATGAATACGGTAATTATTGCGGGTTTGAGTTTAATCGTCGCCCTTCTGATTGCTGATCGAATTTTTGATTTTACTGCTACTGACAACAAAATCCATGATAATTCTATAGCGGTTTTAGCATTTGCTGATATGAGTCCCGACAAAGACCAAGAATATTTTAGTGATGGTATTAGCGAGGAAATATTGAATCTTTTATCCAGAATTCCAGACCTAAAAGTAATTAGCCGGACTTCATCATTTACATTTAAAAATAAAGAAGCTACTACAAATGAAATAGGGAAAGCCCTTAACGTCAATTACCTTTTGCAGGGGAGCATTCGTAAATCGGGTGAAAGTTTTCGTATTACTGCCCAACTCATCAATGCTTCTGATGGTTCACAACTCTGGTCTGAAACTTACGAACGTCCTATTGACGACATTTTCTTGATTCAAGATGAAATTGCAACAGCAGTTACACATCGTTTAAAAACAAGTTTGGCAGGCATGAATATTACTTCTAAAACTGTTGATACTGAAGCTTATACCTTGTATTTGAAAGCTAGACAATTGGTGGATCAAATATCATCAGAAAGTGTAAGCAATGCCGAAACACTTTTAAGGCAATCTATAGCAATAGATAGTCTTTATGCACCATCATGGGAACTTTTAAGTTCGGTGATGTATAAAAATTATTTTGTTTATAGTACTGAAGAACGGTCAGTATCTGAAGGCATTGCAAAAGCCAAAATAGCAGCTGAAAAAGCAGTCGCTTTAGATCCAGAATATGCACCCGGGTATTCACTTTTGGCCGTTTATAGTCGTGCAGAGTGGGATTTTAAGAGTGCCAATACGTATTTAGAAAAATCACTACTATTGGCACCAGAAAGTGCCGTGGTGTTAAAAGCAGCGGCATCCCACAATATGCAGTTTGGCAGTTTAGACGATGCTATTGAATTGCTCCGTAAAGCCATTTCCATAGACCCATTGAATTCCTCGAATTATTATAATTTGGCACTATATCATACTTGGAGCAAACGCTATGATGAGGCTAGTAAATGGATGGAAAAATATTTGCTTATGAATCCAAAATCGGGATTGGGCCATGTTGGTATGGCTAACATTTATATGGCACAAGGAAACTTTGAAAAAGCCTTAAAAGAAGCTGATATGGATAGCCATCCGTTTTGGAATAAATACACAAAAACTTTAATATTTCATGCGCAAGGCAAACCTAAAAATGCCAATGCGCTTCTGAAACAACTAATCGAACAATTTGGTGATTTTGCAAGTCCAAACTTCGCCTATATTTGTGCGTTTAAAGGCGATAAGGATGCTGCTTTTAAATGGTTGGATATCGCTTTCGAGAATAAGGATGTTGTGCTTTTAGAGATTCTTAATTATCCAGAAATGAATAATTTATGGGGTGATCCACGCTGGAATGCTTTTATAAATAAGCTGGGTTTACCAAAAGAACACGGGTTTCATTTGGACTAAGACTGTATATTATGACTCAACGAGGTAGAAGTTGCTTATAAAAATAAATTTCTTCGCCATCTTCAGGAATTAATAACTGTGTGTTTGAAATGGCATTTTTAATCGCATAATTTTTTAAATCCTTGCGACTAATAGTGGCAAGATCAAGTGCTTCCATATGTGTGGCTACAACTTTCGCATTGGGTGCAAAACGACAAACTTCAACAGTTTGTTTTTCATCCATTATTACAGGTAACTCACCTTGAGACCAAATAGCACCACAAGAATGCGTTATTATAATATCAGGGTTAACTTTTTTGATAATACGTTTTACTTTATCATACCAAACTGTATCTCCCATCCAATAAAGTGTTGGCTCATCTTTGTGTTGAAAAATATATCCTGAAACATTTCCCATCATGTTTAACCGACTACCATAACCATGTTGCCCTATGGTCCTTCTAATTGTAATCTCTCCTATTTGTAATTTCATTGGTATAGAATTAACATTTGTAAATCCTTTTAGGGTTAAAGCGCTTTGATCTTCGGGTTGGCAATAAATCGCAAAGTTTTTTGGTATCAATTTTTCTGCTGCTTCATCAAAATGATCTGGATGCATATGAGAAACCAGCACGAAATCGGTTCCTTTTAATACATCTTTCGCGTTTATTGGTAAATTTACAGTTGGATTTTTTGAAATTCCAGCAAATGATGGTTGAGAATGTTTTTTTCCTAAATATGGGTCAATTAAAAACACTTTGCCTGCATAGTTAAGTTTAATTGTTGCGTTTCTAATTAATTGAATTTTCATCTTTAAAGAGTTCTAGTGATACATTTTATAACTAATTTCTTTTATAGTGAGAAGTATAGAATTAACAATTGTGAATCTAAGGTGAAATATATATGTTTTTGAAATATTTAAAGGTTAATTAATGTCATGGCATCTATTTAACACTCCAATAAAACTTAATTTTAGAGGCTATATTTTGTAATGCTATCAATATGAATTTTAGTTGAATCAAATAATGTAATATTACTGAAATCATCTTGTTTTAGTAAAAGCGATAATTCAGTGCCACCTAAAATTAATCCTTCAATTTTGTGGGAAATAATCAACTTATTAATTAATTGAATTATGATTTGCTTCGTCTCTGAGTTCAGATTGTTTTTCACTATTTCATTAAGATATAATTGGTCAATAAGGGTTCTGTCGATTGCGTCAGGGATTACTATGTTTAAATTATATTTTTTTTCTAACTTCTGATAAATGCCACTTTCCATGGTTGAACGGGTACCAATCAAACCTATATTTTTAAATCCTTTGCTAGAAATGTATTTGCACGTTTCGTCAACAATATTAATTAAATGTGTTCTGTCTAATTTAGAAAGACGTTCAAAAACAATATGAGGTGTATTTGAAGCTATGGCGATTACTTGAGCTCCTCCTTTTTCTAAATTATTAATACTCTTATTTATCATTTTTGTGAGTCCATTCATGTCATTATTATTTATGAAATTAAACATTTGAGACATACATATACTTTCTATAATTAAAGTTGAATACGGATCTTTACTTAGATTATTATTTAATTTAGTTATTAGTTCTCTATAGTAAATAATTGTTGCTTCAGGTCCAATACCACCTATGATTCCAATTTTTTTCATGGTTTTAATTGTTTTTTAATTGCAAAGAATAAAGGGGTAAGCCAAAATATATTAGTTTATTTTTAAACGCTATGAAAAATAACGCCATCATATTTTCCTGCTATGTTCCGTAATGCTTTTAGGTCTGCATACTCTGATGAATCATACCATTGATTGGCTAATTCATAGCTTGGAAATTCAATCATAACTATGTATTGAGGATTCCAATTTCCTTCAACCTTTCTTATACTACCTCCAATTGACAAATATTTACCTCCAAATTTCTCGACAGATTGAACTACTTTACTTTTATATTCTTCAAGTTTTTCTGGGTCATTAATTTCGATATTGTTAAAAAGACAATATCCTAATTTACTATTAGTTTTCATATTATTGAATTATTTTAATTTTATACAAAATTCAATAATAACCGGTTAATAAATATTAATCTAGATTAAGAAAAATGAAGGGTCTATTTTGTGAAATTTGAGTAAAAACAAAAGCACTCTTGTTTTTCATTAGAATGTAATATCATAGATGGCATTTAAAAAGGATATAATCTAATTTAGCTATCATAAAGCTTTTTTCTTACTGAACTCAAGAATTCTGGGGTAACACCTAAATACGAGGCAATCATATATTGAGGAAAGCGCTGTTCTAAATGTCTATATTTTGATCTGAATTCAAGATAACGTTCTTCAGCAGTTTGGCTCATTCTAAATATGGTTCGCTCTTGCAGAGCTATATATCCTTTTTGAATTTTAAGTCTGAAATATCGATCCATTAACGGAATTGAAATAAACAGTTTTTCTAGATCATCTCTGGATATCTGCATAATCACAGTTTTTTCAACGGCTTGAACATAGAATTTTGCTGGAGTTTGAGTGAAAAAGCTATAAAAATCATTTATCCACCAGCCTTCAATTCCGAGTTGTAATATATGCTCCTTACCTTGGCTATCTAGGTAGTAATTTCTTAAACTACCTTGAGCAATAAATCTCATATGTTTTGAAATGTCACCTCTTTGAATTAAGAATTCTTTTTTCTGAAGTTTTTTCAACCTAAAATGTTCAATAATAGCTTTTTCATCATTACTATTAATAGGAACTATTTCTCGAATATTCTCAATGAGTTTTGCTGCGAAGTCCATTGCATTAATTTTGAGTATAATGTAGAACACAAGTATTCTATCAAAGATAATTAATTCAATGAATAGCCAATTAGATTAAATTCATTTTTATAAGAATTAAATGTACTATTAACTTAAACTTCTTAAATGAGTATAAGAGTTAGGCAAAAGCAGTTTTAGATATGCCAATCGATTTTTAATTCTAAATAGGTTTGCATTTGTTCATATGTTATCTATTGAGAGTACTACTAATTTTGTGAAATTCCGAATTTTCCTGATCCTGTAATCATCAATCCTATGGAAATCCCTATAAAAATAGCTAACTCTTGGATCGCCATACCACCGTTGGCATTTAATTTAAAGATAAAATGTGTTTGGGTAAGGAAAAGAGCCATAATACAGTTGAACGCAAAAATTGCGGCAGCAAATCTAACTTTATATCCTAAAAGTATAAAGATAGGAGCGATAATTTCGCCTATGTAAACACCATAACCCAAAAATGCTGGGAGTCCATTGTCATGTAATAGTTGAATTATTCCATCTATACCATTAAATAGTTTGCTTATGCCGTAGATCAGCATCGGAAAGGCGATTATTATTCTAATAATTAAGAGCCCTAAATCATAGTTTGTTTTCATTTGTTTTATTATTTGAATATATTAAATTGTGCTTATAGAAAATACCGTAGTTGGCAAGGGTTTTACTAGCATTATTAAATTGATCTAAATTTGCAGCAAAACCAAATTGTAAGTTGTTCTTTATTACCCCTATTCTTAACTGTTGAATGCCTCTTACGTATTCTTTCTTTGAAGTATTACTGATTACTTGGAGTTTGAGAAGACCATACATATCCATATTAATTTTAGGTTTAAATTCAAATCCAAAATTTTGCTCAATAGTAAATCCATTTTGATAAGTAGTACCGACTGAATACATAAACATGTAATTTTTCTTTTTGTAGTTATATTGTAATGCACTTGTGACAAAAGACCCTGGATTTTTTATTCCAAATGCTCCTACTACTTTGATATTTTTAAAAAATTCGTAGCTAATGGAATTTCTGATAAAGTATAAGTTATTATCGTCATTATTATATTCTGTGTCGAATAATGTGATATTGTTTAATTTCAAAGATGGATTTACCGAAAACTCAATTTTATGTTGATAACTAAAAGATCGATGTCCCGATAAAATTTCGGGATGGTAACTTAATTCTTGTGACCATATATATGGCAGTAGAATTACATTATAAAATAGAATTATACCTAATGCTTTCATGTCCAGGTCGTTTATAAATTTTTTTGTAAAATTATATTGGCTATATGGATTAAAAATTAAGATAGATTAAGAAAGCCGTGCAAGAATGTTGGTTCAAGCTGTAGCAAAAATCTTGGATTTATATGGACGCAAAAAGAGTCGTTAAGTGAAGTGTTTAAGGGCGTCCTATTTTCATAACTCTGCCAAATTGAAAATGTTCCTTGCGATATAGTCTTTTAATTAATAATCAAAGAAATACGCCTTGATCAAAGTATTTTAGTAAATTTAAGGAGCTTAACAACCAAATGAATCTAAAAAACTATTTCAAAGAACTCAAGCGCCGTAATGTCATAAAAGCTGCATTAGCCTATTTAATTGTGGCATGGTTAGTTATCCAAGTGTTATCGATAATTCTGCCGGCATTTGAAGCACCTCCCTATCTTCTAAAATCGGCACTGATCATTTTATTTATTGGCTTTCCAATTTGGATTGTGTTTTCATGGATTTATGAATTCACACCAGAAGGTTTAAAAAAAACCATTGATGTTGAACCAGAAACATCAATGATGTCTAAAACAGGATCACGAATAAATAAAGTTATAATTTTTGCCTTGAGTTTAGCCGTTGTCATTCTTGTAGTTGAACGTTTAGTCAATAAACCGGTTAAGGTTTTGGAATATGGAGAAAAAGGTATTGCAGTGTTGGCTTTTGCAGACATGAGTCCGAATAAAGATCACGAATATTTTTCTGATGGAATTAGTGAAGAATTATTAAATATCTTAGTTCGAATACCAAAACTTAAAGTGATAAGTCGCACATCTTCATTCTCCTACAAAGGCAAAAGTAAAACGGCTATAGAAATAGGAGAAGAGTTAAATGTTTCTCATATTTTAGAAGGAAGTATCCGAAAATCTGGAAATACAATACGCATCACGGCCCAATTAATTAATACCGCTGATGGTTCGCATGAATGGTCTGAAACTTATGATCGTAATTTAGACAGTGTATTTAAAATTCAAGATGAAATTGCAAGTGCAGTTAGTCGTCAGCTAGAGCTTACCCTTATGGGAGCCTTAGGTTCTAATAATCCTCCCGCGACAGAAGCTTACAATTTATACTTACAGTCTAAACATTTAATACGCCTTAATACCAAAGAAAGTTTTCTTAAGGCTGAAAATCTTATTAAACAATCAATTAGTATAGACTCAAGCTATGCAAAATCATGGGATTTATTGGCCTACATATACGGTACCGGATCCTATAATTACAATATTTGGAATGCAAATGAAGGCAACGCAAAAGCATTAATAGCTGTGAAGAAAGCGATTCAATTAGACTCAAATTATGCAGAGGCTTATGTTACACTTGCAAGTTTACAGAATCGAATGTGGGAATTTGATGATTCTATCAAGAATTTAAATAAGGCACTCGAACTTGAGCCTAACAACTCGGTCATCATTGGTACTGCCGCACTGATGACCTTTGGGGATCTTGAAAAATCAGTAAGCTTACTTAAAACAGCAATTGCAGCAGATCCTTTATTGTATACCAATTATTTCAATCTGGGATTTGCTTATTATAGGTTAAATCGTTTAGAAGAAGCTATGGAAGCTTTTAATACCTTTTCAACTTATTATCCAAACACTCAAATTTTACATTATATGAAGGCTCAAGTGGCACTTGGGCAAGGAAATACAGCTAAAGCTTTAACTGAAATAGAGCAAGAAACCCATGAGTTTTTTAATTTATATGGTAAAAATTTTGTGCTTTATGCTTTAGGTGGCATTGAAAAAAGTGAAGATGTCTTTAGACAGTTTATAGAGCGCTATAGCGAATCAAACCCGGCAAATATGGCCGATATATACGCCTATCGCGGTAATTTTAATACAGCATTTGAATACTTGGAAAAAGCATTTTATATTAAAGATCAAGATTTAACTGAAGTTTTGTCTTATCCATCGTTTAAACCCATGTATAGTGATCCACGATGGGCTACTTTTATCAATAAATTGGGTTTACCAAAAGATCATGGATATCATTTAAATTGATCTATAAAGTCAAACTCCAAGCGTGTTGCAAACGTTTAAATTTTTTAAGTTCACGTCTTAAAATAGGTAAGTAATCTTTACCGTTACTATTGCTTTTCTCTAGCCTGTATGAATTTTTATAAAGCAAATTGGTAAGTCGTTGTAAGGTCGCTATATGCGTATGTTTTTTATCTGAATGACGTTCGAGTTCAGCATTTACAATTTCTGGTACCAAGGATACCGATTGTTGCACAATATCTCCTGAAAAATAAATATCATTGTCTTCAGATCCATCAGGTTTTAATATAGCGAGGTCATCATTTAAGTAGGTAGATATGCTTCTGGAAAGCACAAAAATATCTAGTGCCTTTCGATAGATAGGCAAATCAGATAGGTGTGTAGGGATATTGGGTAACATACTTCTAGCAATTTTATCAAAATTAGCGACAAAAAAGGAAAACCTACTTTTATTATTAAAGCAAAATTGTATATTTACTTTAATTATTTAAATTTTATAGTTAAAATTCTTTATATGCATTTAGATGAACTTAATTGGAAGATTTTGAAGTGCTTACAAGAGAATGCACGACAAAATAATTCTGAAATTGGAAGGCAGGTTGGTATAACCTCGCCAGCCGTTTCCGAGCGCATTAAAAAAATGGAAGATGCCGGTGTTATTCAAAGTTATGACACTTATATTTCACCTTATGAAATAGGTTATCAATTAAAAGCTATTATTACTTTGAGAGCGTTTATGGGAATGCTGAAACCGTTCATGGAAAAAGTTAAAACCTATGATGAGGTGTTAAACTGTTACCGCATTACTGGAAACGAAAACTTTGTAATGGAAGTGGTTTTGAAAAACCAAAAACATTTAGAAGCATTTATTGATCAGCTTATTGTTTATGGAGAAACCAAAACGCAAATTGTACTGTCTAAGGTTGTTCAAAATAAGCCGATTAAACCAGTACGCTAATTTTTAACTCCAGGCTGTTTTAATTTCCAATTCGTCTTTGCTTTTTCATTGTCGACCATACTTTTAACTTCAGCCAATAATCGTTTGGCATCGTAAATAATACCATCCTTGATGGTGTATTTCACACCACCAACCCGAACAACTTCATTGTTTTCAGTAAGCTTGATAGCACCTGTACCGTAAAGCACTTTTAAATTCACTAAGGGGTTTTCTTCGACTATGACAAAATCGGCCAATTTACCAATTTGAACAGAACCAATTTTGTTATCCCAGCCCAATGCTTCAGCACCGTTTAAGGTCGCCGAGCGTATAACTTCCAAAGGGTGGAACCCAGCTTCTCTAAGTAACTCTAGCTCCCTTACATATGCAAAACCATAAAGTTGGTAAATAAATCCAGAATCAGAACCTGTGGTTACACGACCGCCACGGTTTTTGTATTCGTTTACAAAAGTCATCCAAAGTTTAAAATTGTGTTTCCATTCAATTTCCTGTTCGGTTCCCCAATAGTGCCAATAGCTGCCATGACTTATTTTGCTAGGTTCATAAAATTTCCATAAGGATGGAAGTGTGTAATCTTCATGCCATTCGGCACGTCGGGCACGCATCAAGTCTCTGCTGGCTTCATAAATATTGAATGTTGGGTCCAAAGTAAAGTCAAGGTCAAGTAGTTCGTTCATGACCTTATTCCAATGTTCTGAATAGGGTGGCGCAGCTTGTTTCCAAAGCTTACCCGCTTCTTCAAAACGATCCTGCTCATTTTGATAATTATAATCCAATGGATAATCCTGAACCGTTCTATCAGTAAACAAAGCTTCAGGTAGTCCATACCAATGCTCCATGGACGTTAATCCTGCACGAGCAGAATGAAGGACATTCCAACGCGCAACGCTCAATTGGGCATGGTGGCAAGCAGAACCTAAGCCCAGTTTTTTGTTTTCATCCAAAGCGGCTGCCATAATTTCGGGTTCAGCTCCAAAAAGCTTAATGCCATCAGCTCCTTTTTTTGCATTGTTTCTCACCCATTCCCTAGCCATTTCAGGACTGCTGATTGGTTTGTCACTCCCAGACCCAAAACCAGTATATTCAAAAATTCGTGGAGCGACAATTTGATTTGCGGCACTTTGACGTTTCAGCTCTAAAGCGTTACGTCCGCTAGGTTGTCTTACCGTTGTGACGCCATGCGCCATCCAAAGTTTAAATACATAATCTGGGTCGGCGCCTTGAGCTTCACCACCAATGTGGCCATGCATGTCGATAAAACCAGGAAGCAGGTACATGCCATTGGCATTTAATTCATGTCCTCCAGCTTTTAATTTTGGACGATCTTCATCTTTTATGGGGACACCATCATAGCCCACAACATTTATGGATACAATTTTGTTATTTTCTACTACAATATCAATTGGACCTCTTGGCGGGGAACCATCACCATTAATTAAGGTGACACCACGAATAATAAGTTGCGAATAGGGTCCGTCGCCTTTATAAGTGTCTTGACTAAAGCCGTTTAAAGCTAAAATGAATGTGAAGAGAAGGGTTAGTTGTTTCATAAAAATTTATAAGGTATAATGGGATTGAAGAATTATAATTTATGGAATTAAAAATAATGAATATTTGTTACTTAATTAGCAAATGTGGAACCTTTTCCAAATCCCAATCTATCACCAAACCAGCGGCCAAACTTTGGGCAATTGATTTGCCATAGAGATATTCACATAGGTACAGCGCAGCTTCAAAGCTTTTTGCACCTCCTGCCGAAGTAATGTATTTTCCGTCGTGGACAAAAAGCACGTCTTTTCGGATATCTAAAGTTGGAAACATTTCTTTCATTTGATTAATATCGCTTGGAAACGTTGTAGATACAGACTGTTCCAATAATCCCGCTTTTGCCAAAACAAAGGCACCATCACAATGAGAGGTCACAAATAGTGCATTTTTGTCTATTTCCTTTACAAAATTGAGCATTATTTCATCTTCTAAATCACTGTCCAAATGATGCTCGGCACTTGGCACAACAAGAATATCGATTTTTGGAAGGGAATCCGTTACATAATTGAAATCGGGTAGAATTCTCATACCTTCAAAAGTTGTAATCGGGTCATCTGTGTTTGCCACAGTAAACACATTCATAGCTTTTATGCCTTCCCTATAAATGGTGTGCTGAAATATGTCATAAGGTGCTGTAAGTTCGGTATTGTAGGTACCCTCCATAATCAGGAACGCAACATTGTAGCGATTGGGTTCGAGTTTTGGAAACTTCTTATTGTCTTGCTGAACTTGTTTCAGTACCTCATCATGCGAGGCATTGTTTTTGTTCGAATTTTTGCAACTTGTTAAAAGTATAAAGGTTAGCGTATAAAGGATATATTTCATTTGTTTTTTAAGTTTTGACTTTAAACGGCCTCCAAGGTCTATGTTCTTGACTTTAAGTTCTTATCCAATTCTCCATGGTGGATTTTTTCTATTTGTACCCGCATGAAACAAAATAATGTGATTGCCATCAGGATCATTAAGATGGGCTTCACGCCACAACCAAGATTTATCTTCTGGTTCACTTTTAAATATAATACCTTTAGCTTTAAGATGGTCGACCAAAGTGTCTAAATTATCATCTTCAAAATAAATGGAAACTCCACTGTCTTTTGGCAAAGTGTCCACTTTGTGTATAGAGAATGTGCTTTCACCATCAGGGCATTCAAATCGTACATATCTCGGAAGCGCATCCACTATTAATTTTAAGCCTAAAAGTTTATAAAATGCAGTTGCTTTTTCAACATCAAGTGAGGGTACGGTAATTTGATTTAAATTCATGATGACTTGGTTTCAATATGAGACACAATTAGTTTTGCATGGACTCTGGAATTTTCAATAAACCATTTGTGGGTTTCTTTTCCGCCACAGATAACACCAGCTAAATACAAACCTTTAATGTTGGATTCCATAGTTTCAGGATTATAAGTCGGTTTTTTCACATTACTATTTGATAAGCTAATACCGCTCTGTTCTAAAAACTCAAAATTTGGAAGATAACCTGTTAAAGCTACAACATAATCATTAGGTATAGTAATGGGAGCTTTTGGTGTTTGTATCGTTACTGTATATGGGTCAATCTTAAGAATTTCTGAATTGAAAAAAGCTTTAATACTTCCTTCTTCAATACGATTTAAAATATCAGGCCGAACCCAGTACTTCACGCGCTCACCAATGGTTTCACCGCGAACCACCATAGTAACGTTTCCACCTTTCCGCCATATTTCCAAGGCTGCATCTACTGCCGAATTGCTAGCACCAACTACAACCACATTCTGCATAGCATAGGGGTGTGCCTCTTTATAATAATGGGTGACTTTAGGAAGTGTTTCACCCGGTACATTCAGAAGTTTTGGAATATCATAAAATCCTGTGCAAATGATTACGTTTTTAGATTGATAATTATCCTTATTGGTGCTAACATTGAATTCATCGTTCGATTTAGAAATTTGTTTAACTGTTTCGTACAAGTTAATATGAAGCTGATTTGAAGTCGCTACGCGTCGGTAATACTCCAAAGCTTCATCTCTATTTGGTTTTGGATTATTGCTGATAAAAGGAATTTCGTCAATCTCCAATTTCTCTGAAGTTGAGAAAAAGGTCATATTCTTTGGATAGTTATACAAGGAATTGGTTAATGCTCCTTTTTCGACAACCACATAATCCCAATTACGCTTTTTACATTCGAGAGCACAAGCAATCCCAATTGGGCCACCTCCAATAATTACTATGTCTTTATGATGCATTCGCATTTAGGTTTTTAAGTACTTTTAGTTTTCGGTTTAAACCCAATAAAATAATGGCGCAAATTGCTGCAATTGCCGATATAATATACCATGTATTTTCGAATCCCAGTTGATTAGACATCTGTAAACCCATATTATGTCCAAAAATATGAGCTATGGAAAACGAGATCGAGTATAAAGCCATATATTCACCTTGGTTGCCTTTTCTGGCGCGCTCCACAGCAAAGGCATTAGAAAATGGAAAGGCAATCATCTCACCAATGGTCATAAGCAGCATTCCTATAATTAAAACTCCAGACCAACTGGTTAGGTTAAGAACCAGTAAACTTAAACCCGTTAAAAATGCTCCAAAAAACATTAGGCCTAATTTTGTGTATCTCGTATTTTCCAACCATTTTATCAAAGGCATTTCAAAGATAAAAATTAGAAATCCATTTAAACCCAATAACAGTCCAATTTGTAATTCAGTTAAGGTATGCACATCTTTATAGTAGATGGTTATGGTTGAAAAGTACTGTAAAAATACAATTCCAAAGAGCATCATAGCAACCAAAAATATGAGAAATGACATATCGGAATAGGCTGAAACCGGATGCTCGTTTTTTACCACATCTAATTCTTTTGCTTTTTTTGGATGCAATACATTTAAAAGTACAATACTAGCCAGAATACAAGTAATCCCATCTACCCAAAACAAACCACCATAACCCAATCCAACGATAATAATACCCCCAATTGCTGGTCCTGCCGAAAACCCGAGGTTAATTGCTAATCGTATAAGGGTAAGCGAACGTACTTTGTTTTCAGGTTTGCTGTAAGCATTCAAGGCCACAAACATGGCTGGTCTAAAACTATCGGCTACAAGCATTACAAAAAATATACCCGCACATATAGATTCAAACGTATTCAAAAATTGTAGGCCAATAAATAAGGCCCCTGTAAGCAAAAGGCTGTATACCATGACTTTATAATAGCCAATTTTGTCGGTGAGTCTCCCACCTAGCCATGAACCTGCAACAGAACCCAAACCGAAGGCGCTCATAATCCAACCTACATCGCTCATACTAAAGTTTAAGCTTTCTTTTAGATACAGTGATAAGAATGGAATCACCATGGTTCCCGCTCTATTAATTAATGTGATTAGTGCTAACCACCAAACTTCTTTAGAGAGGCCTCTAAACGTATTAATGTAAATGTTAAACAGTCTTTTCATAACATTTGATTAGTATAAAAATAAAAAGCCCAACTTTACAGTTGAGCTTTTTAGTATTGTATTATTAAATTATAATATCGTCATAACACATCATAAGCCCAACATCTCAACATTGAGATATAAGTTTGCTTTAAAATGGTGACGTTATTACGCATGTTTATATTTTTGTGAACTCAAAACTAGTTAAAAAAATCTAATATTGTACTTTTGAATTTGAAATTTTTTAAAAATGAAACATCTAATATTTCTTATTGGTTTTGTAGGGGCATTAAGTTGTGCCCAAGGCAAACAGCCCATTAGTGGTGAAACGGACTATCAAAAAGAGATGAATGCCAAATTTAAAGATGCTTCAACATCTCCCTTAAAGGATAAGGATAGAAAGAACTTTAAAGGCTTGAATTTTTTTAAATTCGATTCTAGCTATGTTGTTCAGGCGACCTTAAAACGAACGCCAAACGAGCAACCTTTCAAGATGAAAACTACTACCGACAGAACGCCAGAATATGTAAAATATGGCGAAGTTAGTTTTGAGTTAAAGGGTGAACTTTATCAACTCAACATTTACCAAAATTTAGAATTGTTGGACGTAGAAGGTTACGAAGATTATTTGTTTTTACCGTTTTTAGATGATACCAATGGTGACGAAACTTATGGTGGAGGGCGTTATGTAGAAGGTCGCATACCTGATGGTGATACCATAACAATTGATTTTAACACAGCATATAATCCTTACTGCGCTTATAACGAAAAATATTCTTGCCCAATCGTACCACGAGAAAATTATTTGGCACTAAAAGTAGAAGCTGGTGTAAAAGCTTTTGAAAAGCATTAGGCTTTAACCAAAAATAGTCCTAAAAAGACGGCAAGAAACCCAACAACAAAACTACCAATAGTATAAAGGGCAAAACTTGTAAAATCGCCTGATTTTAAAAACATATGATTTTCATAAGCAAAAGTTGAAAAGGTAGTGAATCCACCACAAAACCCTGTTGCTAAAAGTAAGGTTTGACTTTGCGAAAGCGTGTTGTTTTTAGCCGCTAAACCTAGAATAATTCCTATGAGCAAACTTCCTAAAATATTAGCAGCAAAAGTTCCGTAAGGCATTCCTGCCTCTGGATTGTTTAAATATTTACCAATAATGTAGCGTAATACACTGCCAAAACCACCACCTACAAAAACGAGTAAAAGATTTTTCATGTGGTAATTTTTAATCTTTTATGGCAATATAGATTTCAGTTAACCAATCGGCAGGATTTGGATAATTCTCAGGATCTGTTACGTAAACCTCTAACATGGGTCCAGCTTCTGCGAACTCTAGTCCTTGCTCGGGAATATATGCCATGGTCTGACTCCACGCTTCCCTTAAATTGGTGTAGTTGCCCTTAAGCGTTGTTTTTACTGCTCTAAAAGGTTCAAATTGGCCTGTAAGTATATCACTTTCGGTAGTGATAACCCTTGAAGTTGTGGGGATACAACTTGAAAAAATCACCGCATTATTTTTTTCGTCCCATTTATGATAGCTAATAAAAGATGGCCCTGCCATGGTAATATTATTTGCTAGGGCATAAGCATTAACTTTAGACAGAGCTGCTGTCATGGTAGTTTCAAGGTCATCCATTCTGCACGAAGTGGTAGTGTAAATGTAAAAGCCACCGCCGTGCTCGGTAATTCCATTAACTTTAATCGAATAGACTTTGATGTTGGAAATAACTAAACTATCTAATTTTTCGAGACCACGTTCAAAATCAGGCCCCATCATGGCATCAAATCCGCCTGAAAATGCCGAATAGGCTTTGAACATGAAGGGTAAATCCTTTCCTGTAATTTTCCAGGATACCTTGGTTTTGCCTTCTTCTGTCGCTTCAAGATTCCAAGAAATAGTTGAAGGTGCAAAATCATCAAACTGCATTTCTTGTTCAATAGAATTGTTTGGATTTGCATTAATGGTCGTCATGGTTCCAACGCCATCATCATCTTCCCATGCGTATGAGCCTCCTTCACCTTTAGTCTGCTCTGAATAGGTGACTTTTGTGTTTGGGTTTTTTTCAATCCAGGGAGACCAAGCTTCCCAATTTTTAAAATCGATGAGTTGGTTGTAAATTACAGCTTCAGGTGCTTCAATAGTACGTTCTCTAGTAACTTCAAAGGAATTTGGCTGAACTGCCACATAAATGGACAACCCAATTATTAAAATAAGTAAGAGAAATAAAAGGAATTTAAAGGCTTTCATCTTGGATAGTTGGAAATTTATCAAAGATAATCAAAAATATGATGAATAGCCTTTAGGTTTTACTAAACAAAAATCCACTTAATAGCCACAATCATCAGTAAAAAAGCAATAAAAGCAATAAGTACCCAGACACTACCTTTATAGTGCTTTTGGTGAAGTTTAAAATCTTTTCTGTAGGTATAAATCATCACCACAATAAAGGCAATTGCAAATAAAATTCCGAAAATCCATTGACCCTTTGTAAACATAAAGCTATTTTTGCCAAAAATACGAAAACAAAATAATTTTGTTTTTATAATTTTGGAAATGAAAAGCAATACTAATGAAAGATAAAATAGAGGCTGTTAAAGCGTTTCACACGGCATTTAAAATTGGCCATAGAGATACCCCTAAAGCCGATTTGGGCTTTGAAAAAAATGAGCTGCGTTTTAATTTAATGCGCGAAGAGAATGAAGAGTATTTAGAAGCTGCTAATAACAACGATCTAGTTGAAGTTGCCGATGCTTTAGGCGATATGCTTTATATTCTCTGCGGAACAATTATAGAACATGGACTACAATATAAAATTGAAGAGGTGTTTGAAGAGATACAACGAAGCAACATGAGTAAGCTTGGTGATGATGGAGAGCCCATTTACAGAGAAGATGGGAAAGTCTTGAAAGGCCCCAATTATTTTAAACCAAATATTAAAACCATTTTATATAAATAAAAAAAAGCAGCCATTTGGCTGCTTTTTTTATGTATTAAAGTTTGATTCTCCATCCAAATGGGTCTTCAGACCTGTTGTATTGTATATCCGTAATACGTTTCTTCAAAGAAGAAGCATAATCATTATCAAGTTCGGGCAAGGTGTAGTCGGTTCCCTGATATCCAAACACAGAAATTGGTGAAATTACGGCCGCAGTTCCAGCGCCAAACATTTCTTTTAAAGAACCATTTTTTGCTGCATTTACAACTTCAGTGACTGAAATAGGTCGTACTTCGACGTTAATGCCTTCTTGTTTTGCTATTTCAATGATACTTTTACGGGTAATTCCATCCAAAATTCGGTCATTAGTAGGCGCTGTTAATAAGCTATCATTAATTCTTACAAAAATATTCATGGCACCAGCTTCTTCAATATATTCATGTTTATTGTCGTCTGTCCAAATAACTTGATTATAGCCTTTTGCAACCGCTAATTGCGTTGGATAGAATTGTCCAGCATAGTTTCCACCAGCTTTAGCATATCCAACACCACCATTGGCAGAACGTGAATATTTTTCTTCAATCAATACCTTCACTTTTCCAGCGAAATATGATCCCGAAGGCGCAGTAGCTATGATAAATTTATACGCATCGGCAGGAGAGGCATGAAACCCTTTGCCACTTGCAAACACAAATGGTCTTATATAAAGTGAACTCCCTTGAGTTGTTGGGATCCAATTTTTATCAACTTCTAAAAGTGTTTTAAGACCTTCCATGAAAAAAGCTTCAGGTAATTCAGGAATTGCCAAACGTTTGGCCGATATATTAAGGCGTTTAAAATTATCTAATGGTCTAAATAAAAACACATCACCGTTCTCATCTTTGTAAGCCTTCATGCCTTCAAAAATAGATTGGCCATAGTGAAAAATTTTAGACGATGGATCTAAACTAATAGGTTGATAGGGTATAACTTCTGGAGCTTCCCAAGTTCCGTTTTTGTAATCACACACTAACATGTGATCAGAAAAGGTACTTCCAAATGATAGGTTGTTAAAATCTACCTGACTTATTTTAGAGTTTTCAGTTTTTGTGACTTTTATGTCTTGTAATAACGATTGTGTCATAGCTTAAAAATTTCTTTGGCAAATTTACGGAATATTGAAGTATAAAAACGAATGTTTTCTGCAAATCTGTATCTTTACATTCGTAAAAAATTAATTCTTTAATTGAATACTATGAAACTTATTTTTAGACTTTTAATAGTGGCTTTAGTCGTTATATCCTGTAAAAATGAAGCTAAAAAAAATACTGAAGCATCGGCCGAAGATGAAATTGCCTTCACATCTGTTGGTTTAGCCATCACTGAGGACCAAGCGCTTTTAACTTCAAAAGCTGCTGAACAGTATAAGACGATGGCTTTGGGAGATACCATTCCTACTAAAATGACAGCAAAAGTTGTTGAGGTATGTCAGGCAAAAGGCTGCTGGATGACCTTAAGTCTGGAAGATGGTAACGAAGTTATGGTGAAATTTAAGGATTATGGCTTTTTTATGCCAAAAGACATCGCGGGTAAAGAAGTTATAGTGAACGGTATTGCCTTTGTAAATGAGGTGCCAGTTGATGAGCAGCAGCATTATGCTGAGGATGCAGGCAAATCCAAAGAGGACATAGCGGCCATAACAACCCCAAAAAAAACCTATTCATTTGAAGCTGATGGGGTATTGATTAAACAGTAATTTGAAACGACAAATTATAACCACGGCAGACGGTTCAAAGACCATTCACATTGAGGGATGGAACGAACACTACCATTCTGTTTATGGAGCGATTCAAGAAGCAAATCATGTATTTATCAAGCATGGTTTGCTTTTTTATTTTGAAAGCATTGCCAAAAATAGAGCTCATCCCGTTTCGATTCTTGAAATTGGCTTCGGAACAGGTTTGAATGCATTTATTACTTTTTTGGAATGTCAAAATCATTCTGCCAAAATCAATTATGTAGGTGTTGAAGCGTTCCCATTACCCTTTCATGAATTGGAACAACTCAATTATATAGAACAACTATCTGCGCAACAGTTTACCAACACCTTTAAAGCGTTTCATGAATGCCCTTGGGAAATTCCTCATGTCATATCCCCAAAATTTGAACTCACAAAACAGGAAAAGGATTTTAAGGATATTGATGACCAGTCCAAATTTGAACTTATTTATTTTGATGCATTTGGTGCGCGAGTGCAACCTGAACTTTGGACCGAAGCTATTTTTCAATTGATGTTTGATGCTCTAAAAACTGATGGGGTATTAGTGACCTATTCAGCGAAGGGAAGCGTTAGACGCGCTATGCAAGCCGTTGGTTTTACTGTTGAAAAACTTCCTGGGCCTCCAGGAAAACGTGAAATGTTGCGCGCCAGAAAAGGCGCATAACATTCGCGAGTTTTTTCGAGTCAAATGTTGCGCGCCAGAAAAGGCGCATAACATTCGCGAGTTTTTTCGAGTCAAATGTTGCGCGCCAGAAAAGGCGCATAACATTCGCGAGTTTTTTCGAGTCAAATGTTACGCGCCAGAAAAGGCGCATAGCATTCGACGAGTATTTTCAGTTGGTTAAGATTCTAAAACTTACAATTCTGTTAAAGCTAAATTAAATGCAATTGCGGTAGCACTGGTATTTAGTAACTTTACAAAAATTGTTTATGAAAGTTTTAATAACAGGAGCTACTGGATTAATAGGAAAGGCCATCGTACAAGAATGCCATTCTCAAGGAATTTCTGTAAACTATCTTACCACTTCTAAACATAAATTGGCTTCAGAAGCTAACTACAAAGGGTTTTACTGGAATCCTTCAGAAGCTGTTATCGATTCAAAGTGTTTTGAAGATGTTAATGCCATTATTAATCTAGCAGGGGCCTCAATTTCCAAACGTTGGACAGATGCTTACAAAAAAGAAATATTACACAGTAGAATTCAGTCTTTAGAACTTTTAAAGACTTTCATTGAAAATCATTCACATAACATTACACATTTAATTTCGGCTAGTGCTATTGGTGTTTACCCAGATTCACTTACCAACTATTACGAAGAAACTTTTACTGAACATTCCCAAAGCTTTTTAGGACAAGTCGTTAACCAATGGGAAGCAAAAGCTGATGAATTTTCTAATTTAAATATTAAAGTTTCAAAAGTTAGAATTGGCCTAGTACTTGCCAAGGATGGTGGTGCATTACCAGAACTCGTCAAGCCCACGCAATTTGGATTAGGTGCCGCATTTGGATCGGGAGATCAATGGCAATCATGGATTCATATTGAAGATTTGGCCGCCTTGTTTGTTCATGTTTTGACACAATCCTTAGTAGGAACTTATAATGCTGTAGGCCCCAACCCAGTTACAAATTATGAACTGACAAGAGCAGTTGCTAAAACATTGAAAAGACCATTGCTATTACCTAATATTCCTAAAGCTATTCTCAAATTAATTTTAGGTGAAATGCATATACTACTATTTGAAAGTCAAAGAGTAAGTTCAAAAAAAATTGAAGTCAAACAATTTTTGTTTAAATACCACCATTTGGAACCAGCACTTCAAAACTTATTGAATTAGATTAAAAGCATTTATTTTTTTGTGACATTTTGACATTTTATGAATAATGGCAGTACTTTTGCCTTGCCTAAATCGAAGATTTAAAAATTTGAAGCTGTATATGAGCAAAAAACAATCCAAAAAGGAAAAGGAAATTCCAGAAGTAGAAGAGCAAATAGCTGACACTCAAGTAGAAGAGCGTTCTGTTGAAGATCAATTAAAAGAAGATTTAGCAAAAGAGAAAGACAAGTTTATGAGACTCTTTGCTGAATTCGAGAACTATAAACGTCGTACCGCCAAAGAGCGAATCGATCTATTTAAAACGGCAAGCCAAGATGTTATGGTGTCACTATTGCCAGTTTTGGATGATTTTGACAGAGCATATATTGAAATTTCAAAAACCAAAGAAAAAGATCTTTTAAAAGGTGTTGAGTTAATTAACAGTAAGTTAAGAGATACCTTAAAAAATAAGGGCTTGGAGCTTGTTGAGGTAAAACAAGGTGATGTTTTTAATGCTGACGACCACGAAGCGATTACTCAAATCCCTGCACCATCAGATGATTTAAAAGGAAAAATCATCGATGTGGTTGAAAAAGGATATAAACTTGGCGACAAAGTTATTCGCTTTCCAAAAGTGGTTATAGGACAATAATAAGATATGGCAAAAAGAGACTATTACGAGATACTAGGCATAAACAAATCGGCTACAGCTGCAGAAATCAAAAAAGCCTACCGTAAAATGGCATTAAAATATCATCCTGATAAAAATCCGGATGATAAAGAGGCTGAAACCAAATTTAAGGAAGCTGCAGAAGCTTACGAGGTGTTAAGCAATGCTGATAAAAAGGCACGCTACGATCAATTCGGACATCAGGCTTTTGAAGGTGCTGGAGGTTTTGGCGGCGGTGGCATGAATATGGATGACATCTTTAGCCAGTTTGGAGATATTTTTGGTGGCGCCTTTGGTGGTGGAGGTGGTTTTTCTGGCTTTGGTGGCGGCTTTGGCGGTGGTCAACGACGATCAAAAGGAAGTAATTTAAGGATTAGAGTGAGTTTAACTCTTGAGGAAATTGCAAATGGTGTTGAGAAAAAAATTAAAGTAAAGCGAAAAGTTCAAGCGCCTGGTACAACTTACAAAACCTGTTCAACCTGTAATGGAGCAGGTCAAGTTACTCGAGTAACAAATACCATTTTAGGTAGGATGCAAACCTCTTCACCATGCCCGAGTTGTGGTGGAGCAGGGGAAACTATTGATAAAAAACCAGCTGATGCAGATGCACAAGGATTAAAAATTGCTGAAGAAACAGTTTCAGTTAAAATACCTGCAGGTGTAGTTGATGGTATGCAACTTAAAGTAACAGGAAAAGGAAATGAAGCACCAGGTAATGGTATTTCTGGAGATTTGTTAGTTGCCATACAAGAAGAAGAACATCCAACTTTAAAACGCGAAGGCGATAATTTACACTATGATATGTATGTAAGTTTGCCAGATGCTGTTTTAGGAACCTCTAAAGAAATAGATACTGTAACCGGAAAAGTTAGGATTAAGATTGAAGCAGGCGTACAGTCTGGTAAAATATTGCGATTAAGAGGCAAAGGAATTCCTAGTATCAATGGTTATGGTAAAGGAGATTTGTTGGTTCACGTTAATGTTTGGACACCAAAAACACTCAATAAACAACAACGAGAGTTTTTTGAAAGTATGAAGGACGACGATCATTTTGACCCCAAACCAGACAGTGGTGATAAGTCATTTTTTGAAAAAGTTAAGGATATGTTTTCTTAAGAAAGGCGTTTTTTGAGAAAAAACACTATATTTGAATATCACTAATTAACTTTAGTGGTAATTTTTCTTTTTCATAGCAATTTTTTCCCATCCTTAATTTATTAAGGGTGGGTTTTGTTTTTTTAGTCAAATGGTAAACAAATGACCTTAATTTCAAGTTCACTTTAGTAACATTTGATATCTTTACGACACTAATGTTCTAACTCTAATTAATTCATCTTATATATGAACGATTTATTAGTAGCTCAATCTGTTTCTAAAAACTTTGGAAACTTTAAAGCGCTAAATAAGGTTTCTATTGCAGTTCCTAAGGGAAGTATTTTTGGGCTTTTAGGCCCAAATGGGGCAGGGAAAACCACCTTAATTCGGATTATCAATCAAATTACTATGCCCGACGAAGGTAAAGTGTTGTTGGATGGAGCGCCCCTTCAGCCTCATCATATTCGAGATATTGGGTATTTACCAGAAGAACGGGGTCTTTATAAATCCATGAAAGTTGGAGAGCAAGCCTTGTATTTAGCCCAATTAAAAGGACTCTCTAAATCTGATGCAAAAGAGCGGCTTAAATATTGGTTTGATAAATTAGATATTGGTGAGTGGTGGAATAAAAAAATTCAGGAGTTAAGTAAAGGACAAGCTCAAAAAATCCAATTTGTTGTAACGGTGTTGCATCGTCCTAAACTCTTAATATTTGATGAACCGTTTTCAGGCTTCGATCCTATCAACGCTAATTTAATTAAGGACGAAATACTTCAATTACGTGACGAAGGTGCAACTGTTATTTTTTCAACACACCGTATGGAGTCAGTTGAAGAATTATGTGACCACATTGCCTTAATCCATAAATCGAATAAAGTTCTGGATGGCAATTTAAATGCCATTAAACGCGAATTCAAAACCAATACTTTTGAAGTCGGATTACAAACCAATGCTCCAGAGGAAGTTACCAAAATTATTAACGAAAAATTTGAAGTCCTTCCGGCTACTTTTAAAAATCTAAATGATGATTTAAAGCTTAATATAAAACTTAATGGTACAACGACGTCCAACGAATTATTGTCATTCTTGACTACTAAAGCCGAAGTGCATCACTTTGTTGAGGTCATTCCAAGTGCTAATGATATTTTTATTCAAACTGTAAAAAATAACTAGAATGAGTCATTTATCACTAATTATACAACGGGAGTATCTAACCAAAGTTAGAAATAAATCGTTCATTATTATGACGGTTTTAAGTCCGCTTATTATGATCGCTTTAATTGCAGTGGTGGCCTATTTGTCGCAACTGAATAACAATAAAAACAGAACAATAGCTGTATTGGATGAATCTGGTATGGTAAGTTCAATTTTTAAAAATACTGATAATATCACATTTGACCTCTTAAATGATATTTCACTTGATGAAGCTATAGCGGAAGTTAAGGCCAAAGAAGTTTATGGTTTGCTTCATATAGGACCTAGTAATGATCTTGAAAACATTTCAAAACACATAAAATTCTATTCTGAAGAGTCACCATCTTTAACTATTATGTCCGATTTAGAAAATAAATTAGAGGCCAAACTCACGGATTTGAAACTTCAGTTAAATGGTGTTGATATTCAAAAAATACGAACATCAAAAACCAAAGTTAATATATCACAAGAAAGCTTTGCAGGCGAAACCTCGTCAAAAATTGACAATGTTTTAAAGCTTGCATTTGGTGGTATTGCTGGCTATTTGTTATTCATGTTCATTATTATTTATGGCAACATGATCATGCGCAGTGTTATTGAAGAAAAGACGAGTAGAATTATTGAAGTGATTATTTCTTCTGTAAAACCTATTCAGCTTATGATGGGAAAAATAATAGGGACCTCGTTGGCAGGTATAACCCAGTTTGTGATTTGGTTGATTTTAGGAGGAATAGCCATGTTTATACTATCAGCCATATTTGGTGTTGATCTTGCTCAAATGCAAACGCCTCAACAAGAAATGATGCAGCAAGCCATGAATAATCCAGACAGCCAGGAGCAAATTCAGCAAGTGATGAATGCTTTTTTAAATCTTCCTATCACCAATCTCGTTGTAGCGTTTATTTTGTTTTTTATTGGGGGTTATTTGCTTTATAGTTCACTGTATGCAGCTATTGGCGCAGCTGTAGATAATGAGACCGATACACAACAATTTATGATGCCTATTTTAATGCCATTAATTTTGGCAGTTTATGTTGGCGTGTTTACGGTTATTGAAGATCCCCATGGCACAGTTTCTACAGTCTTTTCGTTTATACCTTTAACCTCTCCAGTGGTTATGTTAATGCGCATACCTTTTGGAGTACCAATTTGGCAACAATTGTTATCTTTAGGGTTATTAATTGGTACATTTATGTTCACGGTTTGGTTTGCAGCCAAAATTTATAGGGTTGGTATTTTAATGTATGGTAAAAAACCTAGTTATAAGGAACTATACAAATGGTTAAAGTATTGAGATGACACAAAATTTAGAAAAAATAGAAGAGGTAATTACCGAAAGTTCAATTTGGGAGCAGTTTTTGAAATTCCTGGATATTGTGATTTATGAAAATGTAAAACAGAATATCGAGATTAAAGTAGGTTATATTCTTCTCATTATATTCATTTTACTAGTAACCACGGTCATGTTACGCTGGGTGCGCAAGCTTCTAACACGTAAAATGCCAAGAGAGGATAAAGTTAAATTTAACACGGTTTTTTCATTCGCAAGATGGCTGGTTTATGTAATTGTACTGTTGGTTGTTGTAGATTCAGTAGGGATTGATGTCACTGCGGTATTTGCAGCCTCTGCAGCATTATTAATTGGAATTGGGCTTGCCTTACAAACCCTATTTCAGGACATTATTTCTGGGGTATTTATATTAGTGGATCAATCGGTACATGTTGGTGACATCATTGAATTAGAAGGCAAGATTGGAAGAGTAGAAGAAATTAAATTAAGAACCACTAGAGCTACAACTTCTGATAATAAAGTTTTAGTTATCCCTAATCATTTATATCTGACCAATAGTTTATATAATTGGACTCAAAATGGGACGACCACACGTGAAGGTGTGAACGTTGGTGTTGCTTATGGAAGCGATGTACAGTTGGTTAAAAAATTATTGTTAAAAGCAGCAACTAACCATCCAGCTGTTTTAGAAGAACCACCACCAACCGTTTTGTTTACCAATTTTGGAGACAGTTCGTTAGATTTTAGAGTGGTTTTTACATTGAACGATAGTTTTAACGCACGTTTTCCTCAAAGTGATATCCGGTTTGAGATCGATCGTTTGTTTCGAGAACATAATATTACGATTCCGTTTCCACAAAGAGATATTCATATTATTGAAAAAAATAAATAAGCGATGCCCAAAATATTAGTAATAGAAGATGAAGCGGCTATCCGTCGTGTATTGGTTAAAATTCTTTCAGAAGAAAATGATACCTATAGTGTTGATGAAGCTGAAGATGGTCTGGCTGGTGTAGAAAAAATAAAGAAGGAAGATTATGACCTCATACTTTGTGATATAAAGATGCCTAAAATGGATGGTGTTGAGGTATTGGAGGCTGTGAAAAAAGTTAAGCCCGAAATCCCAGTTGTCATGATCTCTGGTCATGGCGATTTGGATACGGCTGTTAATACCATGCGCCTTGGAGCTTTTGACTACATTTCAAAACCCCCCGATTTAAACCGATTGTTAAATACTGTACGAATTGCTTTAGACCGTAAAGAACTTGTTGTAGAAAACAAGATGCTGAAGAAAAAAGTGAGTAAGAATTATGAGATGATTGGCGAAAGCGATGCCATATCTCATATAAAGTCTATGATTGAAAAAGTAGCTGCTACAGATGCTCGCGTACTTATTACAGGACCTAATGGAACAGGTAAAGAACTTGTAGCACATTGGTTGCATCAAAAAAGTGAGCGCGCCAATGGCCCGTTAATTGAGGTCAATTGTGCCGCCATTCCGTCTGAATTGATAGAAAGCGAATTATTTGGACATGTGAAGGGTGCATTTACTAGCGCTGTTAAAGATAGAGCAGGAAAATTTGAAGCGGCTAATGGTGGGACCATATTCCTTGATGAAGTAGGTGATATGAGCTTATCGGCCCAGGCAAAAGTACTACGGGCTTTGCAAGAAAATAAAATTCAACGAGTTGGGAATGACAAGGACATTAAAGTTGATGTTCGGGTTGTTGCCGCTACAAATAAAGATCTTAAAAAAGAGATTGAAGAAAATCGTTTTAGAGAAGATTTATACCATAGGTTAGCAGTAATCTTGATTCAGGTACCATCGTTAAATGATCGTCGTGAAGATATTCCTTTATTGATTGATTATTTTACGAGTAAGATTGCTGAAGAACAGGGGACTGCCAAAAAATCATTCACTCCAAAAGCCATCAAATTATTACAGGATTATGATTGGACAGGCAACATTAGAGAATTACGCAATGTTGTTGAACGTCTTATCATTTTAGGTGAGAAAGAAGTCAATGAAAATGACGTAAAATTGTTTGCTTCTAAATAATATAAAAGCTGTATAAAGGCGACTTAAGACTTTCATACAGCTTATTTATTTTAGTCTTCGAGGTCGAGCGTACTCAAGACATTCATATAATTAGTGGTTAAGTCTTTAATAGATTTCAAATAGTAGGTTTTGATCTCATCAACCGATTTTGAAATAAGCTGATTTTCAGATTGTTTTAAATCATCTTCCTTAATTTTTGTCTTACTGTTTAGTGCATTTAAAGCGTCATTATAAGCCTGAACATGTTTTGTAATGGCAGCATTAGTTTTTAATATTAATTGCTGCTTTTCAACAACTAACTCTTCTTCTTTTTGCTTGGCCAATTGTGCCTGTAAGGCTTCCTGTTGGCGACGTAAGTTATCTTGTTGTTGCTTCAAACGCAATTGTTCCTTTTCTAAATCTGATATTTGATAGTCAGTTGCTGTGGTGACATCTAATGAGGTGCAATAATCTAATTGAGTAATTATTTTTTGCGCGTAATCTTTTGCTTTGGCAACAAAATATTGGGCATCATGCATTTTTTCTGTACCTGGGACTTTGGATAACTTTTCAATACTTTCGTATGTATAGTCTTCAACATTTTCACAATCGCACTTACTTAACACATTTTGCACGCGCTTAAAGGCTTCAAGTGATTTATCGGCATAGTATTTTAAATGTGTAAAATTGTTGGCTTCTAATGAAGTTTTGGCATTATTAAAGGCATAAACAATGTGGGCTTGGGCGTCTGAACATCCGGATTGTGAAAAACTAAAAAAGGAGGTACAACATAAGAATAGAGAAAGGTAGATTCTTTTCATAATATTTGGGTTTAACATAAATAGGTTCGATAAAAATAGCAAAAAATCCGATTAAGCCATAAATATTTTAATAAACTTCCAGTTTGTGCTATATTTAAAACGAAACTCAAGACTCGTATATCCATGAAGAAAATTGACATCCATTCGTTTAAAGTTACAGAACAAATTCAATTGGCCAAACTAACAACGCGGCTTGATTTGGTGGCTTCAGAAAAGAAGATTGAAAATGAGTTGGAATCGGTTAGAAAGAAGCTCGGAAAGTTACAGGATACCATGTATGCACACGGAAAATATGCCGTTTTGGTCTGTTTGCAAGGTATGGATACGGCAGGAAAAGATAGCTTGATCAGAGAGGTTTTTAAGGACTTTAATACCCGCGGAATTATTGTCCATAGCTTTAAAGTGCCTACAGAGCTTGAACGCAATCACGATTATATTTGGCGCCACTATATTGCTTTGCCTTCAAGAGGAAAATTTGGAATTTTCAATCGTACACATTATGAAAATGTGTTAGTTACAAGAGTGCATCCCGAGTATATTTTGGGCGAAAACATTCCGTCAGTCAATTCAATTGAAGATATCAATGACGCCTTTTGGGCCCAACGTTTTGAGCAGATCAACAATTTTGAAAAACACATTGCCGAAAACGGAACAATTGTTTTTAAATTCTTTTTAAACCTTTCCAAAGCAGAACAAAAATACAGACTCCTTCGTCGATTAGAAAAACAAGAGAAAAACTGGAAATTTTCACCGGGCGACCTAAAAGAGCGCAAACTTTGGGACCAATACCAAGCCTGTTACGAAGATGCTATCAACAGGACTTCCAAGCCACATGCGCCTTGGTTTGCTATTCCGGCAGATGACAAAGCCACGGCACGATATCTGGTTGCACGAATTCTTTATGATACGTTGAGCACCTATACGGATATCCAAGAGCCTGAATTGGATGATGATATCAAAGCTAACATTGAGTTATATAAACAACAGTTGGAACAAGAATAAGTTCAAGTTTTATGTTTTCTTTCACATCTTAAAACTGCTAATAATAGTATTTTTAAATTTTAAAATTAAAACCATCAATTTATGAAGCAATTCACCTTTATTTTATGTCTTTTCATATTCTTAAACACTTTTGGCCAGTCGGATGCCGACGTCATGGAAAAAATTTATTCAACTGCACTCAATAAAGGAAAAAGTTATGAATGGTTGGATTATTTATCCAATCAAATTGGAGGCCGCCTATCAGGATCCTTAAATGCCGAAAGAGCTGTAGAGTATACCAAGGCTGAATTAGATCTGTTAGGATTAGATAAAGTTTGGTTGCAGCCGGTGATGGTGCCGCGATGGGTGAGAGGTGCTCCAGAATATGCGTATATTGAAACGGCACCCGGAAAAACCACAACGGTTAATATTTGTGCTTTGGGAGGGTCGATAGCTACACCTGGAGGAGGCGTAAAAGCGAATATAATTGAGGTAAAAAGTATTGAAGAAGTAAGTCAGTTAGGTAGAGCAGCCATTGAAGGTAAAATTGTATTTTTCAATCGTCCCATGCAGGCGGATTTGATTCATACGTTTGAAGCTTATGGTGGCTGTGTCGATCAGCGTGGCTCGGGAGCTAAAGAGGCCGCCAAGTATGGAGCAGTAGGGGTTATCGTTCGATCCATGAATTTAAGACTCGACGATTTTCCTCATACCGGAGGTATGAGTTATGGCGATTTACCAAGTTCACAATATATTCCTGCCGCGGCGATTAGTACTAATGATGCCGAATTGTTGAGTAACATGCTCCAGTTGGATAAGAACATTAAGTTCTTCTTTCGTCAAAATTGCCAACAATTAAAGGATGTTCAATCGTATAATGTGATTGGTGAAATCACTGGTAGTGAATTTCCCAATGAGTATATTATTGTAGGTGGTCATTTAGATTCGTGGGATTTAGGTGATGGTGCGCATGATGATGGTGCAGGTTGTGTGCAATCTATGGAAGTATTACGACTTTTAAAAGAAACTGGCATCAAACCCAAACGCAGTATTAGAGTGGTGTTGTTTATGAATGAAGAAAACGGATTAAGAGGTGGTAAAAAATACGCCGAAGTTGCAAAGCAAAAAGGTGAGCGCCACATTTTTGCTTTGGAGAGTGATTCGGGTGGATTTACACCAAGGGGGTTTAGCTTTGATTGTAGTGATGCCGTATTCAATAAAGTATTAGGATGGCGTTCACTTTTTAAACCCTATTTAATCCATTATTTTGAAAAAGGAGGAAGTGGTGCCGATATTGGTCCTTTAAAGGATGAGAATATAGTTTTAGCAGGTTTGCGTCCAGATTCGCAACGCTATTTTGATTATCATCATGCCAGCAATGATACCTTTGATGCGGTGAATAAAAGAGAATTGGAATTAGGGGCTGCAACTATGACTTCGTTGGTTTATTTATTCGATAAGTACGGAACAACAACTATTTCCAACACAGAAACCATAAAAGATTAAGTTTATGAAACTAATTAGCTCATTTTGCCTGTTTTGTTTTATTGTCATTGGTCATGCTCAAGATGATCAACTTCCTTATGCTGAAATACCTGAAGCACCAGAACACTATACTGCCGGAACTGTTGCCGCGCGTACTATAGATGGTTTGGGATTTCGATATTATTGGGCTACCGAAGGCTTAAGAGATGAGGATTTGAATTACAGACCAAATGAAGAAGCACGAGCCACGAGTGAAACTATTGACCACATTTATGGACTTTCAAAAGTTATTGTGAATTCGGCCTTGCAAAAACCAAATATTCGTGGTGAAGAAGAACCTGAACTAACCTTTGATGACAAACGAAAACAAACACTTATCAATTTTAAAACGGCTGCAGATATTTTAAGACAAGCAGAGAATCTTACGCCTTTCAAAATTGTTTTTCAAAGTGATAATGGCGCTTCTGAGTTCCCGTTTTGGAATAATCTTAATGGCCCAATTGGTGACGCACTTTGGCATTGTGGGCAAGTGGTATTGTTAAGACGCTCGTCGGGAAATCCGTTTAATTCTAAAGTAAGTGTATTCACCGGGAAGGTTAGAAACTAATGAATACTAAGGGCCATTTACATCAAATACATCCAGTTTTACCCGTAAAAAATGTGATTGATGCCTTGGCGTTTTATGTGAATAAATTAGGATTTAAGATCGCATTTGCTGATGATAGTACGAATCCAAAATATGCAGGTATTCGTCGAGATGCTATTGAAATCCATTTGCAAAGGCACGATGCTTCAGAATGGGATGTTGCGATAGACCGACCAATGTTGCGCATTGTTACCGAACATATCGAAGCCTTGTTTGAAGAGTACAAAACCAAAGATGTGTTTCATACCAAAACCGCCTTAAAGGAAACCGCTTGGGGTACTAAAGAGTTTGGGTTTTATGATTTGGACAAAAACGGATTGACCTTTTATAGAGACCTATAACAATTAATCATTAATATCTTCATTGTTTTTTTCTCGTTTCATTTGAATATATTTTGAAACAAGCCGTACACCTAATCGCGCAAAAAGAATGACTGCGATCACCATTACTACATCAAATCCGTTCATGATAACTGGGTTTAAACTACAAAAGTATGGCTTTTGAGATGAGTAAACGGTAATTTTATATTCATTTTAACGCTTTGTCAATCGCGCTAATTAAATTGTCTAATTTGTGTTGTGTTAGCTTGTAGCGGTCTATACCGCCTTCCCTAAACCGTACAATAGTATGAAGCATATTTATAAATTCGTTATTGGTTTTGAGGCTTTCGAAGTCGTTGGGTACAGCCATGGCAACAGAATTTAGGTCACGCCTAATGTGTTTGTTGGTTATTGGGTATACAACACTTTGTGCCAAGACCCATTCGGATCTGTCATAATCCTGACTTAAATATGCAAATTCAGACTCGTACATATTTACAATATCTTTTTTAAGTTGATCATCTTTGATAATATCCAATCCTTTATTTTTTAATGCCTCATAAGCTGAAAAGGTTAAATAAGGGCTAGACCAATATGAGATTTTTCCAAACGCTGAATCCAATTCGGAGCTGTATGGTAAATCATTGGTGAGATGATTTATGATTTTTCGGGCCCTAAGTGCCGTATCGGTATTATAGTCCATATTTCTTTTAATCTCTTCGGCCGAGGCTTTCAAGTCGGTATGTATATCTTTAAGTATACTAATCTCTTCTATATTTAGTTTACGATCTTCATTCCAATTGTTAATATTTAAGGCAATCAAAATCCCAATTACTACAAGAAAAATTTCGCCCATGGCGTATTTAAAATACTGTCCAGTTTTATTTTCCATGAGCAAAGATTTACGAATATGACGGAAGAATTTAATCATTAGTTGTACTTGTTATTTTCATTTTTCCATTTTTCTAAAGTTTTTAATAATGAATTCGCACTTTTGCTACTTAAGCCTAAGATTTTAATTTGAACTAAATGTGAACGTGTTATGCGTTTTAACTGAAATCTAAAGTCGGCATTAGTTTTCAAATTGTTTATTATCTGTGTAAAATCCTCTTCAGAATAATGATCTAAATGGTTGTTAAGTAGTGCGTTGTCTGTAAAGTCTTTATATTCATCAACAATCTCATTGGTTAAAATTTGTTCGTGGATATACATTGGTATGGCATCAACGACAACAGGTAAATAACCGTTAACAAGTTGATCTTTATAGTCTTGATACCACCAGTATAGAGGATTGCTGTAATAGTCGCGAATGGCTTCAATACTTTGTTTGTCCTTTATTAGTTTGAGATTGCCGGTATTTAGTAAATCTTGATAAGTATTGTCAGTTGTTGTTGGGACTATTAGCCTTCCTGCAGATTGTAAACTGATTATAAATTTGGCAGTATCTTTAGTTTTTTGACCTTCATATATCACATTATAGATGTCCTTACAATATTGATATTTTAGAGTGGCTGCATTAATTTGGTCGGCATACATTAGAGTATCCTTTTTTATATCTTCAATAAGATTTTCGACATAAATAAAGGTTGTGCTTTCTGCTTTTCGTTGTTCGTTCCAATTGTTGATTTGTAAGGCAATCAAAATCCCAATCACCACAAGTACAATTTCACCAATTGCATATTTAAAATATTTGCTTGTTTTTCCTTCAATAAGAAGGTTTTGACGGATATGACGGAAGAATTTAATCATAGAATAAGTCTCATTGTTTTAATTCATTCTCAATCATGTTGATGAGATTTTTAGTGGTTGTTATCATTTTAGAATATTCTGAAATAAGGTCCTTACTATTAAAAGAGGACAACACAAAGCCATTTTTAAACGCTTGATTGTTTAATAATTTTGTTACCTGTTCAATATTAAGTTCAGTTTCGATGACTTGATTGGTATCCTGCTGTTCAAAATTTTTCAAACTACTATTTAGATCAATAGTGGTAAAAAAAGGATCGTACAAATAGCTTTCAAAATCTTGTTGCATTTCGTTTTCAACAAAGGCGATTCTTTTAAAACTGGTTTGCATATCTTGAAGTTGGTCTTTTATAGCTTTGTTGGAAAGGGTATTGAGTTTACCAGAATTCAATAACTCTTGGTAGGTGTTATTATGCTGTTCAAAGGGATACCAGACCATTACGGTAACACAATACTTATTAAATTTATTTACGTCTAATGGTGCGGTGCGGTCAAAATAGGGGAGTATGTTTGCACTGGCTTCAATGGACTTTTCGCGTTCGGCAATAAAGTTTTCGAGCGAACTTAGATTCAACTGTAAATCGGCACTAATATTTTCTAAATAGGTGGATTCTGTATTTCGAGCTTTGCGATTTTCATTCCAATTATTGATTTGAAGGGCAATCAAAATCCCAATGACCACCAACACAATCTCGCCTATGGCATATTTGAGGTATTTGGAGGTTTTATTTTCCATAATTAGGTTTTGACGGATTTGACGGAAGAATTTAATCATTCAAAATTAGTTTTGAGTTCTTCGGATATTTCGTTACTTAATTCCTCAATTCTCTTTAACGCTTCTCTGTAAACAGAAATGGTAATACTTCGCAAATAAATAACCTCCGATAAGGTAACTTTAAATGCTTCATCAGTTTTTAAAAGCTCTAAATCTTTAGGATATAATGAGGTTCGTTTGTAGTCTTCATTAAAATAATCGGTTGAATAATTTGAAGACAAACTTAAACTAGTAAACTCCTTATTGACTGTGAAGTGCTTTTGAAAAAAAGGTAATAATTTGTCATAAGGTTTAAATCCTGTACTTCTATTTTCGACTTCGAATATAGAGGTGTAAACCAAGTTGTAATGAACAAAAATCTTTTTCTTTAATCTTTGATTCGAAATTAAATTAGGACTATTATTAATCAATGAGGAATAGGTGCTTGTATTTAAAACGGCAACAACAGGATTGCCTAAAACCTCGGTGAAATTAATAGAGCTTGCTTGAACAGAGGTGTCACCATTTAGAAAATGAAACAGAAGTTCATCATTTTCTAAAGAACTTAAATGTAAATTGAGATTAAAACGGATATCAAGAGTGTCCAATTGAATTTCTTCTAAAAGGTTTTTTAGGGTGTCTCTCTCGGTGTTTTTAGTCATTCGGTTTTGGTTCCAATTATTGACCTGTAGGGCCAGCAAAATACCAACCATAACTAAAAGTATTTCACCAATGGCGTATTTAAAATACTGCTTTGCTTTGCCTGTTTCCATAAGGTTGTATCTTATTTTTCTAAAAAACTTAATCATCAGTGAGTCGTATTATATTTTCAATAACCAATTCAAGTCTATCCAAAACCAATTTGTAGTTGACCACACCCCATCCTATATTGTCCAAATGGTTTTCAAATTTCAAATCGTGGAATAGGGTGTTATAATCGATTTCAAATTTCGATTTTTCCTCCCAGGCCATTAGTGAATATTTATCAATATTTCTCATGGAAACATTTTCGGTCAAATATGGAATCACCATATGCTGAATAAAATCGTCGAGTGTAAGCCATGCTTCATTAATTTCGTTCAATTCTGCAGACCAATCTAGCAGCTTGTATTTAAGCGAGTCCTTGGTGATAAATTTTAGGTTACCCGATGACAATATTTCAGTAAGTGTATTTTGAGTAGGTCTGTAATCAAAAACATCAATGGCTTTTGCAATAAGGCTGTCCGTATTAATGAGATTAATCTCTTGAGGAGTTGCCTTCATTTTAGACATTAAAAGGCGAATAGCCTGTTCAGTGCCTTGATATTGTTTGATACTTGCTCTAATTTTTGTTAAATTATTTTTGAATTCAGAATTGAGATCTGCCATCATTTGTAGCTCAAGTGATTTGTTGTCACGTGCTTCCTTCCAGCTGTTCACTTGAAATGCCAATAGAATTCCAATCATTACCAAGATGATTTCTCCTAGGGCGTATAGTAAATACTTTCTAAATTTGTTTTGTGACACTAAGTTTTGCCGAATATTCCTAAAAAATTTTATCATAGTTGTTTTCTTTTCCCCTCTCGGGAGGGGTTAGGGGTGGGATCTATTTCTTTAATTGTATCTTTTAGTTCTTCCAAAACCCATCCCAGATTATTTTTTATATCCAAATCACTAAATCTGATTACAATAACACCAAGAGCTTCTAAACGTTTTTGTCGAAAAGTATCTTTTTCTTGCTGCCCTTGTTCAAAATGTATGCTACCATCTACCTCAATTGCCAATTGGAGGTCCTTACAATAAAAATCTACTATGTATTGGTCTATAGGAATCTGGCGACTAAATCTAACTCCCAGTTTTTTGCCTTTTATTTCTCGCCAGAGTGCTATTTCTCCATAGGTCATATTCTTGCGTAACATTTTGGCAAAGTTTACTAGGTGTGGATTATATGGTATGATTTTTCTCATGGTTTTTCCCACCCCTTAATCCCCTCCAAGGAGGGGAAAAGTTTGTTTGTTCTTTTAAATTTAGGGATGTTGACAGCGGTGACAACAAGAATAATTTTCTCTGTTGTATGTTTAAAATTGTTGCTAGTTGTGCCTACATAAAGAAGGTTTTTACGGTTGGTGCGAAATAATTTAATCATGCCAATACTAACTTAATACAACATATTATCCATGATTTTATCCAAATTGCGTTCCATCATAGAAAATGAACAATCTGAAAAGAAAATCTCATACATTTCCTTTCTAAATTGAGCCAGTTCTATATTAGAATACTCGTGTAAGTGAATTGCTTCGTTAATTTTATCAAGACTTTCATCTTCACTGTCTTGACTAAATTCGGCGTATATTTTATCAAAGGTCGACTTGTCTACTTTTGACTTTATCAGGTCGATTTCTTCGCTAGTCTCGACCGAATCAGCGTTAGCACAGAGTAACAAAATATAAGTTTGTAGCTCTGTTTTAGTCCATTCATTTGTGCTCATAATTTATTGCTTGATTAGTTTAGTTTGATATCTGTGTTTTTAGTTGTCGTCATTAGTGATCGTATTTTATTTTTTCTTTTAGGCTTTTAACCATGGCTTGTCTAGCTGTAATTTTGCCCAATGCATTGTAAGTGCGTCCCATATCACCTATTAAGTAATTTTCCATAATTGGCGTTCTTAAAATCTTCTCATAATCAATGCTTAAGTTACGATAATCTTTAATTGATGCGATTTTAATATAAAAATCTTTTACATCTTCTTCGTTGATGACCAGGTTGCCAGTCGCTTCGGTCATATAGCCTTCAGGTAAGGTGTACATCAAGGGTTCAAATTGGGTTTCAACAAAACGTAATATGGAGCTGAACGCCTGTTCAATTAACACAAAATCTGAATAATATTGTGATAGTGCTTTAAGGCGCTCTTTTTCTTTAAAATTGTTGAATGTTCCCATAGACTTGGCCGACTCAAAGGTGTTGGAGTAGTTGGTTGGGTTAGCCGAATAAAACAAGGGTTCTACATACATTCCAAACTTATCAATACCCATGCTTAAATTCGGGTTTCTTACATAGGTTAATAAAGTATCTAAATAGTCGATGCGTTTGCTGTGAAATTCATAATAATAGTCGAGTTTGGCTTCGTCCTTTTCCAAATCCAGTAACACATTTTCAAAAAAATTGTCTTCTGAAGCTTTGGCTTTTCGGTTCTCATTCCAGTTATTGATCTGTAAGGCTATTAAAATTCCTATAACCACGAGTATAATTTCGCCTAGGGCGTATTTGAGGTACTTTCCTGATTTGTTTTCCATAATTAAGTTTTGACGGATATGACGAAAGAATTTTATCATTTTTTATTTACATAGTGATCAATTTGATTGATGAGCTGTTTAGAGTATTCTAGAGAGTATTCCATCTCTTCTTTAGTTAATCTAAACAGTATTCTTTTAAAATTACTCATGCCTTGAAATGAAGCCGCTAAATGGGCTAGATTAATTTGACGCCATACTAAAGAGTCTATAAGCGGGCCTTGGTCATGAAGTGAAGTAGATCCAAAGGTATAGGTGTCTACATAATTGGCAAGCTTGGTTCTATAATCTACGGTGATATTCTCCACCATGCCGTTTCTATAAAACTTTCCGTTGTAAAAATTCTTGATATTGGTTTTTAGAGTATCTGAAAGTTCTTCAATGAGTCCTGTTTCATTTAAGCTGTTATAGGCATTGGTATTGTAATATATCCGGTCATTCCAATTAGGGTTAAACTCGCGCCTCGTGATGGTGATTAAGGTATCGGTGGTAGCAGTTGGTGCCGCGACTCTTGCCCTTAACGATTCGTTTAATTGGTATTGATGTATGACTTCGGGTAGATTTTTATTAATTAATAAGGTGTCTTGAATAAGATCATTTTGAAGCGCGATGAGCGCTATTTTGACCTGCGCTTTGGTTTTTCGATCCTCATTCCAGTTGTTGATCTGTAATGCAATCAAAATACCAATTACAACAAGCACAATTTCGCCAATGGCGTATTTAAAGTATTTGGAGGTTTTGTTTTCCATGAGTAGTGATTTACGGATATGGCGAAAGAATTTGATCATAATCAATAGCTACTAAATTCATTAGTTATCAAGTTTTCTAGTTGCTCCGCTCGTGTAATAAGATGTTCACCTATATAATCGATAGTCACAGAGGATTGATAGTAAATTTGTTTCACTAATTTATGAAATTCAGTGTCTTCGGCTATACTTTTCAAATCAAAACTTACACCTGGATGAGTAGTTTTAAACTTCTCTGAACCTGATGTTTGTGGCATTCCATTCAGGTGACCTAGGGATAATTTTTCAGTTTCTTTCAATCCGAAATTATAAGATGAAACAATAAAGTGATGTTCTTCAAATTGAGATTGATAGCTAGCTAATGCTTTCTTTAGGTTTTCCGACTTTATATAAGAAAGTTTACCTGAACTAACGATTTCCTTATAAGTGGGAAGCATAAGTGAATATTCCATAATCCAACCTACTTTGGTCATAGCGTTAATGAACATAGTTGAGTCTGCGACCTTTTGTTCATCAATTGATGTAAGAATCAAGTCAGCCCATTCTTTGCGACCGTTTAACGAATTTTGTAGGTCTTTTAGTCTTTTGATATCTTCCACAATATCTAGCTTGAGATTATTTAACAAGACTTTGGTTTCTTTTTGCTCTATACGATCTTGGTTCCAGTTGTTGATCTGTAAGGCAATCAAAATGCCTATAACAACAAGAACAATTTCGCCAATGGCGTATTTAAAGTATTTAGAAGTTTTATTTTCCATTACGAGTTGTTGTCTTATTGTTCGAAAGAATTTAATCATTATGGTCAAGTGTTTCAGATAAAATGGATTTCAATTCAATTAGCAATTTCTGCATACTTTCCAATCCATGTATCGTTATGGCGGTTGTTTCCAGTTTTAAGGTCACTATGTTCCATAGCTCTAATGAATTAAAAAGAGAGTCATAATCAATTTCAGGACCACCCTCAACTAACATTTGCTTATATGCAGGTAATGCAATTTTTGAATAATTGAGGTATTTAGTCAAATAGGGTTCTATAATGTTACTATATTGATCTTGTATAAAGTCATCCATGTTTTGAGAATTGGAAAGTCTTTTGTTTAATCTGGTAAACGCTTGCTTTAAGTTTTCATCTTTGACTTTGGATAGCATTCCTTGAGTTACAAATTCATTAAAAATCTCGAATGAATATTCTGATGACCAAGAGGTCGCAATGGCACCGAGATTTTTTGCTAATTCATGACTGTTAGCTTGATTTTTTGAATTCAGGATTTCTAGTACTTGTCTTAACATTTGCTCGAGATTGTGATTTCCTTTTATTAAATTTTCGTTATAAACTATTTTAGTCTCTAACTCATTCAATAGTTTTTCATAATAAGTACGCATTTTATTTGCTTCTGACCTTTGATTGTTCCAATTATTAATACTTAAAGCAATCAAAATCCCAATCACTACAAGCACTATTTCACCAATGGCGTATTTAATGTATTTAGAAGTTTTATTTTCCATAATAAGGTTTTGGCGGATATGGCGAAAGAATTTAATCATAAATTTAGATAGTCTTCAATTACAGAAATCAGTTTTTCGTTGGTTTGTATAAGCTCTTTTAACTTAAGTGCTATGCTGGGATTTACTATTTCGTTCCGGTTTAATAGTCCTTCTAAAGATTGCTGTCCATTTTCTTTATTTAGTATTAATGTAGGAATAGTTTCATCTTCAAAATCTGATGGTTTTAGATCTTTAATCATAGAATTATAAAGTCTTCGATTGTCAATAAAATAACCATCTCTCCATAGATCTATTTCAATGGATTCACTGAATGTGTTTAAGCGGTTTTCTTCAAACATAACCACTTCAATTATTCTCATGTACTCTTGCTCTAAATTATTTATTAAAGCTTCTTTTTTACTCCAATAATACTTGGTAGTTGATGTTTCATTTCTTTCTACTGTTGAGGTAAATCGACGTTCAGTAAAAATCCGTTTTGTGGTTTCAATAAAATCAATTACATCCGTTTTTTTTATGCCATTATCAAGGAATTGTTTACTTTTTTCTGCCGCATTTAATCGGAATTCTCTTAATTCAACGAGTTTTATTTGATCTTCACGAAGGTTAACTAGTTTTTGAGTAAGATAGGTGTTAATCTCCTCTTGTAATTTCCTCGACTCATTCCAATTGTTAATTTGAAGTGCAATTAAAATACCAATGACCACAAGAATAATCTCGCCAATGGCATACTTAAAGTATTTAGAAGTTTTGTTTTCCATAATGAGATTTTGGCGGATATGTCTAAAAAATTTAATCATTTTTTGGAGAGATAGTTTTTAATACTAATTTTTAATTTTTCATTTTCAACTGATGCATGAGTTTCCCAATTAATGATACTGTTTGCCTTAATGCCCGATTCAAAAAGAATCTGTTGAAAGGCTTTGTTTTTTATTTCTTCAAAGAATAGGTCACGGTCTATAAGATCTAATGTATCGTCTTCAAAATTGCCCACATGATTGCCAAATGTCAACAAGCCCTTTTGCCCTAAATAAGGACGTACTACATTTTCAATAATATTGTTATGGTTGGCCATTATAAATTCTGCTCTGTCAATAGATCTATAGTATTCTAAGATTTGTTTTTTAACACCCTGATCCAAAACATTTTTTGAGAGTTCTGGATTATTTTTTCTGGTAATGAGCTGCCCAGGAAATGAGCGTCGCAATAAGTCCAAATCACCGACCTCATCCCTAGATAGTTCATTATTTAGATACGCAACCAACTGTTGGTGTACTTCCAAAATACTTATTCTTTCTGTTAACGCATTATGAATAATGAGAGAATCTTCTTTTAAGTTTTCCAAGACATAAACAAGCAATTCTTTTTCGTTCGATTTTAGTTTTTGGTTTTCATTCCAATTATTAATCGAAAGCGCTATAAGAATACCAATGACGACGAGGATGATTTCGCCTATGGCGTATTTAAAGTATTTGGAGGTTTTGTTTTCCATGAGCAGTGATTTACGGATATTCCTAAAGAACTTTATCATAATTAATAGATTATTGTCATTGACGTTGTCGAATCTTCGATTTCCTGCCTCCTCGACTTCGCTCGAGATAAACTACAGCAGGAATCCATTTTAGTATCAAAGTAGATTCCGCATCAAGAGCGGAATGACAAAGTGATTCCCCTGATTCCATAAGTTTATAGCGTATATGACGGAAGAATTTAATCATGTGATTTAGGTTGAGAGAGTTCGATGATTTTATCAAGAGTGTAGCTAATTAGTTCTAACTCCCTTTCCGGATTTTCAACAAGACTTGACAAATCATTGTATCGATCTAAAACATAATTATCAAAGGCTAAACTCTCAAGAATTGATAAATCTAAACGCGCATCATTTAACCATTTTTTATAATCTTCACTCCAATAAAAATGGGTCTTTTCAAAAGGTTTTAATTGATTATGATAATTATTGCGCGCCAGAATTTCTTCCTCTTGATAATCTGTAACCACATCGTCCCAACTTATTAAAAGTTGGCGTAACTCATCATTAGAAATAACATTAAATGTTGAACTGTTCATTAAAGCGTTTGTCACGCCTTTAGATGGATTAAAAGTATAGGTCCATCCCATGTAGAATAAATGATACGCTAATGAGTCTAGATTGATTTGTTTAAGGTTTAGGGGTAATCGCTCTTTTATATAGATAGTAGACCCAAAGGCTTTTTTGTGATAAAAAACAACCGTATCAAATTGCTTTTTATTTGAAATAAACTCTTTGTGAAGCTCTTTTAAGATGAGGTTTTCATTGAGTCTTTCAATTCTGTGGTTGTTCCAATTGTTGATTTGAAGGGCTATCAAAATCCCAATAACAACCAACACAATTTCGCCAATGGCGTATTTAAAATATCTAGAAGTTTTGTTTTCTAGAAGCAGTGATTTACGGATATGACGGAAGAATTTAATCATTTATAAAGGTTGTTTTCTAAAATTTTAATCAATTTGGCATTGCTAATTATCAAATCATTTAAGGTATTTGTCACATCAGTATTTTTTATCGAGGCTTCAAAAAGTAATTGCTGGAAGTATGGATATTGGGACAACTCAACTAATTTTTCTTTTCCAATAAGGCTAACTGATTCCACATTTTTAACTTTGAACCAAGCAGATAAATCGTGAGCATTTTGTTGGGTAAGGTAGGGACGCATTCTGTCTTGTATCACCGCCTCAAATTCGCCATAAACATCGTCCATATCCTTGGCGAATCTAAAGTAGGTTTGAATTTCCTTTCTTATTGAATTATTTGATATTTTATTGGCAACTTCGGGATCGTTTTCTTTTGTAATTGGATTATGATAAGGTAGACGTCTAATATTATTTGGATTTCCAATCTCTATACCACCTTCTCCCTCAACTCCAATTCTGTATAATTCTTGGTGCAGTGTATTTATTTCTTGTAGTGTTTTCAAGTTTTGAGCATAGGAAAGAGAATCTGATCTTAAATCCTGAATGAGATTAGACATTACTAATATTTCTTTTTTGTAATCCTTCCTCTGTTCATTCCAATTGTTTATCTGTAAAGCAATTAAAATTCCAAGCACTACTAGCACAATCTCGCCAATAGCGTACTTAAAGTATTTGGAAGTTTTGTTTTCCATGAGCAGTGATTTACGAATATGGCGGAAGAATTTAATCATTGATAGTTCTGAATTGCTATTATTCTTTTAATTCTGTATTAATTAACCTCATAATGGTGTCAATTTCCTTTAGCATATCTTGAAAATTAGATACAGATTCTTGTTCGGACACACTCTTCCATCGATGTACTCCCTCATAGACCAAAAGTACCTCCCTCAAATTTTCATCTATCTTCAAAAATTCGTTCATTACCGGCTGATGCTTAAGCCGGTCGATCAAGGTTGTGGACCCTAGCAAAGGGTTTAAGTTTTGAATGATGGCGTTTTTGCCTTCGTTTGTATAATTGGCCCTAATAATTGTGAGCTCTTGTTGACGTTTTAAATCGATTAATCGGTTTCTTATTTCTGATGGAATTAAGTTGATATCACCACTGCTTTGCAACGTTTCTATAGTACTAGAGTTGAACGTAAACGAGGTAGATAACACCGGCAGCTCAGAGATTTGCTTGTAAGCTTCTTCAGGCATAAGTACAGAATCTTGATAATATGAATTGGTATAGGTCGCAAGATCATTTAAGTAGTTGTCAAATTTTTCTATAATTTGATGCGCAAAACTGACATCCTTGTCTAAATCGTCTAATAACTGCACATAGTACTCTTGTGTTTTTTCTTCCAACTTTTTTACTTCGTTCCAATTATTAATCTGCAGAGCTATGAGAATACCAATGACGACGAGTATAATTTCGCCAATAGCATATTTAAAATATTTAGAGGTTTTATTTTCCATAATCAGGTTTTGACGGATATGACGAAAGAATTTAATCATTTTACTTTTGTATTTCGTCGCTTACTATCTCAATAATTTGTTGAATAGTTTTAATTCTTCTCTGGCTATAATTCCAGTTTAATTCCCTGTCAATTCCAATCATTGTATTAATGTGATCTAACGTTTTGGGATCGTCCATAAAGCCTTTAATATCCATCTTATAATTTAATAATGAATCCTTATTTATTTTTCCCCTATCCAAAGACTCCCATAAGAAAGTAGTTATTTGAGGTTCAAAATATTTATGTAAATGAGTATTATATGCTTCTTTTCGTTTTTGACTCTCATCATACAGAAAAGATTTTATACCCTCATTTGTGTTTTTATATCTTTTAAAGGCAGATTTTAAATTTTCACTCTTTATAACACCTAAATTACCAGAGGACACTAATTCATCAAATGTTGGCGTGTATGCATCAAACAGAACTAACTTGCCTATAAAAAAGGAATTAAGAGCTAATGTATCTATAGAGATATCATATCGCTTTGCTAATACAGCTTTTTTTAAATGCTTTGCTTGTATTGTTTTGCCATATGTAAGACTTGCATAACGGTAAATCAATGAACTGTCCACTAAAATGTCTTTTTTGATTTGTTTAAGTAAATACTGCTCCTGAATATTTTCTTTACGGTTTTCATTCAAATTGTTAATGCCTAAAGCGATTAAAATCCCAATCACCACGAGAATTATTTCCCCGACGGCATATTTGAAATATCGGGTTGTTTTTCCTTTTCCCATGAGGTTGTAGCGTATGTTTCTAAAAAACTTAATCATTATTTGGCTATCATATTTCTATTAACTTTTTTGTTCAAAGTCTCGCTTAAGAGTACTTGTGTCAAAATATTCAAATTCAATTTTTCTTTTTTCTAGTTCCTTTTCTATCATCTGCATGACGTTATTGTAATTGCGTTTTAATTGTTTAAGTCGAAATACTTTATTGTATGTGTCGTGACTCAATAAATCGTATATCTTGTGTAAGGATTGGTGATGTATATAGGACATGTCTTTAGGAAACATCACATGTGCTGTAGTACTATCGTTAACGGCAATAAACTTAAAGTTAAATAGGTCGGCTTCTAAAACCCCAACACGCTCTCGTATTAATACATCTGCTTGATGAATAAAATTTACACTTCTTGGCAAATCACTTTCATAGAATTCTAAAAGTCGAGTTCTTAACATATCATTATCAATTTTATCCAACCCTCCTAGTTTGAGTGATTCAAAAGCTCCTGTTCGCTGAGTAAGTATAAACCATCGCATCATTTCGTTGTAATACAACATAAAAATTGAATCTGAAGGTACTTCTCCTTTAACCATGAACTCTTTTATTTTTTCTACACCTAATGACTTTCTTTCAAGTCTAGGTTCTACACCACGATAGATAATTCTATAGTCATCAGACAAATCATAGTATATCTCCTTAAGAATGAGAGAAACATAGGTGTTATTGTTTTTAGCAATATTCCAATTATTAATCTGAAGTGCAATCAATATTCCAATGACCACGAGGATAATCTCGCCAATGGCATACTTAAAGTATTTGGAAGTTTTGTTTTCCATGAGCAGTGATTTACGAATATGGCGGAAGAATTTTATCACCCCTAGTTTAATTTTAAGATTTGAATCGCATTTTTAGACCTTTCTTTAATCCTATTTCCTCTAATTTCAACATAATAGTAAAGGTTTTGACGATTTCTAAAATCTTCATGCTGATGGATCAGCCACTGTTCTTTTCTGTTGTAATCTGTTGTTCTTCCTAATTTTTTAAAGAAATCGTTTGGATAAGCCAAATATTTAGCCTTTTCATCTTTTTGTATGTTGGATGCACTAATTATCTTTTCAATTATTATCAGGAATGTCTCTTGTTCTGCTATTAAATTAATCAATGCATTACGTTGCTCTTCATTCAATAAATTAGAGTTCCCAGAAGACTGCATGTCTAAAAACGTTTGATTAACTGGAACATACCTCAAATAACTCGCTTTAGTATTTCTACTACTATCTATTAATTGATCTATTGGAATATTCCCTTTGTTGAAAAAAGAAAAGTAGTCTTCAATATTATTATTATCTGCTTTTGCATACTCTATAAGCTCATTGATATTAATTGTATCATTGACAAGGTCATTCATTATTTTAGCAACATAAGCTTTAGATTTAAGCTTACTTTTTCGCTCTTCATTCCAATTGTTTATCTGTAGTGCTATGATAATTCCAATAACAACCAACACAATTTCGCCTATAGCATATTTAAAGTATTTGGCGGTTTTGCCTTCTTTGAGGAGGTTTTGGCGGATGGTTCTAAAAAACTTAATCATGATGTTTATTTAATTCAATCCTTTAAAATCAAGGCCGGAATTTCTAGAGTTTTATATAGGGTGTTATATGCCTTCATCTCATTAGCGATAATGGCATCACGCTCTTTTTCATAAACACTCCAATCCTTTAATAAATCTTGTAAACGTTCTCTGGCGCCAGCAGTTACTTTAGGATCTGCTTCATCGATATAGCTTTTTAAATGAATAAATTGCGCATTAAGCATATTGTTGAAATTAATCACATCCTGAAAGGTTTTTTGTTTAGGTTGAATCAGGTTTTGTTCCCAGGTATCAATGCGTTTAATGAGTGCTTTGCCTTTTGCAACTAGCGAGTCTGCACCTTTTTTATCCTTTAACAGTTTGGCATAATGTTCTAATTGCGATTTGGATGAACGCATTTGATTTACCGATTCGTGCATATCCTTCACCACATTTTCAATGGTAGCCAACATAGACTGTTGCTCACTAAAATCTTGGGCCGTAGCTTCAATTGAAGGATTTGGAAGAATATTGACTTCGGTTGCTGACACCTCGTTGTCTAAGGTAAGTCGCAATACAAATTGCCCTGGTGCAACTTTTGAACCGCTATGTCCGCCAAACACAAACACATTATCAATGGCAGGTAAAGGGTCGCGTTCAAAATCCCAGGTAAATCGATTGTACCCTTGTTTTGTAGGAAGAATTTTTGAAGCTGAAGGTCCTCCAGGCCATGATTTAAATCCTTTAGGTTTTTTATTGGTGTACGATCTAATGACTTTGTTGTTTTCTAGAACTTCTAATTTTAGATCTAATGAATCTGCATCTTTTCCTAAATAATAATCAAAAGTGAGGCCTTGTTTTGGATTTTGTCCAAGGCCAGGAGTGAAATTATCAATACTTCCTCCAAAAATGCGATAGGTATCTTTAGGTTTGAATAGTGAAACTGATGTTTTGTTTGAAGTTAAATTTTGAAGTGCCGAAAGGTCATCTAAAACCCAAAAACCTCGCCCAGAAGTGGCGGCTACCAAATCATTATCCTGAATAATTAAATCATTAATAGGTACAACGGGCATGCCCAATTGAAGATTTTGCCATTTTTGGCCATCATCTGTTGAGATGTATAATCCAGTTTCTGTTCCGGCATACAGCAGACCTTTTTGTTTTTTATCTGCCCTTACAACTCTCCCAAAACCATTTGGATCATTCAAACCGTTTACAATTTTGGTCCATGTTTGCCCGTAGTCACTAGTTTTAAAAATGTATGGATTTAAATCCATCGATTTATAACGCATTACTACAATATAGGCCGTAGCAGAGTTATGTTCAGATACGTCGATGCTATTAATAATTCCATCTTGGATGCCTTTAGGTGTAATATTGGTCCAACTTTGACCGCCATTTTTAGTTATGTGCACTAAACCGTCATCTGTACCAGCATATAAAACACCAACTTCGTGTTGGGATTCCACCAAAGCGGTTATGGTGTTATAATTTTCTCCACCTGCCGCTTCATTGGTGTAGGGACCACCACCTGGGCCGTGTTTATCAACTTCATTTTTAGTGAGATCAGGACTAACAGCAGTCCAACTTATGCCTTCATTGGTGCTTTTGAAAACGACGTTCCCCGCATGATAAATCGTAGTTCGGTTGTGTGGCGAAGTGATTATTGGCGCATTCCAATTGTAGCGGAATTTTGAATCTTTTGGAGCAATACTCAAGCCTAATTCAGGGTATTCCTTAATTGATTTTTGTTCGTTTGAAGCTTTGGTCCATTTGCTGATATTGCCTTGATAAGTGCCGCCATACACAACTTTTGGATCATCTGGATCAAACGCAATAAAGGCACTTTCACCACCCGCTACTGAATACCAGTCTTTCCAGTCAATTCCTGCGCCATTGGTTCTACTAGCGATGGCAATGGCAGAATTGTCCTGCTGTCCACCATAGACCATATAAGGAACTTGATTATCGGTGATGACACGGTAAAATTGAGCTGTAGGTTGGTTTTCTTGAGTGCTCCAACTTTGTCCGCCGTTGTTTGAAACATTGGCGCCACCATCATTAGAGTTGATCATCACCTTGTTATTGTAGGGATGAATCCAAAGGTGATGGTTGTCACCATGAGGAACAGGCACATTTGAAAAGCTTTTTCCTCCATCTATGGATTTCATCATGGGAGCGTTCAACACATACACGAGGTCTTCATTTTGAGTGTCTGCAAAAATCTCCATGTAATACCATGAGCGTGTAATATTGACACGGTCACTGTTGATTTGCTTCCATGTTTTTCCGGCATCATCAGACCTGTAAACCCCTGCTTTTTTGTCCTCGGCTTCAATGACCGCATAAACACGATCTGAATTGGCGCGAGACACTGAAATTCCAGCTTTCCCAAAAGCTTCAGGAAGTCCTTTTTCCATTTTATCCCAAGTGTCGCCACCATCAGTAGATTTATACAGCCCAGAATGTTCTCCTCCCGATTCCATAATCCAAGGATAACGCCTGTGTTGCCACATAGCGGCATAGAGAATTCGTGGGTTATTCATATCCATAGATAAGGAAGAAGGACCTGTGGTAGAGTTGACAGAAAGGATATTTTTCCAAGTTGTTCCGCCATCAGTGGAGCGATAAACACCACGGTCATCTGAAGGTGCATATTGTGCGCCTTGTGCCGTTACATAAATAATATCTGGATTGTTAGGATGGATAATGACGTCTGAAATGTGTCTTGATTTTTCTAGGCCAATATGCGTCCATGTTTTACCTGCATCGGTCGATTTATAAACACCATCACCCATTGAAGTCATCACTCCTCTGGCAGCGTGTTCTCCCATACCAACTACTACGACATTGGGATCACTTTCTGAAACTGCAATTGCACCTACAGTTCCAGTTTTAAAGAAACCGTCGGATATGTTTTTCCATGTGAGGCCGTCATCAGTGGTTTTCCATACGCCGCCACCTGTAGATCCCATGTAATAGGTGTAAGGTTGACCAAGAACTCCAGTTGAGGCAACGCTTCGTCCGCCTCTAAAAGGCCCAATATTCCGCCACTTTAAATTATGGAACATAGAATCAGAAACCGTGATTTTGGGTTCTGATTTTGTTTTGTTCCGTTTTTGGGCTTGAAGGTTTAAAGGAATAAGAAAAAGGCTGAAAAGTAATAGATAAACTAATCTCATTAAGTTAATATTTAAAGGTTTAATCATAATAAACTAAAGATACATAACAATTTATAAGTTGGGTTTTGTTAGCTAAAATTCATTAATATTTAGTTATAGATAGCTTAACCACCACTTATCCTTGTTATTAATTTTATAGGTCATATATTTTTTACAAACGGGGTAGAGAAGTAGAACTACGCCAATCCAAACTAGATAGACTACAAAAAGTGAATAGCCGTAAGTTGCAAAAGTGTTCGTCGTGAAAATATTGGCGTCTAAAATCAAATCTCGCCAATTACCTCCAAGTAAGGCATGAGTGCCCATTGCCAAAGCATGAATTAAAAACACGTGCAAGACGTAATAGAAAAACGGTACGCGCCCAAAAACCAACAGAAACTCGGTGACTTTATTTTTAACAGATTCAGTGAAAAATAAAAACAAGAATCCCGGCCCAATTGTGATTAATAAGAATAAAAGTGATGGAGGATACTTATACACATTAAAAAATGACATTATAGTAAAAGTTGTGTTTTTTTGTTGGGACCATGGAATCATGTCTCCGTAGCTATTAATTCCTCTTAAAACAAAAAAGAGTATTATACTTCCTAGACCTAACCAGAGCAGCCATTTTTTACGTAAACTAGCATCAAAACCAGATTGATAAAGTTTACCAAAGCAGTACCCTAATCCCATAACTCCAACCCAGGGGATAATAGGGTAGAAAAGGCCTACCATTCGGGATCCCATTGGTACAAAATTTTGTTGATGCAAGGCATACCAAAGTACAGACTTAAAATCAGAGCCTTGCATGACAATACCATCTAAAGCATTATGACCAAAAACCATTATTAAACCAAAAATTAATATCACTTTTAAGGGTAGAAGAATTAAGAAACCTAACAAAATCATACATATTCCAATGGCCCAAATCACTTGCAGATTGATAAAGCCATAACTTACATCAAACCACCATAAAAAGTTCATGATTACGATTTCTACAACGATGAGCCATAAGCCGCGGGTGACTAAAAATTTAAATAATTCAGATTTTGTTTTTCTTGAGCCATATAAAAATGCCGAAGTCCCTGCCAAGAACACAAATATAGGTGCGCAATAATGTGTAATGAATCGCGTAAAAAATAGCATCGGCGTAGTCGTATCCATATTTACTGGGTCATAATGAAAGGCTCCTAAATGGAAATAGTCCCTAACATGATCTAACGCCATAATGACCATAACAAGACCTCTTAACAGATCTATAGATTGAATTCTGCTTGATTTTACTAGATTCATTTCAATACGTTTTTCTAAAGTTTATAATTTGTATAAAAAGTCAGTTTCACATAAAAATTATTTCTTATTCCATTGCAATACCATTTCGGTTATAAATAGCGGAATCACCCATGAAACCCAAATGGAGGTTGGAGCATGCTCTATAAAACTGCCAAGGCTTTGAACAAATGGTAATTCATCTAGAAATCTAAAACTAACAAATGCAAAGGTGACCACATAGCTGCGAATCATCCATTCTCTATGCTGTTCAATTTTTCGTTGCAAGATGGCACGATATGCCATTGCTGCTGTACAAATCCATGCGAATGCAAGTCCTTGTAAGGCAAATGCCCAAGTCCAATGAATCGCTAGGGCTGCGGTCCATGCTAAATATGTTGAACTTATCGTGCCAATTACTATAGCTGATAGATAGAAACGTCCCATCCATCTGTGCAGTTTGAGGTATTTATTTCTAAAAGCCTTCCAAAATTGAAATGGACCTATAACCAAGGCTAATAAACCTCCCGAAACATGACCAATTAACCACCATTTAAGATCCCAATATCGTCCAAGGACATTTGGATCCATCCCGAAATAAGGCAGGGCATCCTTGACTACAAATCTGCCTGCAAATAAAATTAGAAATACCCAAGCTATTACTTTTAAAAAGCCATACGGTCCCGAAATGGATATAAGTTTAGATTGTTTCATGAGAGTTAATAATCTTTATGGTATTACTTACTGGCATCAGCCAGTTGTTTAGTGTCTACATATTGTTGAAAAGCAATGGCTTTTCCATCTTTAAGAGTCCATAAATGTGCAACTTGTGCATCAATTGATTTTTTAGTCTTTTTATAGGTTCCGTTGTAACGTAAAGTAGCAAGCACTTGATTATTTGACATATCATGTAATTCAATGTTCACTAATTTAAAGCCATCCCATTCGCCTCCAACGCGAGCAAAAACACCATTTAAAACGGCTTCAGGTCCTATGTACGGGTTACCGTCGGCATAGGCATTGCCTTCAGCTTCATTCCAAACCACATTTGCGTCTAAACCTGCTAAAACACTATCAATATCTCCAGCAGCAAAACTGTTGTAAAGATGATTAATGGCGTTCACATTATCAGGATTGGATAAAACACCTAATTGTTGTAAAAACACCATATTGTCAAAAAAGTCTTGTTCTTTGGCAATTTTACCGTCTTTCATGGTTACCAAAGTAGTTCCAGTGACATCAACTGTATTACCAGTTGCTGGCATACCAAAAAACTCACCTGAATGGGTGCCTTTAAAATTCCAATGTTTTACAAGTTTATCGCCTTGCCCAAACACATCTTCGATGGTGAACTCCACATCTGAAAATCCAGTAACAAAGTTTGAATAGTACGCTTTAAAATTGTCAATCCCAACCACGTTTTCTGGGCTGGATACCATGGTAATATCTTCTGTGAAATTAGTGTCATTGATAAGGTCTAAATTGCCATCATTGATGATTTGATCCCAAGTTTGGGTGTACATCGCAATGTTTTTATCAACCTTGGCATCATTACAAGATGTGATTCCAAAGCTTACAATAATCAGTAAAAATTTAATTGTTGTTTTCATAATGTTGTAGTTTTTATTTAAAGTTGTTGTTTTCTAATGCTGTGTTTTTTCATATAACTTAAGTTTCGCCATATCCACTCCAAGGGTCCAAAGCGATAATACTTAAGCCAGATTGGACTCACTATTAATTGAAGAATCCATATGCCAAGGACGACATAAAGTAATTCAAAACGCTCAAGTTTGCCAAATAGCCCAAAGCCTACACCAGTAAATATGAACATACATATCACCGAATGCATAACATAATTGGTAAGTGCCATTTTGCCAACTGCAGAAAGACTCATTTTTAGCCATTTCAAAACGGGAAGTTTGCAAATAAGCATTATTAAGCCTACATGACCCATGGCAATGCCTACGCGGCCCAAGTCATAGGTTATATTTGTTTTAGAATAACTCAATAAGGAAAAGTTGTTGTCCATGATATAACTGATTTCAAAATAGTTAGTTGTTAAACCAACAGCATACCCAATCATAGCCATTAGACCATAAAATAGATATGATTTTTCAGCCGATAAAATGTTTAATTTAAATAAGGCGATACCCAAAAACATCATACTAAGTACGTCCCAAAGGTCATATCTGTAAGGCCAATTTTCATCCGTATGCTGATTAATTGGACCGAGAAATGCTACGACATCAAAATAGCCTTTACGCATATTATCATTAAATTCAGCTACACCTTCTGCAGATCGTTCATAATTTCTGTTTTGCCATTTAAAATCGGATTCTTTAAGATCTTTGGTTAATTCTTTTCCTTCGGCCCTATAGGTTTCAATTAAGGCAACATCTTCCATGTACTTGACGTCTTTTTTGTAGTCTGCATAACTCCATAGGGCTCCAATGCTGAATAACAATAGCGCTCCAAAAATCAACTTTTTAGGTGCTAAATACCTAAACGAGTAGACTAAAAATCCCATTAATGCATATTGATATAAAATTTCACCTGTCCATAAAAGCAGGTATCCATGAATGAGGCCAAAAACTAATAGCCAAAGAAGTCGTCTGAAATAGATGTTAGCGCCTTTTAATCCAGCGCCTTTTTTCTCAAGACGATCTAACAAAATGAACATCCCAACGCCGAACAATAGTGAAAATAAAGCTCGCATTGTGCCTTCAAATAATAAATTAGTTCCAATCCAAGTGGTTAAATTCCACCCGGTAGCACCTCCAGAAACGGTTGGGTCTCCATAGGCTCCAGCGAGACCAAACCCATTAATATTCATTAGTAAAATACCGAGTAATACTACTCCTCTCATAATATCAAGTGAATGAATTCGATCTTTAGGACTCAATGGGGCAAAGGCTGGTTCTGTGGTTATCATTTTGGTTGGTTGGTTAGTTGGAAAAATGAAACGTATGTTTTGAAATCTTCAGTGATAAAAATTCAGAATTACGTAAAACCAGAAAAGATGGTTAAAATATATTGTAAGTAAAGATTTGAAATACCAAAAGAAGAATACTTGGATAACTTCGAAAAGCTAGAGTCGTACATAAAGGTCTTTTTTATTAGTTGCTATTAACCAAAAAAGACTTGGGAGATTGTTTAAATATAGTGAAAAATCTTACATGTTCACAAAGACGTAATCGGATAGTTTATTTTCTTTTAGGTTGATTTCAGTTTCATTTAATAAAATGCCATGTTCTACATAGGCTTTTAAATTAGTTAACCAAAAGGTCCAACCATTACTACAGCCATAAAATATTTTGAGTTTGCTGTCTTCATCTTCAGGAATATCATGCTGATTTAAGATGACTAATGTTACATTTCCTAAGGCTTTTAAAGTAATATCTAGAATTGAATTACCAAAAGTTAGTTGCAGAAAATCCTTGCCATTTGCCTGAATAATTTTACCATCTTCCTGTCCATCCCAATTATGCCAGAACCACGAGTATGAATCACCTGCTTGAATATAGTCATGCGCATCCCGTTCGGTTCCATCTTTAGAGATATAAACAGCTTTACTTAAAAACCATGAGGTAATACCCGATTTTGTAGCCCAAAGTTGGTAAAGTTTTTCTACCGATGTATGGATGTAGATTTGCTTTTCAAAACGGCTCCACTGTAAAGTTTCCATTGTTTTTATATTAATATTTTACAATCTAGTTAAAACATATTCGGATGTGATTAAATTCACATCCGAATAATAACAGAGCTATTTTAAAAGGTTGGTTATCGGTTAGATAGCTCCTCGTTAAGAGTATACATATATGACCAGTCACTGGACACAGCGTTTCTAAATTTAGCGCGCAAAGCATCAGTTTTAGCTTTGCCATTGGCTTTTTCATAAATCCCCCAAACACCATCTCGGTCAACATCCATGTCCGCAAAGTTTTTGAACGGAACTGAAACGAAATAATTAGGAGCATCAGGTCCGCCACCTTGAACATCATACCAAATGCCTCTTGAATCACCTTCGGCCTTTTTCATAGCAGACACCAATTCACTAACTGCTTCTCTAAAGTTATTACCGGCATTGGTTTTGACATTGTAAACCCAAACTAACTTTGTGTCATCAGGGAGAGCACCTGTTCTACTTAAGTTAGGCATTAACCGTGCAATGTTAAACTGAAATTTTTTTACATGTGGCATAATGAGATTAACCACTTTCATTTGACAATCTTTTCCAGCCTCATCACCTTGATCATCCATTTCGGCCCATTTAGCCATAGTTGATGTGAATACATAAACACTGCCTTCGCCTTGTACGCGACGCCAAATATTCCATTTGTCTTTTCCTTCATTATCTAAATAACACTTTTTCCAAGCTTTTATGCCTTCAGTAAATTGAGCTTCATGTCCAGGTTTTACTGTTATTTCTGATAGATTTAGTAAAAAACTATCATTTCCTTGTGCTACTATCAAAAATGGTAATAGCATGATTAAATACACTAATTTTCTCATAATTTTTGGTTTGGTTAGAACTATATAATACAGCATCAGATCATTTTGATCTAATGGAATAATCAATCAACAAAAATTAATCTAGGGCACTTAAACCAATATTAATTCGGGACAAACTAATATTTAAGCTCTTGTAAAAGCTTAAAAATGTGCTATTAAGAATTTTTAAGATTTATAAATATAGTAAAAAAACTGCTTAGTTGAATAACTGGGACTATAGTTATCACGCCTTCACTTGTGGTAACTATCTGATATTTAGTTTTGTATGATATAAAAATTATTTTAAATAGCTTGCTAATAACCTATGAAAATGATGTACACCCTTTTCTCGTGTAGGTGAAAAACGTCCTGTATTGTAAAATCTAGATTGTACGCCTTTATGAACGCTTTCGACTACAAATTCATCTTCACGTTCTACTTTGTCTAATAAAGCTCCAGCTCCTTTATTCAATTTGTTTTCATCATAAACATAGGTAATGAAGCTAACTTTTGTTTTGTTCAAACTTATAGGTTTTACAATATTAATAGATAGTCCCCAAGGATAAAAGTTGAACATCATATTAGGAAAGATCCAGTAATAATAGGCGCCCACGTTTTTGCCATAATCGATATGGTATTCTGGTAATTCAAACACTTCTTCACCAGAATTGGCATAACCTATTTGAAGATTGCAATGCTCGTAAATTTCGGTGGTGTAATTACCATAATCCAAAACATCGTTTAATGAATCATGCACGAAAGGGATATGAAAACCTTCCAAATAATTATCACAGTATAATGCCCAATGGCAATTGACCAGATAGTCTTTACTTAAATCCTTTCGATGTTTAAATTGGTGGAGCGGTAAAAAGCCAATACGATCAATCATCACCTGTAACACCGTATCGAAATCAAATATAGGATTTAGACTCACAAAAATAAAAGGGTCTAAAGTGGCTACCATAAATTCCCGTAAATCGTCACATGGCCTTGGAAAGTTTTTTGCCTGTTCAAATTCGGGCATGGACTTAAATGAACCATCCAAATTATAGCGTCTTCCATGATATAAACAGCGTAGCTGTGTTGCCTTTCCAGAATTGGCCACAACAATATTACCGCGATGGGTACAGACATTGCTTAAACATTTAATAGTGTCGGACTTATCACGAACAAGTACTAAAGGTTCAGTAATATAATTATCCAAAAGAATAAAAGGGTGCACCGTTTCTGTAAAAGGCACCAAACTATCGTCGCCTATCCATTGCCAGGTTTTTAGAAAGATAGTTTCCTTTATAGCATTGAAGACTTTTTCGCTTCTATAAAATTCAGCAGGAAGCGTTTCAGCAAGTCGGATATCTTTATTGATATTGAATTGGTTAGCCATAAATTGTGTATATACTGGAAAAATACGAATTTATTTGTTTCCAATATAGAAATTCCAAAGGACCAATTTTTGGAAATAAAAAAAGCGCCTTAACAAAGGCGCTTTTAGATTAGAATTGAATCTCTACTTGATTCTTTAATATATCTTCAAAAGTTTCTCTTTTTCTGATTAAATGTGCTTTGTCCTTATACCAAAGTACTTCTGCTGGACGGTAGCGAGAGTTGTAATTACTTGCCATTGTAAAGCAATAAGCTCCAGCATTTTTAAAGCATAAAATATCATCTTCACTAATCTCGTTTATGCGTCTGTTATTTGCAAAGGTATCTGTTTCGCAGATATAACCCACAACCGAATAAAAACGTTCACGACCATTTGGATTTGAAATATTAATAATTTCATGCTGTGATCCATAAAGCATCGGTCTTATTAAGTGGTTAAACCCAGAATCAATCTGTGCAAATACGGTTGAAGTGGTTTGTTTAACAACATTAACTTTAGCTAAAAATACGCCGGCTTCACTCACTAAAAATTTACCTGGCTCGAAGGCTAGGGTTAGTTGTTTACCGTATTCTTTGCAAAAGTCATTAAAACGTTTGGTTAATTTTTCACCCAACTCTTCAATATTGGTCTCAATATCTCCAGCTTTGTAAGGAACTTTAAATCCAGAACCAAAATCTATAAACTCTAAATTTTTAAAGCTTTTCGCAGTATCAAATAAAATTTCACTAGCATATAAAAACACATCAATATCCAAAATATCGCTTCCCGTATGCATATGAATACCATTGATATTCATTTTGGTGTTTTCAACAATTCTAAGGATGTGAGGGATTTGGTGTATCGAAATTCCAAACTTACTATCAATATGCCCAACCGAAATATTCGTGTTTCCACCTGCCATAACATGTGGGTTAATTCTAACACATACTGGAATTTTTGGGTATTTTGTACCAAATTGCTCTAAAATAGACAGGTTGTCGATATTAATCTGAACGCCTAATTTAGCGACATCTTCAATTTCTTTAAGTGAAACACCATTTGGTGTGAAAATAATTTGTTTAGGTTCGAATCCTGCTGCCAGACCTAATTTTACTTCTTGAATAGATACAGTATCTAATCCAGAACCTAAAGTGTTGAACAATTTAAGAACCGAAAGATTGGATAGTGCCTTGACGGCATAATTAATCTTCAACTTCTTCACCTTACTAAATGCAGAAGTTAAACGTTTGTATTGCGATGTGATTTTTTCGGCATCGTAAACGTAAACTGGACTTCCGAAGTCCTTTGCAATTTGTAACAAGGTGTTTTGTTCCATTTTTATTAGGTTTTATAATTAAAGTTGCAAAGCTATAAAGTTTTTTCTACTCAAAAGCTAATAATTCTTTAAAAATAAGGGGTAATGAATGTGTTTTTCATAAGCTAATTAATCATTATTAAAAATTATTGGTTAAAAGGGTAAGGATGATTACTTTTGTGCCTATAAACATTTGAAACTAGAATGAACTTACACGAATATCAAGGCAAAGAGATTTTAAGCAGTTTTGGAGTGCGCATCCAACGTGGTATAGTAGCTCAAAATGCTCATGAAGCAGTAGCCGCTGCCAAGCAATTAACTCAAGAGACAGGAACGAGTTGGTATGTTATTAAAGCACAAGTCCATGCAGGTGGACGTGGAAAAGGAGGTGGAGTTAAGTTAGCCAAAAACCTTAAGGAAGTTGAACAGATAGCTGGACAAATTATTGGAATGAATTTAGTCACGCCACAAACCTCTAAGGAAGGAAAACGAGTTCATCAAGTTTTAATTGCTGAAGATGTCTATTACCCTGGAGCTAGTGAAACAAGTGAATTTTATATGTCAGTACTTTTAAATCGTGGTACTGGTCGTAACATGATCATGTATTCAACTGAAGGTGGTATGGATATTGAAACAGTTGCTGAAGAAACACCACATTTAATATTTACCGAAGAAATAGACCCTTCAGTAGGACTGATGCCTTTTCAAGCAAGACGCATTGCGTTTAATTTAGGCTTGTCTGGTACAGCCTTTAAGGAAATGACCAAATTTGTGTCATCACTTTACACCGCTTATGTGAAGTCAGATTCTTCATTATTTGAAATCAATCCAGTTTTAAAAACAAGCGATGACAAAATTATGGCAGTTGATGCTAAAGTAACCATTGATGACAACGCCTTATATAGACATAAAGATTACGTAAATTTAAGAGACTTACGTGAAGAAAATCCTATTGAAGTAGAAGCTAAAGAAGTAGGTTTAAATTATGTTGATTTAGACGGTAATGTAGGGTGTATGGTGAATGGTGCAGGGCTTGCTATGGCAACAATGGACTTGATCAAGCAAGCTGGAGGCGAACCGGCCAACTTTTTAGATGTTGGAGGTACAGCAGATGCAGCGCGTGTGGAAGCGGCATTCAAAATTATATTGAAAGATCCAGCTGTAAAGGCTATTTTAATTAATATTTTTGGTGGTATAGTTCGTTGTGACAGAGTAGCACAAGGCGTTATTGATGCCTATAAAAATATGGGAACAATCAATGTTCCAATTATTGTAAGATTACAAGGTACCAATGCTGATATTGCTAAAGAATTAATTGACAGTTCTGGTCTCGATGTTCAAAGTGCAGTTGAATTCCAAGAAGCTGCTGATAAGGTACAGGCTGTATTAGCTTAATAGGTCATCTTTTTAGAATAATTAAAAGCTCTCACTGGTTGAGGGCTTTTTTTATGGGGTTTTGTGAATTAGTGTTAATTCTTAGTGTAATTTGTTAAAAAAGGGTTAAATCGGTGATAATGTGTAACATTATGTTTTGATAAACGTCTTTACTACAAATTCATTAATCAAAAAATCAAAAATCATGAAATCAATCAAAATTTTCGCGCTAGTAGCAGTTTTTGCTTTCAGCAGTGCCCTTTATGCGGGGTCAAATCCATCAAATGATGCTCCAACAGTTATTTCTAACGAAATTGGAAAGCTTCTAAAAAATCCAAATTTTAAAGTAGGCAATGATGTGTTTGCCAATGTTAAAATTTTATTCAACCAAGACAATCAAATTGTTGTGCTTTCTGTAGATTCAAATGAAAAAGGTGTAGAGAGTTACATTAAACACAGATTAAACTATAACAAATTGTCAATTGATGTGAACAATAAAAACAGATATTATATTGTACCGGTTAGGATAACTGCAAAACAATAAACTAATTATTTGTTTTAGTCTGATAAAAACCCTTAACAATGTTAGGGGTTTTTATGTTTTAGGCTTTTTCTCTTCTTTATTGGGCATAGGACCACGTAGATGAATGACCAAACCATTGAGAAAATTTCGTAAAATTTGGTCACCACATTCCATATATTTAGGATGGTCTTCTTTTCTAAAGAAGGCACCCAATTCACTTTTTGAAATTCTAAAATCTACGAGTGCCAAAATCTTTACAATGTCGTCATCGCGCAATTTTAGTGCTACACGTAACTTTTTAAGGATATCATTATTTGTCATTAGTCATTTTTCATTAATCATTATTAATTAGCCATTGATAAGCTTCTGGGAAGTTGGTACTCCAAAGGGTTTCATTGTGATGGCCTTCTGGGATTACTCTATCTATAATATGGTTGTTGTTAACGCCTTTTTCTTTGAGCAATTTAACTATTTCATGTTGATCTGTTACCATAATCGATATACTATCGGTAGATTTACCCTCTTCCGAACCTACCAAAAAGTAAAACTTTTTATTTGAGTCTATATTTGAACTAGCAATAAATCTGAATAGTTCATCCTTATTAATCCATATTGCAGGTGAAAATACGCCGGCTTTTCCAAAAGTTGCAGGATATTTTAGTACAGCGTAAAGCGATGTCAAACCTCCTAATGACGAACCCCAAATTATGGTGTTTTCTTTAGATGATAAGGTTCTGTAGGTTGAATCGACTACAGGTTTTAGAGTTTCTATGATAAAGTTTAAATACGCATCTGCTTTTCCGCCGCCATATTTTTCATTTGTAAAAGGGGTGAGTTCATCAATACGTTTTTCGTTGCCGTGTTCAATACCAACTATAATTGATGGATTGGTCTCTAGAGCATCTAAATATTCATCAATTTTCCATTCCCCAACATAGGAAGTCTTTTCATCAAAAAGATTTTGAGCGTCATGCATGTAAATAACCTGATATGATGAGTTGGAATCGTTATAACCTTTAGGCAGGTAAACCCAAATAGTCTTTTGAGTTTGAAGTTGAGGTGCATCTATTATGAACGTATTAACCTGTTTAGATGCCGTGCTTTGGGCGTCAATTTTAAATACTGAAACTAGGATATAGAAAAAAAGGAAAGACACGATTTTCATGACATAAATTTAATAAAAGCAAAATATTAAACCCATTAAATTTCAACAATAGGGATTTGCATCGTTACAACAAATGGTTTCCCGATATTCGACGAAATGCAAAAATGATATAATAGTCTGTTAATCAGCATTTTAAATATTATTTTAAGGTCATTGTACGAAATAAACGACGAAAAGCACTTTTTTTTTCGATAAGCTACAAAATATGCGGGATTATCACATTTGAAATCTGCTTAACTTTATATTGAATAATTAATCCTCCTCACAATGATAAATCGTGTTGAAAAATTGAGTCTGCTTTCAGAAATGATCGCCTTCGCCCAAATCGATGCAAATATTAAATCTATTGAGTACAAATTTTTATTGGGAGTTGCTAAACAGCTCGAAATTTGCCAGGAAGATTTTGATTATTTATTTGCGCATCCAGTAACCTACGTCCATTTAAAATCGCATAGTGAACGCATCGTTCAGTTTCATCGTTTAGTTTTATTAATGAATTTAGACCAAACTATTGGTGACAAGGATTTGATTAAACTCCACAACTTTGGACTACGAATGGGTTTGAGCCATGAGTCTATAAATAGGGTTTTGGATGTGATGGAAAGTTTTCCAAATAAAATTGTTCCACCTGACTTTTTAATTGAAATATTTAAGGTTCAGTACAATTAGGGTTAATACCCAATATTGAAATTTCAAATTCCAATTACTATATTAATGATAGGATTGTTGGATTTTGGTACTTTTAATTTGAAATTTGGTTACACCTTTAGTTTCTCTAATTTATCTTGGTACATTTTTATTTCATCTCTAAACTTGGCAGCTTGCATAAAGTCTAAAGCTTTGGCTGCTTCTTCCATGAATTTTCGTTTTTCACGAATCTTTTTTTCTAGTTCACCTTTACTTAAATACGCACTTTCAGGTTCGGCAGCTTTTAAGGCTTCTAATTCATAACTATAAGTGCTCACCGAGTTTTTAGCAAGCGCATTGGCTAAGCTTTTGTTCAAGGCTGTTGGCGTTATATTGTTGGCTGTATTATAAGCAATTTGTTTTTCTCGGCGGTAATTGGTCTCATCCATAGTTTTTTGCATACTATTGGTAATTTTATCAGCATACATAATGGCTTTTCCATCAAGATGACGAGCCGCCCGACCAACAGTTTGCGTTAGTGAACGCGCCGATCGTAAAAACCCTTCCTTATCAGCATCAAGTATAGCAACTAAAGAAACTTCAGGTAAATCCAGTCCTTCACGTAATAAATTAACGCCCACCAAAACGTCAAACAATCCTTTGCGAAGGTCTTGCATAATTTCCACACGTTCTAGGGTATCCACATCACTGTGGATGTAACGCACTCTTATCTGAATTCGGTCTAAATATTTAGTCAATTCTTCGGCCATACGTTTGGTCAAAGTGGTCACTAAAGTACGTTCATCTTTTTCGACGCGTTGTTGTATTTCCTCTATTAAATCATCAATTTGATTCAAACTGGGGCGTACTTCAATTATTGGATCTAAAAGTCCTGTAGGCCTAATCACTTGTTCAACGTAAATACCGTCTGTTTTTTGTAACTCATAATCCGCTGGTGTGGCGCTCACATAAATGACTTGATTTTGCAAAGCTTCAAATTCTTCGAACTTTAGGGGGCGATTATCCATTGCGGCCGGAAGCCTAAATCCGTATTCTACTAAATTTTCTTTTCGACTTCTATCTCCACCATACATAGCATGGACTTGAGATATGGTGACATGACTTTCATCAACCACCATTAGAAAATCATCGGGAAAGTAATCCAATAAACAAAAGGGGCGAGTTCCGGGAAGACGACCATCTAAATAACGGGAGTAATTTTCAATTCCAGAGCAATAACCTAATTCACGTATCATTTCGAGGTCAAACTCTGTACGTTCTTTAAGGCGTTTTGCTTCAAGGTGTTTGCCTATATCTTTAAAATAGTCGTATTGCTTCATCAAGTCATCCTGAATGTCTTTAATCGCATTCTGAAGAACTTCGGGAGACGTAACAAACATATTGGCTGGATAAATATTTAACCGGTCATATTTCTCAATAACTTGATTGGTTTGTATATTAAAAGCTTCAATCTCTTCAATTTCATCGCCAAAAAAATGAATTCTGAAGGCATCATCGGCATAACTTGGAAATACATCAACGGTATCGCCTTTGATCCTAAAATTACCATGATTAAATTCCGCTTCAGTTCGAGAATATAAACTCTGCACCAATTGATGTAACAGTTTGGTGCGAGAAATGACTTGATCTTTTTTTAGGGAAATGACATTTTTTTGGAATTCAACCGGATTACCAATACCATAAAGACAGGATACCGAAGCAACAACAATCACATCACGACGCCCCGATAGAAGGGATGAGGTTGTGCTTAAGCGCATTTTTTCAATTTCCTCATTGATGGAAAGATCCTTCTCTATATAAACTCCCGAAACAGGTATATAGGCTTCGGGTTGGTAATAATCATAGTACGACACAAAATATTCAACAGCGTTATCTGGAAAAAACTGTTTAAATTCTGAATAAAGCTGGGCGGCCAAAGTTTTATTGTGTGCCAAAACCAGTGTAGGTCGTTGTACAGCCTCAATCACATTGGCAACCGTAAATGTTTTACCAGAACCAGTGACACCTAATAAGGTTTGGTATTTTTCATTGGAGTTGATTCCTTCTGCTAATTGTTTGATAGCTTCTGGTTGATCTCCAGTGGGCTTAAATTCTGATTTAACTTTAAAACGCATGATGCAAAATTACATAAAAAAAGTCGCCTTTCATTTGATGATTATTTTGTGAAATGAGGTGCAACTACAGAAATAAATAAACTAGAGAATTGATTTATATTTATGTTATAATTATTCCTATTACAGTTTGCTTTATTAATTTGTATACTTGTATTGTAATATCAATAAGTCCTAATTTGTTACATCAACTAAAATATAGCCTTATTTTTCTTTTTTTGAGTATTTCATTGGTGAATGCACAAGAATTACCACCTATTCAGGTGTTTACTCCTAGTATGTATAACGGTGAGAATCAAAATTGGGGTATTTCTCAATCTTCAAACAAATATATCTACGTCGCTAACAATAAAGGCTTATTAGAATTTAACGGTGCTTATTGGAAACGCTATCCATCTCCAAATGAATCTATAATAAGATCGGTAAAGGTTATAAATGATTTAATCTATATTGGTTTGCATAATGAATTTGGCTATTGGAAGCCTAATGCGTTTGGAAGTTTAGAATATGTTTCACTTTCAAAAGAATTAGGAATAGAGTTTTTAGTTGATGAAGAATTTTGGAATATTGTAGACATTGATCATTATATTTTATTTCAGTCTTTAAACAATTTATATATCTATGATACCGTATTAAAAGAGTTTAAAATAATAAGATCTAAAACCTATCTCCCAAAAATGTTTAAGGTCGATGGCAGTATCTATTTTCAGAAAATGAATGATGGTATTTATAAAATAGAAAATGGAGAAGAAGTCCTGATTTCAAATGACGCCATTGTCCAAGATAATATTGTGGTTAATGCCTACAGTCATGACAACAAATTATTATTTCAAACTCAAAGTAAAGGATTTTATTATTTGATTGATGGTAAAATGCATATATGGGATATATCAGCCAATGCATTCTTAAATCAAATAAGTATATATAGTAGTATTAAATTACGCGATAACAGTTTCGCTTTAGGAACAATTTCTAAAGGACTTGTTTACTTATCCGAAAAAGGAGATTTAATTTATGAAATTAATCAATCAAAAGGTGTAAGTAACAACACTGTTTTATCTCTTTTTGAAGATGAAGAACGGAATATTTGGTTAGGATTGGATAATGGTATTAATTGTATAAATATGGCCTCTCCGTATAAGGTATTTAATGATGCTGATGGTAATTTGGGTACGATTTATGCTTCTGCGGTTTACGATGATTTTCTATATTTAGGAACTAATCAAGGCCTTTTTTATAAGGCATATAACACTAATGATTCTTTTAAATTAATACAAGAAACCAGAGGTCAAGTTTGGTGTCTGCAAGAATATGATAACACCTTGTTTTGTGGTCATAATAATGGGACCTATGTTGTAAAAAGAGATAAAGTAGAACTCATTTGTGATATTGATGGAACTTGGAGCATTCGATCTATTCCACAAAGCAATAAAGATTTATTAATTCAAGGGAATTATAATGGACTTTATGTTCTAGAAAAAAATGAGGGCAAATGGTCCTTTAGAAATAAAATACAAGGCTTTGATATTTCAGCAAGACATTTTGAATTCCTAAATTATCACGAAGTTTTTGTGAGTCATGAGTATAAAGGTCTTTTTAAGGTAACACTTAATGATTCCTATGTGAAAGCCATTAAAATTGAAACAGAAACATCGGTAGATAAGGGTTCAAATTCTAGTGTTTTAAAATATGATAACGCCATCCTGTATGCTTATAAAGAGGGCGTTTATAGATATGATAAAATAAGTCGAAAGTTTATTAACGACACACTTTTGAGTAAGGTTTTTGATGAAGAAAGTTACAATTCGGGTAAATTAATTGCAGATCAAGACACTAAAATACTTTGGGGATTTTCAAAAAAAGGTCTGACTTTTGTGTCGCCAGGAGAGCTTACCAATACCCCAAAATTGAATACTATTTCGTTTCCGTATAGCTTAAGAAAGGGCGTGACTGGGTACGAATCCATTTCTAATTTAGGGAACAATGAATTTTTATTAGGGTCTTTTAATGGTTATATTATGATTAACATGGGAAAACTGGAATCTAAAACCTATGAAATTCATATTAATTCTGTTAGAAATAATAAGTTAGGTGAAGATCCTTTACCAATAAACTTAAAGAACTTTATTTCTTTTAAGAATAAGGAAAACAATATAGACTTTACTTATAGTATTGCTGAATTTGATAAGTATCTAGAACAAGAATATCAATACCAGTTAAAAGGATTGTACAATCATTGGAGTGAATGGTCAGATGATCCGAGTGTACAGTTTAATAACTTGCCATTTGGTGATTATGAGTTTAATGTAAGAGGACGTGTTGGGAACAGTATAACTACTAATATAGGATCTTATAAATTTAGTATCGAAAAACCTTGGCATTTATCAACTATAGCCATTATTCTCTATGTATTAGGTGTTATACTCTTTTCATATTTTATGCATAATCTCTACAAACACTATTATGAGAAAAAGCAATTAAAGTTAATGAAAGAAACCGCAAGAGAACTTGAACTCAAAAAGTTGGAGAACAAGGAACAATTGACCCGTTTTGAAAACGAAAAACTGCAACAGGATATTGAAAGTAAAAACAGGGAGTTGGCTATTTCTACCATGAGCTTAATAAAGAAAAATGAATTTTTAAATAGCTTAAAAACAGAACTTAAAGCAAAAAATAGTACTGGTAAAGGATTAAGTTCTGTTATAAAAATTATCGATAGAAACCTCAATAATACTGATGACTGGAATTTGTTTCAAGAAGCCTTTAATAATGCTGATAAGGACTTTCTAAAGAAAATTAAAAGTCAACATCCGGCATTAACGCCCAACGATTTAAGACTTTGTGCGTACTTGAGGTTGAATTTATCATCTAAGGAAATCGCACCGCTCCTCAACATTTCACCTAGAAGTGTAGAAGTAAAACGCTACCGTTTAAGAAAAAAAATGAATTTAGAGCACGATGAAAGCTTAACAAATTACATCTTGGAAATTTAAGCCCTATACATATTATATTTTCACCTATACATTACCACAACATTTAGCTGTGAATGTTAAAATTTAATCCACAATTTACTTTTTACAAAAGGAGTGTTATCCTAGAGTAGCACCATGAAAATTGCGAATTCTTTAATGGAAATGCATTTTTTTTGAATTGTATACTTTTTGTAGTGCTGTATTTTAAGGTATTCTTAAAGTCGTGTTGTAGTTTTGAATACAAAGATTTTAAGATATGACAACAAAAATTCTAGCGTTTTTAGTTTTACTCTGTTCAACATTTTCGTTTGCCCAAGATATTACTGTAAACGGTAATGTTACCGATAGAGCCAATGGAATTCCATTGCCTGGAGTAAACATTATTCTAAAGGGTACGTCTAAAGGCGCCACAACCGATTTTGATGGTAAATTCTCAATAAGTAATGTGCCAATGAATTCTATTTTGGTGTTTTCGTATTTAGGTTACCAAACTCGAGAAGTTACTATTACAAATAGCAATACTTTGACAGTTACATTACAAGAAGATGCCGAAGCCCTTAACGAGGTAGTGGTGATTGGCTACGGTACTCAAACCAAAAAGGAAATCACAGGAGCTGTTAGTGTAGTTTCCAGTGAAACCATAGAAGCCTTAAAACCTACACGTGTTGAACAAGCACTTCAAGGGCAAGTAGCTGGTGTTAATATTACATCACAATCTGGATCTCCAGGTGGAAATACAACTATTAGTATCAGGGGTATATCAACAAATGGAGATAGTAGACCTCTAATTTTAGTTGATGGTAGTGTAATTGAAGATTTAAGTGTTATAAATCCTAGTGATATCGAATCCGTGAATGTAATCAAGGATGCAACGGCCGGTATTTATGGTGTTAGAGCAGCAAATGGTGTTGTTTTGATAACAACCAAAAATGGACGTAAAGAAATGCCTCTTACGGTAGAGTATAACGCATATGGAGGTTTCCAACAAACTACCCGTAAAATACCTGTTTTAAATGCAACAGAATATGCCGCATTGGTGAATGAAGCTTTTGCTGCTGGAGGATCAACACCGCCATTTACAGATTTATCGACACTTGGTATAGGGACAGACTGGCAGGACGAGGTTTTTGAAAATGCCCCAATATTCAATCATTCCATCGCAATTAAAGGAGGGACAAAAAAATCGGTTTACTCATTTAGTAGTTCAATGCTGAAACAAGATGGTATTGTTGGAGGAAAAAAATCCAATTTCACCCGTTTTACTAAACGACTCAATTATAACCTCGATATTTTAGAAGGTCTTAAATTTACTTCAGGTATTACCCATACAGGTACAAGCAAGCGTAATTTAAGTGAATCGGCATTAGGTTCAGTTTTGTTTAATGCTTTAAATATGGCACCAACTTTAACTGTAAGGAATGCCAATGGTGATTTTACATTGGCTGAAGGCCTAGGAAATGAGGTTATCAATCCAATTGCACAAACTGCAGACGCCTACAATAGAACAAGAGTCGATAGGATAAGTGCCAATGCTGGTCTATCCTATAATTTTTTAGATCATTTCACTGCACAAACTAATATTCAGTATAATTACGCTGAAGTGCGAAGTAGGGTTTTTAGTCCTATAGTATTCTACGGAAGTGGTAAGGTATTCAATAAAGATAGAAGTGAGGTATTTGAAGGACTGAGCTACTTTAAGGATTATACGTTTGATGCCTTTATTAAATACGAAAACAATATCAATGATGTTCACAACATAAATGTCATTTTAGGAACATCAGTTTTAAAAACTACGGGAGAATTTACTGGTTTTAGAGGCTATGATATTACTGATAATAATATCATAAATGCAACAATTGAGAAAGCAAGAGATGTCGAGGACATTAACCAAGCGTTAGGACGAAATCCAACGTTTGATTCTCGCTTATTATCTTATTTAACTAGACTTCAGTACGACTATAAAGGAAAATATTTGTTGTCTGCTGTAGTACGACGTGATGGCTCTACCAAGTTTGGACCAGAAAACAAATTTGGTTATTTCCCTTCAGGCTCTATTGGATGGATTGCTTCTGATGAAAATTTTTTAAAAGATAGTAATGTCATTAACTTTTTAAAGTTTAGGGCTTCCTACGGTATTCTAGGTAACGATAGGATTGCTGATTACAGGTTTGTGTCTTTGTTGAATGGTGAAGGTACTTATGTGTTTGATGACGAATTAGTATTTGGTTCGGCAATTGGAGCTGTGGCCAACCCAGAAATAAAATGGGAAAAACAAAAAACATTGGATATTGGTGTTGATATGAGAGTGTTGAATAACAAAGTTGATATCACAGCAGATTATTTTAAAAGAAGAACTGAAGATCTATTGGTTGTTCCACAAGTATCAGGCTTGTTGGGAGTAGGAGCGCCAGGATCTGGACCACCGGTGGTTAATGCAGGTATTGTTGAGAACACTGGATTTGAATTTGCTATTGGATATAAAGAAAATATAAGTGACAATTTTAAATTTAGTGTCAACTATAACGTCACACTATTGGATAATGAGGTCATCGCAGTGAGTACGGATGGTGGGTTTCTACCAGGAGGTTCATTTGGTGTAGGACAGGATCCTCCATCTAGAATGGAAGCTGGTTTTCCTTTGGGCTATTTTAGAGGTTTTAAAACAGATGGCGTGTTTCAAAATCAAGCCGAAGTAGATAGTTATCCAACAATTACTAATGTAGTTCAAGCAGGAGATTTGAGATTTGTAGACATCAATAATGACGGTGTGATCGATGATGATGATAAAACCGATATTGGTAATCCTATTCCTGATGCCACAATGGGTCTTAACTTGTCATTTGAGTTTAAAAACTTCGACTTCGCGGCCTATGCTTTTGCTTCTGTTGGAAATGAAATCGTCCGTAATTATGAGAGAAATCAAAACCTGACGAACAGAAGTATATACTTTTTAGATCGTTGGACAGGTGAAGGAACAAGCAACACCACACCTCGAGTAACTACTGGAGCTAATTCTAATGGTTTATTTTCAGATTATTTTGTAGAAGATGGATCTTTTGTAAGACTTCAAAATGTACAATTAGGTTATACATTCAATAAACCTTCAGAAGATTCTAAAATAGACAACTTTAGAATATATGTCTCGGCCAGTAATCTTGTGACCTTAACCGAATATAGAGGTTATGATCCAACCACTTCAAGTGGCGCACCAATTGGTGGTGGAATTGACCAAGGATTTTATCCTAACCCAAGAACATTTTTATTAGGAGTTAACTTAAAATTTTAATTCAGTATTATGAAAAAAATAAATATAAAAATCGTATTCATTTTATTACTCACTATGAGTTCATGTAGTGATGATTTTGTGAATGTTGATTCACAAGACCAAAACTCTGAAGATTTCTTTAATTCAGAAGCTGAATATCAAGATGCATTAATAGCCGCATACGATCCATTACAGTCTACCTATTTAAATGTCATGTTAGGCGAAATTGCGTCAGATAATACTTTAGCTGGTGGAGAAAGTGCAACAGATGTACCAGGTATACAAGAAATTGACGACATGGTGCATACACCAATGAATCAGCAATTGCGAGATATATGGGGATGGATGTACGGCGGTGTTAATCGTGCAAACTTTATTTTGGAGTTTCAGGATAAAACAGATTTTGCTAACAAGAACAATGTACTTGCTCAAGCTAGGTTTTTAAGAGCTTACTATTATTTTGAATTAGTCAAATGGTTTGGCGATGTGCCTTTAGCGGTAGATAAACGCATTCAATTTGGAGATCAATTTACAATTGATAGATCACCCAAAGCAGAAGTTTATGCGCAAATTGAGCAGGACTTGGTTTTTGCAGCGGCAAATTTGCCTTATGTTCAATCTCAAACAGGTAGAATTACTAAAGGTGCCGCTCAAGCCTTATTAGGTAAAGTCTATTTATTTCAGGATAAATTTTCAGAATCGGCTAATGTTTTGGAGGACTTAATAAACAATGGTCCTTATGATTTAGTAACTGCCACCAGAATGGTTGAAGGGGTTGAAATATTTCCAATTTTCGAGAATGATTTTGAAAATAATATCGAATCGGTTTTTGAAATTCAATACACAGATAAAGAAGGTGCAGGATTTGGATGTTTGCAGTGTAGTGAAGGAAATGTGGCTGTTGGATTTAATGGTATTAGAAATTATACTGGACCAACATTTGAATCTGGTTTTAGCTTCAATGTTCCCACGCAAAAAGTTGTTGATTTATTTGAAGATGGAGATGATGTTCGAAAAAATACAGCCATTTTAGATATCGACGCCTGGGCTTCGTCAACCGATGCCACTTTTTCTACAGGTTATGAACATACAGGTTATTTTAATCGTAAATATATTTCTCGCAAAGGTGATTTAAACACTGGAGATGCCAACCTTACTAATCCTAATAATTACAGAGCCATTCGTTTTGCCGATGTGTTGTTAATGGCAGCAGAGGCTTTAAATCGAGGCTCAATTAGTGATACTAGAGCACAAACTTATTTGAACAGAGTTAGAAGACGTGCATTTGGAGATATGATGCATGATGTAACCTTAACAGGAACCAATTTAACCAATGCCATCTATCATGAGCGTCGTGTTGAATTGGTTGGAGAAGGACATCAGTTCTTCGATTTGGTTAGAACAGGTAGAGCAGCCCAAGAAATTGATGGATTTATGTCTGGAAAGCATGAAGTGTTCCCCATACCCTCTATTGAAATTCAATTGGCAGGCAGCAGATGGGCACAAAATCCGGGATATTAAAAAAATAAAACTATGAAAACAATAAAATATTTAATTACAGGATGTTTCGCAATATTGGTATTGATAAACTGTACTACTGACGATAATAATTTGGATTATCTGAACAATGTCGAGGCACCAACAAATGTTGTGGCCATATTTAAGCCCACACAAGACAATTCTGGACTAGTAACTATAACGCCTAATTCTGAAGGAGCTGTTTCTTATAATATTACATTTGGCGATGATACCGCTACACCTCAAAAGGTAAATCAAGGGGAAAGTGTAGATCATATTTATGAAGAAGGCACTTATACAGTAAAAATTGAAGCCGTTGGAATTACAGGATTAAAAAGTGAAGCAACTCAAAATTTGGTAGTATCCTTCAGAGCACCAGAAAATTTGGAGGTTGTTATTGAAAATGACCTCGCAATTTCAAAGCGGGTAAATGTAACTGCCAATGCCGATTTTGCTATTTCGTATGACGTTTATTTTGGAGAAGCTGGAAACGATACTCCAGTAACAGGAAATATTGGAGATACTGTCTCATACGTATATCAAGAAGCAGGAACCTATACCATTAGAGTAGTAGCCATAGGGGCCGCTATTGAAACTACTGAATATATAGTAGATTTTGAAGTGACTGCTATTTTACAACCTTTGGCATCAGCACCAACACCACCAGCAAGAGCTGCGCAAGATGTGATATCCATATTTAGTGCAGTGTACGAGGATGAGCCAGGAACCGATTTTTTCCCGGATTGGGGTCAAGGTGCTTGCTGCGGAAGTAGTTGGACTACTTTTGACTTAAATGGTGATTTAATGCTGCAATATATTAACTTAAGTTACCAAGGAAATCAGTTTCAAACTCCTGTAGACGTTTCAGGTATGGAGTATGTACATATAGATATTTGGAATGCAGGTGATGTCGCTAGAGTTGAATTATCTTTGATCAGTCTTACTAATGGCGAAAAGCCTGTTTGGATAGATTTGACTGCCAATGACTGGACCAGTGTTGATATCCCTATTACAGCTTGGACAGATCAGGGACTTACAGTTGCTGATATACACCAGTTAAAGTATGTTGGAGATCCGTTTTCTGGAGGTACAGTATTTATAGACAATATATATTTTTATAAACCACCAAGTGAGTTTATTGAATTCCCAATAAATTTTGAATCAAATAATTTAACTTATACTTGGAATGGATTTGGTGCCTCTAATTTTGGTCCAATACCTGCAGCAACAGTTGCTAACCCAAACCCAATGGGAATAAATAATAGTGCAACGGTTGTAGAGATTCAAAAACCAGCAGGCGCACAAGTTTGGGCAGGGGCTTCTATGAATTTATCTGGCCCAGCAGATTTTACAGACGGGACAACTATAACTTTAAAAGTGTGGTCGCCAAGAGCAGGAGTTCCAATATTATTTAAAATGGAAGATAAGAATTCACCACCAGATGGAAACGGAAATCCATCGGTTGTGGTTGAAGTGCAAGCTACAACAACACTCGCTAATACTTGGGAAGAACTATCATTTGACCTAACAAGTTTTGGCGCATTTAGCACATCAATAGACTATCATAATGTGATTATATTTCCAGATTTTGGAAATGCTGGAACTGGAGAGACCTTTTACTTTGATGATATTGAAATTGCCTCTATTAATTTTCCAATTAATTTTGAAGTAAGTACACTTTCATATACATGGAATGGATTTGGAGCCTCTGATTTTGGACCAATCCCAGCAGCCACTGTTGCAAACCCAAACCCAACAGGAATAAATAATAGTGCTACGGTTGCAGAAATTCAAAAACCAGCAGGAGCGCAAGTTTGGGCAGGTGCAGCAATGAATTTAACAGAACCTGCAGATTTTTCTAATGGAACCACTGTAAAAATAAAAGTTTGGTCACCAAGAGCTGGAGTTCCAATCCTATTTAAAATGGAAGATAAGAATTCACCCCCTGATGGCAACGGAAATCCATCAGTAGTGGTTGAAGTACAAGCTACAACTACGCTTGCTAATGCATGGGAGGTACTATCATTTGACTTAACTAGTTTTGGTGCATTTAGTACATCTATAGAATATCATAATGTAATTATATTCCCAGATTTTGGAAATGGCGGAACAGGAGAGACGTTCTATTTTGATGATATCATAATAACGAATTAAAAATATTAAAAGATGAAGAACTTAAAATATAATATAGGAATTATTCTATCACTGACCTTGTTATTTTGCAGTTGTCAAGATGAAGATTTCACTTTAGGTGAAATAACAGCTCCTTCTAATATTCAAGTAGAAGTTGATATCGTAGGAGCAGATACCAATAACCCTAATGGAGACGGTAGTGGAACTGTTAATTTTAAAGCTAGTGCAGACAATGCAATTTCTTATCAATTTGTATATAACAGTATTGTTTCTTTAGCTCCAAATGGCGAAATGAGCTACGATTTTGCAGTTTTAGGGTTAAATACTTATGCAGTAACCGTTATCGCTTTTGGTACCGCAGGAGCATCCTCTACTAAAACAATTGAGGTAGAAGTGCTTTCTCTTTATGAGCCACCTGCTGACTTAATTACCATGCTAAATGCAAATGGTACTAGATCATGGAAAATTAAATCTGAGGCTGCAAATCATTTTGGTTTAGGCTCCATTGGAGGGCCTCCATTTGAATATTATGGAGCAAATCCAGGAGATAAAACTGGAGTAGGCATGTATGATGACCGTTATATTTTTAGAAGTGATGGTACATTTACTCATATTACAAATAATACAAATGATGACCCAACTACAGATACTAGTGGTACTGTATTTGGTAGAGAAGTTCTTATTGAAGAGTTAGGTGGTCCTGGAGGAAATCCAAATGGAGCAGATATAGAGAATTATCCTTATAGCGATTATACCGCTCAATATACTCTAACAGCACCTGGAGGTGTAGAAACTATAAGTTTGTCTGGATTGGCATTTATAGGGTATTATGTTGGAGGAGATCACAAATATCAAATATTTAGTCGTTCGGCAAATGAAATGGTATTAAAAATTACGGATGGAAATAATCAGTTTGACTGGTGGTTCACCTTAATACCAGAATAGATTTTTAGCTAATAAAAAGAAGGAACATGATTTTGCTCCTTCTTTTTAATTTTTAATATTTAACATGTTAAAATTTAATTACACTTTAGTTCTTTTATTAATTATTTCATTGCAATCTTGTTCAGGTGGAAGTGACGGTGGTATAGAACCACCACCTCAATCAGAGGATGTCATTCCCACAAATCTTAACTTAAGCATTACTATAGTGGGTGCAAATGCCAATAATCCAAATGGTGATGGCTCTGGAATGATCCAGTGTATTGCAACAGCTACTAATGCCGTTAAATATGGTTTTAAATTTGGAAATAACCCTGAACAAGAAAGTTTAAATGGCAGTTTCAACCATACCTATACAGAAGAAGGGACTAACAGCTATATAGTAACTGTTTTTGCATATTCTAGTACGGGTAATTCCATAAGCGTATTTAAAAATATCACTGTTTATGTGGCTTCATCGGGGCCGCAACTCATTTGGTCAGACGAATTTGATGTTGATGGAGCTCCAAATACTTCAAAGTGGAATTATGATCTTGGAGATGGTAGTGGAGCTGGACAACCTGGTGCTGGATGGGGAAATAACGAAAAACAGTTTTATACCGATCGTTCTGACAATGTCAAAGTTGAAAATGGTTTGCTAAAGATTACGCTTAAAAAAGAATCTTATCAAGGTTACCAATATACATCTACAAGAATGAAAACTCAAGATAAGTTTGAATTCACCTACGGTAAAATTGAAATTAAGGCAAAGTTACCCTCTGGAGGAGGAACCTGGCCTGCGTTTTGGACTTTAGGTGCAAACATAGACGAAGGAGTTGGTTGGCCTGCTTGTGGTGAAATTGATATTATGGAACATGTTGGTAATAATGAAGGAACTATTCAAAGTGCAATGCATACACCTTCAAGTTATGGTAACACACAAAATAAAGGTTCGCAAGTGGTGAGTAATGTAACCTCTGCATTTCACATTTATGCTTTAGAGTGGACTCAAAATAAAATGATATTTTCTGTAGATGGAAATGTACATTATACATATCAACCTAACATACAAGATTCAAATACCTGGCCATTTAATGCCAATCAATTTATCTTAATAAATATTGCCATGGGAGGAAATTTGGGAGGCGTTATTGATTCCAATTTTACCGAAACCACGATGGAGATTGATTATGTTAGGGTATATCAATAGTTAAAACAATGAAAATGAATGTAAACGATATTATAAAATTTCTAATTCTTGTAGCTGTACTGTCTTCATTTACTTATGCAAAAAAGGATAACCCAATAAATGAGATAGATACAACAGCATCAAGCATTGAAATAAAAGTAGATTCCTTGTTGACACTCATGACTCTTGAAGAAAAAATTGGGCAAATGAACCAATACAATGGGTTTTGGAATGTTACTGGGCCTGTACCTAAGGATGGAGATGCAGCAAAAAAATATGAAGATTTAAGAAAAGGTTATGTTGGATCAATGCTTAATGTAACAGGTGTCGAAAATGTAAGGGCCGTACAAAAAATAGCGGTTGAAGAATCGCGATTAGGAATCCCATTAATAATTGGTTTCGATGTTATTCATGGGTTTAAGACTATAAGTCCAATACCTTTGGCCGAATCAGCCAGTTGGGATCTTGAAGCCATTGAACGATCTGCTCAAGTCGCCGCCGAAGAAGCAGCAGCCTCTGGAATTAACTGGACTTTTGCGCCAATGATTGATATTTCTCGAGATGCACGCTGGGGTCGCGTTATGGAGGGGGCTGGAGAAGATCCTTATTTAGGATCAAAAATAGCAATAGCTCGTGTTAAAGGTTTTCAAGGAGATGACTTGTCAAAGGTTAATACTATAGCTGCCTGTGCCAAACATTTCGCTGGATATGGTTTTTCAGAATCTGGAAAAGATTATAATACCGTAGACGTCGGAACATCTACATTATACAACATTATTTTTCCTCCATTTATAGCTGCTAAAGATGCAGGCGTTGCAACGTTTATGAATTCATTTAATGAACTCAATGGAATTCCAGCAACTGGCAATAAATATTTGCAACGTGACATTTTAAAATCAAAATGGGATTTTAAAGGGTTTATGGTTTCAGATTGGGGTTCTATTTCAGAAATGATAAATCATAAATATGCAAAAGACGGCAAGCATGCTGCAGAATTAGCCATTAATGCAGGTTCAGATATGGATATGGAGTCCAACCTATATGTTAAGGAATTAGCAGGTTTGGTGCGCGAGGGAAAGGTAAAGGAAGAACTAATTGACGATGCTGTTAAACGTATTTTGAGGGTCAAGTTTCAGTTAGGGTTGTTTGATGATCCCTATAAATATTGTAATGAATCTCGAGAAAAGGAAATTATTGGTAAGCAAGAATTTCATGATGCAGTTTTGGATGTAGCTAAAAAGTCCATAGTCTTACTTAAGAATGAAAACAACCTTTTACCACTTAAAAAAAATGGTCAGAAAATAGCTTTGATAGGCGCATTGGCTGGAGACAAAACTAGCCCACTTGGCAGTTGGCGAATTGCCGCTGACGATGGTACTGCCGTTTCAGTCTTGGAAGGTTTAAAATCTTATTCAGGGAATTCGATAATTTATGAAAAAGGTGCTGATGTTACCATCGGAAAAACAGAATTTATTTCAGAGCTCACGATAAATGAGACTGACACTTCCGGTTTTGCAAAAGCAATTGCTGTGGCAAAATCTGCTGATGTCGTGGTTATGGTGTTAGGAGAACATGGACTACAAAGCGGGGAAGGTAGAAGTAGAGTGAATCTCGATTTACCAGGTGTTCAGCAAGAATTACTAGAAGCCGTATACAAAGTGAATAAAAATATTGTATTGGTCTTAAATAATGGTAGACCCTTAGCCATTAACTGGGCTGATGAACACATTCCAGCTATTGTTGAGGCTTGGCATCTAGGTACTCAAAGCGGACATGCCATAGCTCAAGTGCTATATGGCGATTATAACCCAAGCGGAAAACTGCCAATGACTTTTCCAAAGCACGTAGGTCAAATGCCATTATATTACAATTACAAAGCCACTGGACGGCCAACCATACCTGCACCAGGATTGGTGTTTTGGGCGCATTATCAAGATGAAGTAAATGAACCATTATATCCATTTGGTCATGGATTGAGTTATACCACTTTTAAGTATAGTAATTTAAAGGTTGACTCTTCTAATATGAAAGAAATTGTAGTGTCTTTTGATTTAAAGAATACCGGAAAGGTCAAAGGGAAGGAGGTAGCGCAATTGTATGTTCAAGATTTATACGCAAGTGTGACTAGGCCTGTTAAAGAATTGAAAGGTTTTGAACTGCTTGAGTTACATCCAAATGAATCTAAAACAATAAAATTTCTTCTTACAGATAAGGAGTTAGGATTCTATGACAACACAGGTCAATTTATTGTAGAACCAGGTGAATTCAAAGTATTTATTGGAGGCAGCTCTAAGACAATTTTAGAACAACAATTTGAACTGAAATGAAAAAATTAGTTTCATGTATCGCAACATTAATAATCTTGGCCTCTTGTCAAGACACCAAAACATTGATATTTGAAGAAGAATTTGATGCAAAAGCATTAAATGAATCTATTTGGAATTATGAACTAGGTGATGGTTGCCCTAATTGTGGCTGGGGTAATAATGAACGTCAACTTTACACTAAAGAAAATGCGTCTTTAAAAGATGGACATCTTGTGATAACCGCCACAAAAGATGATAGCCTTTATCATTCAAGTAGAATTACCACAGCACAAAAATTTGAATTTCAGTATGGCATAATAGAAGTCAGGGCAAAGTTACCAACTGGTCAGGGTGTATGGCCTGCCATTTGGATGCTGGGACATGATTTTAAAGAAATTGGATGGCCAGCCTGTGGTGAAATCGATATTATGGAATATGTGGGCAAAAATCCGCATGAAATCCATACAACTTTACACACAACAGATAGTCACGGAAATTCTAAAAATACTAAAATAACTACCCTCAATAATATAGAAGAAGGTTTTCATGTTTACAAGACGAATTGGAGTAAAGATGCTATCGAGTTTTTTATTGATGGTAAATCAGTCTACACTTTCAATCCAGAAGTCAAAAATGATCAAACTTGGCCGTATAATAAACCATTTTATCTCCTTTTAAATTTAGCTATTGGCGGAAATTTTGGAGGCCCTGAAGTGGATGATACTATTTTTCCACAGGATTTTATAATTGATTACGTACGAGTATATAAATAATCCATTAACTAAAACTATAATAACTATGAAGAACATTACATTTTTTTTAATTTTATTAATTACAACAACCGGTACATTGGCACAAGATTTAGTTATGACGGTTTCTGTACCCCCTGGGACGACTTCTTGTCGTTTTTCGGGTGCTTTTTGGGGATGGGATCCCAACGGAGGTCCTGTTGGGACTGATAACGGTAATGACACCTTTACGTTCACACTATCTCCTGCACCAGGTGCGGACATGGAATATTTATTTACTATAAATGGATCTGGTGTTTATGAAAATTTAATAGATAACGCCCAAAACGCTGAATGCACGGATAGAGTAAATAGTGGAAATTTAAATACAGATTATTCATCCTATGCTAATCGTATTTGGAAAACTACAGATGCATTGATATGGAACGAAGTGTATGATAGTTGTCAACCAGCAACACTTTCAATTAATGACAAAAATCTTATCGATTTTAGTCTTTATCCTAACCCAACCCAATCTCAATGGGTTTTAAAAGCTAATCAAAACTTAACTGAAGTACAGCTTTTTGATGTTACCGGTAAATCCGTTTTGTCTCAAAAGTTAAGTGGTCAGGATGCCATTATTGAAGCAACTGAATTGCGCACAGGTATTTATTTTGCAAAGATTAAATCAAGTTTAGGAAGTACAACTTATCGATTAATTAAAAATTAGGGTTTAATTAACTGTACAGAAAAAGCCATATGTTCTCAAAATGGCTTTTTCTTTTTTTAAAACCCCCTACTGTCAGCGCTTAAGTGCAAAATGTCCTTTTACCTGAAATTCAATGTCGTTTCGTTTGACATCTGCAACAAACCAATAATCTGAAGAAGGCATCAAAGCACCATTAAAGGTGCCATCCCAACCTTTTGAGCTAGATGATAATTGCTTCAAAAGTTTACCATATCTATCATAAATATAAACCACTGTACCGGGTAGGGTTTCAACACCTGTAATGTGCCAAGTATCAAAGAAACCGTCATTGTTTGGGGTCATGAATTTTGGCACATCAATGACCACAACTTCCCTTGTAACTTCAGAACATCCGTTGGCATCTTTTACAGTAACTAAGTGGTATCCTAGGCTAACGTTTTCAAAAACATTTGAACTTTGCACAGGCCCATGGTCTAAACTAAATTCATAATTTCCAATACCACTAACATCTACGGTAATTCTATTAGGGTCTGCAAAATCTACAGTTTGTGTAAATTCAATAGTGGCTTGTTCAGACTCAATAACATTAAACTGTTCTGTGGTCTCGCAGCCAAAAGGAGTAGTTACTGTAACCCAATAACTTCCAATAGTTGATATGATAATTTCTGGTGTGGTTTCGTTAGTAGACCACAAATAAGTATCCCCGGCATATCCTGTCTCGGCACTTACGATCAGTGGTAAATTTTCTAAACAAATAACTTGATCACCTATATCTACAATTGGTCTAGGGTGAACAAAGGTCATAAATTGTGTGGTATTAAAGCAGCCTGTGTTCGAGTTCTCAACTCTTGCAAAAATTTGTTCTTGATCTGTGGCAGCATACATCATAGGTAAATTATTGCTTCCATTTTCGGCAGAAACCAAGCTGTTATGATATGTGACTATATATATGGCCGAACTTTGATTGCCTAAAACTGCAGCAGATTGTTGGGATAAATCAAAGGTAAAGTAGCCATCAAAATCATCATCACAACTTTCTAAATCGTTAGGCTGATTAGCAAATGGTAAAGGCCTTACAAGCAATTGAAATGAATGGACTGTAAAGCACAAGGTATTCGGATTTTCTACTCTAATATATAGGGTGTCGCTACTGGTTTGGTAATTGTAATTAGTATTAAGTGCATTTGTTTTAGCATTCGCATTTGCTAATGAATTGTAATAGGTTATATCATAATTTGAAGGATTATTTATTGCAATGGCATTTACCTGTGTGAGATCATAGGTATTAGTTGGGTTATCACACAGTTCAACAGAATTAAAACTATTTAAATTAGGAGGTAAATTAACTATGAGGTCCAAATCAATTGCCAAATAACAGTTGGTTACGGTATTTGTAATTCTTACATAAACCGTTTGCGGGTTTGTAACGTTATTGTAAGCTTGTGGATTTGCAATTACATTTACACGATTATCAAGATCATTTAAGCTTTCAAAATATTCAACTACAATATTATTCTGTCGTATATCCAGAATGTCAACTTCAGATTCTGTAAGATCAAAAGTCGAAATTCCGTCATAATTGGAATCACAATGCTCTAGAGGTTGCGCCTGATTAACCTGCGGTGCTTGAATTACATTGACCACAAAACTGGTAATAGAGTTACAATCGGTGCCATTACTGATTCGTACAAAAATTTCTTGAGGATTCACTGCATTCTCATATTGTAAAGGCAAGGCATTGTTTCCATTTACGGCATTAACTTGAGAAGTATGAAATGTAATATTTAATGATTCAGGAATACCTTGAGAAATTTCAGTCACTCTTGTACTTAAATCAAAAACAGCTCTACCATCATTGCTAATATCGTCACACACAAACCAATCACTAGGTTCATTATACTGCGGATTTGTACCAACTTCCAAAGTAAAACTTGAAGTCCCATAGCAGTTTTGATCCGAAAGGTTTTCTACACGGACATAAATGGTTTGCGGATTGGTTAAGTTTTGATAAGGCGTCGTTTTATTAATTATGTTTGCTCGGTTGTCAGCATCTGTTTGGTTTAAAAAATACAGAGTTTGCTTACCGTTTTGCCCATTTAAAATTTCAGCATCTTTTGTTGAGAATACGAAACCAGCATAACCATCACTATTGTTTTCACAAATTTGAAAATCACTTATGCTAGTAAAAATAGGAAGTGAATTTACAGTTATATTAAAACTCTCTATAACATAACAACCCGTTGTGGCGTTTTCAACACGAATAAAAATTGCTCGAGTTCCTGTCGAATAATTTGAAGGATTGCCGATAGCATTGGTATTCCCTTCAGCATCTGTCAATGTGGTGTGGAATGTAATATTCCTATTGTTGGTATCTGCTACGACCTCTGATATTTTTGCGGTTAAATCAATAGTAGCTATTCCGTTTGCATCATTAACGCAACGTATCTCATCACTTGGAGTGGTGGTAATAGGAGCCGGTATTACAGTTATTTCAAATGAATTGATTGAAGCGCATCCCGTATTATTATCTCCAATTCTGGCGTAAAAGGTTTGCGGGTTTGCTGTATTTGTATAATTAGTAGGAAGTGGATTCACAAAGGCGTTAGCATCATTTTGTGTTAAGAAATAAGTCACAGTATAATTGGTATTGCCATTGGTCACAGCAGAATCAAATGTTGAGAGATCAATAGCTGTGAATCCGTCTTGATCGTCATCGCAATAGGTAACAGAACCAATATTGTTAAAAGTTGGGACCGTATTTAATAAGAGATCAAACTCACTAACTTCTGAACAGGTAGGACTTGTAAGTCGAATATAAAGTGTTTCAGGAGTAGAAGCTGGTGTGTAGAGTTGACTAGTATCTATAGGGTTAATTTGATTATCTCTATCGCTTTCTGTTCTGTAGAAGGTAATATTGACATTAGGGATATCGTTTATTATAATGATCGCGATTTGATTTAAATCAAACTCTTGAATACCGTCATTATCCGTATCGCATAACGAAAAATTAACAATGTTGGTATAGGTTAGTAACAGATTGGTGTGGATTTCAAGAGGTGTTATGGTAGCACATCCTGTTGAATCATCTTCAACTCGTATATAAAGCGTTTGCTCATTTATTGTTGAATTTGGATAGTTAGTAGAATTGCCTATAGCATTTGTACCTGAATCTGCATCATTAAAAGTCTCATGAAAGGTTACCGTGACACCAGTTAAACTGCCTATAACATCAGGGATGATGCTAGTAAGGTCAAAAGTTGCGAACCCATCATGATCCTGATCACAGGCGTCAATATAAAACGGACCCTCATTAATTATTGGCTGGTCAATAACACTAACTGTAAGTGTGGTAGTAACGTAGCAACCTGTTGAAAAATTGGTTACTCTTACGAAAAGCTGTTCTGTTCTGTTAGAATTGGTATAAGGTGAACCAATGCTATTCAGACCAAGATCGGCATCATTTTGAGTGAAATGATACGACACAATTGTATTTGGCTGACCAGAAACGATTTCTGCATCTTTTTGTGTGAGATCAATTTGTGTAATTCCATCAAGTGTACCATCCTCATCACAAACATCTAAATCTGTTGGTGTAGCTACATTTGGCAATGGATTCACCACTAAATCGAAAGTAGGAAACGATAAGCAACCATTATTAGTGTCTTCAATTCTTACGTAAATAGTCTGGGGGTTTGACGTGTTTTGTATAGGAACCAAAATTGGGTTACTATTATTTTGAGCATCTAAACTTGTAAGGTGATACGATATCGTATAGTTTGATGGGGGAACAGCCGCTGCAACCTCGGCATTTTTTGTAGAAAGATCAAAAATCTCTACCCCGTCACTACTAGGGTCATCACAAATGTTATAATTGCTTATGGGAGAAGCTGTTTGCGTTGAACTTAAAGTTAGCGTTACAGTATCTTCCAATTCGCAAACGGTATTTCCTAAAGGAATAGAAACCAATACGCGGTAGGTTCCTGATTGGGTGACATTAAGAGTTGGCAAAACTTCACCGTTCATTATAGAACCGTTTAAATACCAGCTGTAAGTTGCCGTTGCATTTCCAATATCTGCATCAAGAGTTACACTGCCTGCACAAGTTGAGAGGTCTTCGCCTAAATCAACCGATGCATTAAAACTATTACCTTCAATAAATACTGCAGAGTCAAAACTTTGATCATTTTGATCGGCAATGATAAGCTTAATATGATATTGAACGTTTGGTACAATTGCCGCGGTAGCTGTCATCACTGTAGTTCTGCCATTAAAATTAGTGTTACCTAGATTGTAACCATCAAAATATTGTGGATTTTGTGCAGCACAATAGGGCTGTAAATCGGGATGCACCGTATTCGCATTAACAGGAGTAAACGTTCCGGGTACAACCGCTATATTCGTATATGGATTTCCAGAACCTGCTTCGGTAATTAAGAACACAAACGAATCGGTAAATTGACATTCATAAGGCGGATTATATTCTTCAGAAGCAAAAATATAATTAAACTGTACTTGGTTTGAAATCGAAATAAAATCAAACTCAATAGATGTGGCATTTAATGTCCCTGTTAGTCCTAATGCCGTTTCTAAATCAGGATCAGTAGACCAGGTAGCATCACCTTCGCTTAACACAGTGCCATTTACTCCATTGGCGCCAGATACTGCATTTCCTGTTGATAAAACAATACCATTTTGAAAAGGAAAATTAGTACCACTGCCATCAAAATACCCAAAACTATTAAACCCATTAACTTGACCATTAACTTGAGACGAAATATTTGAAACCTGAACACAACCTTGACCAAAATTATCTTGAATAAGTTGTTGAGCGGATACAGTATTGTCAATAGAAATTTGCTGTGAAAATGAAATGGAACACATCACACAAGTAAATAGTAAAAGAAAAAAAATATTCTTTTTCATCTAGTTAAGGGTTAAGCCATATTGCATACAATTTGGAGCATGAAAAATATTTAAGCTTATTTAAGCACGAAATATAGGTAAAATTAGACGAAATGCAAAATTATACGATGAAATTCACTTTTTCACTGCTTTAACGTAAAATGGCTTTTAAAAAGTCTTCCATCTTGAAGCGTGACTTCAAACCAATAATCATTAGTTGGTAATGGGTCGCCATGGAAGGTACCGTCCCATCCTGGGCCAATTGGGTTAAGCTCTTTGAGTAGTTTACCGTACCTGTCATAGATATAGATAATACTCTTTGCCTGAAACTGTGCCGAAATCCCATCGACCTGCCAAGTATCATTAAACCCGTCGTTATTTGGTGTAAAGAATTTTGGAAATCCGATAACGGATACTTGTTCACTTACGATTCCGCAGTTGTTCTTGTCTCTTACATAAACGGTATGAAGTCCGGCTCTAACATTTTCAAAAGTATTGCTGTCCTGATAGAGACTATTAGGATTATCAAGAGCATATTCATAATCGCCTTCGCCTGTAACGAGTACCACAATGCTATTGTTGGAAGTCGCATCTACCACATTGATATTGGCTATGGTCGCGATATTAGAAGGTAATACGGTTATCGTCCTGTTCTTTGAACAACCATTAGTGTTGGTAACGGTGACCGTATAAGTACCAATGGCATTAACCCTAATGGTTGAAGTAGTTTCTCCGGTAGACCAGCTGTAATAATAATTATTGGGAGAATCTCCAATAACACCTCCGGTTAGCGTTAAGGTCTGCGGGAAGAAATTAAGGCAGTATAGGGTTTCAAACGTGGTTTCAATATTGGGTAATTCAAAAACGGTAAGCTGAACTTCACTGATACCATAACAGGCATTGGCATTTTCAACCCTTGCAAATATGGTTTGAGAATAGGCTGTTGTGTTGGTAAAGGTATTGGGAAGTACATTCTGTTCCAATAGTGCATCGTTATAGGTTTGATAATAGGCAATGTCAAGACCTGGAGGCAATCCGGCCAGAACATCGGCATTAGCATCAGAAAGTGTAAAGGCTCTAAAGCCATCCTCGGTACCGTCATCATCACAAACTTCTAAAGTAGCGTCATTGGAATTGGTAAGACTTACCTCTAGGGTAACCTGTGCAATCGTGGAGCATCCGGTGTTGGTATTGAAAACCTTGGCAAAGATGGTCTGTGGGTTTTGTGTATTGCTAAAGGCATTTCCATTGATGGCATTGGTGTCGTTATTGGCATCATTTAAGGACTGATAATAATCAATGCTCCTGTCATTAGCACCACCGGTAATCGCATCAAAGGCCTGATTGATATTAAATGTTGTGTAACCATCTGGAAATCCATCTTCATCACATTGGATGATTATAGTGTCAAAGGCTTCAGGGTTTTCATTATAGGTAACGTAAGCTTGGCCTTCAAAAGCGCAGTCCCCATTATTAGGTTCGATATACACTTCATAATGACCTTCTTGAAATATTTCTAAATCAAAATCACTTTCAGTTAAGGGTGTCCCATTAAAGGTCCATGAATAGGTCGCTCCTGGCAGATTTTCAGAAATTAACATATAAGAATCACCATCACATAATTCTAAACTAATTGAACTTTGTCCATTTTTTATAATATCAATTTCAGAATTAAAAAAGGAAGCAATAAACGGTGGTAAACCTTGTGATGAGTTATTAGGGGATAAGTTTATAGCATTATGAATATAATTAGACGCCAACCCAATACTGTTTGGGTTGTTAATAACACCTAAATTTGGAAGCCCTTGATTATAAGTTGCACTTAAGGCTCTGTAAATTTTGCCGTCTGGGCCAAGCTGTAAGCCTCCTCTGTAAAGCTGCCTATCATCCAAAGTAATTTCAGAACTTTGAATGTTTGCTTCCATAAGATTGAATTGTGTTAAGGTTGAACGATGGTTTGCAGGATTGTTAGCATTATTTGGGTCTTGACGATCAAAAAAATCATTGGATGAATGCACATAAAGTAATTGACTATTTGGTGAGAATTCAACCCCATAAGGTCTATTGCTTGATGAACTAATAAAAAGTGATTGTTGGTTAGTTAACAAACCAGTATCTGTATCAAAATCGTAGATGTACAAACCATCTTGAGAATTGGCGCTAGCTACTTTTGTGCCATCTGGTGATAATTTTAGATAACCACGATTATCAGTAACATTTAAATTAAATGTTGATTTTACAGAAGTTGAATTCACCCCTAAAGTATTAACTTCAAAGGCATGATAAGTATCAAAAGGTTCGCCAAAACCATCAATGGAAGCTAATGTAACCACCCAAATTGATTTAGTGATACAATCTTTTAAAACTGCTGTAATCTTTTCAGAACAAATGGCTAGAAGATTGATGTTTTTTGAGGTTACCGCTCCTAGACCGCCATCTAAAGACATATCAACTTCAGAATAATTCAATCCAAAATTTTGACGGTCAATATTGTTATCTACTGTAAATACATAAAAAATATTTGGGTCTTCTGGTTTGGGTACAATAATTGCCGATTGCGTACTCGATGCATCTCCATAAAGACCAAAACCATTATTCATAACAAGATGGTTTCTGTTCCAAACTGAGGTGCCATCGGTATAAAAAAGTAAGTTTCCAGAACTGTCTGAAATAGATGCACAGCCCTCTCTAGTATTAAGTTGTCCATTGGATTGAACCGCGATGGAATTCGCGTTTAAATTAAAAGTCAGTCCGGCATTTTCACCAAAATACCAGTTAGACGCTTCATTCTGTGAAAAACACAACGAAAAGCAACACAAAAAGAGGGATAATAGTATGGTCTTTTTCATTCATGTTAGCGATAGCTAACAAAGATATTATAAATCCCGCTTTTTTAATAATCTATAAGATAAAAATACAAATATGGCTGTCCAAGCTATTACGATAACAAACTCATGCCAATGAACGGCATAATCATAAGCAATTTCTTGTTTATCTGGAAACTTGGTCATAACTATACGTTGAAATGGCTGGTCAATTAATTTGTACATAGATTTAAGCGGAAAATAATTCTGAATTTTTTCAGCGATATCGTAATTAAACTGCCATGTGATAAGACCAAGAATAATGTTCTCTAAAATAAATAAAACGAATAAAAAACCTAAAGCAAATGCTGAACGCTTCACGAGCATTCCAAAGAATAAACACAAACTAAAAAAGCCGACTAACTTCACAAAATAAGCTAGTAAAAAATCGGTTTCTCTAACAATTATCGCGGCTTCCGTATAACTTGAATAATATAGACCAATGAGTAAAGATGATACACCTATAAGCACTGTTGCCAAAAGTGAAAAAAAGACAATTGTATAAAATTTAGAAAGGATAAATTCCTTCTTACTTAAACCGTCTATCAAATTTTGTTTGATGGTTTTGTTGCTATATTCATTCCCAATCATACTCACCACGACGATGGCGAAGAAGAATTTAAACTGTGCAGCGAAAAATGTGGTAATATGCCAGATAATAGGAAAGTTAAATATTCCTAGCTCCCCTAATTCTAAAGTAAAAAATCCAAAAAAATTAATCTTGATTGATGAAAGAACCAAAACCGTAAAGGGTAAAATAAAGGAAATAAAGATCAATACCTTACTCGCTCTATTTAATAAAAGTTTTTGTAATTCTAATTTTATAAGTCGTAACATAGTAGTTGGTGAATTAGTGTTGGATGGTTAATTAAGTTTATCAGTTAGCTTTAAAAATTGCTCTTCTAAACTTTCTTTGCGTTTTACCAAATGCGATAATGTGATACCTTGCTTAAACATATAGTTGTTAAATTCAGTGGCATCCATGGGCTCATTTAAAAATGCAGTGATCAAACCATTTTCTACTTTTATGTTTCCAAATTTGGTATCGGTTTCTAGTAATGAAATGAGCTCGTCGTGATTATTCGACTTTAATTCAAAAAAGCCATGACTAGAAATCATTTCTTCAACAGGACCTGAATATAATTTCACACCTTTTCGCAAAACTACTACATGAGAGCACACTTTTTCAACCTCGTCCAATAAATGCGAAGCTAATAAAATGGTTGTTCCTTGACTTGCAATTTGTTTAATTAACGACCTAATTTGGTGAATACCTTGTGGATCCAATCCATTGGTGGGTTCATCTAGGATTAAAATTTCAGGATCGTTCAGTAATGCCGAAGCAATGGCCAAACGTTGTTTCATCCCTAACGAATAGGTTTTAAACTTATGGTCTTTACGATCAAGTAGCCCAACAATTTCCAGTTTTTCATCAATCTTACTGTAATCAACACCTTTAATTTTGCAAACCAATTTTAAATTTTGGTAGGCAGACATATACGGGTAAAAATTTGGTCGTTCAATAATAGCTCCTACTTTTTTTAAGGCATCATGAGTTGTAGTATTGCCGTCAAACCAATGGAAGCTCCCTTCAGTTTTATTGACTACATTAAGTACAATACCTAAAGTTGTTGATTTTCCACTTCCGTTAGGACCCAAAATACCATAAACATTTCCTTTGTTTATGGTAAACGACAGGTCTTTAACCGCTGTTAAATAACCAAATTTTTTTGTAAGATTATTGATGGTGAGAATGGTCTCCAATATGAAAATATTTTGATGCCGAAAACTGTTCAGCATAGGTTAGTTGTAAAAGTATGACGAGCATCCCGAAAAATTGTTACATGCTTATCAGAAAAAGCTTTAATTTAGTTGTAAGAAACGAATTATGCAAGATTTAAAGATTTCAAAGAAGAAACCTTCCTATCCAGTAACTCAAAAATTGGATGCCTATCTTTCTGAATACAACAGAAATATAAGGTTGCCTATTTTTTATGATGACCTTTTGAGGTTTCAGGGATCGGTGGTAGTATATGATAAAAACGATCAAGATACCCTTTGGATTCGAGTGTATTATAATGAGTTTGAGCGAAAAGATATCGATTTGAATTTAAAAAAGGTCTACACAATTCTTCATTCTGATGGAAATGAAAAAACCTTTCCTTTTTTAAGTGTCGATGCTATTGACTACTGTACTTTTGGGAATTCTAAACCCTTCCGAATTAAAATTAGAAATGTTTTAAACGATAACTACACTTATTTTTATATAAAAAAAGCTGATGCTTCTCGAATTTACGGCCTTGAATTAGAGCATATGTTATCGCCTTATAACCTTAACTTTTTAGTGTCAAAAAACACTTTGATTGAAGAGCATATAGCGGGAATACCGGGAGATGAGTTTATAAAAGGAATGTTACCGGAATGTACAGAATCTGAGAAATCGCAAATTGCGAAAGAATTTGTAAAGTTTAATGAGCGTTGTATGATACGATTATTAGGCGATATGCGCTCTTACAATTACGTGATTGTTCCAACTCACGATTTTGATCATGTGGTGTATAAAATCAGGGCGATAGATTTTGATCAGCAATGTTATGAAGGTAAATTCAATATTTATAGACCACAGTTTTTTAAAGAAAACATCAAAATGGTAGAGTTGGTTCAGGAGAAATTTCAAAAAGAATCTGTAGACCAATATAAAATTGAAGAGCGCTCCATTGTTGCAAAACGACTCATCAGTTATCACGATCGTATAGATGAATTATTAGATTGTATGATACATGATACCATTTCTATAAAAGAGCACATTACGGCTTTAAAAACAACCATTTTTGAATATACCCAGGATGTTGAATTTAAGCGAAGTAAAAATATGGGAGAGATTGTTAAGAACGCTTTAGCCTTTGTAAAACGTAATTACGAAACCGTGAACACTAAACGATTTTAGTTCCAGTTTTCGTCAAAATCTAAATTACTGTAATCGTCGATATCGAGATCGTCGTCAAATTCATTGTAATCTTCAAAATCTTCAGCTTCAAAAGATTTTTCAGGAGCTTCATCAGGAATTTGCCCGTGGACAAACATTAAGTTAGGATAATCTGCACCTTCAGCTTCATCAACAATTTCGGCCAATTCTACAAAAAAGGTCCACATGCTTAAAAAGTCGTAGATATAAATTAGCTTGGTTTGCATTTCATGAACAACATCATTAATTGCAGTTTCACTCATGAGCCTAATTTTATCTTCACCTTCACTCACATCAAACATTGAAATTTCTTCACCTTGATTCCAGTCATCATCACTGATGTAGAAGGAAGCCATTTCAAGACCATCAAAGCCAAACGATTGTGCAATGGCATTATGAAGATCTTCAAGACTATCTGTTTCGCGAATTTCTAAATCACGAAAAACATCCTGATCTGTATCATTGTCCAGAATAATTCGAAACCTGTAAATCATAGTTATAATTTAGAGTACAAAGGTAACTTTTTTTCGTTTATTTACTGAAGCGGTGCAGTGTAAAAGTCATTGCTGTTAACAAGAAAAAGGCACCCATTTGATGTGCAATGCCTAACCACACAGGAACTTGTAACATTATAGTTAAAACACCAAGTAGAAATTGAAGAGCAACCAGAATCAAAAGTGCCTGGATACCCATTTTTTGGAAGTGCGTCAAGGTTATTTGTTTTGATTTCTTCCAAATAATTAAAATGAAAATAACTACCACATAAGCTAGCATTCTGTGAACAAATTGTACGCCACTTTTACCTTCGATAAAATTTTTATAAAGTGGACTTTGTTCAATGTAAACGGTCTCATGCATAAACTTACCTTCACTCATCATGGGCCAGTGGTTGTGTATAAATCCGGCATCCAAACCTGCTACAAAAGCCCCATAAATAATCTGTATTAACAAGATAGCATATCCAGTTCGAATCAAATTTCTATAACTTCTATCAATATGTTTGCTGTTAGGAAAGGCCAAATCCATTGCCACCCAAAATGTGTAGGCAAAAGTGATGAACGCTGTAGTGAGATGAGCTGCAAGCCTATAATGACTAACGTCTGGTCGGTCAACCAGACCACTTTTAACCATGTACCAACCTAAAAAGCCTTGAAAAGCACCTAGGCCCAGTAAAATTAAAGCCTTTTTAATGGTGGGCTTTGAAAGTTGTTTAGTAACCAAGAAATAAACAAATGGGATGAAAAACACCAAACCAATCATACGCCCAATAAAACGGTGTAACCATTCCCAAAAATAGATGTCTTTAAAATCCTCGAGTGTAAAATGAGTATTGAGTTTTTGGTATTCGGGGTATTGCTTATAAAGATCAAAAGCTTCTTGCCATTCTACCTCATTCATAGGCGGGATTGTTCCAGAAATTAATTTGTAATTAGAAATGGATAAACCAGAATGAGTTAATCGTGTAATACCACCAATAACCACCATTATGAAGATTAGTACACATCCGGTTAGAAGCCAGTAAATTACTTTTTTATTGTCTTTTTTCATTTGAACTATAGGGATTCTGATAGGTGATAGATCACGAATTATTTTGAAATTTTAAGTCCGAGTCGCTTGCCTTCTTTCAACATAAGATCATAAGCGGCATGGTATTCATTTGGGATTTCGCCTTCTAATATCGCCTCTTTTATGGTTTCTTTGATGATTCCGATTTCCTTTGAAGGTTGTAAGTTGAAGGTTTTCATAATGTCTTCGCCTGTAATAGGTGGTTGAAAATTTCGGATATGGTCGCGTTCTTCTACTTCTATAATCTTATCTCTAACAACTTTAAAATTATTGTGATATTTATTGAATTTTTTAGGGTTTTTAGTAGTGATATCTGCTTCACATAAGGTCATTAAATCGTCAACATAATCGCCTGCATCAAAAACCAAACGGCGTACAGCCGAATCTGTCACAGATTCATCAACAAGAGCAATGGGGCGAGAACTCATTAACACCATTTTTTGTACAAACTTCATTTTATCATTTAAAGGAAGTTTGAGACGTTTGAATAAACGGTATACCATTTTGCTGCCTTCAAATTCATGGCCATGAAAGGTCCAACCTACTTTTTTACTGAATTTTTTAGTCGGCGCTTTACCAATATCATGTAGTAAAGCAGCCCAACGCAACCAAAGGTCATCGGTATGCTTTGAAATATTATCTACAACCTCTAATGTGTGATAAAAATTATCTTTATGACGTTGGCCTTCAACTTCATCAATGCCTTTTAGTGCTGTAAGTTCGGGTAAAATAATGTCTAACAAACCTGTTTGGTTTAAAAGTAAAAAACCTCTTGAAGGAATTTCGCTTTCGAGAATTTTATTCAATTCAACCGAGATACGCTCGTTGGTAATGATTTTAATTCGCTCCTTATTTCGTGCAATAGCATCAAGCGATTCCTGCTCTATTTTAAAATCAAGCTGCGCAGCAAAACGAATAGCTCGTAGCATGCGTAATGGATCATCGCTATAGGTGATATCAGGGTTTAAAGGTGTTCTAATGATTTTCTTTTCAAGATCATCTAGGCCATTAAAAGGATCTAATAACTCACCATATGATTTTTCATTTAAAGAAATAGCAAGTGCATTAATGGTAAAATCGCGGCGATTTTGATCGTCCTCCAAAGTACCGTTTTCAACAATTGGATTTCGACTGGTTTCAGTATAGGATTCTTTTCGAGCACCTACAAATTCAATCTCAATTGCGTTATAGCGCAACATCGCAGTGCCATAAGTTTTAAACACTTGAACTTTTGGACTGTGGGGTAGGTTTTTAGCAACGTGTTTAGCTAAAGCAATACCACTGCCAATGGCTACTATATCAATATCTTTTTTTGAATGTCGTTTAAGCAGAACATCGCGCACAAAACCGCCAATAACATAAGCGTCCAACTCAAGTTCTTGTGCAGATTTAGAAATGACGTCAAAAACGTTATGTTGTAAGGCTTGTTTTAAGTTCATTTTTTTGTTGACACGACTCAACGAATGTTGGATTACAATTCTATTATGGTCTAATCACTTTTACTTTTCCATCACTTTCTAATTTAATAATGGATGATGGTTTAGCCATGATTTTATCGTGATGCAAATTTACGACATAGTCCACACCTTTTAAAATGTCTTCAGATATTTCTTTGTAGGATTTTGGAGTAGGAAATCCACTAATATTTGCAGAAGTTGAAACAATGGCACCGTTAAATCTACGCAGCAATTGAAAGCAAAAATCGTCATCTGGAATTCTAATTGCAATGGTATTATCTTCTGCAATTAGATTTTGAGCCAAATTTTGAGGATGGTCATAAATTATGGTGATGGGCTGTTCTGGGATATCAAACATGTCTTTGGCAACTTCAGGCACATGCTTCACATACTTTTTTAACATGCGGTCATCAGCTACCAAACAAATAAGCGCCTTACTGTCATCACGCTGTTTGAGTTGGAAGATTTTTTTTACAGCTTCGGGGTTTGTGGCATCACAACCAATTCCCCAAACGGTATCGGTAGGATAAAGGATGATTCCACCTTGTTTTAATATGGCTAAACACTCTTGGATTTCACGTTGCATGCAGAATTTATCTAGAGAAAATATGAATGCAAAAATAAGAAAAGTTGTAATATTGCCGTATGAAATGCGTCTTACAAGCTTCATTTAAATCTAAACAAACTGAAATTGATCGTTTTATCGCTCAATTCGAGCATTCGGGTGTGCAATTTGGTAAAGCTGCCCGAAATACCATTAAAGTCTTTCAAATAGGGGAGAAAGAAGTCAACATTAAGGCATTTAAAGTCCCTAATATATTTAATCAAATTGCCTATAAATTCTTAAGAAAGAGTAAAGCTCAACGTTCTTTTGAGTACGCCAATTTGTTAATTGATAAAGGAATAGGAACTCCACAGCCTATAGCATATTATGAGGACACTACAGCCTTTTTATTTAAACGCAGCTTTTATGTTAGTGAACATATTAATTGTGAATTAACTTATAGAACTCTGACAAATGATTTTGACTATCCCGACTACGAGAATATTTTAAGGGCCTTTACACGATTTACGTATAAGTTACATGAAAATCAAATTCATTTTTTAGATCATTCTCCTGGAAACACTTTGATAAAAAAAGTCCATGACGATTATCAATTTTATTTGGTTGATTTAAATCGAATGCGATTTGAAACGCTAGATTTCAATACCAGAATTACGAATTTTTCTAGACTTACGATTCATAAATCAATGGTTGAAGTTATGAGTGATGAGTATGCAAAACTCATTAATGAAGACTATGAAAAAGTGTTTAGATTAATGTGGAATGCAACAGAAACTTTTCAAAAACAATTTTACAGAAAAAAACGTTGGAAAAAGCGTTTAAAATTCTGGAAATATTAAGACATCCGCCTTTTGTTTTTATGTAGCTCTCTTAATTTAATGTATTTTAAGAAGGTCACATTATAAGTTTGCACACAAATAATAAATCCGTTTAAACCGTCTAAAAACCCTCGCCTTAAAACATAAGCCTTAAAAAAGGCCCATAATGGTCGGTAAAAGATTTTCCATAGCGAAGCCGTTTTACCCAAATCGAAATAAGCCTGTGCAGCGATAGATGAAAATTGCTCGACTTTCAAATTGTGTTCAGAGTAATCTCTGTAAATCCAGTGCAATAAATTCCCATTTAACTTTCCAAGGGTTTTTCCTTGTTTGAGTGTGTAGGTATCATGGGGGTTAATACCTTTCCATTCGCCACTATCTTTTTTGAATAACCTCAATTTTCTGTCGGGATACCAATCAGAATGGTTAATCCACTGGCCACAATAGTTGTTTAATCGGTGACAATAATAGCCGTCATATTCCCAATTATTCTTTGTTTTTAATATGGAAGATTTTAACTCATCAGACAAGGCTTCATCACCATCTAATGACAGGATATAATCGTATTTTGCATGCGAAAGTGCGAAGTTTTTCTGTTCAATATAGCCTAAAAACTCCTGTTCAATAAATCGTACGTTAAATTTGTTGCATATGGCCGGAGTATTATCAGTTGAAAAGGAATCGACCACTATAATTTCGTCAACAACATCGGCAATAGAGGCCAAACATTTTTCTAGATGCTCTTCTTCATTGTAGGTGATAATGACGCCAGAAATTTTGATCATGTTAGATAGATTTAGGTTTATTGAACATGGAATTGATTTTCATTCGTCTTAAGAATGATAACTTTCTGTAGGATGGAACACCATGCTCTTGAATATAGTTTTGAACCGCTTCAACCATACGTTCGGCAGATTTTCCGTCATTATAGGGATGAAATTGCTCGAAAATATAATTTCGTTTGGCAGCAAAAGGATCTTCATTTAAGTTTTTTTCAACAAGTGGAATGAGTTCATTATAATCTAAACTATCTTCCCAATGAATATGGCCAGAAATGTTTTTAAAGGAAACCACAGGTTTGTCCAATAATAAAAACTCATAAATTACCGAAGAGGTGTCACTGATGAGTAAGTCAGCCATCAACAAAAATTTGATGATATTCTTTTCGGTTTCAAAAATGATATTTTGTGTTTGGTCGGCTAATGTTTTATAAGCTTCAACCCATTGTTGGTCCATTAAAGGATGGAATTTCAATAATATTAAATAGTCTTCATTTTTAGCCAAATGCCTTAATTCTTCCAAAAGAAATGGGGCAGAAGTCAATTTTGGTGAAAACGTAGGCGCATATAGCACTATGGTTTTAGCGCTATATGCTTTTAATAAATTTCGTTTTTCATCATCATAAAGTTTGGCATCCGTGGCATAGACATCCAGCTTTGGCCATCCAGTTTCAATGACATCAAAATCTTTATGAATTGCTTTTAATTGGTTGAAGGTATCTGTAAAATAAGGCCCTTGGGTTAAATAGAGATCGAAATAATGCCTAATTCTGAAATGTCCTTTTTTTTCACCTGCTAAACCATGAAAAACCTGAACTTTTAAACCTCTTAAATAATAAGGCACTTCATTTCCTGGCACAAAAATAGCATCACTATTAAAGGCTACTAAATCTGCAATGGAAGTTGTGAAATGATCTGATTTATAAGGAAAATCATTGATAATTTTTTCTGAAACATACCATAAATGTTCATGATTTTTCTGGTCAAGATAGGCTTTAATGGGCTGAAGAATCCCAAAGGCATAATTGTTTTGACAGAAAAGAATACATTTCATGTTACAACAAATTGTTCACGTTTTCTAGGTCTTCCAAAAAGTCGATTTCCATGCAATTAAAAGCCGAAATATCTACGGCGGTAACTTGGATTCCATCTTTTTCAATTGCAAGTTCTAACCCGCGTTCAAAATAATCATTATCGTCACATTCTTCTAATCTGGTAATGAATTTTTTAATGTCGGTTGAAGATATAAAATTGATTCCAACGGCTTCGCCTAGCCCATTTTCAACAGTTTTAGACAATTCATCGATATAGCCATTTTTGAGTGTATATTTAACTTCTTCTTCTGCGACTTTACTCGTATTTACAGCCACAAAAGAGGTGTTATTTTTTATGTGAGGAAGTAAAATGTTTAACAGATTTTCATCAAAAACCACATCGCCATTAAACCAGAGCACAGCTTCATTTCGGTGTTTTTTTAAAGCCTGAAGCAAACTTTTTGAGGTGTTAGTTCTATCAAAAAAAGGGTTGTAAACATAGGTAAGTTCAGGAAACCGTTCCATGATAAGGTCTTTTTTGAATCCTACCACCACGTTAATATCATCTATGTTAAATTTAGAAGCAATATTCTCTGTCTGCATTTGCATAATGCTTTTTCCGTTTTTTAATGGTGTAAGGGGTTTTGGAAAAGGATTTCCCAAGCGAGAGCCAATGCCGGCAGCAAGAATTATGATTTTCATACAGTAAAATTAAGGTATTTTAAGCACTACTATCAAAAAAATTAAAAGCTATAATCAAATGTTTCAATATCTTCTTTAAAATATTCAGTAATTATGGCTTTTGTTTCTTGATCGTAGTACTCTCTATAATTAGATTTTTTGGTTGAATTGAGATGAGGTAAACTTGACGCGATACCAATAGTGTTTGCAACTTTTTCGAATTCTACATTTAAGTTTTCAAATCGAATAATTTGATTGATGTCAATTTCACCTTCCTTGTTCTTTAACCATTCAACTTGTGGTTGATATAGTAAAGGTCTCTTTCCATAATAATAACTGTCTTCTTCAACAAATACCTTTATAACCCAGTCTTTAAATGATATTGGTTGTTTGGTCATATTAGATTTATTTGTTTTGGTTCTAAACTTATATTGAGAAACTACTTTTGCATAAGGATTTCTAACCACAGTAAATTTATAAATTAGATTCCATTTCTTAACGCCAATGTATTTAATGACATCCTTTACGGTTAGGTGCTTTCTAAATGCTTTACCAGTAATACTTATAATACTAGTGCCACCTGTTTTATTAATGTGGATAAAAACATACTTTTTATGTCTACCTTGTCTAACTGGGGAATTAAAAAAAAGTCCTATTCTATTTTTGACTGGCTCAATAAGTTTAAATCTCATAATGATGTTTTATACAGCTACGTTATATTCACGTAATGCATCATTAAGTGAGGTTTTTAAGTCGGTACTAGCTTTTCTTTTACCAATAATTAAAGCACAAGGTACATTAAATGTGCCTGCAGCAAATTGTTTTGCGTAGCTTCCAGGTATAACCACTGATCGTGCAGGGACCATACCTTTCATCTCTACAGGTTTGTCTCCTGTGACGTCTATGATTTTTGTAGAGGCTGTTAGCACAACATTAGCGCCAAGAACAGCTTCTTTTTCAACTCTAACTCCTTCAACCACAATACATCTTGAGCCTATGAAGGCGTTATCTTCAATAATTACAGGTGCTGCTTGTAAAGGCTCTAAAACTCCGCCTATACCAACACCGCCTGATAAGTGCACATTTTTGCCAATTTGAGCACAACTGCCTACGGTTGCCCAAGTGTCAACCATAGTGCCTTCATCAACATAAGCACCAATATTTACATAACTTGGCATTAAGATGGTTCCAGAAGAAATATAAGCACCATGTCTAGCCACAGCATGGGGCACAACGCGAATGCCTTTTGCAGCATAACCACGTTTTAAAGGAATTTTATCATGATACTCAAAGATGCCCACTTCAAAAGTCTCCATTTTTTGAATAGGAAAATAAAGCACAACAGCTTTTTTGACCCATTCGTTAACTTGCCAACCATTAGCGGTTGGTTGGGCAACTCTTAAGGTGCCTTGATCTAATAAATCAATGACACTTTTAATACTATCTATAGTTTCTTTATCAGTCAATAACGATCTATCGTTCCAAGCGTTTTCAATTATATTTTGTAGTTGATCCATTTATTAAAATTTGTGCAAAGATAAAGGCTATAATTGAGTTATGTAAATGCAATAACGAAAAATATGAAATTGCTATTGTAACAAAGGTATTTATAATAACTTTGCAGTATATGGCGAGAATTTTAGCAATTGATTATGGAACAAAACGATCGGGTATTGCAATAACTGACGAATTGCAAATCATTGCTTCTGGTTTAACAACAGTAAACACTATAGACCTTATTTCGTTTTTGCAGACCTATTTGAGTAAGGAATCTGTTGAATTATTTGTTATTGGAGAGCCCAAACAAATGAATAATACGGCTTCAGAGAGTGAAATTTCTATCCAGGAATTTATTAAGAAATTGCGTAAAGAAATTCCGTCAATTCCCATAGAGCGCGTCGATGAACGCTTCACTTCAAAAATGGCCTTTCAAACCATGATTGATAGTGGCTTAAATAAAAGCAAACGAAAAAATAAGGCTCTAATTGATGAAATTAGTGCTACTATTATTCTTCAGAGTTATTTGCAATCAAAATAAATTTTTACTAAAATATTTGGAATTTATCGGTAAAAGACTACTTTTAATCTGTTAATCGAGTATTAATACGATTTTATCTAAAATATTGATTAAGATTAAGTTGGGAAATTATATTTGATATACCCTTAAATCTATTTATATGAAAAAAAATTACTTTTTACTTATGTTACTGGCTTTATTTACAGCCAATGTAATTCATGCTCAGTTTGCATGTCCTGAAATGTTAGGCAATCAAACTTCTACTACAACGATACATTTTAAAATCAATTCAGGTGCTTGTGCGAATTATAGCCAAAATATATTTGTTACTTATCAGGGTACTGGTATAACATTTTCAAAGTCATCCTGTAATGGAACTGATTTATTTTATGTTTCAACCAGTGGTGCTTTATCTGATCCTGATGACTTTGTTGTGTCTTTTCCAGGACGAGGAACTTGCCAATATATTAATGGAACTTTAGCCACACTATCAGACGATGAAGTTTCGTTTAATGATAAAGTCAGTGTTTATCCTAACCCCTTATTGAAAGGAGATATCATTACTGTTAAATTTAAATCAAATTTATCGGCTAATTTTGAGATTTATAACGTAGCGGGTAAGCTGATTTCTAAAGACTTTGTTAGTAATCAAAGTAGTAAGGAAATTAGCACGAAAAATTTAACGAATGGCATCTATTTACTAAAGATATCAACTGATGAAGCCTCCACGACGCGTAAAATAATTATAATGAAATAGAGGGATATCCTCATTAAAAAACTCCTTTGAAACAAAGGAGTTTTTTTATGCCCAATTCTAGTAAATGCCCATTAGAATTGTATTTTTGCATCCTAAACAATTACAAAATGATATTACCTATTGTAGCCTATGGTGATCCCGTATTGAGAAAAGAGGCTGAACCAATAACTCAAGATTACCCAAAATTAGATGAGTTAATTCAAAATATGTACGACACTATGTATGCTGCATTTGGTGTTGGACTTGCTGCTCCTCAAATTGGGTTACCAATTCGTCTTTTTTTGGTAGATGCTTCACCATTCTCTGAAGATGAGGATTTAACTTCCGAAGAACAACAGCAATTGAAGGATTTTAAGCGCACGTTTATCAATGCTCAAATTTTAGAAGAAGATGGTGATGAATGGGCATTTAGTGAGGGTTGCTTGAGTATCCCAGACATTAGGGAAGATGTATTTAGAAAATCAAAAATAAAAATTCAGTATCAAGACGAAGCATTTAAAACCCATATTGAAGAGTTTGATGGCTTAGTTGCCAGAGTCATACAACATGAATATGACCATATAGAGGGGATTTTGTTTACCGATAAATTGTCATCTTTAAAAAAGCGATTAATCAAAGGTAAACTTGCCAACATATCAAAGGGGAAAATTAGTGTAGACTATAGAATGCGTTTTCCTGCTCAAAAAAAGAAAAGGTAAATAGATTAATTTAGAGTAATAAATTATATTTGTCAACTTTCAAAATAAGACTAAAGTTAACTTATGAGTTTAGATAAAATTTTATCCATTTCTGGAAAGCCTGGACTTTTCAAGATTATCACCCAAACCAGAAGTGGATTTGTGGCCGAATCCCTTATAGACAAAAAAAAGCTGACCGTAAACGTACATAGCAATATTAGTGTATTAAGTGAAATAGCGATTTATACCTTAACCGAAGAGCTTCCATTGAAAGAGGTATTTAAAAAAATTAAAGAAAAGGAAAACGGTCAACCAACTTCCATTAGTCATAAAGATTCTAAAGATACTCTAGAAGAATACTTTTTTGAAGTGTTACCAGATTATGATGAAGATCGCGTTTATGCGAGTGACATTAAAAAAGTGGTACAGTGGTATAATCTTTTGCAAGCACATGATTTGTTAAATCTAATTGAAGATACTTCAGATGAATCCGTGTCTGAAGAGGAAGAATAAGGTCGTGTTTAGTTAATATCTTTTTTAAAGAATACTATTTTCGTTTAGGGTAAAAACCCGATTTCCTTGTATTTTTATAGCCTATTAATTCAAGACGATTTATGGCAGATAAAACCAAGGAACTTAAGGCTTTTGAGCGTTTGTTAACTATTATGGATGAGCTGCGTGCTCAATGTCCATGGGATAAAAAACAAACCATGGAAACTCTTAGACATCTTACAATAGAAGAAGTTTATGAATTGGGTGACGCAATTTTAGATGGAAATCTAGATGAGGTAAAAAAGGAACTCGGTGATGTACTCCTTCACATCGTGTTTTATTCTAAAATAGGAAGCGAAACAAATACTTTTGATATTGCCGATGTGTGCCACGAGATCTGTGACAAATTGGTAGAACGCCATCCTCATATTTATGGCGATGTAGAGGTGAATGATGAAGAAGATGTTAAGCGCAACTGGGAACAAATAAAGCTAAAAGAAGGTAAAACCAGTGTGTTAGAGGGTGTGCCTAATGGTCTCCCTGCCTTGGTAAAGGCCAATCGTATTCAAGATAAAGCTGCTGGCGTTGGTTTTGATTGGGAACAACCACAGCAGGTTTGGGAAAAGGTAGAAGAGGAGTTACGCGAACTACAAAACGAAGTGCAGCACAATCATAAAGAGCGAATGGAGAATGAATTAGGCGATGTTTTGTTTTCATTAGTGAATTATGCCCGATTCTTAAAAATTAATCCAGAAAATGCTCTTGAACGCACCAATAAAAAATTTATTAAACGCTTTCAGTATTTGGAATCTAAAGCCAAGAGTAGCAATAAATCATTACGAGATATGACACTTGCCGAAATGGATGTATTTTGGGAAGAAGCAAAAAAAATGTGATTTTTTTATATTGCGATAATCCAAAATTTAATTGGTACCGTATATATACTAATTAGAAACTTTAACAAGTTTCATAATCATAAGTAGGTAATCTTAATTATATAGTTAAGCGGATGTAATTAAGGTTTAAAAATTAGTTTAGTTAGGGGTAAAATCCTATCTGTTTTTACAGATAGGATTTTATTATTTAGTACATATCTTTTAGTTTTTTGAGTTTTTCTTCCCAAACATTAAGATTGTCTTTGTGTTTTTCAATATTATTGAGAACGTCTTTGACCAAAGGATTATCATCATCTACATTAGAGAAAAATTGAAGATTATTTTCTAGCTGATTAATTTCGCTCTTAACTTCGTCTATTTTCTTTCTAATAAAGTTATGTTCGTTGTCTAATAGTCTAGTGTCATCTGGCTGCGAAAGGTTTTCGAGTTTGTTCTCAAATTTGATCATTTCAACTTCAGACTTATCCATTTTAAGCTTATTGAATACTTCGTCAAGTGCTTTATTGAATTTCCCTTCAATATAACGCTTATTGTAGGGTACAGATCCTAAAGCTTTCCAATCACTTATTTTTTTCTTTATGGTTTCAATGTCTGCTTCAGACTTTCCAGTTAATTTTAGATTTTTTATAGCATCTAGAAGCTTCACTTTTTTGTCGAAAGCGTCATAAAGATCTTTATTTTCTAACTTGCGTTGCTCGTGAACTCTATCAAAATAATGATTACAAGCCGCTTTAAATTTCTTCCAAATTTTATCACTGTCTTTTCTAGGAACATGACCAATCTTTTTCCAATCACTTTGGATTTTTTTCATTAAAGGTGTTACAGTCTCAAAATCGTCACTGTCTTTATTATCCTCGGCAATTTTTATGAGTTCTAATTTTTTCTGTAAGTTGTCATATTGATCCTTCTTTAAACCTTTATAGAATGCATTTTTCTTTCTATTAAAAACCCTTACGGCTTCTTTAAATTTTGACCAAGTAGCTTCGTTAACTTTTATTGGAACTTTTCCGGCATTAAAAAATTCTTGCCTTAAAGCCTCAATGGTTTTTATCTTTTTTTGCCATGCTTGATGTGTATTACCCTGATCGTTGGCAACCGTATTTATTTGTTCGATTATGCCTTCCTTACGCTCTAAGTTTTTCTCATAAGCTTTATCCAAATCGGCGTAGTAGGCCTGACGTTTGTCATGGATGGTTTTTGTTGCATTGCTAAACCGTTCCCAAATTGCTTCACGATGTTCTTTATCTACGGGACCAAGATCTTCTTTCCACATTTTATGGAGTACCTGTAGTTCTCTAAAGGAGCGGTTTACATTATCATCTTTTGCCAATTCTTCAGCACGTTCAATGATCTTTAATTTTTGATCGAGGTTATGCTTAAAATCCATGTCCCTTAGGTCACGGTTAAGGTGTAAAAAGTCATAAAATATTTCAACATGGTGATGATAGGTATTCCAAGCATTATTGTATTTATCTCTTGGAATTGGACCAGCGTTTCGCCATTGTTCTTGTAAGTCCTTAAAGTGTTTGTAGGTAGTATTTATGTTTTCCTCAACATTGATAAGGCCTTTTATTTCTTCAATAATTTGCAAACGCGTTTCTAGATTTGCCTTTAAATTGGCCTCTAAATTTTTATAATAAGCGTTGAGTCCGTTTCGGTATTCTTTATAAAGTGTGTTGAATTCCTTTTTTGCGGGTGAGGTATAATAAAAATCAATTTCATCACCACCATCGTTCAAAAAATCTTCTTTCTTTTCCTCAAGGACTTCTGTAAACTTTGAATTAAATTCAGATTTAATCTCATCAACATGAGATTTGATGGTTTGAATTTTTTGATGCTTAAGTAATTTTTCAAATTCAATTACCAATTGCTCCATAGACATGGCATGGTAATCTTTTTCTTCTAAACTGTGACGTTCACTATTGCTTTCGTCTTCTGCATCTTCTGCATTAGATTCTTCAATTTCATCGACGTGCGCATCTTTTTTTGTTTCAGTTGAAACATTAGAATCTTCTTCAGAGACTGAAGCTTGTTCCTCATTATCTGAAGTAAGTTCAGGAGCATTAGCCTCTATTTCATCAGAAACGTTATCCTGTATTTTATCAGGATGATCTGAAGTCTCTTCTTGAGTTTCTAAAACTTCTACCTTCGCAGATTTGTTTTCATTTATAGTTAACTTTCCATCTGCATCTTGCAGGTTATCTTGCTCTGACATTGTTACAATGTATTTGTTCAAGTGTTAAAGATAGTAACAAGACATTGAAATTCAAAAAGTAAGCGATAATTAGGAAGGTATTTAAGTCAAGTTCCAAATTTCCCAGGCTTTTTCTGCTTGTAACTCTAGCATATCCAGGCCATTGGTCGTAGTTGCACCTAGAATCTCACCGCAAGTTAAAAATTTGGTTTGTTGCGGATTGTAGATTAAATCATATAGTAAATGCGCTTTTGTAATACCATCATAAGGAATATCGGGGCAATCATTGACTTTTGGATGGGTGCCCACAGGTGTGCAGTTGATGATGACAGTGTGGGCTCCAATAATGGCTTCGGTTAAATCGTCATAAGTAAATGTTGCTAAAGTATTTTTTGACCTAGAAACATAATGAAACGCAATACCTAATTGTTTTAAGGTATAGGCAATAGCTTTTGAAGCACCACCGGTACCTAAAATTAGAGCTTTTTGATGATGTGGTTTTAAAAAGGGTTTGATGGAATTTTCAAATCCGTAACAATCGGTATTATAACCTTTTAACTTGCCATCTTTTGAGAATTTAATCGTATTAACCGCTCCAATTTCTTTAGCTTGGTCACTAATATCGTCCAAGTAAGGAATAATAAGTTCTTTATATGGAATGGTTACATTTAATCCTACCAAAGTTGGATTGGATTTGAGAACAGAAGGGAATTCTGAAATATCTTCGATATCAAAATTCTCATACGTGAAATGCAGATTTTCATTCTCAAATTTTTCAGTAAAATAAGTACGTGAAAATGAGTATGAAATTTGTTTTCCTAAAAGCCCCAATTTAGACATATCCTTTTCTTGTTTTTTGTCCATAGAGTTCCAATGCCAATACAGCTAGTATTCCAAGCCCAATAAAGGCAATAGCTAAATAAGTTTCTGTATTTAGCTCGGGAATATAACGCTCATAATTAGCGACTATTTTATGTCCAGCAGAATCAAATATATAATGTCCTTCTTCATTCAATTTAAAAATGGTTTTTTTCCATGGCCAAACAACACCTAAAGACCCAACAATAAAACCGATTATAGTTGCTGTAGTAATGCTTTTATAATGCTTTAAAATATAGCTGAGTACATGAGAAAAAGTGACCAGTCCAACCACTGACCCCAGAGTGAAAACGCCTAGTACCTTTAGCAAGGTAAGGCGTTCAGAATTATAAATAAAGTCAAAATTACCACCTAAAATATCATAAATGGTATCAAAGAGTGAGTTAACGGCATCGACCAGTAACAGGACATAATTGCCTAAAAGTATCAAAATAAATGAACCTGAAAAACCAGGTAAGGTCATTCCTGAAACGCTAATGATTCCACAGAAGAAAACAAAAAGAAGATTATCATTTTCTGTAGCGGGATCTAAAAAACTTATACCCACGCCAATTAGTATTCCAATACATAATGATAATATGGTTTTATAGTGCCAATCATTAAAGTCTTTATTGATATAATAAATGGAACCTATAATCATCCCAAAGAACATGCTCCACACATAGAGCTCATAATGAACCAGAAAATAATCCAATACTTTAGACACGCTAAAATAGCTCACAATCATTCCAAGGAAGAGCAAGGATAAAAACCGACCATTAATATAATTGTAAAAGCTTTTAAATCGCCCATCTAACAAAAGTCGGAATGCTATTTTATTGACTCTTTGAAGCGAATAAATAAATTCTTCATAAAAACCGGCCACAAAAGCGACCACGCCACCCGAAACTCCTGGGACTTTATTGGCAGCACCCATCCCTAGTCCTTTTATGACCAGGAATAATCGATCTTTGAATGTTCGGGTACTCTGCATTTAACCTCGTTTAGAGCCTAGTTTTTCCAAAACAATAATGGTCAAAAACCCAACTAGCATTAAAATAACAGCAAAAGTTAACTGAGGATCACCATCAAAAGTAAATGGAGATATACTTTTTTCGAGAAGTGGAAACTTCTCACCTTCAGAGTTAGTTCGCCAAGTCAACACCTCTTTCCAAGGCCATATTTTATTCAACGACCCAAAAATAAACCCGGTGAGAATCGCCAATGTTATATTGTGGTAATGTTTAAATAGCCATTTTAACACATGACTAAAACTTAATAAACCTATTACTGCGCCCAATCCAAACAGGACTATTTTTTTTATATCGAAGTCATGCAAAGCATCACTTAAGGTTTTATAAGCACCCAAAACAACTAAAATGAATGATCCCGAAATGCCCGGTAGTATCATAGCACAGATGGCAATAGCTCCAGCAATAAACAAAAAATAGGAACTCTCGTTGCTCGCTAATGTTGGTAAAGTTGTAATGTAATACGCAGTTAATGTGCCCAAAATTAGGGCGATATAAACGGGAAGACCCCATGTTTTAATTTGTTTTCCAACAAAATAAATACTGGCTAATATCAAACCAAAAAAGAAAGACCAAATGAGTATGGGATGATGTTCGATAAGGTATTTGGCCAACCTCATAAATGAAACAAAGCTTATAATAATACCACTCATTAATGCTAATAGGAAATTTCCATTAAGTTGTTTCCAAAAGGCTGAAAACCCTTTATGTCGTAATGTTTTAATCAGTGATAATTTTACACCACTAATAGTTGTTATTAATTCTTCATAGATTCCAGAAATAAAGGCAATTGTACCTCCTGAAACCCCAGGAACGGCATCTGCAGCACCCATAGCAATCCCTTTAGTCGAAATTATAAAATAATCTAAAAAGCGTCGTTGCATTTTACAATTTTAATAAGAAACGTAAAGGTAGGTAATTTTAGTTGGAAGATTTTTTCGAATCTACAATAAACTTCTTAATTGAGGGTTTATTTATGAGTTTAGGAAATAATTCGTCTAATATAAACTCAAATTCATCATTTAAAAGCAAAGCATTTTTAAGGTGGTATTGTCCTTTTTCTTTTTCGAGTAGTGTAAAGTGCAATCCGGCCAGTCTAAATTCAATTTCAGCGGTTTCTGGATAAAACTCTGCAGCTTGAATAAGATTTAAAATTGCAGCTTCATATTCACCTAAACGAATTAAAATATCGGCACGAGACAACCAGGTAGCCAATTCATAATTACCAAGATCAAGAGTTTTTTTGTAACCACGTTCTGCTTCTTCCCAAAACCCTAAACGATGGTTAATTTGGGCATATAGCTTCCAATAGATCACATTATCACAGTCAATATTAATGGCTTTGTTGATGTAATAAAGTGCTTTTTGATAGTTCCGCTTTTTGTTATAATACTTGGTAATGGCAATCCATCCCTTATCTAAAAGGGGATCTTCGTGTACCGTTTTATAAAAATATTTAACGGCCATATCATTTTTACCCAATTTTTCATAACAATGGCCCATACGCAATAGAGCGAATGACGTAGGCTCGTCCAAGGTTAGAGTTACCTTGTAGTTTTCTATGGCCTCTTCATATTTTTTTAATTTTTCAAGAACTTTACCTTTTTCAAAATAGGCACCAACAAAATTATCATCCGAAATAATGGCAAAATCAAAGGCAGCCAAAGCTTTTTGGTATTCTTTTAAAGTGAAATATTGTCGTCCTAATTGATGCCATGCTACTTCACAATAAGGATTACTATCTAAATAACGGTTTAAGAAATTTATGGCCTCGGTATTTTGATCTAAAAAATCAAAACAATAGATAATATTATAAAGCGCTGAATAATCGTCCACATCTAAATCAAGACATTTTATAAAGTAGTTTTTAGCATTATCGAACTGATCCAAAAACAAATACTCCATGCCAATCAAGGCATATAAATCGGCATCATCTTCATCATTATCGGTCATATCCAGTGCAATGAGAAGTGTATTTATAGCTTTTTGATGTTCATCGCGTTTGGATAACACGCTAGCCTTTTGAATATAAATTTCTTCATTAGAAGGTTCAATTTCATATAGCTCATCCAATAACTGGTCTGCTTCTTCCAGTTTGTTCTCTAAAACGTAAATTTCAGTTTTAAAAAGTTTAAGGTTAACTGATGTTGGATGCTGCTCTAATCCCATTTTAATGGCTTTTTTAGCTAGAGCTATTTTTCCATTTTCCAAGTAGTGGTGGATAATGTTTTCAAATTCATTTGAATCGAAGAATAAAACATTATTCGTCTTAAGCATGGATTCAAATTTGGTTAGCGAAAAATTGTTGTTGTCGTCATCTTGACTAAACTCCATAAGCAGTAGTAATAGTTCGTTGATTTAAAATTAAGGTTATCATTAAAAAAATGACCTTTTTGGGGTTAATGTTTTCAACAAAGTAATTAACAGCCAATCGGTGATTTTATTGTGTTGGACTTTAGTAGTTGATAATCAATGATATAGATAAGATTTGAAGTATCATATTTAACGCCTTATTTGATCTAAAACCTTTAAAATAATGTTGCAACCGTTAATAAGTTCTTCGTTTGAAATGGTTAATGGCGGTGTAATTCGAATGGCTTTCGGCTCAAAAAGCAGCCAAAACAGAATTAAACCTTCGTCCTGACATTTTAAAATCACCTCATTTGTTATTTCTGCAGAAGGCGTTAATGCGGCCAACATGAGTCCCTTGCCTCTAATACTTTCAATAAGCGGATGTTTTAAATGCTTTCGTACTAATTGTTCTTTTTTTAAAGCATCGGCCATTAGATTACTTTCGGTAATTTCTTTTACGGTGGCGAGTGCTGCCGCAGCAATTACAGGATGACCTCCAAAGGTGGTAATATGCCCAAGTTTAGGTTGATCTTTTAGGGTGTCCATCATTTCTTTTGAGGTCGTAAAAGCACCAATAGGCATGCCGCCACCTAGGCCTTTTCCAGTCACCAAAATATCAGGGATACAGTTGTAATGTTCAAAACCAAATAATTTTCCAGTTCGTCCAATACCTGGTTGAATTTCATCCAAAATTAAGAGCGCGCCAACCTCTTCACAGCGTTGTTTGACATGAGTTAGATAATTATTCTCAGGTTCAATGAACCCAGCACCACCTTGAATGGTTTCCAAAACAACTGCTGAAGTTTTGTGAGTTATTTTTGAAAGATCTTCTATAGCATTAAATGTGATAAATCTAACATCAGGCATTAATGGTCTAAAAGGTTTTTTACGTTCTTCATAGCCCATAATACTTAATGCCCCCATGGTATTACCATGATATGCTTGATGTGCTGCAATAATTTCAGAACGACCTGTGTAGCGTTTTGCCAATTTGATAGCACCATCAATAGCTTCTGTGCCAGAATTGGTAAGGTACGTGGTTTCTAAAGGTTTTGGTAAGTGTTTAGCCAGAAGTTTGGTAAGCCTAACTGCAGGAGTTTGGGCATACTCACCATATACCATGACATGAAGGTATTTATCTAACTGTGATTTTATGGCATCAATTACTTTTGGGTGTCTATGACCTAAACTACAGGCCGAAACGCCTGCCACAAAATCGAGATAGGCTTTATTATTGCTATCATAGATAAAAGAACCATCAGCATGAGACACCTCCATAGCCAATGGATGGGGTGTGGTTTGTGCCTGATACTGATAAAAATCTTCAATCATGAATTATTGTTCTTTTTGAGTTTTTGGTATAGGTTTTTGAGGTTTCTTAAGTTGAGTGGAATCCTTTTTCACCAAGGGTTTAGGAACATTGCGTCCTGCCTTATTCTCTTTGTCGGATGTTTTGTCTTTAGCGTCATCAATGCGTTGCATCAGCTCATCATCAAAGAAGTCTTCTTGAGGGGCATACGGTTTGAGTCCTTTAATGACAGGAAGTACAAGAGGTGGATCATCTTTAAAAAGATCTTCTACGCTTTTTGGACGTTCGTCTTCACGCCAATCAAATCCTCTAAATTTTCGAGCGTTATCTGGGAATTCTGATTCAGGGGATAAAGTGCCATCAATTTGCTGAAGCAGTCTAATTTCATCTATGGTATTATCCGAAATTTTTATGTTAATACTTCCAGATTTAGATTTGTCTATACCAATCAATTCACCGTCATCATTTCGAGTGTAATAAATCTTTTCAGCATTTTTAACGATATCGACATTGTATAACTTATTGTCTTCAAATAATCCTATTAAATACTGACCCTTCACTTGATTAAAGCCGGTTGAGCCTGCAACGGTATCTTTGGATATCAAAAAAGCATTATTGAAAACCCTTAAGGAATCTAAGGTTTCGGTTTCGGGGTTTGAAATGAGGTGAATAGTGTCACCAGTCATTTGATTGCCCATATTCCACATTATCGGGCGTCGTTTGGTAGCAAAGGCATCAGATGATGAAAAACGAGATAAATTGATCAGCTTAGTTAAGCCTGTTTTGTGATCGGCATGAATTGAATCTGCTTTACCACTCATATCACTCTTATAGATCCTAGCATTGTAATACGCTCTAGTGATTCGATGTTCAGGTTTTCCAGTAACCATAAGTGTATCACTGTGCATATAAATGGAATCTTTTTCCTGTACGGTTATAGCCAAAGCACGTTTGGTAATAAATACTGAATCTTTTGCCCGAAATACTTCGGCATAATGGCCTTTGATAATACTATTATTTAAAGTGTCTGTTACCTTTATATTATTGGTAGCCGAAGCAAAACTTTTGTTCCGGTCAAAATATAAACTGTCGCCTTCAACAACACGATTATCATAATCGATTCTTGAGTTTTTTATGAAATAGCCCGTATCATTATTAGTATCATAAAAACCACGTTCACAGTAAATTTTACTGGTTTCACCAACAATGGTAGAAGGGCCAAACATATAGGCATGACCAGTTTCGGTATAAAAGTCGAGTTGTTGGGTATTTAAGGTATATTCTGGATTCACCAAGACCACATTCTGAACAAACTGGTATTTCTTGGCAGACATGTAATAACGCCCAATTTGACTGGTAATCGTGCCCGATGTATCTCTAACCACTTTTCCTTTTGACTTATAAAAAGCCTGTTGCTTAGCTCTGTCAAAATATAAAGTATCGGTTGTTAAGGTCGATTTAGGTTCAACCAAAACCACATTGCCACTAGCAAATGCCAATTGGGTTTTGCCACTATATTCTACATATTTAGCATTTAAATGAATGGTATCTCCTTGATTCATTCGCACATTACTAAATGCCTCAATAAAATCTTCTTTTTGATAATAAATAGCACGATCACAAAACATATCAATACCTTCATGAATGATATGGATTTGCTGACTGTTATCACGATTAAACGTAGTAACATCTTTTCCTAGAAGACTATCTTTAATGGTAAAACCAGAATACTCAATTTGTATTCTCTTTTTTTGTTGCGCATTCATTGGCGAGGTTATCAACCAACTACAACTTATGATTAAAAAGAATTTGAGTGCCTTCAATGTTTTATAGTATTTGCTTCAAAAATAACCATTATCTCAAGGCTTTAGTATGCCTTAACAGATTTTTTAACAGAAAAGACCTGTAGCTATTGTTGTGACTACAGGTCTTTTAAAAAATGATTGTATATTATCTAACAATAGTTTGTTTTCTGTCAGGACCTACCGAAACAATGGTTATTGGGATTTCCAATTCCTTTTCTAAAAATGCGATATACTCATTTAAAGCTTTAGGCATTTTAGAGGCTTCGGTCATTTCAGTTAAATCCTCATTCCAACCTTTAAATTCGGTATAGATAGGTGTGACGTTTTGAGCTTCTATGTTGTAAGGTAAATGCTCAATGATTTCACCTTTATAATTATAGGCGGTACATATTTTTAAGGTTTTAAAGCCTGAAAGCACATCGCCTTTCATCATAATCAATTGTGTAACGCCATTCACTTGACAGGCGTAACGTAGGGCAACAAGGTCTAACCAGCCACATCGTCTGGGACGACCTGTGGTAGCACCAAATTCATTACCAACACGTCCCATGGTTTCGCCAACTTCATCAAAAAGTTCGGTAGGGAAGGGGCCAGAACCTACGCGGGTTGTGTAGGCTTTAAAAATCCCAAAAACTTCACCAATTTTATTAGGCGCAATTCCTAATCCGGTACAAGCGCCAGCAGCAGTTGTATTTGATGAGGTTACAAAGGGATAGGTTCCAAAATCGATATCTAAAAGGGAACCTTGCGCACCTTCAGCTAAAATAGATTGTCCGGCCTTTTGCGCTTGATGCAAATATTCTTCCGAATCAATAAATTTCAAGGTTTTTAATACCTCAATAGCATTAAAAAACTCAATTTCAAGTTCTTTAAGGTCGTATTGTATATCTACATTGTAGAACGCAATCATGGCTTCATGTTTATCGGCCAAAGCGCGATACTTGTCTTTCCAATCGGCCAGTTCGATATCACCAACACGAATTCCGTTTCGTCCAGTTTTGTCCATATACGTTGGACCAATACCTTTTAAAGTAGAACCAATTTTGGCTTTACCTTTTGAGGCTTCACTGGCAGCATCCAATAAGCGATGGGTAGGTAGAATAATGTGTGCCTTCCTAGAAATTAGCAAAGAAGCTCTATAATCAACGCCTTGCTCTTCTAATTTATCTAATTCTTTTTTAAAGATTACAGGATCAATAACTACCCCATTACCTACAACATTGGCTGTATTTTCATGAAAGATTCCTGACGGAATGGTGTGTAACACATGCTTTTTTCCATTGAATACCAAAGTGTGTCCAGCATTTGGCCCGCCTTGAAAACGAGCAATAATGTTGTATTTGGAGGTGAGTACATCAACAATTTTTCCTTTGCCTTCGTCGCCCCATTGTAGTCCAAGTAGTAAATCTACTGCCATTTTAAAAAATTAGTTAGGTTGTTTGTTTTTAGTTCCGTAAAAATAAAGTGAGTGGTTGCTGATTGAAATGTCAAAGACTTCTTCAATCGTTTTTTTTATGGATTGAATTCTTGGATCACAGAACTCTATAACTTCTCCCGTGTCGGTTAAAATCACGTGATCGTGTTGTTTATCAAAATAGGATTTTTCGTAATGTGCCTGATTTTGACCAAACTGATGTTTTCGAACCAAGCCACATTCCAAGAGGATTTCAATAGTATTGTAGAGTGTTGCGCGACTTACACGATAGTTTTTGTTTTTCATTTTGATATACAAGGATTCAATATCAAAATGTTCAACACTATCGTATATTTCCTGAAGAATAGCGTAACGCTCTGGTGTTTTTCGATGCCCTTTTTCTTCTAGAAAGGTAGTAAAGACATTTTTTACAATCTCTTGATTATTCTGTGCTCGTTTTGCATCCATAATTTAAATCCCGAGGATTCGGGAGCAAATTTACGTAAATTTTAAACTCTAGTAACCTTATCGATACCATTAATTTTTTTAAGATTATCGATAAGCTTCTTTAACATGGTATTATTGGTTACTATGACATTTATTTTTCCTGAAAACACTCCGTCATCTGATTGAAAACTAATGCTTTTCATGTTCACATGCATGTTTGATGAGATGATTTGAGTAATGTTATTGACTAAACCTAGGTTGTCTATTCCAGATAAGGTGATTTGTGCCGAGAACTCTTGTTGCGATGAGTCTATCCATTTGGCCTGCATGATGCGATAGGCATAATTAGACTGAAGACTTAAGGCGTTAGGGCAGTTCTTTTTATGGACTTTAATTCCTTCGTTTATGGTTAAAAACCCAAATACGGGATCGCCTGGTATGGGATTGCAGCAAGTGGAGAGTTTATAATCCAATTTATCTTCTTCCTTACCAAAGACCAGCATATCATACTTAGCCGTGATTTCATCTTTGTCGAGCTCCTCTTTGGTAATGTTTTGGCGTCTGGTAATTTTATTTTTGATATAACTCATAAAGGCATTGCTACGCGATGCCGCAAAGTCCTTGAGCATTGTATTGTCTATAGTACCAATGCCTACACGATAAAAAAGGTCTAAACTTGTTTTCAGTTTAAAATGCACCACCATATCGTTTATAGAATTCTCATCTAAAGTGATTTTAAGTTGTTTAAGCTTTCGCCTTAAAATTTCCTTACCTTCTTCAGCAATATCTTTTTTCTCATCTTTTAATGAGGATTTTATCTTACTTCGAGCTCGGGCCGTATTGGCATAGTCTAGCCAGTTGGAGTTAGGCTTGGCATTTTCTGAAGTTAAAATTTCTACTTGATCACCACTTTGAAGCTCATGGCTTAAAGGCACCAATTTGCCATTCACTTTAGCACCGCGAGTTTTCATACCAACTTCGGTGTGAATACTAAAGGCAAAATCCAAGGGTGTTGCGCCTTTGGGTAAGGATTTTAAATCGCCTTTAGGTGTGAATACATAAATTTCTTTTGAATAGAGATTGAGTTTAAATTGTTCAACAAAATCTACAGCGTTGGTTTCGTTACTTTCTAAAGCTTCTTGAAGTTTGTCAATCCAAGTGTCTAGGGCATCTTCCTTGTTGCCTTGTTTATATTTATAGTGAGCGGCATAACCTTTTTCGGCAATTTCATTCATGCGCTCACTTCTAATTTGTACTTCTACCCATCGTCCTTTAGGGCCCATAACGGTAATATGCAGAGCTTCGTAACCTGTTGATTTAGGTGACGAAATCCAATCGCGTAATCGAGTAGGGTTGGGGGTAAAGTGGTCGGTCACTATCGAGTAAATTTTCCAGGCCAGAAATTTTTCATTGGCCAAGTCAGATTTATAAATGATGCGCACCGCAAACTTATCGTATACCTCGTCAAAGCTCACGCCTTGCTTCAGCATTTTACGACGAATGGAAAATATAGATTTAGGTCGTCCTTTAATCTCATAATTGAGCCCTTCCGTATCCAAGGTATCAACAATCACTTTAGAAAAGGCCTTGATATAGGCATCCTGCTCTTCTTTACTTTCTTTAATTTTATGAAGAATGTCGTTATAAACTTCAGGTTCGGTGTATTTTAATCCTAAATCTTCAAGTTCAGTTTTTATATTGTAAAGCCCAATACGATGTGCTAATGGCGCATAGATATACAGCGTTTCTGAAGCGATTTTTTCCTGCTTATCGCGACGCATGGCATCCATGGTTTGCATATTGTGAAGACGATCGGCAATTTTAATAATAATCACACGTACGTCATCATTGAGAGTAAGCAGCATTTTACGGAAATTCTCTGCCTGTGTTGAGACATCCATGTCCTTTTTTAAAGACGAAATCTTAGTGAGACCATCTACAATACGCGATACGGTAGAACCAAACAACTGTTCAATATCATCTAATGTATAATGTACATTGTCTTCGACTACATCGTGAAGTAAAGCCGCGGCAATAGAAGTGGCATCCAATCCAATTTCGGAAGCTACGATTGTAGCTACAGCTAATGGATGGAAAATATAAGCCTCTCCCGATTTTCGGCGCTGGTCCTTGTGGGCGTCTAAAGCCACTTCAAACGCATGGCGAATGAGTTTTTTATCAGCCGTACTTAAGGTTTGGTAACTTACTTTTAGGAGTTTTTTGTAGGCCTTGGCAATCTCTGCATTTTCTTTTTCAATCTCAACGTCTGTCATAAACTAAATGTAAGGTAAACAAAATTAATGCGCAATAGTTTATATTGGTTTTTAAAATTACCTATCAATTTTACTCAAGTTAAGTATCGATGATACATCTTCGTTAACATTTTAATACTGCATAAGGACGTTAAATGTGACATTTAATTTGTGCATATTTAAATTGTCATCAAAGGCCACTTTTACATCGGAAAGCTTTCGCTCTAATTCAGATATTTTTGAATCAATTTTTTTAGCATCTCCAATGTTTTTACTCTTTTCTAAAACATTTTTTAAGGCCGCTTGATAGGAAACGAAAATAGAAATATATTCCTTGCTTAAGGATTCAATTTCATCTCGTACAAATTTAGCCTGATTCAAGGCATAATTAGGGTACTTTAAATGGTTATTGGTAAGATGTGCATTATGATCTGAAGGATTGGCATTAATGATGAGGTCAACCTTCTGTTGTACAATATCTTTGGTATAATGTGTGTTTATGAGTTGGGTAAGGGATAGGTGTTTCTCTTTTTCCGATATGGAATTAGGGATTAAGGTGTTTGATCTTTCGGTTGTGTACTGGGTTAATAATAGCACAAGCCCTTCTTTTCTAATATCGAGATTGCCTATATTTTGTTCAAAATCGGTTTGTGCTTTCGCTAAACCTTCATAATGTTCTAAATATACTTTTAAGGATTCTTGCAAGGATTTCACATCTGTTAATGGTATATCATCGCCCTTAAGCGCACTTCCTATAACGAGATCCACAACCGATTTAATAGAACTCACCACAGGGATGGCGCTTGTAATAGACTCTGTAATGGGCGATTTTATGATGTGGTCAACAAAGCTTAAAAACTTTTCCTTTTTTACACCGTTGATTTTTTTATGCCCTTTAATAATTTCCTTTTCAAGAATTTTGGCGATTTCAGTAGATAACGAAAATCCTAAATCGGAATTATCTGGATTATTGAGTTGTGAAATCTGGGTGAGGTAATCGCTCGTGGCGTCTAACTGTTTGATGGCATTGAGGCTGGCGTTTGAAGCAAAAACAAATTCGGTGGTATTGATTATTTTTTTGCGTCGTTGTTCTAACTGTTTTTTTAATGAAAATAACTCGGCGTCGGTTAAGGCTTTAATCTGCCGGTTATTGGACTCCATTAGTTCGCCAAAGGTTTCTACTTTAAACGAAATGGTATCGAGTTTTTCTTTGGATTTTAGGAGGTCGAAGTAATTTTTGTAAAGTACGTTGACCGAATCTTTTAAGGTTTGTGCATTGACTGTTACTATAGAAACAGCAATGAAAAGGATGGTTAAGGTGTTTTTCATTTTTGTAATAGTTTCCAAGGAGGCATCAAATAGTATTCCATAATGTGTTTTATGAACCTATTTTTTGCGTGAATTGTTTAGATTCCTTTATCAGACTCGAACTAAAACCTTAGGTTAGTGCTGATTGTTGTGTGATATCCTTTGCTTTATATGTAACTATAATTATTGTTGCAAGTATTCTCTTATGATTCTAAAAAATATTATCTTCGAAGTTTACATAGCAATACATGCCTAACAATTCATCAAAATCCTGGCCACAGCTTATTTTAGAGCTTTTAGAGGCCATCTTTAAACCTACACGTCGCACTAGAAAAACCTGGCACCAGCACGTAGTACCTTATGAGGGTGCTTGGGCGGTAAGACGAGAAGGCAATAAGGGTATCACCTCCAAACACCGTCGTCAAGAAACTGCCATTAACAAGGCCAAACGCATTGCTAAAAAACGCAAGGCCGATGTGATTATTCATCGTGAAGATGGCACCATACGCGACCGTATTCAGTATGATTAATATCCAATAGCTAAACGACTGGGTTTATTCCTTTACAAACGGATCAAAGTCATCTATTGCATAGGCTTTTAGATAATCGGTTTCGTCAATGGTATTACCCTCGGTTGAATCATAGTCCATAATAATGAGCCACTGGTTTTCTATGTTTTTAAAGAGCACATGAAATTGCCCATAATAGGTTTGTGAAGCACCATTAGCGGTTCTAACCAATTGGTAAATCCCGCGTTCACTGGCAATAGAATCGTTATGAATGCGCTCAAAGAAGCGGAAAGCAATAGTATTGGTCACCCCATTGGATTTGGCGTTTTGAAATCGGGCAGAATTGCTAGAGCAATACGCTTCATAATCACTGATGCGCTGCCCACCCGAGATACGAATGAGTTGTTTAGCATGGATATCGGCAAATAATTGACCATCCAAAGTTTCATAGGCCAACGCGAATTTATCCCAAGTGGTATTAATCTCTTTAAGGGTATTGACAGATTGCTCATATGCCAAGCCGCTGATGCCGAGTAAAACAAGTAGTAGAAGGCGTGTGTTTTTCATAGAGGTAAATGTCATGGTTAATATGTAGTTTTTAGTTGTATTAATGTAACTCTATTTCGTTTTCAATTTTTTTCAAGATTGCTTCTGACTTTTCTTTTAAACTTTTATTTCCTGACTTTTGAAGACTAGACAAGGTGTTTCTATATACAACCTTGTTAATGAGTTCGAGTCTGTTTTTAGGCTCATTTAGCAGTTGCGTCGCTAGGTTTATGAGTTCGTTCTTTTCAGCTTTATGGGTTTCCTTCCCATAAATTTTTATAGTTTGAAAGACATAAAAGTCATGAAATTTAGTGTTTATTCGGTTTGAGTTTCCATATAAGGCATAAGCCCCAACTTCTATAAATGATTTGGTAGATAGTTGGTCTATGAGGTTGGTATTGTTAATGTTAGTGTTTTTGGTGAACAAATCAATCTCCTGGTTAAATTTTATAAGTTCTTCTTTAAGTGCTCTATTCTGAATAGTGTTAATTTGGTTTGAATTTAATAATTGTGTCAAGGTAGTATTGGCATTAGAAAAAGTCCATCGCACGGTTAAGTCGTTTAACTTTGGAAAAATACTATCCATCGCATAAAACCCTTTATTTAATTCATAGTGCCTTATGATGTCTTCAGATTGATCTAATATGATGTTTTCAAAATCTATGTAAACGTCTAACATGCTAATTTGAGCAATGATATCAGTTTTGATGTTGTTTAGATAGATGAGTTCTTGACGATGCATCTTGCGTTTTTCATTCCAATTGTTAATAGCCAGAGCTATTAAAATACCAATCACCACTAGCACAATTTCTCCAATGGCGTATTTTATATACTTTCCTGTTTTTCCTTCTGAAAGTAAGTTTTGTCTAATCGATCTAAAGAATTTTATCATGGATTAATGGGTTGGATTTAATTTCTCACATTGACGATTATAATTGATCTAAAAAACGAAATAGGTCCACATAGGCGTTTTTTAATTCTTCTGCGCTCGGACTGTGATAAGCATTTGGCAAAAAAACCACCATGTCTTTTGTTCGGTTTAATTTAGGAACAAAGTTTTTAAAGGTTTCTGGTGGAATTTGATTGTCATTACCTCCATGCCATAAGAATATTGGCGGATCGCTACTATCTAGATATGTTATGGGTTCATAAATGGCTATGCGCTCTTTTAATTCATAGCCTTCTGATGCGAAAAGCGCCTTGCCTGCTTTACTCCATAATTCATTATCGTGGTCTACAAAAATCTTTTCAATAACATCTAGCCCATCTACTGGCCCTGCAAAGTTAATGATACCAGCAATGGTAATACCTTCATGGAGTGGATGTGGAAACTCCGGATTGTTTTGAGATACACCAACTATGGTGGCCATATGAGCCCCGGCTGAAAAGCCTGTGACGATTATGGCATCTAAATTTAAATTATAAGTTTTGTTATTGGCTTTTAAAAAATTAAGAGCGTTTGTTAAATCTGAAGTTGCTGTTGGGATGCCTTTTTTTAATCGGTAATTCATATTAATCACATTCAAACCTTTTTTCAAATAGGGTTCAATGTATCTTTCTTCTGCACTTTTGTCGCTTACATAATACGCACCACCATGAAGAAATACAACGGTGTAATTATGTTTACCATAGGACTTGGCATCTTTAGAAAGATAAATATCCATAGCTTGTTCTGCATCTGTTCCGTAGGCAACATCCTTAATAATGGTATAGGTTGCAGCAATTTGTTCTGTTGATTTATCTGACATAGTGCTCAGCTTTTTTGAGCAAGAGGTGAGTAGTAATGCAGAAATGATGGTTAATTGAAAAACTGTTATTCTCATAGTTGTTGGTTGTTTTTAGCTTTTCTCCTTATAAAGTTCTAGGTTTTCTATAAGCTTATCTATCGCTGGTATTGTAGTTTTGAATTTCGAGGTCAAACGTATGACCCCACTTTTAAACAATTCAATTTTTGTGATAAATTCCTCATCGTTTTCAGATACAATAGGCAGCAGTTCTAGTGTGCTTTTATCGAATAACAACAGACGCTTTGGGGCAAGAAAGGACAGTTTAGCATTTAAGGCGTATTCAGTTTGTTTTGCGAATGCCGACTTTATACTTCCAAATTGATTTCTATACACATCATCAATTTGTCTATTTATGCTGTCAGGTAATTGCTTCCATAATCCAGAACCTGAAATGGTTGCGTAGATGGGTGAATTTTCATCAAAAAACCAATCGTCTTCAGCCAAATATTTCAATAACACTTTTAAATTTAAAGTGTCTATTTTATTATGGCGCTCCCAATAGTTGATTGCAGTTTTTGAATTTTTTAAAATGGTGTTACCAAAGGCTAGATCACCTACAAACTCGGCTTTTTTCGATTCTAAATCGGTAATTAAAACATCTATTAATTGGTGTTGAGTTAGCCGTTCTTTTCGTTGTTCATTCCAGTTATTAATCTGAAGGGCAATTAATATCCCAATAACGACCAAAATGATTTCACCAATGGCGTATTTTATATACTTTCCAGTCATGTGTTCTGCAATTAATTGTTTTCTAATCGATCTAAAAAATTTTATCATAGATAGGTCTCAAGAATGCGAGCGTCTTATTAGGTGGTCATATTAATACATTAAAGTACAGCTCTAAAATAGTAAATATTTAAACGCCTCTAGCATGGGCTTATCATCACTGTGTTGTATTTGATGTCTCAACAACTTAATAGGTCAACACATCTGCCCATTTTAAAATAAATAGAATCATCGTTGTAAAGCCAATACTATATAAAACGGCAGCCTGCCAGTATGCTAATTGCGTTGGCCAGTGCTTCCACATCTTGCTGCCATAGCCTTTTTTAGCATAAGCACTGGTGAGTTTCCAAAATAGAAACAGGGCGATTAAAAAAATGAGTGCTGCGAGTATTATGATCCATTGTTTTGACATGGCTTACCTTTTTAGTGTGGTTGTATTTGGTCCTTTGTGTTTTAACGCCTTCGGGACGAGCTATGTGCACTAATGTACTAAATAAAAAGTAAGGGAAGAATTAAAGTTGCTGGTCAACTATCTTTTTTAATGGTGCTAAATGAGGCGGTGTTTTTAGACTCTAATTATAAAACCGCATATAGCAAACCAGCGCCAAAGACTATAGAGAGAGGCGATAGAGCTCTAATGCGTGATGGGTTAAGCCAATCGGCACAAAGCAATGCATAACTATGGTGTAGCCTACGGGGAACTAGATAGAGCACTAGGGAAGTTATAATCATGAACCCACCTAAATAGGTAAAGAGATTAGGTGCTTTAGCGTGTTCTGCATACAAAACTAGAGCTGTAGCAGGAATCAGTCTTATGGTAATTTCAAGATAATTAATGAGGTTTGTGCTTGCAGCTTGTCGTAAATAGGCCCTTGCTTTAATTGGTTTAAAACACATTAGCAGGCCTACACCAATAAGAAACACAGCAAAAAGTAGTATTATATATTTGGCTATTAGCGTCATAGAGCTTTTGGTTCAATTCATAATTTGTAAACATCTTTTATCCTAGGCTTTTATTAGCTTTCTAATCTATCGATTTCTTTCGTAAGCGATGCAATAAGGGCCTCTACATTTTTTAGCAATTTCACTCTATAATGATAGTTTAATAAAAGACTGAGCCTGTTTTTATATGATTTGACAAAGTATCTAAACTCTTGATCGGTTTGAAGAGCTTCATAATTGAGTGGTGTTAACCGCGGTTTGTAATCGGGTGCATTGAAATCATACACATAAGATTCCTCAAATCGCGTTGAAAACAGGTCTCGAAGCGCACGTTCAGCTTCCTCTAAAACAATATACGACTCATTTTTAATAAAAAAGCTATATCCTGAATCATAGACATAAATGATGGCATCTCTTAGGCTATCATTTTTAATCAAATTGATGCCTTTAGATTTAAGGGTTTCAAAGGCACTTGTAGAATACACAAACATCACCGGGAACATCATATCGCCTATATCATCGGGAATAGCGTCATTGTAAGGCAGTTTGTGCTCTAAACCATAAATCACCTTATCTGCCGAAGCAATACTGGCTTGTATGCGCTGCTCGTTGAATTTTAAATCGGCGAGGTCGGCCTTCAAATTTATGTTTAAGGCTTTGAGCATGTGTAGTTCCTCTTCGGTGGCTATGCGATTTTGATTCCAATTGTTAATTTGTAGGGCTATTAAAATACCTATCACCACGAGAATAATCTCGCCAACGGCATATTTTAAATACCTGCCAGTTTTGTTTTTTTCCATAAGGTCTAGTCTGATTTGTCTAAAAAACTTTATCATATCTATGATCCGAGAAAGCGGATATCTTTTCGATTGGTTAAAATGATGCGCAACGAAATCGCAGCTGGTTAAAGATAGCATATTTTGCTTTTGTTTGTGAGCAATTACTTATTATCAAGGGTGCTAGTCATTTTAATTAGTTATACGATTTTCTTTCAATCATTCTCACCGAAATGATGCGTACATCATGAATTGGTTTGTCATTGTCACCAGTTTTAACTGCCGCTATACTATCTACTACCGTCATCCCTTTTACCACTTCACCAAAAACCGTATAGTTTTGATCTAGGTGTGGAGCACCTCCAATACTTTTATACATTTGACGATGTGCTTCTGGATAGTCGTATGCTTTCATGGTTTTGAGTTCAATCTTTGCCAAAGAATCAAAGTTATGTGACTGCATCTTTTCTCTTAATTCATTAAAAGCACTATGCATTTCATGCTCTTCTTCTTCACTTAATTCAATATTACGAGCATTAATCTCATCAACTTTTTTAAGCATTTTCAGTAATTGGCTAAAATCATCTTTAAATTCTGGTTTGTTCATTACTTTATGCCTTGCAAGTCCATCGTTAACACGCTTCAGGGAAACCTCCAATGTGCTGTCGTTTTGTATTTGGCCTTGAACAATGGTAAATTGTGAACCCGAAGACGCGTGACTTGGGTTTGCAATACCGCCTTTTCTTGCGGCATTTAATGCGCCTCGTTTATGGTATAGATTTGTGTTTATCTCAGATTTAATTAAATCAGGTAATTGAATCGAATCGTTCTTAATTTCTTTATATGAACTTTTTGTTTTATGATGGCCAGTTTGAATGATGAAATGTTCTATCACTCTGTGAAACGATAAACTATCATAGAATTTTTGATTCACCAGTTTGATAAAGTTGTTGCGATGCAGGGGTGTTTCGTCTGATAATCGCATAATGATTGTTCCATAATCGGTGATCATTTCTACATCTTTAGACAAGTCACTTTGCCTAACGCCGTCCTCAATTTCTTTATCGCAGCCTAGAAGTGTCAATACATAAAAAATAATAATAAGTTTTGCGTTTATTCTCATAACATTTGATGTTTAAGGAGTTTTATTAATGACATTCTCTTACCATTATATTCATAATAAAGCTATCAATACCGATATTAAGATTAAAATCTCCAACAGTATAAAATTCATTGTCTTTATAGAATTTAATCGCCTTATCATTGGTGTGAAGTACGGCTAGCCATATCTTATCGCACTGTAGTTCTTTAACCTTCTCTAGCATGATAGACCATAAGGCGAGTCCAATCTTCTTTGAGTGAAAATCTTTTAAAACATAAATGTTGCGAAGCTTGCAAACCTTGGTTCCTTGCACTAATTCCGTTTTTACGTGATTCTCTATTTTAGCATAGCCCACCGGAAAGCCATTATAATAAGCAAGCCAGAAATAGGTGTTCGGGTTTTCTAAATACGATTTAATGGCGCTTATAGAGAAGTTAGTGTCTACATAGTCTTTTACATCTTTTTCCCTTTGAAATAATGTGCCAAAGGTTTCAGCCCAAGTAACCCTCCCCAATAATGCAAGCAGTTCGAGATCCTGATGATCAGCGTGTTTGATTTCTATGGCATTCATATTTTGTTAAATTGCTGACAAGGTTGTAGCGCTCCATATTCCATGTATCTTTGATTCTTTTGGCTTCTTAAATATAGGGTTTTTTCGTTGGGTTGGATATACTAAAGCACAGCCATTGTTGTACGTTCTAGTTTATTTAGTGTTCTAATTCTTGATTAATAATGCTTAAAATGGTATTTGTCATTTCTAGCATCTGTTTTTGTCGTGTAAGTCTATTGTTCTCGAGTACTGATTTTAAATACAAGTTACCAAAATAAGAATCATTTGTAAAGAAGGATTCGGAGATTTTTAAACTGTCAACTTTTCTTGGATTGTAATTGTAGCGTTTTCTGAATTCATTAGTCGCTATTTTTAAAGTAAAATGATCGACGTCCTCATTGAGCTTATTTAATAAATGCATTGACGTTTCTTGATCTTCAAAGCCAGATTCAAAATCGGCACTAAACTGCGCTAACGCATGTCTCAACTCTTCATTTTTAATGAGGTCAATTTTACCAGCACTAATTAATGAGTTATATGCCCCAGTCACAGGTTCTGCCCGATACCACGAAGTACCATATGAAATAAGATAATCCAATGAGTCTAAATGCGTGTCAAAATAGTGATACTCCTCTTTATTCTGTCTTTCATAAATGTTAATAAGAATTTGACTATAGCTCATCACTTTAGATTGAATTTTTATAGTCTCTTCAATTCTATCTTTAGATACTTTAAAATCTGATTTTAAAGCTGTTAAAATCTTAAGTTCTTCATTTGAAGCTTTTCGGTTCTCGTTCCAAGTATTTAGCTGTAAAGCAATTAAAATACCAACAACCACCAACACAATTTCGCCAATAGCGTATTTGAAGTATTTACCAGTTTTATTTTCCATAATTAAAGATTGGCGTATGTGACGAAAGAATTTTATCATATTCTATTTCCCGAGTAAGTGGGCATCTTATAGGTTGGTTATACTAAAGCACAAAGGTTTGTTCAAGGTGCGTTTATGCTATAGGTTTATTATTTTTTTATACGTTGCGATTTTATAGCCCAAGCTCCCGGATTAATCGTTACTCCATAAACTTCGTCAGATTTACTATCAAATTGAATGACATCTTGGGCTGGCGCATCTATGATAAATTGCCCATTAGTCGTGGGGTGTAATCTATACACTCTGTTTTCATCAAAATAGATTTTACCGTCACCCCTAAATTTAGCCCAAAGCCCCCTGTCATCTACATCAATAAGCAAAATACCTCCTCCATAGAATTCATACTCACCCTTATAATGGTTATAGGATTTTGGTAGCGCATTAGATGCCATAACACTCGGTTTATTTGGCAATTTGGGCAGGCTATTCAAAACGGCATCCCAAGCCAATTCAGAAGCTACAACAGCCAAATCTATAGGAGATATGTCCCGGTTTTCAATTTCATTTGTTGAAACGGCATAGAGCACATCGCCGTCAAACTGTGTCGAAAAGGGCTGAATGGCTCTGCCCATAGAGGTGTGTACTTGAGTCGCTAAACGTTGCAGTGCCCAAAATGGCAGTTTCTTATTCGTCACGACGAGCGTCAAGGTGGTGTTATTGGTCGGGCCATTGACTTGGGTGGCATCTAATTGTTTTAGCGCTGATGCATTTCTAATCATTTCTGCTGCGGTTGGGCAGTCTTCTCCTATAAAATTTCGATGACATCTTACAACATTACCCTTTCTATCTACGATGGTGCCCAATGCATTAACCACGGTAAATACCGCAATTTTTGTTTCACCAATCTCACCAAAAGCGGCACCTTGTCCTGAATGCGGCCATCCCGAAAAGTCATCCGCTTTCCCGTCCTTTTTATCATAAAAGTAATAGCCTTGCATGGCAAATCTACCGGCACCTCTTGCGCCTAAGGGAAACACATTAGTTTTGGCGTTGTTAATGGCTTTTCTACCCAATTCATCATCAGGGGTTTCTCTAGTAAACCTTCTCACACCAACATCATAGATAATACCACCAAGTATACCGGCGATATAGTCAACGTTTCCTTCTTTCGCTTTTATGTCTTTAATTTCATTGGCAACTCCTGTTGCTGCTGATAGGCCATACCAAGAACCACCAGAAAATACAACTGCATCAATCATTTTGCTTTCATAGCCTCTTGATACCGCCGAAGCATTCACAGTTCCTGTTGCGCCTCCGCGTACATCGGCAGCGCCCATAACGCCATCGGGAAAGTAAAAAACAGTGGTCCCTGTTGGTCCGTTCTCATTTTCGGCAATGCCTATTTTCATTCCGGGGAAATTGAAATTTAGGATGCTGTCTGCTTCATTGGTTTTATAAAGCTTTTCTGGTTGTCCAAAACCAACAAAAGATAGTGAGAGGAAAAAAATTAGCAACATTCGTTTCATGGGTAAGATATTTGTGTTTAAGATACTGATTAAAAATGTGATACCACCCAAATGCCTGTTTTGCCTGCGTTTATAAGCTCATGTCTCATCAGTCTAAAGCATTTTTTATGGGTTTTTGGTTGGTTATAATAAGTACAGCCATTGTGCTTTCGTTTATTTTTTTGATACATCAGCTTTCAAAATTGATTTATTTCGACTTATTTAATTCGGTTTCAATGGAGTAAATTAAATTCTCAAAATCTGAAATTATGTCCTCAAGCCTCATAATGTAATTTGAAGCTACAGATGTCTCAAGACGGAAAAGGTTTTTTAACAAGGTACTTTCTTTAATTTTCTCAAAATGGATAATTGTTTTACCCTTCCATTGTCCGTTATCCGAACGTTCATAATCATATTCAGTTAATTCCAAAATATAGTTTTGACGGAGTTCATCTTCTATCTGTCTATTGACATCGATAAACAAATTGCCAAGTGGTAGGTCGTTTTCGTACGCTCTTACAATCTTTTGCCTTAATAAATCGTTTTGAATTATTTCTAATCCATGAGATTTTAAGGATTCATAAGCACCTTTGTCATAGATAAATGAAAGTGTCATGGTCATTTCCCTAAACTGTGCACTTAATATAGAATCATGAGGTAGATTGGTTTTTTTTAAGTTATTCATTAATGTTTTTAGTGCCTTATCTTTTCTTAAAGCTCTATATTTATAAATAGCTTTTGTTCTATTTAAATCACTCTGTAATGAATTAAGAATTTGTGAAAGAAAAATTTGTTCAGACTTATAAGATTTTCTCTCTTCATTCCAATTATTAATACTTAAGGCTATCAATATCCCAATAACCACGAGAACTATTTCCCCAATAGCGTATTTTAGGTATTTTCCTGTTTTGTTTTTTTCCATAAGCTCGCGTCTAATGTGTCTAAAGAATTTTATCATTGGTTAGCGGTTGGTTATAATCAAGCATTAACGTTGTTGTGCTTTCGTTATTTATTAATATCGATTTCTTGCTTACAAAGGGCAATTATTTCCTCAATTTTACTTTTAAGGCTTTCATAGTTTCGTTCATTTTTTCTATTCCAGATTCTTTGGCTATTCACGAGATTTTCAAATTCTATTAATTTGTAAACTGCCTTGTAATCGGTGTCAAAGCCTGAAATAATAGTATTGTTTTCACGGCTACTTTGAGTAGTGCTTGTATAATTTGAATTTTTGTAAAGGAAAGGATAGATGATATTATTCCTTTCATTTACAGCCCATATCTCATCTTCTTTAACATCATTGAGTATTCCATTCCAATTAGAAAGATAGTTTTTCAGTTTTTCATTTTTGATTATTTGAATCTTACCCGAATTGATAATATCGCTTAATATACCATTACTTGGGTCATATGTTATTATGTTCGTTAAACCCCAATTTATAAGAGAATCACTTTCAATTTTAGATAATTTCATTTCATGGTTTCCCGTATTTTTTAATATTGTTTCACATCTTTTTTGAATTATTTGTGCTTTATTTATCGAACGGTCTAATTCATTGATATTATATGTAAATTCTTTTTGAAGTGATTCTAAAAGTTGTAATTCTTGTTCGTTTATTTTCCTGTTTTCATTCCAAGTATTGACTTGTAAAGCAATCAAAATCCCAATCACCACCAGCACAATTTCACCAATAGCATATTTTAGGTATTTACCGGTTTTATTTTCCATAATTAAAGATTGGCGTATGTGACGAAAAAATTTTATCATTTGTTTTTATCCGAAAAAGCGGATAGCTTGTTTTCATAATGAACAACATTAGGTTATTCAATTTCTACTATTATTTCATGGTTTAGCAGTTCTAAAATTTCAAGAATTCGATTGCGAACGACTTGAGATTGTAAGTTGGCTGCATAATTAACTGAAACCGCAACAGAGATAATTCCTTCAAGTTCCTTTTGTTTTAAAATTTCACGGGTTTGTAATGATTTACTTGATTTTGGTTGTTGAAACGGATTTACATTTGTTCCTTCCAATATCCATTTCAGATTTTGTTCATCATTCCACCATTTATAAAACCCTTCCCGAAGTATTCCATAATCACTGTACAAGGGAATAACTGATTCCCACATGGTTGTGAACCAGATGCTTTCAATGATTTGTATATCTAAAACTTCAGTAGGCCAAGTCGTTAGTAATTGGTTCAATTTTTCATTCTGAATTAAAAGGATATTACCAGAATTAATAAGGTTATTCTCTATAGGTTTAAATGCAGGGCTACCAATCAAAATGTTTAATTGCGCATTAAGACTATCAGTTTCAACACCAAAGGGTTCATCAATATATTGCAGTGTTTTAGTGGCCGCTTCAATTATTTTTTGTCGATGCTTAATTTTTTGTTCTAATTGTAAAAGATTAGCATGGTATTCATCTTTTAGTTGACTTAATATGTGTTGTTCTTTTGTATGGTCTTTTCGGCCTTCATTCCAGTTATTTACTTGTAAGGCCAGTAAAATACCTACCATTACAAGCACAATCTCACCAATGGCATATTTTAGGTATTTACCAGTTTTATTTTCCATAATTAAAGATTGGCGAATGTGACGAAAGAATTTTATCATAGCTTATGTCCAAGTGGACATCTCATGGGTTGGTTATAATGAAGCACAATGGTTATGTATATGCAAAAATGCGTGTTTGCTTACTTTAGATTTTACGTCTTGCCACGCTTTTAAGCGAGGAGGAAAATCCTAGTACACAAACACGCATCTCAAATGGGTTTAGCTAAAATTAGCAATTTTCTATATACGGTGTTGACCACTGGTTTTCCCAGTGTTAAATTACTCTGTTGCTGGTGGTACTAATGTATAACCCCACTGCTGAAGATAACTTAATTGATCGAAATACGCTTCCTCAGAAACCACCTTACCCTCATCATTAAAGGTAAAAATGGTAAGTCCATGAGTTACACTTGATTTTCCTGTTGGAGGCTGGTCCCCAAACATTCCGGTATTGGTGCCTTTAGCGGTCCATTTGCTTATGGTTTTATTCCCCACTATTGTTACCAATTCATATGTAAACGTAATATCAGGAATAGCGGTTCTAAATGTATTTATTAGTCCAATATAGTCGTCGCGACGTTTTGCATCGGGCTCGCCATTTTGTTTCCTTGTAAACTCTGCAACCATGTTTGCTTCTACAATAGAGGTGTCACCAGAATTCCAAGCGACGAAAAGTGCTTCATTAGCTGCGGTCATCTGTTCTTCAAGGGCCTGTTGTTTAATTTCTGCTTCTGTTTTGACATCATTTTTTTGTTGATTGCAGGACGCTAATACTACCATAGTGAGTACTAAAAATGTGGTTTTTGATAGTGTTTTCATAAATGTAATTGGTGTTTAGATGGTTAATTTTATTTTATTTGACTTGTGGTCAACGGGTTGTATGACCCTAATATACGGTTTTATTCGCTTAAATGTCAGAATATCAACACATTTTGTTGGTTGCGTTGAAACAGCAATACAGCTATTATTTGATTTGATATTATCCATGAGTTCTCGATACGTACCGCCTTGGCGGCACTACTCGAACTGACAGTGTTTGTGATGTTTGTTGATAAGTTGTTTGTTGTTAAGTTGAGACCTAAAGCAGTGTATTTTAATTGGGTTGCGGGTTATAGGCCCAGCATTCCATCTCTACACGAGCACCGAGTGCTAGACCATTTACGCCCATTGCCGAGCGTGTAGGGTACTTACCTGGCTGAAAGTAGCCAGCGTATACGTCGTTAAATGCTGGCCATTCAGCCATGTCGGCGAGCATCACGGTACATTTAAATACGTCATCGAGACCAAGACCGTGGCTGGCAAGCGTGGCTTCAATTCTTTCGAACATGCGTTTAGTTTCAGGTACAATCCCGCCCGGAACAAGGCCTGTTCCTTCCTCATTAACTCCTATATCACCAGAAAGGTAGAGGATATCCCCAACCTGTACCGCACTCGAAAAGGGATAAGGAAGTTCAGAAGGTGTAAATATGGGCGCCTGTTTCTTTAAATTAAGGTCGGCAGGGGTGTTTTCAACACTGATGTTAGCATCAACCGGATTATTGACCTTTTCATCTTGAGCATTTTTACAACTCAACACGACTAGCAGTATAACAAGTGATGCTATAATTAATTGCTTCATGAGGATTATTGTTTTTAAATGAATGCTAAAGGTTTAATTAAGTTGTCTATGATTCCGCTAACTCCTTAAAGATAGCATTTTTTGGCTTGGCTTGGTTGTGGGTAATGACATATAATTGCTGTATGAAGATGTACCACTATCATTTTACCCCAGAGGCTCCAATTAATTTTCATTCAAGACAAAATTTTTAATCAAACGAATAATGAGTTCTTCTTCCTTTTCAAATCTATAAACTAGGGAAGTATGCGTTCTGTCCGGAATTTCAAACATCTGGATGTTCTCATTAACTTCTGTTTTCATCGCTTGGGCAAACCGCTGTACTTGCAATTTCCGCCATTCCAAATCGGCATCACCATAAATTAAAAGGAAATTATTTCGATTTGGCTTAATATGAGGGCTTACTGACGCTTTCAACCAATCTTCTGGATCAGTACCCCAAATGGTTTTAAAAACTGGCTTCCACTCAATGCGATCTTTGGCTGTTTCTTCAACGTATAGAAAAGGACTTATGATGACTGCACCTGCTAGGGTGTCTTCTAAATCATGATCTTGCAGATAGGTAAAATCTAGTGCGAGAAGAGCAGCGAGATAGCCTCCAGCCGAATGCCCTCCAACATATACCTTTTTAGGGTCACCACCATAGTGAGCGATGTGTTTTAATACCCACGCGGTGGCCGCAGCGGCATCTTTGACGTGAGCAGGATGTTGAACCTCTGGCGATAATCGGTAATTGGCACTTACCAAGCCAATGCCAGCCTTGACAATTTCAGGGGCTATAGGTGCAGCCCAATCTTTATTTCCATCGAGCAAACGGCCGCCATGGAAATACACAATAACCGGAACCTCTTTGGCATTGGCGGGCATATAGATATCCAATTTATCTTTGTTGTCTCCATAATCCACCGCATCTAGGTAGTCTATATTTTTTATTACTGTAGCTTGCCCCATGGCAAGCATAATGTTGAGCAGTAAAACGAGTAGTAACATATAGCGTTTTTGATACATAAGCTTCTTATTAAAATGTAACTCTTAACCTGTTTGTATACAATGAGTTGCGTGTTATAACACTAATGTACTAATTAATTCAGTAAATCCCCTAACCAAGGCGTTTTATAAAAGCGTTTTGGAGTTTAACGGTATAGCTTTGCTAAATCTTTAATTTCTCCTTCCTAAAGCGTTTAAAACATAAAACTATAGATCCATCGGCTTAATCCAATAAGCACCAATAGGATGCCTTCTAGTCTTGTAATCTTCCATCCGGTTCTCATAAAAACAAGGGCTAATATCACCATAAAAAAGAGCAATACTAAATCGATACGGGCGCTTAAGTCCACTTCCAAATTTTGAATCATTGATGCCACGCCTAATACGCCAAACATGTTAAAGATGTCGCTTCCAATGAGGTTGCCAATTGAAATGCCATATTTCCCGCGAAGTGCCGCCACTATAGAGGTGGCTAACTCTGGCGCCGATGTTCCGGCAGCAACAATGGTAACGCCAATGATCCAATCTGATACGCCCATGATGCGAGCCAGAGCGCTGGCAGAGTCTACCAAAAAATGCGAACTGCCAACCACCAACACCAAACTAAAAAGTAAAATGAACGGCGAATACCACTTATAGGTACTGACACTGTCGTCCTCTTCCTTGATTTCTTTTTTAAACAACAGTGCACCAATATAAACGATTAAAAAAGAAAAAAGGAGTACCCCTTCAAAGGTACTAAGCACTAAATCCCATAAAAATACAATGAGCATAACCGTTCCAAACAATAAGACCCCGCCATCTCTATACACAATTTTTTTACTGGTAGAAAGACTTTTAATAATGGCCGTTCCGCCTAAAATGAACCCCAAATTAAAAATGTTAGACCCCACAATATTGCCCACAGATATATCACTCTGACCATTAATGGCTGAAATTATGGTTACAGCAAATTCAGGTGCCGAGGTGCCAAATCCAACTATGGTTAGCCCTATGACCAGTTCAGAAATTCCAATTTTATGGGCAATGGCTACGGCCGAATCGACCAACCACATAGCGCCTTTGGTGATTAGTAATATAGTGGCTATAACAATAAGTACATCAAAAATGATTTCCATAGCTGCGTATTTAGTTTTTTGAAAACTAGGGCCTTAACCATGTTTCCGTTGCGATTTTCAGCACGAATGTAGTAAATAAATCGAGCCAAATATACGTGCCCTTATTTTTTTAATGAGCACTTTGAAGGGTATAGCGCCAATTGGTAATTAATTTATTAATAATCAACAATTTGGTGCTGACCTACGCCTTTTAATTGTACTTTTAAGAGACACCAATACATCCTTATGAAAACACGACTGCTCACCCTGCTTGCTGTGGCTTTGCTCATAGCCTGCGCCGACCAAAACCCCTCCAATACCACGCCCGATACCAACGCCGCTACAGGCCTAAACGGGGCCTGGCAGGTGACCCATATGGAATGGTCTAATGCCGATACCAGCATCGTAAAAGCACCCTTTCATAAAAGTATTTATATCTATACTAACAGCTACTATAGCGTGGCTGCGGCCATAGGGGAGCGCCCCTCGGCACCCGAAGTGAAGGAGGGCGAAGCCATTGATGCCGACTATTTTAAACAGGTGTATTTAGGCTACCTCTCCAATGCGGGCACTTATAGTCGTGTTGGCGACTCGCTCATACATCAGGTGATGGTCGCCAAATCGCCCACCGTGATGAACAACAACACCCGTATCGCCCAACACTTTAAACTCGATAAGGATACGTTAATTTTAAGCAGTGCCGACCCTTATAAAGTCACCACTTTAAGGCTTATACGGTTGGAGGAGTAGGGAGGTATATGTTTTGTTTTTTTATTTTCCACTTTTTCTTCTATTATCGTCTTTACATAACATTTGGCAATTTTCCTCAATGGTTTTGCCTCCTTCATGCCAAGGTGTAATATGATCTCCTTCCATTTCGGAAATATCAAAATGGTTTTTACAAATAAGACAAATTCCTTTTTGTTTTTCATACACTTTTTGTTTCATAGAATCCGTAAACGTTCTAATGCCTAAATATCTCTCGTCTCTTGTTAAAATGTAAGGATAAATTCCTTTTTTTCTTTCAACATCGTCATCAGCAATTAAATTAGCAGTTTCATTTTCTATTGCTTGTGTGTCAAAAACTTCATCTTTAAATTCATTGTATAAACTTCCCCAATCTACACCTTTCATGAATTTTGTACGTTTTTTTACAAAAGTACCCTGAACCCAAGTAATGACACTTTGAAAATATTGCCATAATGCTAATGCGTTTGGGTCGTGTTGATGATTTGCCATATAGACGTCAATATTTCCATTTGATATCCATTTAATAGCAGTTTCTAAATAGTCTTGCCTATTGGCTTTGCCATTTAAATAATCACTGCCTATGGCTTGTGCGGGATTTCCATTTCTACTAAAATATCTTTTAGCATCTGTGACCCAAGAACCTGAATATACGGCGTTTTTTAATTCTTGCTTTGTTAGTTCCTTACCAGCAATATTTATAGTTTCAAACCATTTTAGCTTTTCACTATCTTCACCACTACATATATAAACCATTAATTCATAGTTTAATATTTGCTCTTTTTCGTCCTGCTGTAGATTATGGAAATATTTAAACAAATATGCAAAATCACCATTAACATATTGGCAAATGGAAATTGTTCTTTGTTGCCCGTCAATAACCTCATAATTTCCGTCTTTACGAACTGCCCAATACATTACATTTAAAGGGAAATCTTTTCTTAAAGTATCAATGACAGCATCTCTTTCATTGTCACCATATACAAATTCACGCTGATAAGGTGGCCTTATGTCAAGTTTACCACCATAACCAAGAACTCCATTTTCTTCGTTGTCTTCATAATCTTCAGTTAATTCTTTAACAGTTATTTTCTTTAGTTCAATGTTCATAGTCTTTTGTTCTTTATAAAAACTCTTGCATAAATATTTTTACCATTTATAAGTGGTCTGGCATCTTTATCTCCCAAAAACGGAATTCCTACTATTTCTTCATCATATCCTGCAGACGCTGACATACCTAAAATATCAAATTGTTCTGGATTATATTTATCAATAAATGTGATAGGTACACCCATAACATCTTTATAATCAAAAGGAATTTCTTTTGTTTTATCTACATTTATTGCATCATAATTGTCATATGTTGAATATTCTTCGGGCTTGTAGGATTTAAATAGAATTAAATCTTCGTGTCTTTTTGCAATATCCATATTAGTAAACCATACAGCCTGTGCTCTGCCTTTTACAACACCATCAACAATTTTGTAACCACTACCTTGTTTTTTCGTGGTTACTAATTCTTTAGCAAAGTCTTCTGGTACGTCAAATAACATATCAGTACTCATTGGTGTATTACCAACCCACATATTATTCTCCTTTATCAATCTGAATATTTCTTTATAAGTAATGGCGTTTTTATTACCAATTAGTACAAAGTGTTTTTTATATTCCATTAACTGAGTTAAGTATTCTCTAAAAAGTGAAAATGGTGGATTAGTTACTACAATATCAGCTTGTTTAAGCAATTCAATACTTTCTTTACTTCTAAAATCGCCATCTCCTTTTAATTCAACTACTCCTATTTCATCTACATCCGGAATATTGTTTCCATTTTTATCTCCATTATATTCAAGCATAATTGCTTGTTCAGAGTCGTTTTGACTGAATAAATCACTATTTTGATTTTTGTAGCAGGTTGTTATGAGTCTTTTAAGTCCAAGTTTTTCGAAATTATAGGAAAAATAGTGAAAGAAGTTACTCACTCTTGGGTCATCGCAGTTGCAATAAACTACCTTGTCTTTAAAGTGATTTTTATAATGTTTTAATTCCTTTTCTATGTCAGATAGTTGAGTGTAAAACTCATCCATTTTTGACTTTTTAGCTTTATGTAAACTTTTGTTTGGGACTTTGTTGTTAGACATTAATTTTGATTTTCGATGTTTAAGATTTTTCTTTTAGGTTTCTACTTTAAATGGTGCAATGCGGTTATAGGCATAATAAATCGCTGTATCATGAATTTATTTCGGTTTTAGATCTTCAGGTATTGTTACACTTTCAGGCACATCATTTGCTTTTTCTTGTTCAATAAATTCAGGTGGTATTCTATTTTTAATTCTACTAACAATTGTTTTTATTGATTTTCTACCTCTCCACCAAAGTATTAACAAGAAAAGTCCACCTATAAATCCAATTATAGTAACGAAAAGAAAGCAATTTTGAATTAATTCTGAAACGAATTTTGCAGTTGAAATTGCTAAAACGCAAGATACTGCAGAAGATAAAAGAAAAATTGCAAAATTTAAATAAATACTATTTGTATCTCCATTTTCCAATATTTCTAGTTCATGCTCCTTTACTTCGTATAAGTCTACTGAATCGACGCGTCCTCTTCGAACACGCAATGGCTTATCACCAACATTGTTGTTTTGCGAATTCATAGGTGTTTTTTTAGCCATTCGTTATTTTCTTTTCCGTAAGAATTTTTCCAGGCCGCTTCGGTTCCAGAGCGTATTACAAAAATTCTGTCTTCTGCTGTTGTCATCTGAATAATTTCATCTCTAATTTCAGATGCTTTTTTTTCACTTCTAATAGCAGTGGCATTCGAATGTATTGGACAAATTCCGTTACTTTTCTCTCGAATATATTTCTTTATCTTATTTAGTCGAGTTAAGTCATTTACCTCAAATGTGACTATGTATGTGTTCATATAATGTATTTCCTTTTCTTTGATTATAATTTATGCTCAGAATGTGTTACTACTAGTTATATACCGTTTATAAATAAAGTATCACATATCTTAAGTTTGTATATAAATATATCTGTATTTTGAACAATAGTAAAAATAAACTTTTTTTGTTTACAATAGTATACGTAGTTCTACGTATTTCATTATGGTTTTGGCCATGCGTAGTTGCGTGGTTTAGCATTAAACGTTACAAGTACATATAGGCGAAAACAAGCAATTACTTATAGCCATTGTTATGTAACGTTTTTTATCAGATATTTAAATCCGCAATTAGTATTAATCTCTTTATAGTCTTTTAGTTTGTCCAAATCTGCTTTATTTTCGACTGGATAAAATGTTTGTACTCTGAAATAGTCTATTCGCTTATTCCCTTTTAAGTATTTTGTAAACGGTCTGAACCAGATAGCATAAATTTTCCCATTAAATATAATGTTCAAACTTCTGTTATTAAATGTATTGCTTTCAGGTAATTTTTTATAACACTCAATTGCATTTAGTAAAAAATTGGGAATACTCTTAAATCCAACGTTTTCATCAAAATGATAGGATTTGTCAGCTTGATGTTCTTTTATTTGTTCCGAAAAGTGCCTGAACATTGTATGAACATAAGTAAATCCATCAATTAATATTTTTTCGCCATTTAGTTCAGTCGTTTCTTCTTCTTTCCCTAATTCTTGATAAAATTCTTTTACTAAAAGATAAATATATTTTCCGTGAAGAACTAATGACTTTTTTAAATATTCTTTTCGATTGCTTCCGATTTGTAATCTTTCACAATATTTGTCTAATTCTTTTATTTGATATTTTGTTTCTTGAGAAACGTAATTGATTAATTCACTTCCGTTTAATTTGTCACTTATAAATAAATTCCATTCATCGTATTCTTTTTGTAAAAATGCTACATCAACACGTTTTCTTTCAATTGGGATTTCTCCATTGAAGTTGTATACTTTTTTGTTTCCGTTTAAGTCGTTGAAGTAAAGTAAATATCTATTTCTGAAAACATAATCTTTACAAGAAATATAATCGTGAATATTTAAGTCTTTTTCTCCTTTAGCATTTCGAAGACTCTCTACAATTCCACAAACAAACTGTTGTTCCGCTAAACTAATTTCTTTATTTGCAAATACTCTGTCAGCAAGAGTTTGAACAATTTCGTCAAAATCCGTAGGTTTTCCACTTTGGGCATTAATTGACTGTAATTTTTCTCTTGTGTAATTCATTTAGTTGGTTTGGGTAAATGTTACATAACTCGTTATAAACATCCAAATACTGCTTTATAACAGCATTGAGTCAGCTAAAAGTAAATGTAAACTTTTTTTGTTTTCGATGCTATACGTAGTTCTACGTATTTTAAACAGCATCAAGCAGGACTTACTTTTGGCTTTGTTCGAGACTTCTCCTAAAAAATCGAATTTTTAAAAAATAAGCCAAAGCGTTTCTCGAACAATCCTCGAACAACACCCGAACAAAACCCCTCAAAAATGCCCTAAGTGTGTCAATAGCGGTCAGCGTAGGTCAAACTCGGTCAGCGTGTGTCAGGGTGTGTCAGCATAGGTCAGCGTGTGTCAGGGTGTGTCAGCATAGGTCACGGTGTGTCAAACTCGGTCAATCTCGGTCACGGTGGGTCAGGCTATTGCAGGCGTGGCGGGGCTAGACTACTTTAGTCCTGTTTAACACCAAATTCATATTTTATGGCAACATTTGAAAAAGGCATCCTAGGAGGCTTTTCCGGAAAAGTAGGCAACGTGGTTGGCGCACGCTGGAGAGGTCGCAATGTGATGCGCAGCTTACCCCAACGTGGTAACTACAATCCTACACAGGACCAATTAGAGCAACGCGAACGCTTTAGCGCCGTGATTGCATTTTTAAACCCCATCAAGGCTGTGGAGAGCCAGTATTTTGGAAAACCCCAGGGCGACAAGAGCCGCTACAACCTGGCCACCTCCTACCACTTAAAGGAGGCGCTCATTGCTACGCCTGATGGCTTTACAATCGATTATCCCAAAGTGCTTATTAGTAAGGGTGACCTACGCGGACTCAACAACCCAAGTATTACCGCCGCCGCTGGGCAGATTTTAGAGCTGGAGTGGAACGACAACAGTGGGCAGGGTAATGCGAATCCCCTCGACAAGCTTATTGTGGTGGTGTATGCACCTGAACCTAATTTGTATCAGGTGTTTGATCCCGCAGGCACCCGCGAAGAGGCGGCTGTGAACCTGCCCTTGCCGGCTTTTATGGCTGGCTTTGAGGTGCAGGTGTGGGCCACCTTTAGTACGGCCAACTCCAAAGAGGCAGCCATTAGTAGCTATCTGGGTGCCCTTGTTGTAACCTAGGGTAGTAGCCAAGGCACTTTATGTATTGCCAGTACTAGCGTCATAAAAAACTCTAGCACTGGCAATTGTGTTTTTAGGCCATAGCCATTGGTTTAGGGGCTATCGGGATTAGGCCTGTGCTGCTGCTTAAGGTTGAGCGTTGCTCTTTGGAGCAGCATGGTATTGATAAAGTGTTTTGGAAACACGATAATATTGCCCAGTTTGTAGGCGGGCAATTCGCGTTTGCGACGTAAACGGTACACAGTACTGCGGCTCATCTTTAAATGCCGCATGACATCTTCGGTAGTGTACCATTCTTCTAGATTGGCCATATTAGGGTCGATGGTAATGCCTAATGCTGGGTTGGGCAAACTAATGATTTGAGGGGGACGGGGAGGCAAACGTTTCTTCAAATGCTAGACTTTTAGAAGGATTGAATGACTAATTTAAATGAGAGTAAGGTTGTCTATAATTGATAATTGATAATTGATAATTGATAATTGACAATAGACAATAGACAATAGACAATTGTTAATTGTTTGGTGTTTGTTACTTCGAGTGTCCCGCCAAGGGCGGGATGTATCGAGAAGTATAGTGAGAACAGCGCCATTACTTATAGCCAATGTTACGGGCTGGTTTATATGATTTTAAAATTTATATTTAGCATAATGTGAACCGTAGCTCTCGTAAAGACCCATTAATTCTTTAGCTTTTTCTTTATCTTTAGGTACTATTCCTCCTTTTTTATAAATTAAAGCGAGTTCTTTGTATGATTCTTTATTAAAATAAGAACTTAAATCTACATAATTTGCAGTGATTGTTCTCCACCTAGTTGCAAATAGCGAAATGGGATAATTTGGTTGTATGCTTTTTTCAAACCATTCTAAGGCCTTTTTTTCATCAATCACCACGTTATGTTTTACAAATACTTTTTTCAAAAACCCATAACCATTATCTGTTGATGGGGTTTGTCCATATTTATAAATCATACCTAAATAATACATGGCATTTGGGCTTCCGTTTTCTGCAGCTTTTGTATACCATTCTAATGCCAATTTAGCATCGTCTCCTCCAGTAAAAGTAATTCCTGATACTATTACTTTTTTATTTCTGTCATACCAATCTGCTAAACGTAACATGGCATCAACGCTACCCACATTTGCGGCATTTTGTGCGTATAAAATCCAATTAGCGTCCTCCTTTTTTTCTTGTGCAACTTCCATATAGGCATCTGGATTTTTATTATTGTATGCTTCATTAAACCATTGTTGCCTTTCTGGCACCTTCACTGTTGAGAATAATGCACTACTTGCAAAATATAATATCATTCTCGCATTTTCGTTTCCTTTTATTGCTGAGTCCATTAAGGGAAGGTATAATAGGTCAAAACGGTTTCTATCATCTAATATTCTTTTTTCCCAATATAGATCTTCTGCTATTTTTTTTTGTCGGGCATATTCTGCTGCTGCTGCTTCTCTTCTTTGAATTTCTGCAGGAGAGGGCGTAAATAGGTCAATGATGTTATTGGCTAATTCGCTCAACTGTTGCCCGGTTTCATAGTTTTTTTGGTATACACTTGTTGTAGAAGCATTGGTTTCAGGAATTCCAATATCTGATAATTTTAATTCGTAGCTTTTTGACTCTGTAGATGGCGTGTCTTTGGAATTGGTTTGAGTTGTTGGATTGTAATTGTTAGAAATGGTTTGAGTTGTTGGATTGTAATTGTTAGAAATGTTTTGAGTAGTCTTGGTTGTGCCAATTTGATTTATTTTATTCATTATTTGTCCTAAATGCATGGGTTCTAAAGCAGCTCCCATAACTTTCATGCTAAAATCTTTTGCTTCGCAAAATTCACCACCTGCTCCAACTGCAACATTCATTTGTTGTACATCATTTAAATTTCTAAAAGTAACTACATTAGCTTTTTGTTGTCCATTACAAGTATATGATACTCGAATACTTATTAAATGTAAGTTGTTTGGTTTACAAACATCACCCAATTGTGAACAGGAATAGTATTTTTTGTCACCATATGCATTGTAGAATCCTTTAGCATCTGGAGATGCTTGTACTAGTGTTGCGGTATAACGGGTGTCAAATTGAGTTGCACCAGTTGTTTTATGGATTCTCACCACTATATGATATGAAAATTCTTGTCTATTAGTAGAGCTGGCATCGTAATAATCGCTCAATTGAATTTGTGCAAAGACAAAATTTGTAAGTAATGTTAATGCAATTAAAAATGTTTTTTTCATATTTTCAGCTTGTTAAATTTTATGGTCTATTTATTTTCTGTTTGATAATGTGCTAAACTTGCTCATACTAGTGATGTACTCCCAAAAACTGCCATACAACAGCCTTGAGTCACCTAAAGTAAATGTAAATCATTTTTTAATACGCTGGCATACGTAAGTCTACGTATTTTATAGGGAAGGGGGTGTTAATTGACAATTGACAATTGATAATTGATAATTGATAATTGATAATTGATAATTGATAATTGTTAGTTGTTGGTTGTTGGTTGTTGGTGCTTATGGCTTATTGCTTATTGCTTATTGTTAATTGCTTATTGCTTATTGCCTATTGCTTATTGTTAATTGCTTATTGCCTATTGCTTATTGCCTATTGCTTATTGCCTATTGCTTATTGCCTATTGCTTATTGCCTATTGCTTATTGCTTATTGCTTATTGCTTATTGCTTATTGCTTATTGCCTATTGCTTATTGCTTATTGCCTATTGCTTATTGCCTATTGCTTATTGCTTATTGTTTGGTGTTCGAGTGTCCCGAGCGCAGTTGAGGGGTGGTTGCCTATGCCCGTGATTAATGATACCACGGTGCTGGCAGTAGTTTTTATTTTAAAAATCAAAACACTTTACTACTTTAATCAACTCTGCGCCATCCCACTGCTAATCCATTTTCCACTTCCATTCCAACACCTTTAGCAGCGACCTTACCTTTAATTAGCCAAGAAACATCGTAAAAGCTCCCTTTTTTTTCAATTACAAGGTCATATTCATCTGAAAAATCTCCATTTTCAAAAAAGTAACGTACGTGATAATTCCCAACATATCCGCTTTCCTTTGGTCCTCCTGTTGCAATTCCAGGGCCACTATAAGCATTGCCATAATTCCATCTTGCAAATAATGTTCCAGGTGTATTGCTTTCTGTATACAATACGAAGCCAATATTCAAGAGTTCTTTATTTTGGGAATCAGAATTGTCTTGAGAAAAAGATAAGTTAGGAAAAATAGCAAAAGTTAAAACCAATACGAGTAATTTCATTGGTGTAATTAGTTGTTGATTTGTTTTCATTGTATTTTGTTTAAATGGTTAGTGTTCTGTTTAAATTACTGCCAAAGTGTTTAGCTTCGCTGAATCTTCGATTTAACTGCGCTGAATCTACGTTTCGTTACGCGGTTAAGTAACTAATTTAGTAAATAAAAACCTAATGAGCAGGAGTGCAGCGAACAGACTGTGCTTGTGGTAGTTGGTTTTAATTGATAATTGACAATTGGCAATTGATAATTGTTAGTTGTTGGCTGTTGGCTGTTGGTTGTTGGTGCTTATGGCTTATTGCTTAATGCCTATTGCTTATTGCTTATTGTTAATTGTTTGGTGCTTTTGTTATTTTTTATCAATTTCTGATTGCACTACTTTCAAAAGTGATTTGCATTCAGTCAAAAGAGCAGTGTAATTTCTTATTTGAAAAGTTAATAGTCCATTCTTTCCATGAAGCGAGTTTAAAACAAATGGTTCATTTTTATAATCATCGATAGTCTTTTTAGGTAACTCTATGTTATTTTTAACATGGTCAAATCTCAAGTAAAACGATTCAATTTCTCTTGAGTAGTTTTTTAATGACTCATCAATTCCATTATTCATTTGGGTTGCCCTTTTATAATAATTAGTCAAGGCATCAAAAATAGTATCATTTCTAAACAATCCTATTTGCCCAGTTGCAATCATATTATCATATAATGACGTATTTGCCGAAAACTTAAAATATTTATACCTAGCATTATTTTTAAAAGTCAATTCTCTCGTGTGTTTAACAGTCAGAATTTCTTGTGATAGACTTGTTAGGTCATGAATTAATAAACTGTCGGAATGCAAAATATTTTTTAATGAAGTAATGTCCTCATTTAAGTTTGAACTTAATTTATGCAAAAACAATTGTTCTTTTTGTCTATCTTTTCTCGCTTCATTCCAATTATTAATCGATAAGGCTATTAAAATTCCGATAACCACAAGTATAATTTCGCCTATGGCGTATTTTAAGTATTTAGAGGTTTTGTTTTCCATAATTAAGGTTTGACGTATGTGACGAAAGAATTTTATCATTGTTGATCTTGGTTTTTACATAATGGAGTACAACTACTTATATGCTCAAAAAAACTGGGCTATAACAGCCTTGAGTCACCTAAAGTAAATGTAAATCATTTTTTAATACGCTGGCATACGTAAGTATACGTATTTTATAGGGAAGGGGAGTGTTTATTGATAATTGACAATTGATAATTGACAATTGATAATTGATAATTGTTTGGTGTTGGTTGTTTGGTGTTAAGTTGTTAAGTTGAGGAGTAAAGCAGTGTATTTTAGATGGTGTTTGTCACTTCGAGTGGTTTTGCGCAGCAAAAGTGTATCGAGAAGTTTTTCTAATAGTTTTTTTGATATGTTTCGTACAAGTTCTCGATTCATCCCGCCCTTGGCGGTACACTCGAACTGACAGTGCTTGTGATGTTTGTCACATCGAGTGGTTTTGCGCAGCAAAAGTGTATCGAGAAGTTTTTCTAATAGTTTTTTTGATATGTTTCGTACAAGTTCTCGATACATCCCGCCCTTGGCGGTACACTCGAACTGACAGTGTTTGTGATGTTTGTCACATCGAGTGATTTTGCGTAGCAAAATTGTATCGAGATGTCTATATTTAACTTATGAAAATATATTATGTTTATATACTTAAATGCGCAGATACTACCTATTACACAGGTATGACATCAGATCTTACCAAGAGAGTAATGGAGCATCAATCGGGAAAATATAAGGATAGCTATACCTATGCAAGACTCCCAGTTGAGTTAGTATATTATACAGATTTTACGAATGTAGAAATGGCAATTGATGTTGAAAAACAAATTAAAAAGTGGTCTAGAGCCAAAAAAGAAGCATTGATAAACAAGGAGTTTGATAGACTACCCTTACTAGTCAAAAAGGATTTTAAAAGATAGCAGTTCTCGATACATCCCGCCCTTGGCGGTACACTCGAACTGACAGTGATTGTGATGTTTATTGATAATTGATAATTGATAATTGTTTGGTGTTTGTCACTTCGAGTGGTTTTGCGCAGCAAAAGTGTATCGAGAAGTTTTCATCAAAGTTTTTTTGATATGTTTCGTACAAGTTCTCGATACATCCCGCCTTTGGCGGTACACTCGAACTGACAGTGCTTGTGGTGGTTGGGGTTTATTGATAATTGATAATTGTTAATTGTTTGGTGTTTGGTGCTTTAGTTATTTTAATTTTTTCTTATTCAGATGTTAATTCAATAATTCGGTCAATTGTATTATTAATTTCCTTTAACTCGCTTTTAAGTATGATATCATTAACTAGTTCTTTTCTCAAAGCAATTGCATTCTCGAATTCCAAACTATTTAAAAAGGTATAGTCAACATTATTATAATCGAAAATATTAGTGTTATTTAAAAATGCTAGAAAAGAAATATGATTATTGAAATAGGGCACATAATTATCAAAACTATATTCCTTGAAAAGTATTTCTTCTTCCTGGTAATCTTTAACTTGTTCATCCCATTTTTGCAATAATTCTCTTAATTCAAGATTTGATATTAATTCATAAGAAGAAGTGTTGGTTAAAGAATTAACTGAAGATTGTTGTGGGTTGAATGTATAATGATTAAAAGTTTCTGAAATATAAAAGGATAGAGAGTCTTTATTAACTGCTTTTATATCTATCGGTATTAAATTCAAGATTTTTGTAGCATTATTAGAGACTTTACGGTGGTAAAAAACAACTGTATCTAATTGTTTTCGATTCAGTTTAAATTCTTTATTAATATTTTTAATATAATTTGTTTCTTTCTTCCTTTCGATTCGATTGTTGTTCCAATTATTTACTTGTAAAGCCAAAAGAATACCAATCATAACAAGAATAATTTCACCAATAGCATATTTTAAGTATTTACCAGTTTTGTTTTTTTCCATAAGGTCGTATCGTATTTTTCGAAAGAATTTTATCATTGGTTAGCGGTTGGTCATAATAAAGCACAATGTTGTTGTGCTTTCGTTATTATTTAATCTCATCTCTAATTAAAGGAATCAGTTCATTTATTGATTGTTTTATTTGAACGAGGCTATTTATATTAAATGATAACATTGCATATATATCTCTTGATTCAGAAGCTAATTCAAAGTAGTGTTTTTCAAAAAGTTCTGATGTTGTACCTTGAGCAATAGATAGTTCTGGTGTAAAATCAACAACCAGGCCAATTTTTTCTCTCATTATAGAACCCAATTGATTATGATATTTGTAGTCAATTTGGGAATCTAAATCTTCATAAGCTTTATATTGATAATCGTAAAGATTAATAAGTAACGACTTTATTTTTTCGGATTTTATTAAATCAAAACCATTGTTTGAGGTAAGTAAGTTATAAACTCCTGATTTTGGAATAAAACTTCGGCCTGTATAACCAAATACCATCAAATATTTGTTAAGATTTTCTCCGGAAAGTTCTAAAAGCTCTGTGTTCTTTTCTAAAGGAATAATTTTGCGTATTGATTCCAATCCTATCATATTCCTTTCAATAGTTTTTTGTACTGTAATTGAGTCTTGCTCCAGCGATGTAAGTAAATTGAGATAGTTTTCTTTCGCTAAATTTGTGGCTTGCCTATCCTCATTCCAATTATTAATAGATAATGCAATTAAAATTCCGATAACCACAAGTACTATCTCACCAATGGCATATTTAAAATACTTTCCAGTTTTGTTTTTTTCCATAAGGTCGTATCGTATTTTTCGAAAGAATTTTATCATTGGTTAGCGGTTGGTCATAATAAAGCACAATGTTGTTGTGCTTTCGTTATTATTTATACTTTTCTATTTCTTTATCAATATCGGTTAATAATTCGTCTATTTCTATAATTGACTTATTGCAATCCATTTCATAAACTTCAGCTAGAAATGTCATCAATGATAAAACGTTCAAATATTCTTCCGAGTTCAATAAGTTTTGATAGTCATTTGGCTCATAACCTTCAGCCGATGTTTTGAAATATTTAAATATAATTGGCGAAATGCTGTTTGTCAGTAAATTAGAAGTTTTAATTTCTTGGTCATTTAATGACGAAAATACTTCGTCGTGTAGCCTAATTATTTTTAACCTCAATTCAGAATTGTTAATAATATCAAACCCTTGACTTTTTAGGTTTTCATATGTTGAATATGAAATTTGGAAAGAATAATCGGCTGTAGGTATTGTAAAATAATTTTTTAAAGTGTCATTATATGCTAGGTTACTATTCAAATGTTCCTCAAGTAATTTACCTTCGTAATTAAGGTTCTTGAAATTGAAAGAACGCTTGTTCAATTTTTTTCTATTTAAGTTTAATGAGCTTTGTAATTCTGTTAATAGAATTAATTCCTTTTTAGTTGATTTTCTTTGTTCATTCCAATTATTAATTTGAAGTGCGATTAATATTCCAATCACTACAAGTATAATTTCTCCAACAGCATATTTAAAATACTTGCCGGTTTTATTTTTCTCCATAAGGTCGCGTCTAATCTGTCTAAAGAATTTTATCATATGCTTTTTCCCGAGAAAGCGGGAAGCTTATTGGTTGGTTATCATGAAGCACAACGGTCTAGTATAAGATTAGTTGCGCGGGTTAGCGATTAACTTTGTAAGTACGCACCAAACTGAAAATCCGGCCTGCCACGCTTTTGGGCGTGGGAGGATTTTCCAAGTAAGGACAGACCAAGCCATAGCTTATATATATTGTTAGCCTTGCGTTATGAGTTCTTTCTTAATTAATTCTGCAATTATTTTTGTATGCATCAACATTTTCTCTGCCTCATTTTTCATTTTACCAACATGCCACATTTCATCTACAATTACATTTTGAAAGTCACGATCTTTCAATAAGCCTTCGTAATCCGATTTTATGGCTCTCTCTTCGATATTGGGATATTTTTCCGGATTTCCCCTTATAAAAAAAAGATCTGTATAGGAAATATATTTTGCTATTAAGGGTCTATGCACCTCTAAGACTACATTCTTCGCGTCTAATTCAGATTGCTTAAATTCTTCGATTGCAGACGGATAAGTAGTCAACAGTTTTTTTAATTCATCGTTAGAAATTAGTTGAAAACTTTCTGATCTTAGTAGTCCAATCAATCTTTCTTGAACTATTTTGGTATTTATATAACCAGTACCTCGGAGTTTGTGTTTCATCTGTTGAGTTAATAAACCCTTATCATATCCGAAGTAATTAACTAGTGTATCTAAGTGGTTCAAATCTTTTGGATATTCTACCAATGAAGCCTCTAAATTGGTTTGTGTCTCTCTAAAGTCTTCCAGTAAGGCTTTAAGAATTTTTGTTTCCTCTATTCTGCTTTTTCTGATTTCATTCCAATTGTTGATTTGCAAGGCAATAAGAATGCCTATAACTACAAGGACTATTTCTCCAATGGCGTAAAGCAAGTATTTACTGAATTTGTTTTCAGTGAGTAATCTTTGTCTAATTCGCCTAAAAAATTTAATCATATGCTTTGTCCCGAGAAAGCGGGAAGCTTATTGGTTGGTAATCATGAAGCGATTGTGTTTAGTTGCGCTGAATCTACAATTTAACTCCGTTGAATCTGCGATTTGTGTCCTGATTAAACTCCTAATTTAGTAAATAAAAATTGAAGTCTAGGGTAAGTTAGAGGCTTTTTGTAAATAGGTGAGTACTAGCAATGAACTATAAAGGGTGTTGTGATTTTGTTATTTATTTTTTAATTCGTTTTCAATCTGATCTATCATATCTCTAATTTGAGGTATGGTATACTCGAAATTTGATAATGTGATTTTTGCACGGTATTGAAACTCATTCATCAATTTTATAAAATCTTGGTTTTGAAATAAATCTTTGGGGTATTTTTTATTGTAAACATATTGATCTTGGTTCTTTGAAACTGTAGTATAATCTGACAAGGATTTCAAAGTCTTCATTTGGCTTGAGTACTCATCATTATATTTTGTTACAATTATTTCCGTTAATGGAAATTCGTGATCGTATAAATTGATAAGTTTCTGGCGCAAACTATCATTAGCTATTTTATCAATACCTGATGATTTGAGTGCTTCATAAGGCCCGGAATTATATCTAAAACCTGTACCATTTTGCAATACATACCAGTTACCATCCTCATTTAAATAAAGACTATCGACAAAGATTGATTTGTTTATAATTTGTTCAGAAATGACATTTACCATAGAATCTATGCTATTTGTTCTTTCAACCATAAATTCAATATATTTCAAGTCATCTTTCAAAGCACTTTTGACTTCTGATAGCATTTTAAGTTCATATGTACGATCTTTCTTCTCCCCATTCCAGGTGTTTATCTGTAACGCAATAATTATCCCAATAACCACAAGTATTATTTCCCCGATTGCATACTTTAAATACTTTCCAGTTTTGTTTTTTTCCATAAGTTCTAGTCTGATTTGTCTAAAGAATTTTATCATATGCTTTTTCCCGAGAAAGCGGGAAGCTTATTGGTTGGTTATCATGAAGTACAACGGTTTTGGCTATGCGTAGTTGCGTGGTTTAGCACCTAATTTAGTAAATAAAAACCGAATAGACAGGAGTGCAGCGAACTGACAGTGCTTGTGGGGTTTATTGGTAATTGACAATTGATAATTGATAATTGATAATTGTTCATTGTTAATTGTTTGGTGTTGGTTGTTAGTTGTTAAGTTGAGAAATAAAGCAGTGTATTTTAGCTGGTATTAGCGGTAGCATTTATTACAATTTTAATCTAAAACCAAATACGGGTAAATCGCCCTGCATAAAATCTAAATCGGTTGCTCTTTGAAAACCTAGGCGCTCATACATTCCCCAAGCGAGTTTCATAGCGTTTGTGGTATGAATGACCATAGTATTACGCATACTTTCTTTCCCTTTGTTAATGCAATATTGAGTTAATTGTTTACCTAATCCCAAACCCCTTGTACTGTCATCAACAGCTAATAGTCTAAAGCCGCAAGCATTGAGTTCTTTGGTGGCAGTACCACCAGAGCCATAAGATTTCATATCATTAAAATAAACCACTGCTCCGCCAATATGATTTTGTTTAGAAACCGCAACAATGATTTCTGTAGTTGGGTTGTTTGTTAGGTCGCCAACATTTTCGAGCATCTTGTAATAGTTAGGCTGTTCGTCAAGCTTTGGAAAACCATGGAGATTAGAATATACTTTGACTAAAAGCGCTCCCACCTGTTTAAACTCTTCCTTTTGTGCATTGCGAATGAGATAGTTATGCGGCTCTTTTTTCATTAATTTGGTTTTAGGATTGATAATTTTTGTAAGTGGGCTAGTGGTAATTAATTTTATACGGTGTTGGCTGCTGCCATTTCAATCGATTAGTCGGTTCTTTTCTCCATTTCCTTTACCCAGTTTTGAACAGTGTCTTTACAATTTGTTTCAAGAATTTGGATTATAGCATTTGTATCCAGATTTTCATTTAAACTTTTAGGGAATTTTTCTTCAAAAAAGCTAATGAAATCTGCACCGTAGCAATGATATAAGGCCTCAACTAAAAAATAAAAATTGCTGTGATACCACACATAATTCTCAACCCCCATTCCCATGTATATCGTATTAAAATCGGCTATTTTTGAATACTTGGGTTGGTAATAAGCTCTATCAATTTCATGAAAGATTTTGAATGCTTCGAGGGCACTCCCATCATAATGCTTAAAGAAATCATATGCGAAGTAGGTGGCCACAAACTCACCAGTCCATTTGTCTGGAGATTTAGCGTTGGTTAATCGGGACATGAAATAATGCCCCAATTCATGAATGGAATACACTTTATAAAACGATGCCATCATATTAGAGCTAGTCACATTCGCATTTGCTAGTTTAGCATCCAGGGGTTCAGCTATACTTTCAATGCCATAAATCGCTTTAAACTGTTCATAACTAAGCCCAGTATTCATAAATATCCATCCGTTACTATAAAAAACATAGCCAAAAGGAACCCAAGATTTGGGCCATTGTGTTGCATCTAATACTGCTAGTTTTACATTAAATTGCCCAGATTGTCTTTTTTCATAGAATTCAATCGCTTTGGTTATGGTTTTCTGAAAATCTAAAGCAATTTGTTTATGCCCTGGCGTAAAATATGTGGGTACTTTTCCTGAAATGGAATCGGTATTAAGGTTTTTTATTAATTCATCACCATTATTTTGAGCTTGTGATAGGCAAACCATTAGGAAAGATGCGGTTATTGTTAAAACTATGTTTTTCATCATGATCTATTCTGGTTGTAGCAAAGCATTTGTATTAAGACCGCAGTATCTTTTAGGGCTATGAGTTTACATGCAGTGTTAGGTATAGAGTTCTCATTCAGTGTTTGCCAATTAAAGGCATCTTATTTTTTAAGTTGTTCGTAAAGCCATTGATTCTTTAATTCTCGTTGTTCTGGAAATGTCCAATGCTGTGTTGCCTGAAACACATGCAGCTCTTTTTTAGAGTCGATGACATTATAGGCGGCATACATTGAGGTTGGTGGACAAACATTGTCGTTATAGCCCCAACTATACCATCCTGGTACTTTCACAAATCGCGCAAAATTAACAACGTCATAATATTTTGAAGTGGCTATCTTTTCGGGCTTGTTGGTGAAGTCGTCTGTAAATAGTTGTGGCCAACCTCCAGCACGCCCATGTAAAAATCCAGTGAGATCTGAAAGTGCCGGATAAAATGCTGCTAAATAACTAATGCGCGAATCTAAACTGGCAGTTATTATTGAAAGTGCTCCACCTTGACTTCCTCCAGTGACCCCAAGGTTTTCACCATCAAAGTTGTTAAGACCAACTAGAAAGTCTACAGCTCTTATGCATCCCAGATAAACGCGTTTGTAATAGGCATTATTTTTATCATCTAGATTGATGGTCCAATAATTTCTTAATGCACCCTGCATTAAATTACTATAAACACTTTGGTCAAGGTTTACGGGTATGCCGTGAATACCAATGGTAAAGGATATAAATCCTTGTTCTGCTTCTGCGACTTCCCCATAATAAGGTCGAATACCTGCGCCTGGAACATGTAATATGGCCGGATATTTACCTTCCTTTTTTGGGGTACATAAAATACCATAAATTTTGCCTTCAACATTGTCTAGTTGCACATGGTAAACGTCTACTTTATCAGTTGATCTTTCGGGCATCAAGGTTAGTATTGGATTAACAGGAATTTTTGATAGGTCTTCTTTTCCTTTATTCCAGAAGGTTTCAAAATCTGTAGGTAGGGTGGTTGTAGGTTCTATATTTTCAGGAGAAAAGCCAGCCGTTGCATAGGACGAATATTCATTGCCATCAACTACAATAGTTGCTGTGCAGCGCAGAAAGCCCGGTTTATCAAATTTTTTGGCCTTAATTTTAGTTGCTTTATCTTTTAAAATGAAGCTGCCTTCATCCCAAATAGGAAGTGTTCGATAGCCAGATTCAGGTTGGATAGTATACTTGATTTCAGCACCTTCTAAAGGCACATTATTTCTCAAAGCCGTAATAGTAAATTCGGCCTGTTCACCTGTTTTATAAGTCCAATCGGTATGGTTTGGTGTTACCATGACCTTAACCAGCTGTTCACGCGGCTGCGCATTCATGATACCACAAATACTTAATGCAAATAGTACCGAGACATAAATTTTAATCTTCATTGTTGTTTGGTTTTAGGTGTTAATATGCTGACATGGTATAGCGCCGCTGAATCTTCGATTTAACTTCGTTGAATCAAGGTTTTTAATCAAAATAATTATCTGATTTTAATACTCCTTTTTTTTCTGATTCCCATAGCATTGAAAGAATCTTCCATTCATTATTAATTTTTACTAGCTGAAAATTAATTATTCCTTTTTCAGTTAGACTATCAGTAGTATTAAAATGTACACCGTATAAACTAGTTCTTTGAGCTATTTTTCCGAAGAATTTTGTCGTTCCTTTAATTTCCCATTCTTTTAAATATTCAGGTTTATTTTGAGTTAGCATACGTTCCATAGTGTCGAAATATTCATTAGGGCTTTTAAGAATCAACGAATCATTTATTATATATCCTAAACGTGCCTGTTCAACGAATTGTTCTTTTATGGTCTTGAAGTCTGGTGTTTTATTAGACTCAACAATTATGTTATTATAAACATTGTTTATTGTGTTGAGAATTTCAGTCTCATCTGTACTGTTCATTTTTGAATCATCTTTTTTGTGTTTCGCTTCATGTGCACAGGAAAAAATGATAAAAAAAATAAAGGTGATTATTATAAGATTTTTCATTTTTAAATTGTTTTTAAATGAACACCAAGGTGTTTAGCTTTGTTGAATCTTCGATTTAACTTTGCTGAATCTACGTTTCGTTACGCGGTTAAGTAACTAATTTAGTAAATAAAAACCGAATGGGCAGGAGTGCAGCGAACAGACTGTGCTAGTGGTGGTTGGTGGTTATTGATAATTGTTCATTGTTAGTTGTTGGTTGTTTGTTGTTAAGTTGAGGAGTAAAGCAGTGTATTTTAGCTGGTGTTAGGCTTGCGTTAGTTTTTAAATTATTAAGTATTAGAATTGTTTAATAGTTTTAAAACCAATTCGGTTTGGTGTAATACACTTTCTGTGAGTTCAATATATCTAATAATAGTATATCTTTCTTGAGATATTAAGCTTAGTAAATCTCTTGGTAAATCATCAATTCTCACATTTTTCCATAACAGTTGGATTGCAGCATCTGCATGAAACGGATTTCCAATGTTAGGGCTAGGGTATTTTAGAGATACGTTTTGCATAAATTTAAATAAATAATCTTTGTTACCATTTTGTACGATTTGTTCAGCTCTTTGAAGTCTATTGAGCTCCATTAATTCGGTTCTAAACTTTTTGTCAAACAAATCAATATTTCCGGTAGAGATGAGTAAATTAAAGCTATTGGAGTTATAAATATTAATTACACTTATACTCGAAAAGTTATTTAAATAAAGCTCAATATAGTCTTCTATGGTTGTGTAAAAACCATTATCAATGCTGTCTATAACTGATGTTAATAAGGCAAGCCTTTTTTTATTTCTTTTTAGTCTGTCGTTAAGTTGTAAGGTGTCTTTTGTGTAATCGTTGGTTAGTGAGGTTTGATATTCATTTTTGAGACGTTTTTTTTTGTTCATCTCATTCCAGTTATTGACTTGCAGTGCTAAAAGTATACCAATCATTACCAATACAATCTCTCCAATGGCATATTTCAAATACTTTCCAGTGTTGTTTTTTTCCATAAGGTCGCGTCTAATCTGTCTAAAGAATTTTATCATATGCTTTTTCCCGAGAAAGCGGGAAGCTTATTGGTTGGTTATCATGAAGCACAACTACTAATATGCTCGAAAAAACTGCGCTAAAACAGCTTTTAGTCTCTTAAAAGTAAATGTAAACCTTTTAAATTGAAAAGGGTATAGGTAGATCTACGTATTTCATAGTTACTTTTAGGTTGGTTGGTCTGCTCTTAAAAAACCACAAGTCTCGGGGCTGTAGAGATGTGAAACCATAAAAAAAGACGGTCATTTTCAGACCGCCCTTTTTATATGTTGTAGTGTAATGGTATTAATCTCCCGCACTTAAAGAATAACTGCCATCACCTTTAAAAGACGTTAGAATAATGGTCACTGTCCAATTTCCAGGTTCGCCTGCACTAGTGACACCATCAATACTATCGGGTTCTGTGCCGCCATTGAGGCTTCGGTCGAGTACAATAGTTCCATTAGCATCTCTCACCACCATTTGAAACCTGCCTAGTGCCGTAGCTGTAATATCAGCATTATAATCTGCTGTTGCTAGGTTGTTGGTCCAATTGATCGTTCTTGAGCCGCTACCACCGTTACCAGTAAAATCGCCGCCAATGTCGCCAGAAGGCCCTTCGTTAACGGTTATATTTACAGAAGAATCATCGTCAGATGAACACGATGAAAATGTGGCCATAAACAGTGTTAGTGCCGTTAAAAGGGTTAGTAATTTAAAATTTGAGGTTTTCATTGTTATTAATTTTAGTTGTTTATTAATATATAAAACAGTTAAGTCCCTATAGGTCCTAGTCTAAAAACGCGCTTTTTTTAAATATATTTTTAACAGTCGGGGATAGCGTAGGTTATAGGGCAATGCATGTTGCACCTGTGGCAAGATACGCAATTGTTGGGTTAAACCAAACGCAATAGAGCTAAATCTATAACTGTGACGGCAATTGGTAGGAGCGGGGCTTACACTGATGGTGATGTTTGTCATTTCGTGTGGTTTTGCGCAGCAAAAGGGTATCGAGAAGCATTGGAGTACAAGTTCTCGATACGTCCCGTTGTTGATGTGACACTCGAACTGATAGCATTTGTGATGTTTATCACTTCGAGTGTCCCGAGCCTAGTCTAGGGATGTATCGAGAAGTAAGGCAGTGCAATTAAGCGAGTATTGTACCTTCGTATGTTTATTCCGTTTTATGAACTTCCAGTTCGATTTCAATCATAAACTCGGGAAGTGCTAATTCCTTGACGCCAAGCCAAGTACCTGTAGGAAAATGATTTTTGTATATTTCTGCACGATAGGCAGATTTTTCAAGCATAAGAGGCATATTGGTCGTAAAAATATTTTCTACAACGACATCGTCAAATGTGCAACCGTAGTGTTTTAATATTTTTTCCAAATCTGAATAACAGTTTTTCATTTGTTGCTCTAAATCACCAACTGCGGTAGGGCTGCCCTCATCGTCCATGCTTACCGCTCCAGAGATTTTAATGCTATTTCCAATTTTTACAGCGTGGGTATAGCCATAAGCTTTTTCCACTTCTGGTCGCAATAGAAAATATTCAGGCTTTTCGGATTTAGCCATGACTTCTTTTTCAACTTCTTTGGTTTCTTTCTCTTGTTTTTGTTCACAACTTTGGAATCCAATTGCGAAAGCCAAAAGTGTAATGAATAACACAAGATGGTGGGTTGTTTTTTTCATAATTCTGATTGTTTAGTGCCTACTTTGCTCGGGTTTCGGCTACCCCGTTTTGGTTATGGGTTTCGTTTTACAGGATGATGCACCACCTGTTTAGCTGCGCTAAAGCTTCGATTTGTGGTGTGTTTAATCACCTAATTTAGTAAATATAAACCGAATAACACAAGCATTATGGACTGTGTGTAGCAACAAACTGTGAGGATTTAGGGAGGTAGGCGAGAACAAGCAATTACTTGTAGGTATTGTTGGGCACAGTTTTTATTCTTTGTTTATTTCGTAAACCATTTCTACCATTCCATCCTTAAAAGCGGTTACATTTTTCAAATGCAACGGAATTTCTTTTCCAATATAGTCGAAAAAGAGTGTTCCATCTCCCAGCAGAGTTGGAATTATGGTTATGTTGATTTCATCTGCAATTCCGAGCTTAAGAAATTCTTTGGTTAGCATTGATCCACCAACCATCCATATATTCTGAAACTTTGGTTTTAGCTTATCATTAATAATTTCGGTTAATTTACCCGAAAGAAACTGAACACTGTTTTTGTCTGATTTTACATTTCTATTTGTCAGCACAAAAACTGGCACTTCTCCGTACGGCCAACCGAGTTCAATAGCGTGTTCATAAGTCCGAGAACCCATAACGAAACAGTCAATCGACTTAAGAAATTCCGAAATAAATTCCTTGGTCAGTTCAACTCCTTTTTCATAATTGTCTTTTGAGTTCATCCAGGAAATACTTCCATCTTTTTTGGCTATAAAACCATCAAGACTGGAAACCATATGAATCGTAATTTTTGAATTTTTAGTACGCATTTCTCAAATTTTGGCTAACGTGTTTGGCTATGATTCCGTTGCGAGACACGAGCGAAGCGAACTGTGCGTAGCAAAAACCCGTAGGATTTTCGGAGTAGGAATCAAGCCAAGTTAAATATACTGATTTTTGGTTTTTGTTGGTTGTTAGCAAAGGATTATAGCCATTGTTAGCATCTGGCATTTATTCAGAATTTTCTTTATAAATTCCTTTTGATATGTTTTCAGTAGAATTGAGAATTTCATCTACATAATCACGATATTCTTTGAAGAAAATTGATTTACGAGCATTCCAATAGAGCAGAAATCCAGGTTGATCCTTAACTCCAGCTATAACTTGGTTTAAAGATTCAGGAATTCTTTCATCCAATGTACCTTCCAATGCGAGATAATAACTATTTTGGAAAGTAAGAAGTAAACCATGTAAATTGTAAATGTGTTGTAATTGCTGATCTTTTGTCATAGAATCAGGATCCGATAGAAACCTCCAAAATGATGCACTTGTCTCTGCATTTGTTCCCATTGTAACATACCAATCCGTCATCGTTCCGATTGTTGCGGTTGCGGTTGAAGATCTGGTAGCTTTAGTATTATCTTTTAGTTGAATACCCACAAAAATCAGTGAAATTAAGATGGCAATCCCTCCCAAAATCTCTACTATTAGTGCAATTTTCTTTAGTTTTATTTTCATGTCCTCTGCTTGATGCTAACTTATTATATACGCCTAAAAATGGCGTCTTAACAGCTTTTAGTCAAAAAAAAGTAAATATAAAACTTTTTTGACTGAAAAAGGTATAGGTAGTTCTACGTATTTCATGACGGTTTTGCCAGGTTATTACTGTTTAAATAATCCTATAGTTCTAGATACACCCCACCCTTGGTGGTTCACTGGACCTGATAGTAATTATAGGTGTTGGTCACTTCGACTGTTTTGGAGTAGCAAAAGGGCATCGAGACGTAGAGTAAGACTTTAACACCGTAATGGTTACACTTACAATTAATCAATTAAAATCTTCAGAATCTTAATGGCCGCATCACTAATTTTAGTACCCGGGCCAAAGACGGCGACCGCCCCTGCATCAAAAAGGTATTGGTAATCTTGTTTGGGAATGACCCCACCCACAATCACCATAATATCGTCACGGCCATAGGCTTTGAGCGCTTCAATCACTTGTGGTACCAAGGTTTTATGTCCCGCCGCTAAAGAGGAGACACCCAAAATATGCACATCATTTTCAACAGCCTGTTTGGCGGCTTCTTGAGGGGTTTGGAACAAGGGTCCAATATCCACATCAAAACCTACATCGGCATAGCCCGTAGCCACCACTTTGGCACCACGGTCATGACCGTCCTGTCCCATTTTAGCAATCATGATACGCGGTCTACGTCCATCTTGCTCGGCAAAAATATCGGCCAGTTCTTTTGCCCGTTTAAAGGAGGCATCGTCTTTTATTTCTTTACTATACACGCCTGAAAAGGATTTGATTTGTGCTTTATAACGTCCAAACGCCACTTCTAGGGCATCACTGATTTCACCCAAAGTAGCCCGTGCGCGCGCCGCTTCAATAGCTAAAGCTAATAAATTCTCGTGAAGACCGGAATCTCCTTTCAAAGAATTTTTGGCGGCTTCAGTTAATTTTATCAATGCTAGATTGACTTTTTCAGTGTCTCTTTCGGTTTTAATACGCTCTAATCGTGCAATCTGCCCGTTTCGTACGGTTTGGTTATCGACTTCCAAAGTGCTAATGGGGTCTTCCTTATCCAATCGGTATTTGTTGACGCCTACAATAATATCCTGGCCCGAGTCAATACGTGCCTGTTTTCTGGCAGCGGCTTCTTCGATGCGTATTTTGGGGATGCCGGCTTCAATGGCTTTGGTCATACCACCGAGAGCTTCTATTTCTTCAATGAGAGACCAAGCTTTTTGTGCAATATCGTGGGTGAGTTGTTCTACATAAAAACTGCCCGCCCAAGGGTCGACCGTTTTGGTGATATGGGTTTCGGCCTGCAAAAACAATTGGGTATTACGTGCAATACGCGCCGAAAAGTCGGTGGGTAAAGCAATGGCTTCATCCAAAGCATTGGTATGTAAACTTTGCGTGCCTCCAAAAGCTGCAGCTGCGGCCTCTATGGTGGTACGCGCCACATTATTAAACGGATCCTGCTCGGTAAGACTCCAGCCCGAGGTTTGGCAATGGGTACGCAGAGCGAGGGACTTGTCGTTTTTAGGATTGAATTGCTTTACCAACTTGGCCCAGAGCATACGTGCGGCACGCATTTTGGCGATTTCCATAAAATGGTTCATACCAATGGCCCAAAAGAAAGAGAGGCGCGGGGCAAAGGTATCAATATCCATTCCGGCATCTAGTCCCTTGCGGATATATTCCAAGCCATCGGCCAATGTATAGGCTAGTTCAATATCACAGGTGGCACCGGCTTCCTGCATATGGTAGCCCGAAATACTGATGCTGTTGAATTTGGGCATGTGTTTGCTCGTATATTCAAAAATATCAGAGATAATCTTCATGCTGGGTGTAGGCGGATAGATATAGGTGTTACGGACCATAAATTCTTTTAGAATGTCGTTTTGTATGGTTCCCGACAGTTGTTGGGGCGTAACACCCTGTTCTTCGGCGGCAACAATATAAAAGGCCATGATAGGCAAAACGGCACCGTTCATGGTCATAGACACCGACATTTGATCAAGTGGAATCTGGTCAAACAGTAGTTTCATATCCTCTACCGAGTCAATGGCGACTCCAGCCTTCCCCACATCACCTACCACACGTTCATGGTCAGAATCGTAACCGCGATGTGTTGCCAGGTCGAAGGCAACGGATAGCCCTTTTTGTCCGGCAGCAAGGTTGCGTCTGTAAAAGGCATTACTCTCTTCAGCGGTTGAAAACCCAGCATACTGACGAATGGTCCAAGGCCTGCGCACATACATGGTACTGTAAGGCCCACGTAAGTTAGGGGCAATACCCGCAGCAAAGTTGAGGTGTTCGAGCGGTTGGAGGTCTTCTGCCGAATAGGTAGATTGGATTACAATGTCTTCGGCAGTGGTATATTCACTTTTGGCTTTTGGCTCTAGGCTTTTGGCCGCTGCCAAGAGGCTGATATGCTGTATATCTTTTCTACTCATTCGATAAACGTTTTTGTTCCGTAGCTTCTGCCAATCGTCGCTCAATAATGGGTGCGATAAGGGTTTTTCTAGGATTGGTTTTTACAAAAGGGTAGAGTTCTAGTTCGTCTTTCATCCGGTCCTTAGGGTTGGGATGCTTGTTGGTGCCGAGTAAGGTGAGTTCTCCGTTGTTAAATTGCTCCTGTTCGCGCGCTGCACTTTCACTAATTTTACGCTGAATGGTTCCTTCTTTTAATTGCTTTAAAAAGCCGCCTTGGGCTTCAATATCTTTAAAAAGCGCCAAGGCTTTTTGGGCAAGCTCGTCGGTTAAGGTTTCAATATAGTAAGCCCCGTCAGCGGGGTTATCGACCTTATCAAAATAACTTTCATGCTTTAAAATGAGCAATTGGTTGCGGGCAATACGCTCACCAAAGGCATTCGATTTATGATAAATGGCATCATAGGCCAGATTACTGATGCTATTGGCACCACCTAAAACGGCACTCATGCACTCGGTGGTGGTACGCAGCATGTTGGTATTGTAATCGTATAAGGTTTTGTTGCGTTTGCTTGGGATGGCCATGATGTTGCAGTCCGTGTTTACATCATATGCACTTGCCAAGGTGTGCCAGAGTTGCCTTAAAGCACGCAGTTTGGCAATTTCGAAGAAATAATTACTGCCTACTGAAACCTGAAAGGAAACTTTAAAAGTTTGCTTTGCTTCGCTCGTGATTACTGTATCCAAGTGGTTGAGATACTCGTTGGCATGGGCTAGGGCATAGGCCAGTTGCTGTACCATGGTTGTCCCGGCATTTTGATACAAAGTTGCGTCAATACTATAGCTGTTGGTGTGTGTCACGATGGCTTCAAACTGCTTATGGTCTTCCTTTAAGGTGCTAAACCAATTACCAGTTCGTGCCAGATTTCCAATGATGTCGGTATGAATGTTAAGCTTGGTTTTAGAGTGGTTGGTTAGTTGTTTTACAAAATCGGCATCCAAAAACTGCATATAGAGATCTACTGGTATCGAAGCCAGATCGATGTCTTTGAGTAAGCGGTCGATGGCAACTTCTTTTGAAGGCAGGATAAAAGCCAGACGCTCTACACCACGATTAAGGAGTTTGTGAGCTTTTTTGTTGGATTTGTCAACATCGGCCACAAAGATGCTTTGGCTGATTTGCCATTGCGTTGCTCTACTCCCCGAAACTGGAGGCAGGGTTTTAAATTCATCGGCATGATAAAAGGGTTTGACCGCTATACCTTCATTGCTGTTCCAAATGAGGGTCTCATTATAATCGGCGCCCTTGAGGTCAAACTGAATCTGTTGCTTCCAGTGTTTGGAAGAGATGTCTGGAAATTCATCAAATAAGGAGTTCCCCATTACTGTTGCTTGTTTTTTAAACTGTCTTCGTACTCAATGATATAGATTTCTTCGTTATCTCGTTTCATATAATATTTTTCGCGAGCCAGTTTTTCAATACCTTCTTCGGTACTTAATTCTTTAATTGCTTTTTTGTCTTTTTCAATTTCGTTTTTGTAATACTCTTTTTCGGCCTCTAGATCGTCCATTTCGGTATTGAGCTCATGATGGATAAGCCAGGAGTTGGCATCGAAGAAGAGCATCCACACCGCGAATACCACAATAATGATGACGAAGATGTTTTTAAAGCCTTTAATATAGGAGCGTTTTGTATTCACGTTAAATTAAGCGTTGGTTAATAATGGTCTTTACTATATCAACTGCAACAGTGTTGTATTTATTATTGGGGATGATAATATCGGCATATTCTTTCATGGGCTCAATAAATTGCTGGTGCATAGGTTTGAGCGTGTTTTGATAACGGGACAGCACTTCATCAAGGTCACGGCCGCGTTCAGAAATATCGCGTTTTAAGCGGCGTATAAGACGCTCATCACTATCGGCATGCACAAAGATTTTGATATCGAACATCTCTCTCAATTCGGGATTGGTTAAAATTAATATGCCTTCAACAATCATGACCTTACGCGGGTGAGTTTTAACAGTATCGCCAGTGCGGTTATGTTTTACAAAGGAATATACAGGCTGGTCAATGGGGTTACCATTTTTGAGTTCTCGTAAATGGGTTTCGAGCAATTCAAAATCAATGGATCGTGGATGATCAAAATTGATTTTTATGCGTTCATCATAGCTTAAATGCGAGGTGTCCTTATAATAGGAATCCTGTGAGATAACCCCAACTTCACCTTCGGGAAGCTGATCGAGAATTTGGTTAACAACGGTAGTTTTACCACAACCTGTACCACCGGCAATTCCAATAATGAGCATAGTTTTTAAATGTATAGTTAGGGCAAATTTAAGTATTTGCAAGAGAACTTTAAGGTTGAACTTTTGAAACTTCGTTTTCGGTAAATGCTTTTGCATTGGTATTTCCCCATGAAGTAGTGATATAGTTCATAACATCTGCAATTTCTTGGTCTGTAAGTCCCATGGGAGCCATAACACTATTGTAAACTTTACCATTGACAGTTATTTCACCTTGCATACCATATTTTACAGATTTTATACTTTCTATCCTTTTGTTTTTGAGATAATCAGAATTGGCAAGCGGTGGATAAATGCCTTTTACTCCTTCGCCATTGGCTAAATGACAAACGATACAAAAGTCGGAATACACCATTTTACCTCGTGAAATGCTTTCTTGTAAGGCAGTAGATTGAGTAAAATACCCTTGACTATTAGAGTTGATCATGGCTATGGGAGACAGTGCCAATAAGACTATGACTATGTATCGAATGACCATGAAGTTTTAGTTTTTTGGAACAATTTTAAAGATACCTTGATTCTCAACGGCTACATAGAGGTAACCATCTGGTGCCTGAACAACATGACGTACTCTCCCAATGTTTTCAAATAATTTTTCGCGTTTCACCACCGTATTGTTTTCTAAAATAAGTCGTTCGAGGTATTGAAATTTAAGTGAACCTACCAAAACATCACCTTTCCAATCGGGATAGTGGTCTGAATTAACAATCGTCATTCCACTAGGTGCAATAGAAGGCACCCAGTAAAATACAGGTTGCTCCATGCCCTCTTTTTCGGTTAAGTCGGTAAAGGCGGTGCCGTCATAGTTAATGCCATAGGATATGACCGGCCAACCAAAGTTTTTTCCTTTTTCACTGATGTTAATTTCATCACCACCTTGAGGCCCATGTTCATTTAACCAAATGCCGCCAGTAAACGGGTTTTTACACATGCCCTGTGGGTTGCGGTGTCCGTAACTAAATATAGCCGATTTGGCATTTGCTACGCCCACAAAGGGGTTGTCATCTGGTATGGAACCATCGGCATGTAATCTGTAGACTTTACCACCATCTCTGGTGATATCCTGGGGATTTGTGTCTCTGTCGCCACGATCACCAATAGTGAAATAGAGATAACCCTCATCATCAAATTCTATTCGAGATCCCCAATGTTGGCCTCGTGTTGTGTTTGGTCCAGCTTTATAAAGTAATTCAAAATTAACCAATGACCCACCATTTAGTTGGGCTCTAGCTACAGCGGTGTTACCGCCACTGCCTTCACCTTCAGAAGAACCATAGGTCATATAAATCCATCCATTAGTTGCATAATCTGGATGTAATTTGATATCCATAAAACCACCTTGACCGCGCACATATATTTGTGGTAGACCATTAATTTTGGTTTTTACACCATCTTTAAAGTGAATAAGGTCGCCCGATTTTTCAGTAATGAGTAGGCTTTGGTCAGGTAAAAAGGTCATTCCCCATGGAATATTCAAATCGGGAACTACTAAAGTTGTAGTGTACTCAAGTGATTCGGGTATGGTCGCTTTAACTTCAGATTCTATTTGTTGCGCACAGGCTGCGCAGCTCATTGTGCCTATGAAAAGAAGTAGATGAAATAGTCTCATGCTTTTTGTTTTAAAGTTACATTAAAATATATAATTTAAATAAATACCTGAATAGAAATTTATAGGATTGCCCGGATAATAATACCGCGGTGCTGAATTACCAAACCCTGTGGCATTAATCAATACCTGTGAGGCATAGGTTTCATTAAAACTATTGTTAAGACCTATAAATATATTGAGGTTTAAATTTTTAAAAATTTGATGTTGAAAGCCAGACTTAAGGTTGGTCAAGCTATAAGGACTCGTATACAGCGCGTTGCTGTCTGTAATTGGCATTTTTCCAACGTGTTGAAAATTAATTGTGCCATAAAATCCACTTGAAAAGTCGAGATCTATACCTACATTAATTAGTTCTGAAGGCACCCCTGTGAGCTCATTTCCAGAGTAATCATTAGTATCGTCCATAAAAGTTTTGAACTTAAAATTAGTAAAGCTGCCATTAACAAAAACGGTGGCATTCATGGATGTCTTTTTAACCAAAGCATAGTTGAGAGCAAATTCTAAACCATCATGTCGTGTTTTCCCAGCATTAATACCTATAAATTCATCTTCAGCGCTGCGTCTAGATACTAAAAGGTTTTTTATGGCCATCCTATAAATGGAAAGGTCATACCATAAGCGCTTATTTTCACTGCTGCCTCTTGTACCGATTTCAAGATTCCAACCTGTTTCTGGTTTTAAATTAGGATTGATATTACCATCGGGTAAAAGCGTTTCACTAAGTGTAATGGGTGAAAACCCATGACTGATATTGGAGTAGATACGTTTAGTTGTTGATATGGCATACGACATTCCAATTTTTGGGGAAAGGATGTTTTTAAACTTATAGTCACCTGATTGGTCAGGGTTTTCACTAGTACTTGGGAATCTATCGTCTAAAGCATATGCCGTTTTATTAAAGTTTAAGCCAAAGGAAAAGAGGATTGATTTTGAGGCTTCTAGTTGAGTTTCTAAAAAGAGATTGTAGTAATTTCTGTGTTCTTTAAAGTCAGAAAGCATGTCTCCTTGAACACTACCTGTGCCTTCAGGGAAATTGGCATAATGATTTTCAAAAGTTTGGTACTTGTAATAATCGTTAAAGAGCTCAAACCCCACAGTCCAGTTAAGTGTTTTTTTGAATACATGAGAGGTGCCCAATACGCTAGACCGCATTCCTAATGAAAAGGCATGTTCTTTTAGAATATTAAAAGGTCTAGGCTCATAAGCGTCTCTAAAACTGCCAAACACACTGGTTTTTTGTTCGAAATCTGCACTATAATTATGGTTCCATGACACACCAAAGATGCCGCGTTTAGAGTCCTCGAACCCTTTAGCTTGTTGCCAATTAGAAGCCGCTGACTCCGGATTGGTCTTGTAGTCCTGTTCATTCAATGAACTTGGAATATAGGCTTTAAGCTTTATAAAGTTTCCTAAAACCGACAGTTCATTATTGGAATTGATAAAATGATTGGAATGATAGCTAAAGGTCTCTCTATTGTATTCATTATTTTGTCGGAACCCATCACTGTGCGTAGTACTGTAAATGGTTTTAAAGCTATTTTTTTCAGTGCCGTGATTTAAATTAATCACCCCTTTCATAAGCCCAAAAGACCCTAGAGTCATTTCAGTTTTTAAACGGGTTTCATTTAACATTGCATTTTCGGGAATTAAGTGGATCACACCGCCAAGACCTGCGCCGTATACACTAGACGTTGCCCCTTTTATGATTTCAAGTCTTGCTATAGACGAAAGCTCGAGATCTTCAGCGGTGGTGTCACCGCTTCCATCGGTTAAAGGAATATCTTTAAAATAAGCTCTAATTTTTGAGGTACCAAACAGTGTCCTTGATCCAATACCTCTGATGGTTATTCGGTTAGTGTTTAATGCACCACTCTGCATAAATACACCTGGACTTCTATTGAGGATGTCGTTATAATTGGTGGTGTTAAAACGCTGAATGTCTTTTGCAGAAATAAGACTTATGGAAGTGGTGTTGTTTTTAAGCTTTTCGGGAATATTGGCTACAGAAATAATGATTTCATTAAGCTCTGAGGGGTTTTGCTCTAATTGAATAATGTAAAATACATCTGTAATTAATTCAAGAGTTTTAGTGATATAGCCAGATTTTTTGAAGGTGTATAACCCGGGTTTTTGAACTTCAAAAGCACCATCACTTTCAGAGGTAATAGATAGATTATTAGAACTTATGTGTACTAATGACAAGCCGGCGTTGCCTGTGCTTTCTACAACCTTTCCTTTTATATGTTGACTATACCCAATTGCGGTAATGGCAATAGCTAAAAAGGAGCAAAGAGGTCTCAACAAAAGGCGCACGTTTCGTATTTAAAAATTAAAAATACTAAAGTATCAATTAAAGTGAGAGAAAAAAGTGCAATTAGTAATTAAGTAAAAAATAAAAAAACTATATTTGCAGCCCGTAAACGATATCTCATTTTCGGGGTGTAGCGTAGCCCGGTTATCGCGCCACGTTTGGGACGTGGAGGCCGCAGGTTCGAATCCTGCCACCCCGACAAAATAAAGCGGAAAGGTTTATTTAAAATTAAAGCATTGCTTTAATTTGCAACATTCCTTTTCAGGATCATTGAAAATAATCCTGCCGCCCAGACTATAAAAATCCAATCACACACCGTGGTTGGATTTTTTTATAGTGTTAGAAGACCTAATTACTCAATTCTTATGTAATTTTCAGAAAATACGCGGTTACCATCTTGGTCAAGTTCAATTTGACGAAATGAACTTGGTTTTAGATGTAGTTCGAAGATAAATTCTTTGCGTTCTTCAATAATTTGACTCATCATTTCAGAACCGTAATCTAAAATTTCTTTAAGCCGGTCCCCTTCAATTTTATAACTTCCATAGCCAAACCATTCTGTAGAGTCGGCAGGAACATTTTTGCTCCACATCACTTTTGAAGGTGTATATATTTTAACTTGTCTATAACCTTCGGCAATATTAAAGGAGTCTGAAACTTTATTGTCAATATAATTATAAAAACTCACCAGTTCCCAAGCACCATCTAATTTTAGTGTTGGCTCAATTTCTGGAGTAATATCAGTATGTTCTTTCTCTTTACATGAAGACAAGCAGAGTATAAAAACGCATATAATGGAAAACAGTTTCATAAGGCGATAATGTATTAGTTGATAACACACTAATTTACAAAAAAAGAATGAGTAATAGTAGGTATTGCTGCTATTTATAAAGTTATAATAACTTTTAATAACTTAAAAAGTAAGGATTGTTTTAAAAATTCTACTTTTGTTTTATTAAAGTTAAACTAAAAAAATGTCAGAAATTATAGAAAGAGTAAAATGCCTTATAATAGGTTCAGGACCTGCGGGCTATACAGCTGCTATTTATGCTGCTCGCGCGAATATGTTTCCTGTGTTGTATCAAGGCACACAACCTGGTGGGCAATTGACCACAACTAATGAAGTAGAAAATTTCCCAGGATATCCAGATGGTATTACGGGACCAGAAATGATGATTGAACTTCAAAAACAAGCAGAACGTTTTGGGACTGATGTGCGAGACGGTTGGGTTACTAAAGTTGATTTTTCTGGGGAGACCCATAAAGTCTGGGTAAACGAGACTAAAGAAATTCACTGTGATACCGTGATTATTTCAACTGGTGCTTCAGCTAAATATTTAGGACTAGAGTCTGAGCAAAAATATTTGAAACTTGGTGGAGGTGTTTCGGCTTGTGCCGTTTGTGATGGTTTCTTTTACAGAAACCAAGAAGTGGTTATTGTAGGAGCAGGAGATTCGGCATGTGAAGAAGCGCATTACTTATCTAAATTATGTAAAAAAGTAACCATGTTGGTGCGAAGAGATGAGTTTAGAGCGTCTCAAATTATGCAGACTAGGGTAAAGAATACAGCAAATATAGAAATCCTTTATAATACTGAAACTGATGAGGTTCTTGGTGATGGTCAGGTTGTAACAGGTGTTCGAGCTAAAAATAAGGCAACGGGAGAGCTGATTGAGATTCCGGCAACAGGCTTCTTTGTGGCTATCGGGCACAAGCCTAATACCGATATTTTTAAAGATTATTTAAAACTTGACAAAACAGGCTATATCATTAATGTACCTGGAACTGCAAAAACCAATGTTGAAGGCGTTTTTGTTTCGGGAGATGCTGCTGATCATGTCTATAGACAGGCCGTAACTGCAGCAGGAACTGGCTGTATGGCAGCTTTAGATGCCGAGCGTTACTTGGCGGCTAAAGATTCAACTTTTGAAGTTAATTCCTCTACATACAACTAAATAATTAGCATAGCAATAAAACAAAGTGCCTAAAGTTATCCACTTTAGGCACTTTGTGATTTTTATAAATCCTTGTTATTTGGTTTTTTTTTGAAGCTTTACATTATCAATAAATTTATTGATAGTAATTTTTGGCGTGCCAAACAAATAAATGGAGCTTGTACCAGTAGCTTCAATTGCTATAGTTTCAATAACGTCAATATAGAGGTCGCTAGAAGTTTCACAAATCGCGGTGCAGGTTTTGGTTGTGAAATTGCCACCATTAAATTTAGAATTGTTCTCGGTTCTAACAACTGTGTTCTCAGCAGTACCTTCAATATCAGCGTTAGCCCGTTGATACAAGTCAAATTTAGACTCAGGTGCATTTACTAAAGCATCTAACTTACTATTATCACTTAATTGTATAGTGGCCGATTTGGCAGTCACATTGAGTTTCACTTTTGCTTTATCTAAACTCACAAAATTGAAGCTTTGGGCCTTTACATTTAAATACGCTTTTGACGTCCCTGATGTTTTTAAAGTGGCATTTTTAAATTCTAAAGAGGTTAATGAGCGCACTTCGGCATCATCGCGCACCTCAATATGTTGCAACGCATCGTCATAATTAACTTTGATATTCATCCGTCGACTAGACGTTATTCTTTTGGTAGTATTAAAAATCAGAATACTGTCTTTTACCACAAAATTGATATACTCGTGCAGATTGTCATCAGTTTCAACTTCAACAGATGGCCGTTTATTGTAAATAATTTCAACAGAAAAATCCTCTCCCACGACAATGGTATGGAATGGGTCTATATAGGTCTGTTTAATAGTTACATTTCTATCTCCTTTTATTTTATCATCATTTTGGGCCTGAATTGAGACCATACAAACCATGCTAATTAAAAAGGTAATAATGATTTTATTCATCTTAATTAAATATTCGTGGGTTAACAAATATAAAACAAAAACCATCCCAAACCCGAAATTAGGCTTGAAATGGCTTAAAAAATAGATTGGTTAGTTGATTTAGATGGCCTTATTGTTTGCTGATACTCCCAGAAACGCCATCACTTTTGTCGATCTTTTCAGGATTTCCGTAGTATTTAATATCACCACCGCTTGAAGCTTTTGCTATTAATTCTTTAGAGGTATTTACTGTAATGTCTGCACCACTACTTGCTTTCACGTGAGAGCTAACCGCATCTAAATTTCCTGCCTTGATATCACTGCCGCTAGAAGCTTCAGCATATAAGCTGTTGGTTTTGCCTGATAGTTTTAAATCACTGCCACTAGACGAACTACAGTTAATATGTTCCGTGTTCACATTTAATTCCATGTCACTACCACTAGAAGTTGATAATTCTAAACGCTCTGCAGTTATAGTGTTGGTGCTAAATACATCGCTACCACTACTTGATGAAATGGAAGTTACAGCTTTAAAATTCACAAATACCTTTTGCGATTTTGAATGACGAATATTTTGATCGGCATATATTTTAAGCACATTATTTTTTACTTCGGTAACAATAATGTCTTGCAGGTTTTCGTCGGCTTCAACTTCAATGGTTTCAGTATCGCTTTGGGTTAAATACACGTCCATGCCACGACTGACTTCAATTTTGTCGAAATTGCCTTCAACGGTTCTGTCAACCGTAACCACATTACCATTGCCACTAATTCCTGGACTAAAGTTCATATTGAAATTGCAAGAGAACAATAGGAAGGTGAACAAGGTGGATACAATAATCTTTGTTAATGTTGTCATAATGTTTTGATTTTGATTAATTACTGATTGATTTTTAAATTTCATTTTATAGTTGGTGGTCGTAGCTTAAAACGCGCTTAAGTTTCCACTGGTCCTTATCTATTATCCATAGATGAGTAAATTTTGCAATACTTCCAGGGGTTTCCTTACCTTCAAAACGCTCATAGAATCTATGACTTCCTTCTTGAATAGCGCCATAAAGTTTTCCATTGTTGTATAAGGAGTACACTTTTAAACTTCCTTCAATTAATTCACGCCTCGCTCTGTAAGGATTTGTAGCACTACAAATTCCATTTGCCATCACGTCAATAAACGCCTGCTTTGAGTTTAATATGCCAGATTTGTCATGGTAGAACTCTAAATCATCAGTGATTAAGGCCTTAAATTGGCTTAAATCGCAGGTGTTAAACCCAAGGTCAAACAGCAAACTGTCATTAACTTTTAGGGTATTAAATACTTGAGAATTTCCATCTTCCTGTGCCTGAATTGTGATACTTAAAGTCACTAACAGTGCTAAAATTAATCGATGTTTAAACTGTTTCATTTTTTGATTGATTAATGATTCAAATATCTGTTTATAAAGTTGTGATTAGAAACTTAACTATCTGAATTGTTGATTTTTAATGATGAACTGTTAATTGTCGTCTGAAGTAATTTCAATACCGTTACTATCTATATTCACTTTAACGCCGTCATCTTTGGCCTTCAAACCTTTAGCGTTTAATTCTAATTTTAGACTATCCTTTTTAAAACGAATGCCATCTTCATCGATCTCCAATCCTGAATTATGATCTTTAACCCTTACCTTAAAGTTATCATCGCAATCCAAGCAAATCACATCATTATCTATCACTTGTAAATAATGTTCTTCCATACCATTGTCTAGGATATCTCGGTAATAGCTCGAATTTCTATGAAAGGTGTAGGTGTTATCTTCAGCGTAGAATACCATCCCTTCTGGTAAATAAAGAATCACTTCTACCTCCTGCTCACCAAATTTGTTTTCAAACGGGGTAGTGAGGTACGAATCCAATTCTAAATAATTACCACTTAGAGCATAGTTATAATTAATGTTTTGGGCTCTAACTTTCGCTTTTTGATAATCACTAGCATGGGCACTTTTTTCTATGCTGATGGAAGCAACACTGTCTTTTGTCGATCTTACAATTAGACGTATGTCTGTTCTGTAAATAACTTTGTTATCGTTTTCATCGTAAACCGTTTTAAAAAAACTACTATGCCTTCCAAAATATTTACTGTAGGCCGAATTGCCTTTCATACCAATCTTCAAGGTATCAGCACTTGTAATATATAATTGCTCGTTGCTAGTCACACTGGCGTCAAACGCATGTTCACTGGCTTGTTTAATGCCAATGATAAACATTCCTATAATAGACACTAACCAAATACCTAATAGCGAAAATTTGGCAATATTTCCTATAGATTTAAGGTTGTTCACCAAAATCTTTAAGCCTAAATAGAAGACAAAAAAGAAAGGGATACCTACAATAAAAAGTGTTAGCAATGATACTAGCCAAACAGGGGTATTGGCAGCATTAGCGGCATCTACTAAATCAAATCCAGGAATGTGAATCACATCGGCCACACCAACCGTGAAAAGTGCAATGATGAGACTAATCAAAGTTGCGGCTCCTACTATAATTAGAATGACGCCTATAAACTTGGCAAATACGGTCAAAAAAAACATGATAATATCTCCAATGGTGTCAAAAAAGGATTTTGAAGAGGACTTAATTTTGTTGCCCTGTTTTGGCAAATCCATATGTTTTACCGTGTCTGAAACCGTTTGGGATACCGTATCAAACCCATCTTTGATTTTTTTTTCAATGTTACTGATATTGACGGGTTCACCTGTCATGGTCAGTTTTTCGGCTGTTGTTACCGCTTCAGGAACGAGTACCCAAAATAAAATATAAATGAGTATAAAGGTTCCACCAGATCCTAAGGCTAGTAGTATCCAAATTAATCGAACCCAAACGGCTTCAATTCCTAAATAATGTCCAAGGCCAGATGCAACGCCTCCTACGTAAGAGTTGTCAGTATCTCTAAAAAGTTTTTTGGATGAGGTCGATCTAGGCGTTGATTTGTGCTTTGGCTCATCTTCGAAAATTTCGTCATCAACCAAATAGTCTTCAGGCTGCCCCATAATGGCAATCACTTCATCGACGAGGTTTACAGAAATCACTTGTTTTTCATTTTGAACACGCTCACCAAAGAGTTCTGCTATACGCGCTTCAATGTCGGCAATAATTTCAGAACGGCCTTGAGAGTCGGTAAATGAACGTTTTATAGCCTCAAGATAGCGCTGTAATTTTAGGTATGCATCTTCATCAATATGGAAGAATATACCTGCTAAATTTATGTTGACTGTTTTATTCATTTTTGTTTATTTTTTGATCTTGTTACTAGGTTAACTGCGTTTTGTAATTCACTCCAAGTACCGTTTAACTCATTGAGAAATAATTTTCCAGTTTCAGTTAAACCATAATATTTTCTTGGCGGGCCAGAGGTTGATTCTTCCCAACGGTAGTTGAGCAGACCGGCGTTTTTGAGTCTTGTTAATAAAGGATAAATAGTACCTTCAACAACAAGCAGTTTTGCGTCTTTAAGGGTATCTAAAATCTCGGCAACGTAAGCATCTTCGTCCTTAAGGACCGATAATATGCAATATTCCAAAACCCCTTTACGCATCTGTGCTTTTGTGTTTTCTATCTTCATGTTTTAAGGAGATTAAATTTTGAACTGTTCATTTTTTGATTGATTGATTGATGTTGATTGATGAAAATGGTGATGGTTATTTTAAAAAATTTATGGTTAATGGATATTGATATAACTCGCCATCTCTTGCCTTTAAACTGGCCTTGATAATAAATACGATTTCAAAAATAAAGGCAATGATGGCCAATGCTCCAAGTGCTCCTGTAAAATAGAGTAGTGGCGATGGCTTGCTTAAACTGAAATGAAAATGATCAAAACTATTGAAATCAAAAAAGTCTAACCCATCAAAAAACTTGAAAAAGAAAAAAGGAATGCTTATGGCACCTATTATTAGGGTATATAACAAGATGCTGATTTGAAAATTAATTATCTGCTTGCCATGGGCATCTACAAATTCCGACTTTTCTTTGTTCGCTATCCATAACACTATTGGACCTATAAAATTTCCTAGTGGTATTATAAACCTCGAAAAGGTTGATAAATGGATAAATGTTGCGATGTTTTTTTGGTGGTTGTCTAACATGATTTCAAAACATATAATAATATCTTATGCAAATATATATCCAAAAAAAGGTATTATGCAAAACATAGTAGTATATTTTAACATATATTTAACAATTTACAAGTAAATTATTTTTGATACTTTTAGGGTCAAATATCAGCTATAATGGAGATCACACCCGCAAAACTCAACACATTTTTACTATTTAAATTACCTTCTGCCTTTTTTACTGGAGTTAGAGTTAAATATATTGATAAACAACAATGTGTGGTTACAGTGAAGCATCGTTGGATTAATCAAAACCCCTTTAATTCCATGTTCTGGGCGGTACAAGGCATGGCAGCCGAGTTAACTACGGGCGCGTTGGTTATGTCTAAAATCAGAGCAACTGGTCATAATATATCGATGTTAGTCGCCAATAATAAGGCTTCGTTTTTAAAGAAAGCAACCGGACGTATTACCTTTAAATGTGATCAAGGTGATTTGGTTGATAAAGCTATTGCAAAAGCTTTAGAAACGGGAGAAGGTCAAGCCATATGGATGAATGCAATTGGAAAAAATGCCGATGACATAGAAGTCTCTAACTTTAATTTTGAATGGACGATTAAAGTGAAAAGTAAACAGTAAAAAGTTGTTTTAGAATGTAACAATTGAAAAAACAGATCAACATATAAACGAATTAACAACTAAACATATTTAAAAATGGCAGCACACGAAATCGACTATCAAATTTTTGGTGAAGAAATGCAATATGTAGAAATAGAATTAGACCCTCAAGAAGGTGTAATTGCAGAGTCTGGCAACTTTATGATGATGGATGATGGTATAAAAATGGAGACGATTTTTGGGGATGGATCAGAAAAGAATAAAGGCTTTTTAGGCTCCATACTTGGCGCCGGAAAACGTATTTTAACTGGCGAGAGTCTTTTTATGACCGCATTTTACAATAATCTTTCAGGAAAGCGAAAAGTATCATTTGCATCACCTTATCCTGGCAAAATATTGGCTGTTGATTTAACTGAATATAAAGGGAAATTCATTTGTCAAAAAGATGCATTTCTATGCGCAGCTAAAGGCGTTAGCATTGGAATTGAATTCAGCAAGCGTCTCGGACGAGGACTGTTTGGAGGGGAAGGATTTATCATGCAAAAATTGGAAGGTGATGGCATGGCTTTTGTCCATGCTGGAGGAACAATGGCAAAGAAAGTATTACAAGCTGGGGAGACTTTACGCGTAGATACAGGTTGTATAGTGGGTTTTACACAAGATGTAGATTATGATGTAGAATTTGTTGGGGGCATTAAAAATACCATCTTTGGAGGTGAAGGCTTATTCTTTGCAAAATTGAGAGGTCCTGGGGTGGTTTACGTGCAGTCGTTACCATTTAGCAGATTAGCGGGTCGTGTTTTGGCGGCTGCTCCAAAAGGTGGTGGCAAGGATAAAGGAGAAGGCAGTATTTTGGGAGGTTTGGGAGATTTATTAGATGGTGACAATAGGTTTTAAAACCCATTATTCTGTTAATTTTTTTGATTTCTTTAAAAATGAATTGATTTTTTTACTACTTTTATTCAGAATCAAAAATCTATAGCCTATAGTAAACTTCTACTTGATTTAACAAAAAACTAAAAAATTAATTATGGCAAGAGCAATGTTCGAGTACACCAAAACGGTACTTAACAAAGTCAGTTTTGATGTAACCTTGTTCTGTAAGGAAGTTCAAAAAGCAATGCAGCGACTACTACCTTATGAAATAGAAGAGCTTAAGATTTATATTAAATCACTCATCTTACAGAATCCAGAACTAAATCAATGTTTAATCTATTTAAAAGCATAAAAAAGGCGACCAACTGGTCGCCTTTTTTTATTTAGATAAGGGGCTTATAATTTCAACATTTTGAAACGCTATTGCCCCTCGTATGATGCCAGAAATACTATTGTGTATAGCGTCAATAATATGGATTTTAAGCTCACTTTTATGATAAATTAAACTAACCTCACGTGCTGGTGTTGGCTCATTAAAGTGATGTAAATTAGCTTTTTGAGTGTTATTGAGGTCTAATGTATGTAAATAGGGAAGAAGTGTCATACCTAATCCTTCGTCAGAGAGTTTGACCAATGTTTCAATACTTCCACTTTCTAATTGAAAACTATCATCTTGATGATTTTTAAAGGCTTTACATAGATTAATTACGCCATCTCTAAAACAGTGACCATCTTCTAACAAAAGCATATCTTCAATTTCAAGGTCAGAAACCGCAATGGTTTTCTTACCAGCTAATCTATGATGGTCTGGAATATAGCCCACAAAAGGTTCATAAAAAAGGACGCGCTCCTTTATGCTATCATTTTCTAAAGGTGTTGAAGCAATAGCGGCGTCTAAATGCCCGTCATTAATTTTTGTAATGATATCTTCTGTAGTTAACTCTTCAATTTTGAGCTTGACTTTAGGATGTTTTTTGATAAAAGTTTTCAAAAACATAGGCAAAAGTGTAGGCATAACCGTTGGGATAATCCCTAATTTAAATTCACCACCGATGAATCCTTTTTGCTGATCCACTATATCTTGAATTCTATCAGACTCATTTACGATATTTTTTGCCTGTTGCACTATTTTTTTTCCTACATCGGTAAGTTCAATTGGCTTCTTACTTCTGTCAAATATTAAAATATCCAATTCATCTTCTAGCTTCTGTATTTGGGTACTTAAAGTAGGTTGTGTGACGAAGCATTTTTCTGCGGCTTTAGTAAAATTTTTATGTTCAGCTATAGCTAAAACGTAATGTAATTGTGTAATTGTCATTGGTATTAATTTAAGCTATAAAAATATAAAAACTATTAATAAAAACTATGGAAGTAAAGGTTAATTATAGCTTAAATTTGTAGTAGATTTAAAATAGAAGTTATGGTACTGAATAGTATAGGATTAGATAAAAAAATGACCGTTGAATTGGCTAATGATCTCAACCAATTATTGGCAAATTTTCAAATTTATTATCAAAATTTAAGAGGGGTACATTGGAACATTAAGGGCAAACGCTTTTTTGATCTTCATGTGAAGTTTGAAGAATTGTATACCGATGCCAACATGAAAGTAGATCTAATAGCAGAGCGCATTCTAACTTTGGGTGCAACACCATTACATACCTTTGATGATTATAATAAGGCGGCTAAAGTTCCTGTGGGACATAATGTATCACGTGACGAGGAGGCGGTTCATTTAATCGTTAATTCTTTAACCGAATTATTAAAAATAGAACGTATAATCCTTGATAAATCTGGTGAAGCTAATGACGAGGGAACTAATTCAATGATGAGTGATTTTATTACCGAACAGGAGAAAACAGTATGGATGTTAAAAGCGTGGTTGAATGAACCCATTTAATTGATAGATTTTAAATAAAGGCCTCTAAACTAGAGGTCTTTTTTATATCAAGCCTCTGGATTTTATTTCAAGATACTTGTTAATCGTGTCGATGGTTAAATTTTCTGGTGTCGTTAAGATGGAATAGATACCATATTTTTTAAGCTCGTTCACAATTAGTCGCTTCTCAAAGGCAAATTTTTCAGCAATCACTTTGTCATAAACTTGCTGAATCGTTTCGGCCTTATTTGCGATTAAATCATTCAATTCGGTATTCTTAAAAAAGATTACTACAATTAAATGGCTTTTGGCAATGGCTTTTAGGTAAGGGAGTTGGCGTTCTAAACCGTCTAACGTTTCAAAATTAGTATAAAGTAAAATTAGGCTACGATGTGTTATATTCCGCTTGATATTAGCATAGAGCCGGCTAAAATCACTTTCAAAATAATCTGTGTTAATATTGTAAAGTGATTCTAAAATCAAGCGCATTTGTGAGTTACGGCGTTGTGCCACAACCATATTGTCAACCCGTTTTGAAAACGAAAGTATTCCTGCCTTGTCATGTTTTTTCAATGCAACACTGCTAATCACCAAGGATGCATTGATGGCATAATCTAATAAACTTAAACCATTAAAAGGCATTTTCATCACTCGACCTTTATCTATTACAGAATAAATGGGCTGGGATTTTTCATCTTGAAATTGATTGACCATTAAGCTGTTTTTCTTTGCCGTAGCTTTCCAGTTTATGGTGCGTAAATCATCTCCCAAGACATAATCTTTAATTTGTTCAAACTCCATGGTATGACCAATTCGGCGAATTTTTTTTATACCATAGTCCATAGAATTTTGGTTAATATTTAAAAGTTCAAACTTTTTGAGCTGTTTAAAACTGGGGTAAGTTGGCACCATGGTATTGCTGTCGAAGGTATAGCGTCGGGCGACTAAACCCAAAATAGAATGGGCATAAACATTCAAATTCCCAAAATGATATTCACCACGCTCCGTAGGTTTTAATTGATAGTGAATGGATTTTGATTGCCTCGATGGTAGAGCTAATTTTAATTCAAAATCCCTTATTTGAAACTGTTCAGGTAGCTCATCAATGATATTGCTATAAATTGTAAACGGATAATTATTCTGAATTTTGATTTCAATTGCATTTGGATCACCATTTGAAAGCTTATCCGGTAATAAACGTTGGGCTCTAATACCTTGACTTCCTATAAAAAGAATTAAAATATCACAGGTCATTAAACCTAAACCTACGACCATTGCAATTTTAGCAAGATTAAAAAATACAGGAACGAAATAGCTGAAAACAAAGAGTATGACAATGGCAATGCCAAAATAGAAAAATCTTGGCTGTATGTAAAAGGATTTAAAGAATTGTATCATTTCCTAAATTAATATTCTTTTCAATTGTATACCACTCATTACTCATTACTCATTACTCATTACTCATAACGGCTAACACCTAACACCTACCTAGGTATTTCCACCGCTTCAATAATTTGTTTAATAATATCCTTACTGGTTACGCCTTCCATTTCACGTTCTGGAGTGACAATGACTCTATGATGTAGAACCGGAATGGCGGCACGTTTTATATCTTCTGGCGTTACAAAATCGCGTCCATCCATAGCTGCAAACGCTTTACTAGCTCTTAAGATGGCTATTGATGCTCTTGGTGAAGCGCCTAAATATAAAAACTGGTTGCTTCGTGTCGATACAATGATTTCTGCAATATATTTTAATAAGTGTTCTTCGATTAAAACCTGGGCGACCAAGTTTTGGTAGTTTTTAAGTTGCTTTGGGGTTAAAAACGCAGAAACAGAACTGGTTTTTTCGCTGCCTTTTAGCTGATGTTCACGCATTAAGATTTCAATTTCATCTTCTAGTTTGGGATAATCGACATCTATTTTAAATAAAAAACGATCTAATTGGGCTTCTGGTAAGCGGTAGGTGCCTTCTTGTTCAATAGGATTTTGAGTAGCCAAAACCATGAATGGCGCTTCCAGTTTAAACACATTGCCGTCAATGGTAATCTGTTGTTCTTCCATCACTTCAAAAAGTGCCGCTTGCGTTTTTGCAGGTGCTCTGTTAATCTCATCAATAAGAATCATGTTAGAAAAAATAGGTCCTTTCTTGAATTCAAAATCGGTGGTCTTTAAGTTGAATACCGAAGTCCCTAAAATGTCACTAGGCATTAAATCTGGTGTGAATTGAATACGACTAAACCCAACGTCCAAGGTTTTTGCCAAAAGCTTTGCTGTGATAGTTTTTGCCACACCTGGTACACCTTCAATTAACGAATGTCCACCGGCTAAAAGTGAAGCGATGAGCATATCAATCATTTCGTTTTGCCCAACGATAACAGTGCCGATTTCCTTTCTTATGTTTTGAATATTAGCCTGCAATTCTGATAGATCCAATCGATTTTCAAATTGAAGGTCTTTAGCCGCTTGGGAATTTTCATTAACGGGTTCAGGGGTTTGGTCTTCAGGCGTGGGTGTATGTTGTTCTTCCATAATTATTTAGAATAAAAATCTTCAATATGTTTATTAAGTTTGATCAAATTGTCTTCAAAAAATTCGTTTTTGGTACGTAGCCAATTGATGAAGTTGATGAGTTTTTTTACCGTTTCGTATTTTTTTCCAGATTTTAAAGCCAATGTACTTATAAATTCGTCATTCAAAGTAGAAGTATCCATATGATAATCGGTTCTAATTTTTTCAAGGAAATAAATAATTTTCTTATCAATGAGGTTTTTATGGTCTTGAGTTTCAAAATAAAGGTTTGAAATGGTCTTCACAAATCCAACCGTTGTATTCTCTAAAGGCTTGATGATATTGATAACGCGTTGTCTGCGTCTGGCATTAAATACTACAAATAAGAGTGTAAGGATCAATGCGGTATACCAAGCCCATCGAAACGAAGCCTGTTCTAAAAACCAACTCAAATCTGATTTTTCTTGTACGTCACCGTAATAGGAATCGTAATATTTGGTGAACGAATCAAAATAAAGATTGTCATTAGGTAAATAGGACAAAACTCCTTCTACATAGGTGTAATGCTGATCTTTTAAAAGGTTGTAATTGGTAAAGGCTTTGGGTTCCAAATGCAAGTAAATAAAACCATCTTCAAAAGGGACTTCCAGAAAATTACTGAATGAGCGGTCGTTGCTATGATGCCCCAATGATTTATAATTATCACCATTATAGGTAGAAAAGTAATAACTCTTTAAACTTTTGTCAATTTGGGTATGTCGCTCCTCCAACCCGCGATAGTTGAACTTTAAGTGGGCAATGCTGTCTGTATTTTTAAAGGCGTCTATTTCTATATTCAGGGTATCCAGAAACTTTTCGGGTAAGTTATAATCTGAAATAAATAAGGTATTGCCATTACTGGTAAACCTTAATAGTTCCATTACATCATCATACTCCAAATAATCGGAGTTGCCTATAATGAGGTACGACCCATAAGCAACATGGTCGCCGTAGCCATCTTCAGAATTGGCATAAAGATAATTAGAAGGTGTATGGTAAACCGTACGCATTTTATGTCCTTTGAAAAGCTTTGGTAGTTCTTTATAGAGTACACTTGTACCGTAAGGTTTATTACTTTTTTCGTTATAGGTTTCGGTCCAATCAATAACCTTGTTTCTGTTAAAGTCTAAGGTAAATGCCAATGCGATAACAAACACAACGATGATCCCAATGATGATGCCCGACTTCTTCATTTTACATCTTTTAAAAGGTTTGTAAAACGTTGCTTTGCAATAGCGTATTGCTGGTTGTTTAACGGAAACTCACCATACCAGATGTAGTTGTACAAATAAGAAGTGTACGCAAAACCCTGACTAAAGTGAGTCTGGGCGATTTCATTGAGGTATTCGGCATTGGTCTTGTCGTCTTCAAGTTTTATGTAGTTTTTGAGACTTAAGGTTTTTAGCACCAACAAATAATAGTAGCGAATCGCCAGTCTATAATCGTTCTTGGATTCAGCCTCATTGATTAGAGCCTGCACATCGATATGCTCGATAGAGTCGACACTGATATCACCAAAGGAGGCTAATTTTTGACTTCTTCTGGAAGAAAATAATCCGCTAGTGCCATCATTAAAAAGAATATAGACAAGGTAGATGACTGCAAGAACCAGTGCGAGGATAAACAGGTAATTTAACAGACTTAAATCGAATGAACTTTCATTATAATTGTTGTCTTCCTTGAGGTTGGGATCGACGTTTTGATATTTTGAGGCCTCACCATTTACGGGGTTTAATTCATTATTGACGACCTCTTTACCCTCATAATTGTATTTTCTTCCAGTATATCGTTCTTTAAAATCGGCTTCAAATTGCCGCTCAGATGGTGGTTGCTGAAACGAATTAAATGCAAGCATTTGCCATTCGTTAGTGAATAACAGAAACAGACAAAAACATAAGATGCCTAAAGGATATCTCATTTTTGAGGAAATGAGGTTAATAGTTCGGCTTTCAATTTCTTTTGAACCATAAATGGATAGATCAAATAGTAGTAGGCAATTAATCCCAAGGTGATTAAAATGATACTTACCGATAAATAGTTGGGCATGTCATTGGCGTAGCGGGTGATAAAGCCTTCTAAAAATCCCGCAAAAAATGTAAATGGAAATGTACTTAATAGGATTTTTACGCCTGTTTTGGCACCGCGCTTGAAAGAGTTAAATCGCGAATAGGTTCCGGGAAATAAAATACTGGCTCCTAGGATTAAACCTGCGGCAGATTCTATAACGATGGCAAAAATTTCCATAGAACCATGAATCCAAATACCTCTTACACTTTCCCAAAACACATTCTTTTCATAAAAAAAGTATTGAAAAGAGCCAAGCATAATACAGTTTTTAAACAGTATCCAAACAGTACCAAAACCGCCAAAAATACCTAAAATGAATGCGATAATACCTACGCGAAGGTTGTTTATAGTAATGCCAATAAAACTCCCCCAATTACTCCCGCTCTTATAAACGGCAACCGGGTTGCCAGCCTCAATATTTTCAATCGTCATATTCACATACTGATCACCAAGAATAGACCTCACAAATTCACCATCGTTGGCTGCCGAAATAACACCAATAGCCGTAAACATCGAGAAAATAATAAAGGCCACGTAAATAAATTTACGGTACTGGTAGGTAATCAATGGGATTTCGGTTTTCCAGAATTCAACAATACGGTTGGTGTCTTCTCGTTTGGTTTTGTAAATTTTCTGAAAAGCTTTGGCGGCAAGCTGGTTTAAATAGACAATTACCTTACTTTTGGGGTAATACGTTTGAGCGTAGGAGAGGTCATTGATTAAATGAATGTATTGTGAAGCAAGTTCATCAGGATCTTTAAAATCGTTATTAAAAATGGCTGTTTCAAAACTCAACCATTTTTCTTTATTTTGCTTGATAAATGCAACTTCTCTCATACAGTCGTTAAATTAAAATATAAAATGTCAGAGTTACAAATTAACACAACTCAAAATGTAAAAATAAATTTTGAGGCCGCTGGAGTGGGAGAGCGCTTATTAGCCTTCATATTAGATACCTGTATAAAAATTGGGTATTTAATTATTGCCGGAAATGTGTTTGGGGCTTTTGAGAACATGGACGAATGGTCCCAAATTGGTATCAACACCATCTTAAGTTTTCCTGTTATATTTTATACTTTGGTTTTAGAGTCCCTTTTGGAAGGTCAAACCATAGGTAAGAAAGCCATGAAAATAAGGGTGGTTAAAATTGATGGTTACCAAGCCTCCTTGGCCGATTATCTTGTACGGTGGTTTTTTAGGATTGTAGACATTTACATTTTTGGAATAGGCTTCTTTGTGATTATGTTCAACAAACGTTCTCAGCGTTTTGGTGACATGGCTGCCGGGACAGCAGTAATCTCGATTAAGGATAAAGTAACCATTAATCATACCATTTTAGAAGATTTACGAGAAGACTATAAGCCTACGTATCCCAATGTGATTCGGCTTTCTGATAATGATGCACGAATTATTAAGGATACTTTTACTATTGCAAAAGAATCTAAAGATTACCAAACCCTGATTAAATTACGTACCAAAATTGTGGAAGTTACCGAAATCAAAAAAGCAAGCAGTTCAGACATTCAGTTTATAGATACTGTATTGAAAGACTATAATTATTATACCCAGAACATGTGATGTTTTTTCAAATCATAGATATATTAGGTACGGTTGCCTTTGCTGTTTCAGGTGTTTTGGTAGCCATGAACAAACGCATGGATTTATTTGGTGTGCTCATCATTGCATTCGTTACAGCCGTTGGCGGTGGGACATTAAGAGACATGCTCATTGGCCAAACTCCAGTGTCTTGGATGACCAATATGACCTATGTGTATGTGATTTTTGGAGCCACGATTTTAGCGATAATTCTTAAAGATAAGATCAATTATTTACGTACCTCACTCTTTTTATTTGATACTATTGGTATAGGATTATATACGGTTGTAGGTATCGAAAAAGGGATTCAAGCAGAATTGCACCCCATTATTTGTATTGCACTCGGAACCATGACTGCCTGTTTTGGAGGCGTCATAAGGGATATACTTTGCAATGAAATCCCAGTTGTTTTCAGGAAGGAAATTTACGCAACGGCTTGTATTTTAGGAGGCCTAACCTATTTTTTGCTTCGAGAGTTTATGAACGACACCAATTTTGTGTTTGTCATTGCAGGGCTTATTGTAATTATAGTGCGTCTATTAGCCGTGAAACTAAAAATTAGTTTACCCAACTTATATAGAGACAAATAAAAAGGCATTGATATATACCAATGCCTTTTTAAGTTTATTGTTTTTGCCAATAGTTAATCCTTTGGGACAGGAAAGCCTCTATCTTTCATCAAAGCTTCAATTTTGGCATCTCTGCCTCTAAACAAGCGGTAAGCATCAGCAGGATCCATTGAATTACGTGGTGCAAATAAATACTTCACGAGTTTTTCGGCAACATCGGCATCATAGAATCCACCTGGCGCTTCTCTAAAGGCTTCAGAAGCATCACTGGTTAAAACATCTGCCCACATATAACCATAATAGGCTGTTGCATAACCTTCGCCGGAGAACACATGTCCAAAATGAGGTGTTCTGTGACGCATTGGGATTTCTTCTGGCATGTTGAGCTCGGCCAAAGTTTCACGTTCAAATTTATCTACGTCGATATTCTCGGGATCGGCAAGATGGATTTTCATATCGATTAAAGCGGAAGCTAAATATTCCGTTGTACCAAATCCTTGATTGAAGGTTGAAGCTTTTTTGATTTTTTCAACCAAAGAAGCAGGAATAGGTTCACCCGTTTTATAATGTACTAAAAACTGATTGATCACTTGATCTGTAGATAACCAACGTTCTAATAACTGCGATTGAAATTCGGTGTAGTCCCTCACACCACCATTTAAGGTGGGGTATTTTACATTGGCAGAAAAGAAGTGTAATGCATGACCAAATTCATGGAAAAAGGTGGTGGCATCATCCCAAGACACTAAAACAGCTTCTCCTGGTGCTGGCTTAACAAAGTTAGAATTGTTGGAGGCTAATACATTTTTCTCACCATCAAACGAGTCGTAACTTCTGTAGGTCGTAGCCCAAGCTCCCGAACGTTTGCCTTCTCTGGCGTAGGGATCTAAGTACCATAGACCTATATGTTTACCAGAATCCTTATCGGTAACTTCCCAAACGTTGACATCGTCGTGAAATACAGGTATTTTCCCTTTTTCAACAGGGGTAAATTTATAATTGAATAATTCACCAGCTACATAAAATATAGCATCTGTTAATTTATCGAGTTGTAGATATTGCTTGACTTCTTCGCTATCAAGATCATACTTTTTTTGACGCACTTTTTCGGCGTAATATCTATAATCCCAAGGCTCAATAGAGATATTGTCGCGATTGGCATCAGCAACGGCTTGCATGTCGGCAACTTCTTCTTCAACACGTGCTATAGCAGCCGGCCAAACTGCCATCATTAAATTCATAGCATTTTCAGGTGTTTTGGCCATACGATCCTGTAAGCGCCATTCGGCATAATTATCATAACCCATTAAACCAACACGCTCTTTACGGAGTTTTAAAATTTGCGCTATTAATTGGTTATTGTCATATTCATCGCCGTTATCACCGCGCGCGTAATAATTGGTCCACACTTGTTTGCGCAATTCACGCTCTGTAGAATAGGTTAAAAATGGATCCATGGATGAACGTGTGTTCGTAATGGCATATTTACCTTCTTGCCCTTTGTCTGCCGCGATTTTTGCAGCCGATTTGATAAAACCTTCCGATAAGCCACCCAATTGATCCTTGGTTAAATAAGTGACATAGTTCTCTTCGTCATGTAGCACATTGTTGGAGAATTTGGTGTATAATGAGGATAGCTCCTTGTTGATTTCGGCATAACGCTTCTTTTTGGCTTCATCAAGATTGGCACCATTCATTTCAAAATTTTTGTAGATCAAATCCACAACACGTTGTTGGTCTGCAGGTAATGGTTGTTCCTGTGAAGCGTCGTAAACGGCCTTAATACGTTTAAACAGAGCTTCATTTTGTGAAATTTTAGAATTGTATTCTGAAATTTTAGGAGCCAATTCGGTTTGTACATCTCTAAATTCAGGAGACGATACATTGCTACTCATGATGCCGTAATAGACAAAAACCCGGTTAAGTACTTTACCGGAACGCTCCATTTCTTCAATGGTGTTTTCAAAAGTAGGTGCTTCGGGACTATTTGCAATGCGCTCAATATCTGCAAGGCCTAAAGCCATCGCCTCTTCCATTGCAGGTTTCACATCGGAGACGGTCATTTTATCAAATGCAGAAACACCTTGGTAGGGCCCTGTCCATTCCTGAACTAAAATATTGTCGCTCATTTTTGGTTCATTTTTGTCGTCTTTACATGCCGTAAATGTTACGATTGCACATAAACTCAAAGCAGATAAGGGCTTTGATAATGGTAGTTTTATCATTAGTTAATTATTAAAATTGAAGCTTTAAAGTTATAAATTTAGAAGACCAATTTTCTTAATTATTTTATAATTTCTGCTTTTTGAATATAGACATTATGAAGTGGCCACTCGGCGTTGTCTGTAGGTTGTGCGGCAATTTCATCTACAACATCCATACCTCTAATCACTCTCCCAAAAATGGTATAATCGCCATCAAGGTGATAGGCATCTCTTTGGACAATAAAAAACTCATATGGCGACGCCAATTTATGCGGATTTTCAATCTCACTACTCGGCATCGAAATAACGCCACGGCTATGTCTGTAGCCACGCTTACTATCGTTTGGCAATAAATATTTCCCAATATAGGTGCGTTTTTTTGCAATGTCTATATCATCTGTATTTCCGCCTTGAATAATAAAATTATTGACCACTCTATGAAATTGCGTACCGTCAAAATAGCCTTGTTTCGTGAGAAAAATAAAATTAGCCTTATGAAATCTCACATTGTCAAATAAAAGAATATCTATGTCGCCAAAGTCGGTAGTCAGTCGAACTTTATCTTCTTTTAAATCTTCTGAATAGTGAAGAAAAAATTCCATAGCGTTTTCATCAGTAAGTTCTGGGAATTCGCGTTCTGGTTCTGTTACTGTATCCTTTTTAATTTCAATAGGTTCGGTTTTTATTATTGAATCTGTAGTTGAAGTTGTTTTGTTTTGATTGGTTTTTTTATCTTCACAGTTCGAAAAAAGTAAGGATAGACCTATTAATAAAAGAATTCTCATCATGAATTTTAATACATTTTTACATTCTGTTTCAAAAATAGAAAATATTGAACTTCCAGGAGAATCCTCGCATCTTAAAATGTCTCCTCCGTTTCGTTTGGAGTTAATGGAACGCAATAAAGAATTGATGAAAAAGGCCAAAAAAGCAGGTGTTCTGGCTCTATTTTATCCAAACAGTCAACAGCAAACGCAATTTGCTTTAATATTAAGAAAAACCTATAAAGGAGTGCATTCGGCGCAAATTGGATTTCCGGGAGGAAAAATTGAAAAAGGAGATGTTAATATCGAATTCACCGCTTTACGAGAAGCACAGGAAGAAATAGGAGTGCAAAAATGTGATGTACAAGTTGTAAAGGCCCTGACTGAATTATATATTCCTCCTAGCAATTTTACAGTGTATCCCTTTTTAGGAGTATGCCCTAAAACCCCAAGATTTGTGAGGCAAGAAGATGAAGTAGATGATGTGATAGAAGTGAGTCTGTCTCACTTTGTTGAGGACGATAATATGATTAAAACTGTTGTACCAACATCGTACAAATTAGAGGTTGAAGTTCCGGCGTTTCAACTCAACGGGCATATAGTTTGGGGTGCGACCGCAATGATGTTAAGTGAATTAAAAGACCTTTTAAAACAGGTTTTATAGCCTGCAGTTTATTATTTTTGTATTTCGCACTAACTAATAACTACTATGGGATTATTCAAAAGGAATCCTTTCGGACATATACTTTTTATAAAAAAATGGCTCATCAGAATTTTGGGAGCCATGACGCACAGGCGTTTTAGAGGGTTTAATGAACTGCAAATTGATGGTTCAGAAATCATTAAAGCACTTCCTGATAAAAATGTATTGTTCATCTCAAACCATCAAACTTATTTTGCTGATGTGGTAGCCATGTTTCATGTATTCAATGCCAGTTTGAGTAATAGGGATGACTCCATAAAAAATATTGGTTACCTCTGGAATCCTAAACTTAACATTTATTATGTGGCCGCCAAAGAGACCATGAAGTCTGGTCTGTTACCTAAAATTCTGGCTTATGTAGGTTCGGTAAGTATTGAACGTACCTGGAGGGCCGAAGGTAAAGATGTAAATAGACAGGTAAAGTTGAGCGATATTTCAAATATTGGGAAGGCTCTTGGTGATGGTTGGGTGATCACCTTTCCACAAGGAACCACAACGCCCTTTAAACCAATTAGAAAAGGGACAGCACATATTATTAAACGATATAGGCCAGTGGTTGTTCCTATTGTTATTGATGGATTTAGGCGCTCATTTGATAAAAAAGGTCTTAGAATTAAGAAGAAAAATATTCTGCAGTCCATGGAAATTAAACCACCATTGGAAATTGACTATGATAACGATAGTATTGATAGTATTGTAGAAAAAATTGAATATGCCATTGAGCAGCATCCTTCATTTTTAAAGGTTATCCCACAAGAAGAGATTATGGCGCAAGAAGAGCTTAATAAAATGCGTGAATGGTAATCTTAAGTTAGATGTAAGAAGCTAGATATTAAAAGTGATATTTACTAGCATCTAAACACCAAACACGAAACACTACGTTTCTAGTCTTTTTAATTCTTTATAATTTCTGTTAAGTCGCTTAAGTAAAATACCGTAAATAAGATAGTAAAACAGTAAGATAACCCCTATCATGATAGCAAGGGCTGCAAGGGTGATGATTATTGTTAGTGCATAAAACTTAAATAATTCGCCGTTTGCAGTGGCTTTATTAATTGTGGCGATCATTTGGTCGTCCCTGTTAAATTGAATCCCTAAAACTAGAAATGCTGAAGCTGCCAAATAGATTAAGTTAAAGGCCACATACTGCTTCACCGTACGACGTGTTTTTAAAATGTTTTCCATTAACCGCTTGGCGTTGTCTGTTACCGAAATGGTTCGGTAATTCATAAAAAACTTGTAAAAGAAATAGGCTAATATAATATAACCCAAAGCCATAAACGGAATCATGATATTTTCGGCATGGTAGGATTCAAATTTTTTGTTGAAATCGGCATCTTTAAGTGCAAATGAAAGCCCTGTCCATAGCACAAATTCTAAAATGCTAATGATAAAAATCCACTTCACAATGGAAGACGACTTTTTAAGGATCATCTTATAAATCTCATTATAAGTGAGTTTTGGATATCTAGAATCATCCTTCTTCCAATCCTTTTTTAATATTTCTAATTCATCCATAATCTTACGGATTTAATATTGTTTTTAATTTTGTCTTCACTCTGTTCATCTTTACGCGTGCATTGACTTCAGTAATACCAAGAGTTTCACTTATTTCACTGTAATTTTTATCTTCTAAATACAAAAACACCAAGGCTTTTTCAATATCATTTAATTGATATACAGCGTTATATAGCTGTTTTAATTGCTGCTCTTCGGTATCGTCATAGACTTCCGACTTTATTCTAAATTGTACCGCATCAAATTCTTGGGTGGTGATTCTTCGTTTAGACTTTCTGTAAAGTGTTATGGCGGTATTTAGGCCAACACGATACATCCAGGTACTAAATTTAGAATCGCCCCTAAACTTTGGATAGGCTTTCCATAGTTGAATAGTGATTTCTTGAAACAGATCATTGTGCGCATCTTGGTTGTTGGTATAAAGCCTACAAACCTTATGTACAATGTTTTGGTGCTTTTCAAGCAATTCTACAAAACTATGTTCTAGTTCTTTGTTCAAATCTGGATAGTTAGTTACGCTATAAGTAGCATTTAAAGTTTATTTGTTACACTTATGATTTAGACTTTTCAATTCTACAAAAACAAATATAAAACCCATGCAAAACCTATTTGAAATAAAGGACTAAATATATTAATCTTATGGTGAATAATGACCACATGCCATAAAAAATAAGGCTTGCCTACTTTAGCTTGTTGCGAATGTGAATTGCAGTAATTTATTAAAGTTTGAAGTTTTTAGAAGGCTATGAAATAAATATAAGCTATAGGGCTTACACCATTCTGTTAGTGAATGAGGTTATAATTGGTTGTCAACTTAAAAATTTTTATGATCAAAAAAATGTTCATTTTCTTTATAAAGTTTTGAAACGGGCTTTCCGCTACCATATGTAGTCACACTTTTTACGCTACCATCATCATAAAATGTATATTCATCTCCATATTTTTCGCCATCTTTATATTTTACCATATATATAACAATGCCTTTGTCGTTTACGCGTTTAATAAGCCCATTACCCTTTTTGAGTTTACTAAGCCTTAGTTTTTTACCATTGACATCTCTTTCTTCAAGAAGTTCATAAGCTTTACCGTTTTCGTATTGAATGTTTACATTCCATTTTCCATTAGACTCGAAATACCAAGCTCTTTCTCCATAATAAGTGCCGTCTGTATTTACATGTTCCCAACGCTTTAAATTGCCGTTTTCCCAATAGTATTTTTGACGGCCTTTTAGTTTGTCTTTTTCGTAGTTTTTAAACGCTTTTACTTTACCATTAGGATAATATTCTGTGTAGGGTCCGTTTAGTTTTGATACAGATTTACCATCTATATAATAAGGTTTGAAGGTGCCTTTTGCGGCTATTTTATTGTCTTTGTAATAAGTGGTATATGGACCATCATTTTTACCCCATTTGTAGGTCGAAATAGTTGTGAGGCGCCCGCCTTTGCCATTATACCGCTTTGACTCACCATGCATTTGATCGTTTACGTACATACTTTCAAAATACATGGTGGAATTGTATTCGGTTTTCTGGATACCATTTCTTTTGCCATTTTTATATGTTTCAGTTTTCCAAATGCTACCATCTTTTCGATACCAAAAATAATCCCCTTCTAGCTGGCCATTAACATAAGTGCCTTTTTTAATTAGGTTTCCTTCTTTATCATAACCGCGGATAAAGCCATGTCCTTTACCATTTACAATTTCAAAATGCCATTCGAGTTCACCAGAATCGTAAAATAATTTCATGTCACCACTGCGCCCGGTTCGATCTACAAAATAGCCATGTTCATTAACCATATCACCTGTTTCTATATCTACTATATGGCTTGAGATTTCGTCAATTCTACTATCATTAGGGTCTGCCTGAACCATAAACTCATTAAATAGCATTTTGGCCTTATTTACGTTGGTATCTTTCCTGTAATGACTCATGGCCTCTAAGTAAATAATGTCGGGATTGGTTTCACCGCCTAAATTTTCTTTTGTTTTGTCTAGTAACTCAAAAACCTTTTTGTAACTTTTATTACTGTATTCCTGTTGGGCTTTTTTATAGTAGGCCTTTGCTAAAGTGAAATTCTGCGCATATCCTGAAATTGTAAAACAGAATACTAGTGCAATAACTAAAGATTTCATATTATATATTATTTTTTGATTTAGTAGAGTCTTGTTTTGTGTTGGGTTTGACCCAATAGTCTTTTTTTGCTTTTGATTTGGGTTGACTTGCTTTAAAATATTCCTGTTGAGTCTTGGTTGTTGTAGTGTCTTTGGGTTTAAAATAATCTATGGTTTTCTTTTTGGTGTTGCTTGAGCCAAAGTAATCAATACGCTCTTTTTTACCTTTAACAGTGTTAGACGCTCCCCAATAGTTTGACGAAGTTGCCGCAATAATTTTATCATTTAAAAACTTAATATTCTCTTCTTTAGAAGGTACTGCCGATGAAAACGCATGATTGTAAATAGCATTGCTCATACTTTCCTTTAAACTTTTTATAATCTTATCTACTGAAGGTTGAGCATCTAAAAAAACAATATCATATTGATTAGGGTCTATAGTAAGATGATTATTTAAAATGTTTCGTTTAATATCATCAAAATAAGGATAAGTACCATTGGAAAATGGAAATATGGCCATCACTGGTGAATAATAGACAGTAGCATGTTCTTTTTTGAGTCCTATGTTCCATATGTCAGGATAGGAAGCATAATCACTATAATTGGCATAACCTTTCTGGGTGTAGGCATAGATAATGTAAATAGGCTCAAAAGCACTGCCATCTATGGTGTAGGTAGGCGCATTATTAGCTATAAAGAATTGTTTTCGTTTATTGACAATCTCTTTTATTTCCTTGATAGATTTATCAGCTCTTCTATAGAAATTATTTTTTCTTTGGGCTTCTTGTTTTATACGTTGTTCTTTAAGTAGTCTACTTCGCTCTCTGGCTTCTCGCTCTTTGCGTTTACGTTCCATAATTGACCCGATTGCATCAGAAAGTTGAGAGAACGCCTTGTCTATTTCATTAAAGCTATTATTATATAGTTTATTATTAGTATACATAGACTGCTGTATATTATAACTGGGTGCGTTGTACTGTGAATTTGAATAGGATGTTGAGTTGCTTTGAGAAGACACAGTACTTACTTTACTTGGAACTTTTGTTGTACTTTTTGATTTACTACTCGTACTAGTTAAAACTAGTCCACTTGAGCTTGATGATTTTTTACTACTGTTTTTTGCTTCTTGTTTTGTATTCTCAATAGCGTCTTCAGTTTGCTTGATACTATTATCTACTGCAAGTTTATCAAACGTGGTAGAGGCAAGTTTTTTCGCTCTTTTAAGTAAACGAAGTTTTTCTTTTAAATCTGTTGTGTTGCCTACTTGTACCATGATGTCACGATACTCCTTTGCTTCTCTGTCCTTTTTTAAAAGAGCTTCGATTTTGTCGGCCAAAGTGATACTCATTCCAAAACGAGCCTTATCAAAATTAGCGCCAAGTGCTCCTAAATTTTTGTTGTATTCTGGATTCCCTGATGCAATAGTAACAGTTTGACCAAAACAACCAAGGTCATAATCATCTAAAATATAGGTGAGCGTTTTTTGGTTAAAGGTAATATGATTAAATGAACAACTTAAGTCTACTCTGGTTAGAGAGGTGTAAAGCTTAGGGTCATTAAAGTTGTCCAAGCCTAGAGCGGAGGGCGTATAGGTTTGGCCTTTATATTTCACTTCTTTTAATTGTAGATCTTTATAACCATAAGCCATGACAGTATCACCAAAGCAATTGCCAAAGGCATAAACCATCGTGACTGTGCCTACAAAACCATTTCCATCGCCAGGTAAAATAGGTACTGTAGTGTTATAAGTTTGGCTACGGTCTGCTTGCGATAAGGCACTGAAATTATAAAATAGTAATAAAATAAAAATTAAAAATATCCTCATGGTTAGATTAATAAATCTATTTAGATTTTAGGGTTCTTAACTATTAGTTGAGATTTAAAGAATTTAGTAAATTCAGTTTTTGTGTTAAAAATACTACACTTTAGATCACTATAAATTTAAAAAATAAATTTTAAATGGATTTAAAGGGCACATTTATAGGGCTTAAACAAGGTCCTTAAGTTCGTTTATAATATTAAGTACTTAGTGATTTTCACTTCCAAAACGGATGAGTACAACTGTCTTTTTTTGTTCAATCTACAGTTCATCATAGCTATTTTACAATTCGGTTATTAAGAATTTAAAAATGCTATCTAGTGCTTCATATTTGTCCTAATCAATTCAAAACGAACATTTAAAATAACTAATCATGAGTACTAAAATTTCACTTTTAATCGTATTCTTCTCGGCAGCCATACACGCACAAACCACCCTTAAAGGAAAAGTGCTTGATACCAATTTGCAACCCATAATGGGTGCCAATGTGTATTTAGAAGGCACCTATGATGGTGCCACGAGTAATGACAAAGGCGAATACATTTTTACAACGAGTGAAGTTGGAAATCAAGTGTTAGTGGTTTCATATTTGTCCTACGAAACTAAAAAAATATCGGGCGATGTTTCTACTTTAAGTAATTTAGAAATAAAACTTCGTGAAAATGTAGATGCTTTAGATACTGTAGTTATCTCCGCAGGCACATTTGAAGCGAGTGATAATAGCAAGGTATCGGTATTAAAGCCTCTCGACGTAGTCACTACAGCTAGTGCTTTAGGTGATTTTGTTGGCGCATTGCAAACATTGCCAGGTACTACAACCGTTGCAGAAGATGGACGCTTATTTGTAAGGGGAGGAGATGCTGATGAAACACAAATATTTATTGATGGGATACGCGTATTTACACCATACACACCAACGACCAACAATACACCTACGCGCGGTCGTTATTCACCATTTTTATTTGATGGAATTACCTTTTCAACCGGAGGTTACTCTGCTGAATATGGAAATGCCTTGTCAAGTGTCTTGTTGTTAAATACCATCGACGAACCCGATCAGGAAAAAACCGATATTGGTATAATGAGTGTAGGTGGAGGTTTAGGTCATACCAAAAAATGGGACAAAACCTCATTAAGTGTGAATGCCACTTATATTAATTTAGCACCGTATATAGCCTCATTTCCAGATCGAAACGACTGGAACAAACCCTATCGGGCAGCCCAAGGCGAGGCTGTTTTTAGACAAAAATTTGCCTCGGGATGGCTAAAAAGCTATGCAGCATTTGATGCAGCTTCATTTGAACTTACTCAAGAAGACATTAACAAGCCTGAAGGGTTTTATGTAAAACTCAATAATTCAAATTTTTATACCAATACAACCTATCAAGGCCTCTTAAATAAGGCTTGGTCCATAGAAACAGGTTTGAGTTATACCCTTGCATCCACAAAATTAAGGCTCGATGTTCCTAAAATTAATGATCATGAGCATTCAGGTCATTTAAAACTGAAATTGAAAAAGCGGTTTAGTAGCCGATTTAAATTAAATTTTGGTGCTGAACACTTTATAACCGATTTTGAAGAGACTTACAAAGACGAGTCGGTTGAAGCCAGCTATGGATTCACCAACCACAATACTGCCGTGTTTGCCGAAACCGATCTTATTTTCAATAAATCATTTGCTATGAAAATAGGATTGCGTGGCGATCACTATACTTTATCAAACGAATTTAAATTGGCGCCAAGGGCTTCTATTGCTTACAAAACGTCACCAAACGCACAATTATCAGTCGCTTATGGGAATTTTTATCAAAATGCATCTAATGCTTATTTAAAATTTGACCCATCTATTAAAACACAACAAACCGCCCATTATATACTCAATTACCAATTTGTAAAGGATAATCGCATTTTTAGGGTTGAAGCCTATAGAAAAGTCTATGATGATTTATTGAAATATGATACCTCCGTTGCTGGTTTTGATAGCGAGTATTCTAATACTGGTAAGGGGTATGCACAAGGTTTAGACCTGTTTTGGAGAGACAATAAGAGTATTAAAAATACCGATTACTGGTTAAGTTATTCGTATTTGGATACAAAAAGGGATTATCAAAATTTTCCGCAACAAGCAACACCAAGTTTTGCCAATACCCATAACTTTTCGGCAGTGGGAAAATATTGGATTGAAGCTTGGAAAAGCCAGGTAGGTTTTAGTTATTCCTTTGCCTCTGGACGACCCTACAACAATCCAAATAGCAGTTCGTTTTTAAGTGACAAAACCAAATCGTATAACAGTATTAGCCTCAATTGGGCTTATTTAATAAGTCAACAAAAAATACTTTATGTTTCGGTAAATAATGTACTGGGCTTTAAAAATATCAACGGCTATCAGTTTACCAATACTCCGGATAACAACGGTAATTTTGCTAGACGAGCTTTACTACCAGCAGCTGATCAGTTCTTTTTTGTAGGCTTCTTTTGGACCATTAGCGAGGATGGTAAGGACAACCAATTGAATAATTTGTAAACATAGCGATTAACCATTAGGAGCTTTCAAAAGGTCATAATCCTTATCAAACAGGTCTAATACTTCTGTAGAAGGCGCTTTAGGTGAAGAGCTAATGCCGCACTTTCTTAAGATCTCTATCATGCTTTGCGCTTTTTTATGTTTCCAAAATCCTGCTTTTGTAAACCCAATAGCGCAAACCTGGTTGTTTTGCTCAAAAATTTGCCGATGATACACCCATTTGTCATCCCAACCATCTAAAACCAAGGTGATTTTGAATTTAGACCATAGCTTTAAAGGTTTTTTATAAATAATCTTTTGTGAAGCCAAGACTCCAAACATGCCTTTTTTTACAGTTTCATCATACATTTTCGACCTAAAAACCACTTCGTAGCGTATTAAATCCATATAATAGAAATACTTTGAGTTGGCCATGTAGCGCAAGGATTCACAGTCTAATAGGTTGACGCGTCTAGTTCTAGTGAGATCAGAGGTGATGTCAACAGGTTTCCAAAACAGTTTAGCGCCAATAAAAATGTAAATAAAATGCAACCAATAATAGATCATCTATTGAAATTTAGCGCAGTAAGTTAAAATGTATTAATAAGAAGATGAATAAGATACGAGTATTTTTGAAGTTTCGCTTCATTTACCTAGATGAATTTTACGGCCTAACTATGGTAAAAGGTCAAACTTATCAAGTTAGGAAGGGTTTAAGGGAGAAGTTTTAGCTTGACGCTAAACCTATCAATTATTCGCTTTAGGTTTTATCCATAGGGTTTTTTTACTAATGGCTAAGGTCATGCCGCGAGACCTTTTATATAGGATTGTTAAAGCAATGATGAGACCTATACTTATAAAACGAAAAATGTTTGAATATTTATCTCCAATGGCAGTATCGCTAACACTAAACAATTCCCAGGCAAAGTTCATTAATAGATGTAAAAACACTGGTATCCAAATATTAAAATGCCATTCAGCATAAGCCCAAGCAAACAAAATACCACCTAAAAAAGTAATTAAAAAGATTAGAATGAGTTCAGTTAGGTCAGTACTTTGATATAAATGAATTAATCCAAAAAAGAGAGCACCTAAAAAAACCGAAGGTATAAACCCAAGTCGAGTATACTTAAACAGCTGTCCAAATAAAAACCCTCTAAAATAAAGTTCTTCAAAAAGCCCAGCAGAGACCACAGTGACCAATAGTGTATGCATAGAGAGTTCATGATTCATCTCAAAAACGAGACTAAACCCTATAAATATTGGTAAGGTGCATATAAATGAAAATAGCAGGCCTTTTATAAATGAACCTCGCAGGCCTAAACTTTCAATTATCGATGTTTTACGATTAATAAGATAGGTTCCCAAAAATATAGGAATTCCAGAAATTAAATAAGTGATGGTATGACTTAATCCAAAATGATTGGTAAGTTCAATAAACCATTTCCGTAGCACTTTAAAATAGAGCTCGTCCAAAATAAAGTAAAAGCCAAAGGTGCATAAGGTGATTAAGGTGATTTTTAAAGATGTCTTCATAAAAATACTGTATTTAATGGGTGACTATAAACGAATGTTTAGTGAGATGACTTAACTTAACATCTGCTTTAGAGGCTGGGATATCCCATCCTAATTGTTTAGATTGTGTAGTCGCGTCACGTGCGCCCCAACGCCGTTCAATTTTACCATCCTTGATTTTAAACCATTCCATGGCGACGAGTTCATAGGATTTACCAGTAGCAGGTTTATCAAAGAAAGGAGCTTTGGAAGTGCCGCGCTCGGTATATCGTACGGCCACAATATCGCCTTCGGCAACCATGTCTTCAATGGTTAATTCTATGGCTAGGCCTTCCACAAGAGCTTTCCAAATAGGCATCACTTCATCCACTTTCCCCCATCCTAATACACCATAAACTAGTGCATCTTTAGAAAAAACACTTCTTAAACCTTCAAGGTTTCCTGTATTAAAGTGCTCAACGTATTGTTTAACGACATTTTTATTTGCATTCATAATATTTGGGTATTGAGTTAAATTTTGATCGTTAATATTTGGTTTAGATTGGCAGGATACAAGGAGAATAGATACTATTGCAAGTGTTGCCAATCTGTTGCCTTTAGGGGTACAAGTTTTCATGTGTAAACGTATTTTTTCGGATATAGACGATCCAAAAATCAATTTGTTTCACTTTTTAAGAGAAAAGTTGCATTATTAAGACTAAAAATTCAAATAGGTTTATGAAAGTTAATTGTCTAGATAAAGTGTTAGGATTCTCATAATTTTGAAAGAAAGGTGCAATAGAATCACAAGTCCTATCTTAACAATAAGAGGGGCTCTGGATTTATATATTTAGCTTAAATTTTATTATTTTATGGTAAACTTATAAGCTCCTAATGGTGCAGTACTTGGTCTTGATTCTCTATTGCCAGATATTGAAGCAGCAGTAATATAATATTCAACTATAGCACCTGACTTTTGATTTGGAATTTGAGCAAAGAAATGATTTTCATTTTCCGTTTGATTAAGTGGTTCAGTATTCCATCTGTCTTCACCGACTAATCTCCAGAAAAGTTTAGCTTCACTTTTTATCAACCCTTTTTTACTATAATCAATGATTGATGCAAAGAGGATAAGATCTTGATTGGATTTAACTTCGGGTTCAATTTTCTTTATACTAATGAAAAGCATTTCTGGATTCCAAATAGCTCTTGTTCTACAGTGTAAGGCGTCTCCTGAATTCCATCCATAATTTACATAATGACTTTTTAATTTGTCACTAACCAAAGGTTCTTCGTCTATCAAAAACTTAAATCCTTTAATTTTATAACCAGGCATAACATTTGCCCAGGTCTTAATGGCTACGCTATCTTGATCAATATTAAATAATGGAACATAAACCGTATTATTTAATATTAGTGAGTTTGTATAGGCCGCTAATTGGTTTCTGTTGTATCTAGCAGTTTTAATTCTTAAAATTTTATATGGTCTGTTATAAGCTGTCTTTAATTTGGAAAGCTCTTGATGAACGATATCGTTATAAACTTTATGAAGTTCGTGATCACTTGGAGGTTCTGCCACTAAAATAGTTTCTTCATCAATTAGTTTTAATAAGCAATCAATATGTTGAATTCCTCGTTTTTCAAAATTAGAAATAATATTGTAACGTTTAAATCCTAATAATGAATCGTTGAGGCGTAAAAATTCATTTTCATCTAGACCATGAAATTTATTTTCTGCATAGATTACGCATGTTGAAAAGGCCGTTCCTAAACCATCATTAAGCACATTGCCGCCAGTATTGTTAAAGGGCAAATCTAAAAGCTCAAAACCTAACTGTTTGCCTACTGCTATAGTTGCATCATCATCAACTTGAGTTAATTCAATCTTATTGTTTTTATCAAAATAGATAAATTGTAAAGAATCATTACATGTTAAGTTTGTAATGGGTGTTGAATATATATACTTTCCGTCTCCTAGCTTAAAGGTATGATTAGGTGTAAAAATAGCACTAGGCCCCCAATCTCTTGTCCACCACGAATCTTCTCCTTGTTGGGCGTAAATAAAAGTTACACGATTTAGATCTATTTGCCACTGGGAAAACCAATGTTCTGCTTCTTTACGAGCGTCTTCACTCTCAACAACAGTGAAAAGATGCTCGTCTTTTGCGAGTTCAATAACAAGTTTATACGGAATGCTTAATGGCCAAACCACTAGCGCTCCTAAAGCGGGTTCCCATTCGGCTGCGGTTCTATTATAGTTTTCTTGTGAATAATAATTGACATCATTTTTATCTGTATTTCCTTTATAATTCTTAGAGCAAGAAAAAAAAATTACTGTAATTTGAATATATAGATAAATTAAATTGACTTTTTTCATTTATTAAATTTATTAAGTTTGAAAACAAACCGTTTTAGAAGGGGTCTAAAATACTTCAAAATGAGTCACCTTTTCAGGAAATTCGATCAAATAGTTTTTGTCTTCATCATAGTATTTTGCTTTTTCAAAATCTTCTCCTGCAAAGTTTTTTATAGCTTCTAAATTCTCCCAAAAGGTTATGAGTTTAAAATAGGCAAATATGTTGTCTGAACGTTTTAGAAACATATGGTTTACAAATCCTTCTGTTTTTTTGTAATCAGGTTGTACACAATGGATCATAAACTTAGTATAGGCTTCTTAATGTTCTATTTTGGTTTTACCTTCCCAGATTCTAGCAATCATTTTTATTTAATGTTAGTTTAAAAAATACTTTAATTATTATACAAAATCGTTTTCTTTTTTACCCGAAATCAGATTTTGATACAGTTCATATGCGCTTCGTTCAGCCCAACATTCAGAGAGTCGATTGTCTCTAACGCTCCATATTGCAATTCCGCTAAAGGAAATAAAACGGTGATCTGGGTCAAGCCCGAATAATCCATTATTTTTACCTGAACACACCCACCTTGAAACCACTTTATCTTTCCTTTCGTTGAAGAATATATCAACACTTTCAGTAGTTGCTTCAAGAAGTTGTTGGTGAAATTCGCCAACCCACTTTTTAAATGCGTTTCTTCCCTTAATTTCTTTGCCAGCTGTTGTAATAACATAATCTTCTGTCATAAGTTCGTCTATTGCATCCAATTCATGTGGATGATGCCAAACTCGGTCAAAAAATTCTGTGACTAGAGCCTCTGGTGTTCGAATGAGTGAATTAGTTAATTTTTGATTCATGTTTTAAGTGTTTTGTCATTAAAATTTGTGTGATATTATTAGCTATTTAGCCTACTCTGATTTAGTTGTTTCGAGTATCTAATAACAAGATACATCATTAAAACATGATGTATATCATTTATTTTTTGGATAAACGTATCATCACCAAGAAGTATTGTTTAATATCTAATATTTCCTTATAACGGTTATTATTATATTGATTAACTTAAAGGCACTAATTTTAATCCAACTTGGTATTAAAATAGTATTTTAGTTTCACCTTAAAATACTTTTACAATGAAACAAATACAAGTTTTATTAGAACAGATTTTTGAGCAAGAATCTTGGACTAAAATGTTAAGGCTAAAAAAAAATGACTATCTCAAAGTTTCAGGGGGCTTAGATACTAATCTTTATTTTGTAGTTAAAGGTAGTTTGCGAATTCTTGTTATCGATGAAAATGAAGAGCACACAATTCGTTTCGGGTATAAAAACAATTTAATAGCAGACCTAGAGAGTTTCATTTCTGAACAACCAACTGAATACTATATACAGGCTTTAAAAGGATCTCTAGTAAAAGTGATACCAAAAAAGGCCTTGCTTGAGCTGTTAGAGAGTTCTCCAGCTTTGCAAAGGAACTGGAATGAATTATTGGAACAGGTACTTATACAACAGCTTGAACGCGAGCGTGATCTTTTAATCACATCTCCAATTGAGCGCTATAATAGAGTGTTAAAACGAAGTCCGTTACTGTTTCAAGAAATACCTTCAAAATATATTGCTTCTTACCTAAGAATGACCCCTGAGACCTTTTCGAGAATAAAGAAATCTTAATACTTCTTATTAAATACAAGCATTCCACACATTTATATTCAAATCCAAATGTCATTAATAGGATAGAAGGGACACTTTTTTTTATAAAAAGTTAAGATTCTCTGTAACATTTTTGCTCTTCAGTATTCTATTGATTTCAATCAATTTTTAGGTCGCAATTCTTTTTGAAATTTGCAACTTGATTAACATCTAAAAAAAATAGTATTACATGAAAACAAAAATTTTAAAATCGGCAATTTTCTTTACAGGGCTCCTAATTATGGGATGTAAAGACGCCAGTGAAATTAATGAAGTAAACGGTGAGTATGTAGAACAAATGAACACCGAAGAGCTTATTAAACGCGGAAATTATCTGGTGAATGTTATTGGTTGTAATGATTGTCATACACCAAAGATTATGACCGAGCAAGGCCCAATTCATGACCCAAATAGATTATTGTCTGGTCATAATCAAAATGAGGCCATACCGGTTTATGATCCAGAAATCACAAAATCATTTGTTCTATTTAATATGAATAGTACGGCCGCAGTGGGCCCTTGGGGAACCTCCTTTGCTGCAAATTTAACCCCAGACATCACGGGTATTGGAACTTGGTCTGAAGCACAATTCTTGAAAGCTATGAAAGAAGGGAAGTACAAGGGCTTAGACGGAAGTAGGTCTTTATTACCTCCAATGCCATGGACCTCATTTTCGCAAATGCCAGATAATGAAATAAAAGCCATTTTTGCCTATTTAAAAAGCATTAAACCAATCGAAAATTTAGTTCCATCGGCAATAGCTCCAAGAAGTTAATAACATTTTGAAGTAATAAATTAATTTGACTTTTAATGTGTTAAAAATGAATAGGAGCAATCTATTTTAAGTATACAATAATTCATCAATTAAAAATCGAAATCATGCAAAATATAGTCAAATATTTAATCATACTAGTGCTAAGTTCACAATGCACTATGGCTCAAAATTCAAATAATTCACCGTTAGGAACAACCAATTTATTGAGTTTATTAAAAGCAGTACCTAGTTTTCAAGACACACCAGAGACAGCCTTCAAGTATAAATGTAATGGTGATATCTATTGTCAAAGCGGTTCGGCTCTCGATAAGCAATATGAAGTATTTAAAAATAAAATGATCACGTATCAAAGTGATATGCAAGCCGTTTTTAACGCCAAGCACCAAGCGTATTTAGATGAAAAAGGGACTGATGGGATATACCAAGACCAAATGAATTTAATAAATCAAAATGAAATCATTCAAAGTATGGGCGGAATTGAAAAGATAAAAAGTATGACTGAAGACCAACGTGAAATAGCCGCTAAAAATGCCGTTGCCAATCAAATGTCTTCAATGACATTTAGTCCATTTTCAGAGGCTGAAATGAAGCGTATGATGAGTGATCCAGCCTATGCAAAGCAAATGACAGCGAAGTATAATTCGCTAAGTGAAGCACAAAAAGCAGCGTTGGTTAAGGGGAAAACGACCACTATGGATAACACTATTTCTAATACCGATTTTGAACAGCAAATGGAGCAAGCTAGAACAGCAAAGAACGTCATCGATGTGAATACTTTCATTAATAGTTGTACCGAAAAAATGGCACGCGCATTAGAAACCTTCGGTTCTAAACTAAACAGTTTAAGAATCTCCAAAGGAAATCATAACGATTTAGATGCTAATTTTGAACTTGAGTATCAAAATATCCCGTTGGTTGAAATGGGAGAGGGTCTTATTCCAGATCCATATAAAACCAAAGTGCTACGACGTAACTATGCCGAAAAACATAAACAGAGGGCAGCTATGGAACTTGAATTAGCTAGAAGCGAGTTTAAGCAATTAGGAGTTGTAATCAATAATGCTATTTCTGAGTACTACTCGTATTTAGACAAAAATCAATATCGAATTAATGGGTCCATGAACGCACTTTACAATGGAACCAATACCGAAATGTCATTGGCACAATTGGAGCTTGGAATTGCAACTACCATTGAAGAATTGGCCAGATTAAGTTTTAGTGAAACATCTATAGCCTCTGGACATGAGCAGCATTATCAGAGGGTGTTGCAAGAGAAGTAAATCTTAAATACCATAACTAAAATTTTATAGAAAAAGCGATGTTTCTACGTCGCTTTTTCTATTTTACTAAAGAATAGTCATATGCTATAACCCAAAATCAAGCCTATTTTTTTAAACTATTATTTGAATTCATGTATACTACATATTAAATCAGGTCTGATAAAAGATGTTTAAAAATTTAATTATTGTTTCTAAGCAAATATTTAACGGCCTCCTCCAACTGTTGGTCTCTACCAAATATTATTTTCTCTGGTTCATTTAATACTCGGATATCCGGTTCTAGTTGATTATTTTCAAGAAAAGGTTCACCCAGAGGTCGCCAGCCACCCATAGGAATACCAAAATAAATACTAGGGTCAATTTGGGTTTCCCACCAGACAAATGTTCCCGTTCCGGGTACCGGCATACCTAAAGTTTTTCCTCCGTTTTTTATTTTGTAAGCCACTGGAAACAAATGAGCGTCTGAATAGTTACTTTCACCCATTAGAACTATAGATGGTTTTATCCAACGATTCATGGGTTGATGAGCAATAACTTGACCATGAGGAATGACATCAATATATTTTTTACCTGTTAAAAAATCTGAGAGAACATCATGTAGATTGCCTCCACCATTAAAACGTGTATCAACAATTAAGGCATCTGCAGAGATATGTTTTCCTAAAGCATCTTCAATGACCGTACGCATACTTGCATCATTCATACCTCTAACGTGAACATAGCCAAGTTTGCCATTTGAGAGCTTGAGTGTTTCTTGACGACGTGTATCTACCCATCGCTCATATAAAAGTTGATTCTCGGCACCTAAAGAAATTGGTTTAACAATTTCTTCCCATCTCAATTTTGTGTTTGGGTCATAGACCGATATACGCATATTTTCATTTGCGCTTCTATTGAGTAACTGATAAAAGTCTATAGCAGTGCTTAAGTCTTCCCCATTAATTTTTTCGATGATATGACCCGCTTTCACTTTTGAGGCTGCTTTGTTTAAAGGGCCACCTTTAAGAACTTCGGCAACTTTTAATCCATTAGTGGTATGCGAATAATCATATAACAATCCTAATGATGCTGTTGCGTCACCATTCTCTGCCTCATATCTAAAACCACTTCCTGTGTGTGAAGCATTGAGTTCGCCAAGCATTTCGCTGAGCATTTCAGTAAAGTCAAAGTTATTATTAATTGAAGGAAGAAAACCTTGATATGCAGCCTTGTAAAAATCCCAATCTACACCTTGAAGGTCCTCAACATAAAATTTTTCGCGAACTTGTCTCCAGGCATGTTCAAAAATGTAAGCACGCTCATCGGCCATTTTTAAAATCATTTCACCGTTGGTATTTATTGGTTTCACTTTTCCTTCTTTTGTATCTACCTTTAAGGCTTTACCATCGGCTAATACTAGAATAAAGTCGCCATCTTTAGACAGTTCCATCCTGGTTCTATTTGCATTGATGGACGCAAATTGTTTAGTGTCTTTGCTTCTAAGGTCGGTCATCCAAAGGTTGTCTTTCCCTTCAAATCTAGTAAGATAGTATAACTTATCTCCTTCCTTTGATAAAATATGGTCAGATGCTCTAGAACTGTGTACAGTTAACTTTTCTTTGCGGTCTGTAAGATTTTCCCAATCGAACACTAACGGTTTAATTTCATCCTTATCAACGCTTTCCTTTACAGACTTTTTATTGGTTTTGTTGTCATCACTATCTTGTTTGTCATCTTTCTTTTCACTTTCTTCCTTTTCCTTCAATAATTCATAATCTTCTTTTGACAAGTTATATTGGTCATAAGCTTCTTGACTAAAAAACAATCCAAACACATCTCCTTCTGCTGAATTTCCATTTTCAGTTTTCTTGCCCTGACGTGTAGATATCCAAGTCATCATTTTACCATCCATATTCCATTTAGGTGCGTAATCTTCATAACCGCTCTGGGTTAAGTTTCTTAAGGTACCAGAACCAGAGGCTTCAATTAAACCTACCTCTGGCCAAAACATGCGTTCTTTGGGTCCAAAATTTACTAAAAACCAATGACTGTCGGGCGACCATTGATACCACATATCCCCATCGGCATAAGAGTAATTGTGCGCTCCAGAAAGAATAGTGCGAGTTTGTTTAGAGGCTAAATTGAGCACTTTTAAGGTTGTTCGGTTTTCAAAGTAAGCCACCTCTTTTCCATTTGGTGAAAAGGCGGGTTGAAATTCCTCTGCAGCAGTCGCCAACAGAGTTTCTTCTTTTAAAACTGTGGCATTAAAGAAATAGCTCTCATCTTTTTTAGTAATTGATGTTTTATAAAGATTCCAGCTGTCGTTGACCTCGGCAGCATAGAGAATTGATTTTCCGTCTGGACTAAAGCTCACACTTCGTTCTTGCCAAGGGGTATTCGTTATCCTTTTAGTGGTCCCATGCTCAATACTACTTGCAAAAACTTCACCTCGAAATACATATACAAATTCTTTTCCATTTGGCGAAAGACTTGCTTCTGTAAAATCGCCATTAACTTTAACGACTTTATCTAAAGTTTGGCGGCCGTCAAAACCAATTGTGATATTAACTTTTTTAGGTAGTTCTCCTGGCCGTAAAGTGTAAATTGCTCCATGATAATTAAAACATAATTCACCAGTTTCGGCTTTTGTTAAGAATCGGACCGGGTGATTTTGCAGAGTGGTAATAGCGGTATTTGTACTTGGGTTGCTTAAAGAGCTTTTATGAATATTGAAAGACCCACTTTCTTCTGTGAGATAATAAAAATCATCATTGTTAGTGTCAAAAACAGGATTCCTATTTTCAGCTGAAGCCTTACTTAATTGAGTGTATTTAGCACTAGTTAAGTCGTACACCCAAATATCTCTGGTAACTGAAGAAACATGATGCTTTCTCCAATCGTTTTCATAGCCCTTTCTATCGTGAAAAATCAGCTTGGTTCCATCTGGACTATACTTAGCGTCATGTGATGGGGTAGAGAGCACTAAATTTACTCTTCCACCTGATACTGGAACTGCATATAGTTCGGCCATAACCCCTGTTGGAAATTGGACATTAGTGGCTAAATCTTGCCGTAGTGCCGAAAAAATAATATGGCTATTATCTCTACTAAAATCACTGGGTATTTCATTATTAGAATGAAACGTAAGCCGTTTCGCTTCTCCACCTGTGGCAGGCATTGTGAAAACATCAAAATTACCATAGCGATTAGATGCAAAGGCGATTTGTGTGCCATCATGGCTCCAAACTGGAGCATATTCATAGCTTTCACTTAAGGTTAAAGGAATCGCTTTTCCTCCGGTGGCATCTACCTTATAGATATCACCTTGATAGTTAAATAAAATGGATTGGCCATCTGGCGAAATTGCTGGGTAACGTAACCATAATGCGTTGTCTTGTGCAGGTAAACTTATGGAAAACAAAACATAAATTAGTGGGGAGATAAGTAATTGTAATACTTTCATGATACTCAAATTTAGTGGTTGGTGTTTGAACTTTATATGGGCTGTGACACTTCACAGCATTTCAATGGTTTAATAGTGATTAGTGCAACTTACATAGTAATGTTGAATGTGAGTAAGTTAGTGAAAGAAATTGAATCAAAATACACCTGTTCAGCAATTTATATTCAACACTACAGTGTTCATCTTTTTTAGTGCCACTAGGTGCTACGCAAAATCTTTTCCATCTTCCTGCCTTTTGCCAATTCATCAATCAACTTGTCTAGATACCTCGTTTGTTTGGTTAATGGCGTTTCAATATCTTCTATTCTATAGCCACATATAACACCTTTAATAAGATGTGCATTCGGGTTTAAGTTGGCCTCAGCAAAAAAAGCTTCAAACGTTACTTTGTCGTCAATGAGTTGTTGTAATTTGAGCGCATCAAATCCTGTAAGCCATGCAATGACTTCATGTAATTCGTCCTTGGTTCGACCCTTCTTTTCAACCTTAGTTACATAATGGGGATATACAGAAGCAAAGGTCATTTTTGCAATTCGTGCGTCATGTTCTGGTGTAGTATTCATTTTGATACTAATTTTAGGTTGTTGTTTTAGTTGTTCCGCATAAAGTCAAAGGCTCCTTTTCGAAGTTGTATACCATACTCTAAATAAGCTTTCATACAAGCAAGGAAATTTGCCCATCCTCCCGAATTCTCTAATGCCCATTTCAGGTTAGCTTCATTAAATTCTTTTCCCTTTTCATTCACTCTAACTACAGTGCTTTGGTCTGGTAATTGTTCTAAAGTAATGGTGACAACAGTGTCTGGATCCCATACGTATGAAATTGAACGATTGGTTTTTATATCGATTTCGGTGATGGGAAACTTCTCATCAAATTCAGGAAATTTCCAAATCACCTCTTTTCCCGTCTCCAATCGTCCCGTACTTTCCGAAATAAAATACTGGGTCATGTTCGCCGGATTGACAATGCCTTCAAAAACAACTGCTACTGGTTTTTGAATTTGTATCGAGGCATTAGATTCTAGTTTCATATTAAAGTTCTTATATATTACAGGTTTTAATTAAATCCATCTATAAGTAGGAATCTGTAGCTGTATTAATATACAAAGTTTTATTTATTCTAAATCATTCTATAGAATATTTGTTGCTTGTCGGGCAATCATTTGCCACTGATTGTTTTTATACATCCAAATATCTGTAAATCGTCGTTTTTCAGTATTGCCTACATTACCAGTTAAACCTGTTGGTGTCACTATTTCTAAACCCATTACTATGCCTATGTTTTCAATAATTTTAATTTCATCAATCTTTTGTTCATAGGATGAGTAATTAATATAACCTTGTTTGAAAGCATCCATAACCACATTTAAATCAAATACGGTATTTGTTGGAGCATTGACAATTAAATCATTGGCTAATAGTTTTCTGATAATGGTGGAATCTTGTTCAAGAATCCCTCGAATCTGAAGTTTCTCCATTTGTCTTAATTCTTGTTCTGCTGAAGATTGGTCTACAATTTCGTGTTTACAACTTAATAAAGAGAATAATACGAGTAAAGCAAAAAATGCAGAGTGGCTGAGTTTGGTTGGTTTCATAAAATCATTTTTAGTTCTATAGGCAATTTTTTAAATTATTGCCAACTGTTGTTGTAAGTACTTTATATTTGCTTACTTTAATTTTGACCAAATTGTTTCTACTAATTCTTCATTAATTTGAGTCATCAGTTCCATTTGTTTTTTTTGATTTTCATCGGTTATATTTACCAAATCCGGCTTTATAAAACGACTGATCAGTTTTCCATTAGTTCCAACTATTGCTGTCCACATGAGGTTTGAGTTTCTAATTTGGATTTGAGGCAATTCTATATTTGGACCTTGAGCATAAATGGGCTCTATTTGGTTGAATACATGCCCATTTAAGATACTCAAAAAATTGGCGTCAATCCAATGTTCTAAATCCACTTTTCCATCGTTGTCGAAATCTAGATTCCAACCAACCCTAATTTTCTCACCCGCTCTAATGTTATCGATTAAGTTTTGGATTGAGCCTTCGACCACGTTTCCATCAAAATCTGTTTTGAGAAGTATTTCTGAATTTTGCCCTATACTTATGTTTGTCGCCATAAGAATGACAAGAAGTATAAGTCTATTTAAAATTCTGCTAGTCATAGAATTTTTTTTAAAATCTTTTAATAACGTGTTTATATATGCTTTGTTGCGTGCTTTCGCCCGAGGATTTTCGGAGTAGGAATTACGCCAAGTTAAATATACTGATTTTTGGTTTTGGTTGGTTGTTAGCAATGGATTATAACCGGTATTGGCATTAGTGGTTTTACAAGTGTTCTATAAGTTGAATATTATTTCCACAGGTGTCATTAAAAACGGCAACTTTTACGGTTTCCATTACAGTTGGTTTCATGCTGAATTCTACATCTAAATCCATTAATCGTTTATAATCTGCATCAACATTATCAGTATCAAATTGCGTGTAAGGATATCCTGCTTTTAACAATGCGTCTTGATAAACTTTACAGGGTTCGAAATGATTAGGTCCCGGTTCTAGTAATATTTCTGGTCCATCTTGCCACTCTGGTGACACTAGGGTTAACCATCTATTTCCACCTCCTAATGGTAAGTCTTTCTTCTTTAAAAAGCCCAACTTTTCTGTATAAAATTTTAAAGCTTTTTCTTGGTCTCGTACAGGAATGCTAATTAGTGTTACTTTCATAGTTGTTTATTATGTAGTTGTGAATAGTTAAGTTTTAGAGGGTATTCTCAATTTAGCAACAAGTATTCTACCAACCCAAATTCCAAGAATTAATAGTGCACCTGCTAACCCAGAAAACCAAATTGGTTCTTCAGAACTACCAGATTTTATCAGCCATACGGTTTCTAAAATTACCAAAATGCTTAGAATCATATTTGGAACCCCAGTTGCTTGTTTTACAATAAGAAATGCTACTGCTCCAGAGGCTACTGCTGCTAAAAATGAGCCTAATCCAATAGCTAAAAGCTCAAATTTGCTTGAATTACCCCATCCAATTCCAGAAAAAATTAGTTCTTGTACTAAAGTGGTGCCCAATACCAATAGCAATTCGCCTATTACTATAGCGATCATTATTCTTAATATGATTTCGAATTTTCTCATTTTCAATTTCCCTAAAAATCGGGAATCTTAATGGTTGTTATAATAAAGGCCAACGGTTTAGTGCCGCTCTATCTTCAACTTGGCTATCATCTGACTTCGTCGAATCTTCGATTTCGTTGAGGAGAAAAATCGGAGTTTTTTCGGAGTAAGAATCTGAAACCGTATTAATATACAAAGTTTTACTTAAACAGCCGCCAAAACCCACAATGACACAAGTGAAGCGAACTGGCGAAGCAAATATAGCTGGTGTTGGTATAAGTAAAGTTTTAACAATCTGTTATTTTTCTTATATCATAGAAATCATCAATTTCGTTGATGTTAAAATACCATTATCACAATTTATAAAGCATCATCTTAAACTGTAAACCGACTAAAAGAATGCATTAATCCAGGCATCTATCAAATTTAGAAATCCTTATTTATATTTAACAAGTCTATAACCCGATTGAATGGTTATGATTTCGTTATCCAATTTTAAAACTAATTTTATCAGTTCAAATTCGCCGAAAGTTTTCAAGTAAACCATATTAATTATATATAAAGTGTATATTTATATACCTGAAAAAAAAGCATGAAAAATTTATTTACTAGTCCGTTGTTACTTGTCTATATAATTTTTTTTAGTAGTATTTTATATGCTCAAGAAAGAACTGTAACAGGAACTGTTACAACTTTAGAAAATATTGCGATAGTTAAGGCTGAAGTTAAAGTGTTAAGCAGTAAAGTAACGGTATTGACCGATTCCGTTGGGAATTTTAAAGTAAGTTGTTTAGTCAACGATAAAATCAAAATTAGCGCCAAAGGTTTTTCTTCACAAAAAGTCAAAATCGATGAAAAAACAAAAGAAATAAAAATAAATCTGATATTTAAACCTGGCAAAAAAAGTATTGATGTAGCTATGGGATATGGACACATTAACGAGAAAGATAAATCCTATGCTATTACAAGTCTTAAAAATGATGACAAATACGGATTCTCAAAGTATTCGAATATTATAGACGCTATTGTTAATATTTCACCTTCAATAACCTATTCAGGTGGTGGGATAACAATTCGTGGCGAAGGTTCATTACACGGTTCAAACCATGCTTTAATACTTATAGATGGTATGGAATCAAATATGTCACAATTATCCGCGTTGCCACCTTCGGATGTTGAAAGTATAGATATCTTGAAAGGAGGATCTGCATCAATATATGGTGTAAGAGGTGCTAATGGTGTAGTTCTAATTACCACAAAAAAAGGGAGGGATAACTAATGAAGAATAGTAGTATTTGAATATGTCTTTGAGTATATTTAAATGGCTAAAGCATAAGATTTTCCCAGTACACACAAGCCAAAGCAATTAATTATACGCATTGTTATGCATTTCTTGCTATTCCTCTAATTGCGTAAACACCATAGGTAGAGTGATTTAGAATCTCTATATTAGCTTTAATTTAATGATCCTAACATGAATTCAACTCCAACGACTAGAATCCCTTTGGGTAAGAAATCACTGTTAGTATTGGCACTTGTATTAAGCCTTGTCTTTATAATAACTTTTGCAATGCCATACGTCCTGTGGGATCCTTCCAGTATGGAACGTTTTCTAGGTCGAGAGTTTTGGATATTTACTCATGTCAGTATAGGTATGATTGCATTATTGGTGGGGCCTGTGCAATTCTGGTTAGGCTGGAAAGGTAAATTCATTTCACATAAAAGATTAGGAAAGATTTACCTTATTGCCATCGGAATTTCAAGTATAGCTTCCTTTTATCTCGCTTTTACAACTGACATCTCTTGGGTTTTTGGTCTAGGATTAGGAGGTTTAGGAATCGCTTGGTTGCTGACCACCGGAATGGCTGTTTTAGCCATACGAAAGCAAAAAGTTCTATTACATCGAGAATGGATGACTCGAAGTTATATTGTGACCATGGGCTTTGTTTTTTTTCGTGTTTTTGTGGGCATAACTAGTGTTTTTGAGATAGGAACTCTTTTTGAACGTCTTGAAGCTGCTAGTTGGTTTTGTTGGGCATTCCCTTTGCTTTTCGCAGAAATTAGTATTCAGAGAAAAAAACTCTTGGCTTGAACAACGCTCTTTCGTCTAAGGGTGATTCAAAAAATGAAGTACAACGTATTTAGCCGCATTGAATCTTCGATTTGCTTGCGAGACACGAGCGGAGCGAACTGTGCGTAGCAAAATTCGTAAGAATTACGGCGTAGAAATCTGTAGCCGTATTCATATACAAAGTTTCACTTAAACGGCTACTAAAAACCGCAATGACACGAACGCAGCGAACTGGCGAAGCAATCTTAAGGTTCAGCGTAGCTATTTATACCCAGAGTTGGCATTAGTATTTATGATCTTTTTCAAAAACACTTTTGGGAATATGCATGGTTACTAGCATATGAGGAACATCAACAGTTTCAGCAATTTTTAAATCAGCAGATAAAGAACAAAGAGCGTAAGCTTCTAACTGAGTAAGTTGATATTCAGTCATCAAATAATCTATCATGTATAATGTGGCTTTCTTAGCTGCTTCATCTATAGTTGTTCCAAAACCTGTTGTTGCATAATAATCGTCAGTTTCATATTGAGGCTCTTTTATGGTTTTGTTTTTTACTAATTCAATTTCATAAATTACACGTAAAGGCACTTCTATAGCAGTACCACAAACTTCACCATGACCTTGTAGAGCATGCCCATCACCTATAGAAAATAAGCCGCCTTCAACAAAAACTGGAAAATATATCGTAGTGCCTTTAGTCATGTTTGGATCGTCCATATTTCCTCCATTGGCTCTTGGAGGAATGGTAGACAATAATTCTGAAGTTGCTGGTGCAACTCCCATAACTCCTGGGAATGGGTTTAATGTAAGTCTAATATTGTCTTTAAAATTGACATGAGTAACATCTTTTCCTAATTTATAAGTTCTTAAATATGATCCTTCAATAGAATCTGCAACGAAACTAAATCCAGGAACAATGGCATTCCAGCCCCAATCGCCAACCTCAATTTCATGTAAAGTGATTTTTAAAACATCTCCTGGCTGTGCATCTTCAACATAAACAGGTCCAGTAAGCGGATGTACAAGGTCTAGATTAAAATTTTTAAGATCTTCAACTGTAGAGTTTATATCCAATTGTTCATCAAATGCATCTTCCGTAAATGCTTCAATTATAGCGCCAGATTTCACTCTCAAGATAGGTTCAATAGTGCTGCTAAATTTATTGTGTGTTTGGTCTTTAGTTAGTGTATATTGAGGTTTGATCTCTTTTACAACTTTAATTTCAGAATCAACTTTAGTTTGTGTTTCGTTTTTACAGGAAAAAATTAATAATAAAACTATACCTAGTTGGAGACATTTATTGGTTTGCATATCGAAGAAATTTAAGAATGAATGAGTACTTAAAGTTAAGCAATTTAATCCTATTTTCATGGTTGAGCATATTAATGCCAAGGTGTTTAGCTGGGCTGACGTGTTTGTGTATGATTAGTGGCGTGTTTTATGCACCTAATTTAGCAAATATAAACCAAATAGACACGAACGAAGTGAACTGTGCGTAGCAAAAATCCGACCTGCCACGCTTTTGAGTGTGGGAGGGTTTTCGTAAGTAGGCTCTAATTAGCAATGACACAAGCGAAGCGAACTGGCGCCGGCAATTATACACGGTGTTAGCAGCGTATTCTTATTTTTAGGTTAGTAAATTTTGTAATTCAGGGTCATCTTTAGATAATGAGTGTAAATAATCGTATTTTTCTTTATCCAGCTTATTTGTGTCCACACCACTTCTTAAAAGCAATTTAATACATTTCAGCTGATTATATTTATTTCCCATATCGTTCGATTGTAAGGAATGAATTGCCCAGCCAATTGGGGTGCTTTTATGTTCAGTGTCGGGTTCGTCAATTTCTGCATTTGCTTTTATTAGCCTTTCCACTAATTTGTCTCGACCGCAAAAAGCTGCCCAATGTAAAGCTGAAGCACCGTCATTTTTATAAGTGTAATGAACGTCCGCACCATTATCAATATAGAAGATTCCCAATTGTTCTGCGTGAAGGCTGGCCGCCGCTAAAAGAGGGGTTCCTTCATTTTTCATTTTGTCACCATCAATGTTTGCTCCATTTTCCAAAAATACTTTGGCAAGATTAACAGCTTCATCATCTGTGATTTTACGGGCAAAAACCGCATCACATATCCTGTGTAATGGATGTGCTTTCGCTCGGCAGAATAAGTCGAAAGGGATTGTAATTCCTTTATTCGCAAGATTAGGATAGTCTGATAGTACCTTCTTTAGTCCAGAATAGTCTGTATTCTCAATCAGTTTTTTGACTTTTGGTTCGAATAAGTTCATTCATTAGGAATTCTAATTGGTCAATTTGATACGGTATTTTTTGAGATGCTGCTAACTTGTTTAGCCGCGCTGAAACTTCGATTTGGCTTTGATTCTGTTGCGAGACACGAGCGGAGCGAACTGTGCGTAGCAAAAATCCGACCAGCCACGCTTTTGGGCGTGGGAGGATTTTCGGAGTAGGAATCAAGCCAAGTTAAATATACAGTTTTTTGGTTTAGCATGTTGCAAGCAATGGATTATAGCCATTGTTGTAAACAGTTAATTCCAAACATAGTTCCCAATTAGACGGTTTCCATTTACACGTGTACCATCTGGTTTCCAGAAACCAAAACCATTTTCATAATTTATATTCCATATAATTTCGATGGTTTGGTTAATCGAGCGGATATAATAAGAATGAATATATGATCTGTTAGCCCATTCGATTTTATTTTCTTCTAATATAAGGTTCCAAATAATTTCGCAATTTGGACAGTAGCCTTCAGAATTCCATTGTCCAGTACCATTGTTGTAAAAATCAAAAGTACAGTAGAAGTTATTTTTCATAATTTCAGCTAGTTCTTCAATCTCTGATTGCGTGAAGGTATAACCATTTTCACCTTCAATTTCTAATATTTCTACTCTATCGAGAATCCAAGGGCTCTCTTGAACAATTATTTCAAAGTAATCAATTGTATCTTCTTCAGATTCGCCCGAATTACATGAAATAATTATTAAAAAAAGAAACAAATATTTTATTAATCTCATATGATTTTGTTTAATTGTTTACAACTGTTTTGTATAAGATTAGTTGCGTGGTTTAAGCACCTAATTTTGCAAATAAAAACCAAATAGAAAATCCGCGAGGATTTTCGTAAGTAAGCTTGCACTAGCAATTAATTTTATACGGTGTTGGGCAACGTTTTTATTAATTCCACTTTTTTACTTTTTTCAGCGTGTGTCATTGCGATTATAAATTCAGTCAATTTTATTGTGTCCATTTCTAATTGTCCGAGTTGAATATTTAATTCTTGTGCGCCAAGTTCCTCATTCAGTTTAGCAACACCTTTATAAAATTTATTTTTCTTTTTAGAAGGTCTAAAATTTTCAGGAACTAAAAGACAGATGAAATGTTGTCCGTAAATATTTATAGGGTATGCATCTTTTATTATTTCCCAATTTATAAATTCACTATGAGTTGTTCTGTCATAAATTCCAATTTCGCTTATAATAACTTGTGGTCTTTTGTCAAATAAATGAAAAAGTCCAACTGGAATTGCTAAACCAAAAAAGCAAGTTCCAATCCAACCCATAATTCGGTCAGTTTCACTACTTTCCACTCTCGTAATCATCCATATTCCGATTACAATAAAAGGAATAGATAAGAAGAAGAGTTTTAGTGCCTTTTTTTTCGATTTATATAGTTTGATTTCTGTCATTCTCTAATGTTGCCCAACTCGTTATATACAAACATACATTGCTATTTAATAGGCAATACCCTCCTAAATAAACAAATGTAATCGTGTTAAAAGTAAATGTACTTATTTTTTTTAAATCCTAAACCATTAAAGGCGTAGCGCACCATACGATAAGGTAATGGTTCAATTGCATTTTACATCATGTGATGTTTGATGCTTCAATAATCAATTATTAGTAGTAAATGTTATAAGGGAATATGGTGTGCTAATTTTAGATCAGACTCTACTTCATTTAAAATTAAATGTACCTCCCAGGTTATTGAACCTTCCATTTAATATTACAACCTATACTGGGTTTCTGATCTTCAGAGATAGCCTGGTTTGAAAGTAGTTGCGAAATGGCCTGTCTTAAATCTTTGCCGTCCACAGGGAGCCCATTGCCCGGTCTAGAATCATCCAGTTGCCCGCGATAAACGAGCTTTAAATGCTCATCAAATAAATAAAAATCGGGAGTACAGGCCGCATCATAAGCCTTGGCAACGTCCTGGGTCTGGTCAAACAGGTACGGGAAAATAAAATCCTGCGCCAAGGCATTCTGCTTCATAAACTCGGGGCCATCCTGCGGATAAGCCTCCACGTCGTTACTGCTAATGGCAATACAATTAATACCTTTTGACTTTACATCTTTGGCCAGTTGGCTGATTTCGGTGTTTACATGTTTCACAAATGGACAATGGTTACAAATAAACATAATTACGGTGCCTTTCAGACCTTTAAGTTCATCTAACGAAAGCATTTGGTCGCTAACGGTATCCAATAACTTAAAATCGGGTGCTTTGGTGCCAAGGGCTAACATATTTGAAGGAGTTCGTGCCATAGATTTGTCTATTGAGTTTTATAGTGTATTTTTATCCTATGGATAATATAATAACATTTGAAGACTTTACCAAAGTCGATTTAAGGGTCGGTACCATTATCGAGGTTAACGACTTTCCCGAAGCACGCCAACCAGCTTACCAACTTACCATAGACTTTGGGGCTTTGGGTGTGAAAAAATCATCGGCACAAATAACCACATTATATACCATGGAGCAACTTATAAACCGACAAATTGTAGCCGTGGTCAACTTTCCTAAAAAACAAATTGCCAAGTTTATGAGCGAATGCTTAGTGCTGGGCGCAGTAGATGGAAAGGACGTCATCCTACTCAACCCCGAACAGCAAGTGAAAAATGGGAGTACAGTAGTTTAGGCCTATGGAAACATTAGATGCAGCAACCATTAATTTTGACACCAACGGATTATGGATATTAAATATCGCATTAGCCGTAGTGATGTTTGGAGTGGCTTTGGGCATTAGCCCCAACGACTTTAAAGCCTTGACCAAACAGCCCAAGTTAGTTTGGGTGGGTCTGCTATCACAGTTTATCGCCTTGCCTTTGCTGACCTTTTTGCTGGTGCTTTGGGTGCAGCCACAACCTAGCATCGCCTTGGGCATGATGATGGTAGCGGCCTGTCCAGGAGGTAACATCTCTAATTTTATGACCCACTTGGCGCAAGGGAATACAGCGCTTTCGGTGAGTTTGACGGCTATGGGCACCTTTTTGGCCATAATATTTACCCCGCTCAATTTTCAATTCTACGGAAATTTATACCCACCCACGGCACAGTTGTTACAAGCGGTGGCCTTAAATCCTATGGATTTGGTAAAACTGGTCCTGCTTATTCTTGGGATTCCGTTGCTCTTGGGCATGCTCTTTAGACATTATCGCGAAGCTTTAGCAGTACGCTTATCCAAAGCTTTAAAACCTATTTCAATCATTGTATTTGTGGCCATTGTAGTGTTGGCCTTTTCAAATAATCTAGAGGTCTTCAATACCTATATCCATTATGTTTTTGGGTTGGGGATGCTTCATAATATACTGGCTTTAGGCCTGGGGTGGTGGATTGCCAAAGGCTTTGGCTTCTCACTTAAAGACCGAAAAACCATAGCCATTGAAACGGGTATTCAAAATTCGGGTTTAGGTTTACTGCTCATTTTTAGCTTTTTTAATGGTTTGGGCGGAATGGCCATTTTAGCAGCCTTTTGGGGTATATGGCATATCGTTTCGGGATTGGGTCTATCCTTATATTGGTCCTATAAAACTTCAAAAATTTACGTATGAAACTCCTTTGGCTACATATCGTAAGGGCCTATCTCAACCTTGGTTTATTTTTCTACTATAAGAAGGTGAAATTGGTTTATAAAGAACGGCTCCCAAAGCATGGCCCGGTACTCTTTGTGGGCAATCACCAAAATGCCTTAATGGATGCCTTATTGATTGCTACCAAAAGCGGTCGATTTTGTTACTTTCTAACCCGAGCAAACGTGTTTAAGAAGCCTTTAGCCGCCGCTTTTTTAAAAAGTCTGCGTATGTTACCGGTATACCGCCTACGCGATGGCTGGAATGAGCTCTCCAAAAATGAAGATATTTTTGATCACTGCGCCAAGTTACTCAAACAAGAACATGCTATTGCCTTATTCCCTGAAGCAACACATAATCTGCAACGCCGTGTTCGCCCCTTGAGTAAGGGGTTTACGCGTATCATTTTTGAAGTCTTTAACCAAAGCCCCGATTTGCAATTGCAATTAGTTCCTATTGGATTTAATTTTCTTAAAGCAGAGGACTTTGGAGACGCCGTTACCGTGTATATTGGTAATACCATACCATTGACGGCTGGTGATTGTGAAGACCAACATGGCAGTGTAATACGTTTAAAAGAACAGGTGTCTAAACAATTCCGACAACTTACCACGCATATTCCTTTAGAAAATTATGACCGCACAACTGAACGTTTAGAAGCTTTGCAAGTCGACTTCCTTAACCCTGAAGCTGTAAATCGTTGTATACAAAGTGACTTTAAAAACTGTGAAAAGGCGAAGCACAAGTCACCCTATGGTTTAAAAGTATTGTGCAAGTTCTTGTTACTCATAAGTGTTTGTTTACCATATATCATCTGGAAACAAGGCATTCAACCCAAAATAGTGGAGATTGAATTCATGGCAACCTTTCGTTTTGTGGTTGTAATAACACTAGTGCCCATATGGCTGCTTTTAGTGACTGTAGTGTTGTTATGTACAGTTGGCAGTATATGGGCACTAGGTTATATTTTAATAACTTTGCTTCTCGCCGTGTTGGCGGTGAAGCTATAGTTGATCTCTAAAGAAAATGGCATTCATCAACAATTTGTTGGTGCCATACCAAAAAGCTCTAAAGTTGGTGTTATCGGTAAATCCAACCACTTTTCCACGTTTTAAACGTCCAACCTTAAACGGTACTGTACTTGCCAGACTGTCTAAATTAGGCTTTGAAATATAACCACTTAACAATGGGTTTTTTGTATACTGAATAGGGTTGTTATAGCTTTGTTTGTCGGCAGGAATAAAAATAGTAGTATCTCTAAACAGTGCCAAGGTATTGTTTTTATACCCAAAGTTAATAGGGTGGGAGCGGTCTAATTTGGCTTCAAAAATGGCGCCTCCTATCACTTGCGCACCAAAATAGTCACCGCGCTCTTCAAAACTCACGTTTTTAGCTATGCGTTCAGATTTCTTGAAATCGATTTTCATAAACTCATTACTGCTTAACCAGTTGAGGGCGCCACAATAACCAATTAAGGTACCGCCATCTTCAACCCATGCTTTAAGGTTTTTGGCATTGGCTTCAGATGTAGAACCACTCACCATAATAATGGTGTTATAGCGGCTCAAGTCGGCGCGCGATAAACGATCAGTATCTAATTTGGTAACCACAATGTCATAGCGTTGGTCAAATAAATGCCAGATTTCACCAGCATCATAGCTAGAGATACCATCACCCACCAACAAGCCTATTTTCGCAGGTTCTAAAGTTTTAAATTCGGTACTTCCTAAATCAATGCCCTGTGTTAATCCAGTGCCAACACCGTTAATTTGTATATGGTTGTCTTGGGCGACCGCACTTAAAAACTTGTAAAGTTCTTCAGGGGTTTTACTTTGATTGTGCACCGGAATCAATATGGTTCCGTAGTCATAGCGTTTACCATCAATACTAAACTGTTTTAAGGCTACTTTAGCTCTAATGTCGCTATTCAGGATGTGGTTCAAAGCTCTAGGCGTATAATATTCGTGCCATTCCATTAAATAGGCATAATTGCTATTTGTGGAAACGGCTCCGTTTTTCATTTTAAGGTCTTTTACCTGTTCTCCAGCATTTGAAGTAGAAACACCCTCAGCATAATCTAAATTAAAGGCTAAAGGAAAGGTCCAGGCCGAGATATCATAGAATAGGCTGTCCTCAAAAGTGGTACGCTTTTCAAACATCGCATTGATAAGGCGCGTGTTCTTTTGGTTTTTAGGAACCACATAACTATAGCCTTTTTTAAACGACTTACCATTTAGGGTAACATCGTTTTTAAGCTCATGGAAGGTGATCTTGTGACGGTTGAGGATTTCGGCTAAATGGTAGGTTTTAGCAGCATCCTTTTCATCTCCAAATACAATAGCTTTGCCGTTTTCTTTTGAACCCTCGTTACGAGCATTCTTAAAGAAGTCGTGTTGGTATTGTAACAGCTCTTGACGCATGTTAATGGCCGCTTCTAGAGTAGATAAGGCTGTAGTTAACTGATTGCGAATCGTAAACGGAAAGGTTAAAATACCATTGTCGCTTTCCTGAATATGCCCGCGTGAACTGGCCTGTTCAAACAAAATACCAATGCTTCCATTAATATCGGGGAAGGTAGAACCTTTACCGTAATAGAAATCGTCATAATCTTCTTCAGTATAATATAAGGATCCGATTTTATCCAAGGCTTTGGCATGGAAATTTCCAATTTGCTTGGTAAGCTCCTGATTGAGTTTAGGTGTTAAGGGGTGCGTTCTAGATTGGATTCCCGGCTGAAAGAAAAAGGTAGAATTTGTACCCATTTCATGGTGGTCGGTCAAAATATTAGGTAACCATTTATGAAAGGTCACTAAACGCGCTCTAGACTCGGGCATTTGCACAGGTAACCAATCCCTGTTAAGATCAAAATGGTAGTGGTTAGTTCTGCCTCTTGGCCAAACCTCATTATACTCACGATCATTAGGGTCTGGGTTGAGGTTTTTACTTTTATTGGTATTCGCCCAATAGGCAAAACGCTGTAAGCCATCTGGGTTGAAACTTGGGTCAAAAAGAATCACGGCGTTATCTAAAAGTGTTTTAACCTCGTTGCTTTGTGATGCTGCTAAATGATAAGCCGCTAAAAGGGAGGCATTTGAACCACTGGGCTCATTACCGTGAATAGAAAACCCTTGATACACCACTATCGGCATGTTTGAGGTGTCAACCGAATTGCTTTCTGTTGAAGCAATATGGGCTTGACGTATGGCTTCTAAATTTTGATGGTTTTGAGGTGAGGTTATGGTCAATAATAATATGGGTCGTCCCTCAAATGAAGTGCCTCGACTTTCAATCGTAATACGATCAGACGATTCGGCTAAAGCATACATGTACTGAACCAGCTTGTCGTGTGTAATGTGCCACTCTCCAACCTCATGACCTATCACCGATTTTGGTGTAGGTATATTTTGATTGTAGCTACTGTGTTGTGGAAGATAATACGACAAATCTGTTTGTGAAAACACTGTCGTTGTTGCCATAAACATAATGGCCAAGGAGTAAATTAGTCTCATAAAATAAAGTTTGATATAAATATAAAAAAAACCGTTACGGTTTTAGTAACGGCTTTTAATTTTAACGGAAGTTTATTATATGTCTTCAAATTTAATGTCGGTAAAACTCTCTGTGGAGGTTTCTTCAACATCAAGGTTCTCATCAGAAGCATCTGCATATTGGTCCTCCTTTTTGAAGTCTTTTTGGTGACGCTCACTAATCACTTCATCACCTTTTTCATTAATAATGTAATCGGTCATTTCATTTAAAATCTCATTAAATTCAGAAAAATCTTCTTTGTATAAATAGATTTTGTGCTTTTTGTAGTGAAACGATCCATCGTCGTTTGTGAATTTTTTACTCTCTGTGATTGTAAGGTAATAATCACCAGCTTTTGTAGATCTTACATCAAAAAAATAAGTTCTTCGTCCTGCTCTTAATACTTTTGAGAATATTTCCTCTTTTTCCATCATGCCTTTATCACTCATAGATTTTTGTTTAAAATTTCGGTTAACGTCTCAAAAATCTAAAAAAAAAGAATAGTAACCAACAATTTGTCTTATTTCTTTTAGTTTCTTATAACTTAAAGAAGCACAAGCCAAACAACCACAAGGCTTACAACGATTTAGTCGTTGATTAATCGGTCCTCGTTAGATTCGGTAAGTTGATTGTTGTAGAGTTCTTTATAATACCCCTCAACATTTAATAACATATCGGGTGAACCCGATTGGATAATTTTACCATTATCGAGCACAATAATGTGGTCGGCATTTTTGGCTGATGAGGCACGATGACTCACAATTATGGTCGTTTTACCCTGTGAAATCTGATTGAGGTTTTTAAGGATTTTCTCTTCGGTTTCGGTATCTACAGCCGATAAACAATCATCAAATAATAAAATTTTTGGCGATTTTATAATGGCTCTCGCTATAGAGATACGCTGCTTTTGACCTCCAGACAAGGTAATACCACGTTCGCCTAATTTGGTGTCGTAAGCTTTTGCAAAGGACATGATGTTTTTATGGACATCGGCATTTTTAGCAGCTGTTATAACTTCGGCTTCACTGGCATCTTCCTTTCCAAACATGATATTGTTTTTAATAGAGTCTGAAAAGAGAAACGCATCTTGCGGTACATAACCAATACTATTGCGTAAGTCATCAAGGTTGACCTGGTCTATAGGAGTGCCGTCAATAGTAATTTCACCGGATTCAATATCATATAATCGTCCAATAAGGTCTAATATAGTAGACTTCCCAGACCCGGTTTTCCCTAAAATGGCTAGTGTTTGACCTTTGTTTATGGTAAAACTGACATCGTTTAAAGCTTGAATATTGGTATCGGGATAAGTAAAATTAACATGATTAAAACTAATACTGCCTTCAATGGTTGAAGGTGTTTCTACTTTATTTTGAATTTGAGGTTCTTCTTCTAAAAATTCATTGATACGCAATTGGGAAGCTTCAGCCTGTTGTACCAATGACGTCACCCAGCCAACAGCCGCTACAGGCCATGTGAGCATATTCACATAAATTAAAAACTCGGCAATGGTACCGATATCCTTAATTTCACCATTCATGTACTGCATCCCGCCTACGTAGATAACAAGTATATTACTGATGCCAATAAGCATAATCATAGATGGAAAAAACATCGCCTGAACTTTGGCTAGGTCAATTTGCTTTCTCTTGCTTTCATCAGATAAGTCATAAAAATCTTGGTAGTTTTGAGCTTCTATACCATAAGATTTAATCACCGAAATACCACTGAAGGATTCTTGGGTATAGGCCGAAAGTTGCGAAAGGTATTGTTGAACAATGGTACTTCGTTGGTTGATGATTTTACTTAATTTATAAACAATTATCGATAAGATGGGTAAAGGCGCTACCACATAAAGCGTTAATTTAGGAGCCACACTCACCATGTAAATCAAAGCCACAACAAATAGGGTGACCATATTTAAACTGTACATGATGGCAGGACCAATATACATCCGTACCCTGCTCACATCTTCACTAATACGATTCATGAGGTCTCCCGTGCGATTAGATTTGTAAAAGCTTAAAGAGAGCCGCTGGTACTGCTGATAGACTTCATTTTTTAAGTCGTATTCAACATATCGAGACACATTAATAATGGTTTGACGCATTAAAAAGGTGAAGATGCCTGAAATCACAGCCGCAATGACCAAATACAGAATATTAAGGCCTAGTTCAGCCTTAAAAACCTCCATAGTAATTTCATCATTTAACATTTTTGAAATGACGGTTACCGATTCGCCAATTAAGCGTGGTGTGAAAAGTGCAAATACTTTTGCCAAAATGGTGATGAAAACACCTAAAAGTAAACTGTATTTATATTTTATAAAATATTTATTGAGATGCTGTAATGCTTTCATTTAAAAATTTTAACCTTAAATTTATAGTGTGCTTATTTAACAACAATAGTTTGTGAAAACTCAAGTAATGCTTTATTTTTGCACGCTGTTTTCTAATACTTTGCAAAACAGTACTAATTATAACCTATGACGTTTGATGTTTTAAATCCTGACGATCTTTTAAAAGTTGATCCTGTTTTTGGACAACTTTCATTTGATAATCACGAACAGGTTGTATTTTGCAACGACAAAGATACTGGTTTAAAAGCAATAATTGGAATCCATAATACAGTTTTGGGACCAGCACTTGGTGGTGTTCGCATGTGGGCCTATAACAGTGAATGGGAAGCGCTTAATGACACCTTGCGTTTATCCCGTGGAATGACCTTAAAGTCAGCAATTACAGGCTTGAATTTAGGTGGCGGACAAGCCGTAATTATAGGTGATGCCAAAGTTCATAAAACGCCAGACTTAACACGTAAATTCGGTGAGTTTGTGCATTCATTAAGCGGACGCTATATCACTGCCGAAGATGTAGGTATGGAACCTGCCGATATGGATCTGGTAAGAGAGGTTACACCCTACGTAACGGGCATGTCTGAAAGCAAAGGAGGCACCGGAAACCCAACGCCTATTGCCGCTTTTGGTGTGTTTATGGGTATGAAAGCCGCAGCTCAATTTCAATATGGCAGTGATGTTTTAGAAGATCGACACGTATTTGTGCAAGGTGTTGGCAATGTTGGTGAAGCCCTAGTTGAAAATCTAATCAATGAAGGTGCTAAAGTTACCATTACCGATATCAATAAGGAACGATTAGCCTATGTGGCCGCAAAATATAATGTGACCGCTTATGAAGGCCAAAACTTTTTTAGGGAAGACATGGATATTTATGCCCCATGTGCTTTAGGAGCAACTATTAATGATCAGACCATATATAACCTAAAGGCTAAAATAATAGCAGGTGCTGCGAATAACCAATTAGCCATTGAAGGGAAGCATGGAGCCATTCTAAAAGAGCGCGGAATTGTGTATGCCCCAGATTTTTTAATCAATGCAGGTGGTTTAATTAATGTTTATGCCGAACTAGAAAACTATAGCAGACAAGAAATTATTCGACAAACCGAAAATATCTTTAACACCACATTAGAGATATTAGAACGTGCTCAAGCCAAAAACCTAGCCACCAATCAGGCAGCTGTAGAGGTGGCCTATGAACGTATTCTTGCCCGAAAAAAAGAAGTTCAAGAGAAGTAAATACAGATTATAAACAGTTTCAAATAAGAAAATAATAGTATTTTTGCAGAGCGAAAAAGTAATAAGCTTTCGCTTTTTAAATTTTAAATAAGTTCTTTACACATGCTAAACAGACGACACATCCGCATTAAAGTCATGCAAACCTTATATGCCTTAAATGGTGGCGAAAACGATGATATTAAAAAGAATGAAAAGTTTCTTTTGTACAGTCTCGACAGCATGTATGATCTCTACCTGATTATTCTTTCCTTATTAATTGAAGTTCAAAAAAGAGCTGAAGATCAATTAGAAAAAACCCAAAAAAAACTATTAGCTACTAAAGAGGACAAAAATCCCAATTACAAATTTGTCAATAACGAAGTACTGGCCCTTTTAAAGAATAATCCCTTATTAAAACAGGAGTTAGAACGCCGAAAGTTAGACTATTGGTACTTGGATTTTGAGTATGTTGATATCATTTACAAGGCCATTGTAGAAAGTTCAACCTATAAGGACTACATGTCAACCAGAACCTCAAATTTTCATGAAGACAAGAATTTTATGATCGATATTTTTTCTGAAGTCATAGCACCCAACGAAAAATTATATGATTATTTTGAAGACAAGAAGCTCACCTGGATTGACGATCTGCCTATTGTAAATACAAGTATTTTAAAGCTCCTTAAGAAAGTAAAACCTAAGGTACAACCCTCCTTTTTTACACCAAATTTATATAAGGATTTAGACGATAAGGATTTTGCTGTTCAGCTTTTAACAAAAACTGCGCTTAACTGTGCAAGTTTTAATGAGGAAATTTCAAATAACACAACCAATTGGGATTCAGATCGTATCGCAGATTTAGATGCGGTGCTGCTTCAAATGGCCTTATGTGAATTTCAAAAATTTGCCTCTATTCCCATTAAAGTGACTATAAATGAGTATTTAGAAATAGCAAAAGAATACTCAACACCCAAAAGTAGCATTTTCATTAATGGTGTTTTAGATAAGATTGTTAAAGAGTATATGGCTCAAGGAAAGCACCAAAAAACAGGTCGAGGATTGTTGTAATAAGGTTAAAAAGTTTTGAATAGACGAAATTATTAGTACATTTATCCACTGAAAATACGAACATTTTATAACAAATAATTAAAATTATAGCAATGAAAAAAGTGATTTTAGGTTTAAGCGCACTGTGTTTAGTAGCGTTTACGTCGTGTAAAGATGACGCTAAGAGTAAGATAAATTCTGAAAATGTAGCTGCGGCTGCAGAGCGTGATGCCAATGCAGGAAACTTACCTGTAATTACATTTGAAGAAACAGAACATGATTTTGGAACTATCGTAGATGGTACGCCAGTTGAAACCGTATTTAAATATACAAATACAGGTAATGCGCCATTAGTAGTGAGTGATATAAAAAGTACCTGTGGTTGTACAGTACCACAAGATTGGAACCGTAATCCTTTAGCACCAGGTGAGTCTGCGCAGTTTACAGTTAAGTTTAACGGTAAAGGAGCAAATCAAGTTACTAAAACGGTAACTTTAACCACCAATACCCAAACTGGTACTGAAACCGTAAAAGTAAAGGCCTTTATTCAAGCAGATCCTAATGCACCTGCAACAACGACTACTAACAATGGTACGTCAATTATGCAACAGCCAACTGGAAAAACAAGTACTCAACCAGGCCACGAAGGTCATAACCACAACTAGTATCGATGGGAGAAGGAATAGGTAATTTTTTACCACTTATTGCGATTATTGCCGTTTTTTATTTCTTAATGATTGCACCGCAAATGAAGCGTGCAAAACAAGAGAAAAAATTCGCGAACGAACTTAAAAAAGGCGATAAAGTAATTACAAAAAGCGGGATGCATGGAAAAGTTGTAGATCTAAATGACAAAGACGGAAGTTGTGTTATCGAGACTATGGCTGGAAAAATAAAGTTTGAACGTTCGGCCATCTCAATGGAAATGAGCAAAAAGCTAAATGCATCATCTTAAGTAAGTAGTAAAGAATAAGAGGTATAAAAAGCGCCACATTAATGTGGCGCTTTTTTATTTAGCAGTTTTTGTACTTGTCGTGCAGTCCTACGCCTTTAATAATCATAGGAGTGATCTTTTCAAGCCGTGAATCTTTGGTGGCGTCGCGCTTTGCAGATTCTATATAGTCACAATATTCTCGTTGTTTTCCAGGAGTTAAAAGTTTGAAGGCGTCAAATAATACAGGGTTTCCGTCTAGTTTATCCTTTAGGGCTTTAGTAACCTCTACTTTTTTTGATTTTCGTTCGGGTTTGATTTCCTTACCCAGCTTTTGGTTTTCAATGGCTTCTTTCACATAGGCCAAAACGGCATCCTTATCGATGTCTTCTAAAGAGGTGAAGCGCATTTGTCGAAGCGCTTTTGTTTTTTCTTGTGCATTGACGAGTAGCTGTTTCTCATCCTTTAAAAACACCCCGTTAAAAAACCAAATGCCAAAATGATGCTTAAAAGCACCTAATCCAATGACATTTTTCCCATCAAGCTCATAAACGGGGGCACTCCATTTTAAGGTTTCTTTCAATTCTGTTGAATTTATAATAGCTCTTAATACATTTAGCGCATCCCCAAAATGTGAATGGTTTTTAATATACGCTTCTACCGAACTTACTTTTTTCATACTCTAAATTTTAAATTAATTAAGCCATGTACCTGCATAGCTTAAGGGATCACCACTATGTTGTTCTAAATAATCGTATTTCAGTTTTATGATTTGCTTAATGTGCAAATAATCATGTGCAAGCCAATTATTTAATAAATAATGTGCCGATAACCGACCTAGTTTAGGATGCTCAAAACTATTATTCCAATTGACATCTTTTAACGATCTGAGCCAAATTAGAGAGCGTTCACGTTCTTCTATAAATTTTGCTAGCATTTCACTATAGTCTTGTTCCATATACTTATGGTCTGCAGCCCATGCAATAGGGTCTATAGAGGGAGGCAATTCATCAGGCTTACTCAAGGCCCAATGTATTCTAAACCTAAAGTCATCACGTTCTTCATCATATAAATGACAAAGAATTTCTAACAAACACCAATCTTCAGATTGTTTTTTCCATAAATAAATCGCTTCAGGTTGTGTCCTCAAAAGTGCATTAAACACACCCTTATTCGTTTGAAGTTGTTCAATTACGGTATTCATATATAATATGATTTTGTTGCAGTTAATTCAGCTATTTTACAAATGACTTGTGTGGCTTTCAAAATGCTTTCAACAGGGACATATTCATATCGGCCATGAAAATTGTGACCACCAGCAAATATATTTGGGCAAGGCAAACCCATATACGAGAGTTGAGACCCGTCTGTTCCACCTCGTATAGGTTTAATGATGGGCTTAATATGTAACAGCTTCATGGCTTCTTCAGCAATGTCAATAATATGCATTACAGGTTCAATTTTTCCCCGCATATTGTAGTACTGATCTTTGATATCTATACGAATAACTTCCCGCTCATATTCTGAATTAATATCATCAGCCAATTTTACCATGGCGTCCTTTCGAGCTTCGAAATGTTTTTTGTCATGATCTCTAATGATGTACTTCAGAACAGTTTCATCTACCTTGCCATCGATTTGACTTAAGTGAAAAAAGCCCTGATAATCCTCGGTGTGTTCTGGAGTTTCAAATCGTGGTAAAGCATTGATAAATTCGGTAGCAATATACATGGAGTTGACCATTTTTCCTTTAGCATAACCCGGATGGACAATTTTGCCTTGTACGCTTACTGTGGCACTCGCGGCATTAAAATTTTCAAACTCCAATTCACCCACTTGGCTGCCATCCATAGTATAAGCCCAATCTGCACCAAATTTTTCAACATCAAATTTATGTGCACCGCGACCTATTTCTTCATCGGGTGTAAAACCAACTTTAATAGTTCCGTGCTTGATTTCGGGATGTTGGATTAAATATTCCATAGCAGAAACAATCTCACAAATACCAGCTTTATCGTCTGCGCCCAATAGTGTTGTTCCATCAGTGGTGATAAGGGTTTGTCCTTTATAAAGCAGAAGGTCTTCAAAATAATCAGGCGATAGAATAATATCTAATTCCTTATTTAAAACGATGTCCTTTCCATTGTAGTTCTCAACAAGTTGAGGTTTAACATTAGCCCCAGTGAAATCTGGAGAGGTATCAAAATGTGAAATAAAACCAATCACCGGAACATCGTGATCAACGTTGCTGGGTAAAGTTGCCATGATATAGGCGTTTTCATCAATGGAAACGTCATGCATGCCAATAGATTTAAGTTCATCAGCAAGCGCATTGGCTAAATCCCATTGCTTTGATGTACTGGGCGTAGTATCTGAATTAGGGTCAGATTCTGTATCTACAGTGACATAACTTATAAATCGATTTATGATACGTTGTTTATCTAACATGGTGATGGCGTTTATGTGGAAATTCTACTCAAAAGTACTATTATTTTCCTTTTTTTTCATAACATAATTTAGGTATTCTAAAATTTCAAAATAAGGTGATTTCAGAAGCTTTTATTTTTCGTAATATTCTAAAAATTAGCAGTATAGAACAGCCTTATTAAACCGGTCTAAAACCTGCCCAAATAATATTTGGTATATTTATAAGAACTTTAAAACTAATATTATGATAAAAAAGTACTTATTTTTTGTGCTGATAAGCTTTAGCTTTTCAGTAATCGTTAATGCCCAAATCTCTGGAGTTGTTTTAGATGATACCTCCCAACCTTTGCCAGGAGTCTCCGTAATAATTAAGGGAACTACAACAGGAGCCTCAACTGATTTTGATGGAAAATATACCATTAATGCACAAATTGGAGATGTTTTAGTGTTTTCATATGTGGGTTATGATTCACAAGAAATTAAAGTGAGTTCAAATGTGTTAAATGTGACCATGAAGTCTGGAGTAGCTCTCGATGAAATAGTATTATTAGGATCAAGAGCACCAGGGCGTACCGCAATTGAAAGCTCTGTGCCTATTGATGTCATCGATGTTCAACAATTAGTATCGGCGGGACCTCAAACTAACTTAAATCAAATTTTAAATTATGTGGCGCCTTCGTTCACCTCTAATACGCAAACCATTTCAGATGGTACAGACCATATAGATCCTGCTTCGTTGCGTGGTTTAGGTCCAGATCAAGTTCTTGTTTTAATAAATGGTAAACGTCGGCATAATTCCTCTCTCGTAAATGTAAATGGAACCTTTGGTAGAGGTAGTGTTGGTACCGATTTAAATGCCATACCAGCAGCATCCATAAAACGAATTGAAGTTTTAAGAGATGGTGCTGCGGCACAATATGGTAGTGATGCCATTGCTGGTGTGATTAACATTGTACTTAATGATAATGTCAATGAACTCAAAGTGAAAATGACAAGCGGAGCTAATTTTTCTAAAAATGCCAATGAGCAAACAGGAGGTGTTGATGGAGAATCGATAAACTTGAGCGCAAATTACGGACTATCTTTAGGCGATAAAGGAGGCTTTATAAATTTTACTGGGGATTTCGACTTTAGAGAAGATTACAGTAGAATGAAAGAGTGGGAAGGCTCTATTTTTAATCTGTATAATACCGTTGAACGTTTTGCAAATAACGATGGCTATAATTTGTCTAACTTACTAGATGACGATGTAGACGATGTTAATTTTTATGCTGGCGAAGCTGGAATCATCCCAACAGGAAGTAACTTTACTAAATCTGAACTACGAGATATTCTATCGCCAGACAATACGGCTAACGAATTACAGGCTAGAGGCTTGCAGCGCAGAGATTTTAATATGCGTGTTGGACAGTCAGAATTAAGAGGCGGAAGATTTTTTGCGAATTTAAGTATACCATTAGATGATAACGGTACCGAACTGTATTCATTTGCAGGGATTAGTTCTAGAACTGGTAATTCGGCTGGATTTTATAGATTGCCAAACCAAAGTAGAACCTATACACCAGCGTACATTAACGGGTTTTTACCTGAAATCAATTCTAAAATTAATGACAAATCGATTTCTGTAGGAATAAAAGGGAAAATAGCCGAATGGGATGTGGATTTTAGTAATACTTACGGAAAAAACCAATTTTTATATACCATTGGTAATACCTTTAATGCGTCACTTCAAAATGCATCACCAACCACATTTGATGCTGGTGGCTTTAGCTTTGCCCAGAACACCACTAATTTAGATATCAGTCAATTCTATGATGATATTTTAAATGGTTTGAATATTGCATTTGGTGCGGAATACAGATTAGAAACCTATGATATTGTTGCCGGTGAAGAACCATCTTACGGACAATATACAGGTGCAGGAGAACTTATTACCTTGTCAACGCAGAGCCCAGCTAGAGACTTTTTTGGAGCTGCTAGACCAGGAGGATCTCAAGTATTTCCTGGATTTAGCCCAGCAAATGAACTTTCTAGAGGGCGTAGTAGTGTGGCCGGTTATTTTGATATTGAAGCCGATTTCACCGAAACTTTCATGATGAGTTTTGCAACCAGATTTGAAGATTATTCAGATTTTGGATCGACAATTAATTTTAAGTTGGCTACCTTATTAAAAGCGGCAACTAATTTTAATATTAGAGCGGCAGTTAATACAGGGTTTAGAGCACCTTCATTGCACCAGTTAAATTTTAATTCTACGTCGACCATTTTTAATAATCTAGGCCAACCGGTTGAAGTTGGTACATTTGCTAATGATAGTAGAGCTGCTAAACTTTTAGGTATTCCACAACTTAAGGAAGAAACTTCTAAAAGTGTAAGTTTGGGTTTCACAGCTAAAATACCTGATGCAAATATCAGCTTAACAGTGGATGGTTATTTTGTAGCTATTGACGATAGAGTAGTGTATACAGGTCAATTTTCAGGACCAGGTACTGGCACAGAGCTCGATAATTTATTAGCGCAGGCCAATGCAACTGCAGCTTCGTTTTTTGCAAATGCCATTGATACCGAGTCTAAAGGTTTAGATATTGTGGTTACTCACAAAACGAATCTAAATGACAATATGCGATTGAAATCTGATTTATCAGCAACCTTTTCTAAAACAAAGAAAGTGGGCGACATTAATGCCTCGCGAGTTTTAGAAGATGCAGGATTAGTAGGAACTTATTTTCCTGAAGATAGTAGGGTGTATTTAGAAGAAGCCGTTCCAAGGACTAAAGTAAATCTTTCAAATACCTTATCTACTCAAAAATTGAATATCTTTTTGAGGAATGTGTATTTTGGTCCAGTGACCGAGGCTACTACCACAGTGGCTAATCAGCAGGAATTTAGCTCTAAAATAGTAACCGATTTGTCGGTAGGTTATGACGTATCCGAAAGCCTGACTTTAACAGTGGGTGCAAATAACCTATTAGATGTTTATCCAGACAGAGCAGATGCAGCATTTAACAATAGAAGTAGTGGTCGTTTTGACTGGTCAAGAAGGGCACAACAATTTGGGATTGGTGGACGCTTTTTGTTCGCTAGAGTTAGCTTTACCTTAAAATAGAAAATTAACAACACTTATAAAAAAGGCTACCGGTATAGGTGGCCTTTTTTATTTATGTTTATTTTTGCCGGAAAGTACACTATAGCATGTATAAATTTTTTGTCCGACCTATTTTATTTCAATTTGATCCTGAATCGATACACCATTTTACATTTGCGTTGGTAAGGTTCATCCATAAAATTCCAGGCCTAGCATTTTTATTAAGAAAAGCGTATAAAGTTTCTCATCCATCTTTGGAAAAGGAGTTATTCGGCATCACATTTAAAAATCCAGTGGGATTGGCAGCAGGCTTTGATAAAGATGCAAAACTGTTTAATGAATTGAACAACTTTGGATTTGGGTTTATAGAAATAGGAACCTTAACTCCAAAACCTCAAGAAGGAAATCCCAAGAAGCGTTTATTTCGATTAAAAGCAGATCAGGCCATTATTAACCGAATGGGATTTAACAATGGTGGTGTAACTTCAGCTGTTGAACGATTAAAGCATAATAAAGGTGTTTTAGTAGGCGGTAATATTGGAAAAAACAAAGTCACCCCTAATGAGGAGGCCATTGAAGATTATAAACAATGTTTTCATGCGCTTTGTAGTTATGTAGATTATTTTGTGGTCAATGTGAGTTCTCCAAATACACCAAATTTAAGGGAACTACAGGATAAGGAGCCACTCACAAAATTATTACAGGTTTTAAAAGACGAAAATGCTTTATTAACAAACCCTAAACCTATTCTTTTAAAAATAGCGCCAGATTTAAGCAATGATCAATTGTTAGATATTATCACGATTGTTAAAGACACGAAAATCGATGGCGTGATAGCAACTAATACCACGATTTCACGTGAAGGATTAACTTCAGAACATAAAACAGAGATGGGAGGCTTGAGTGGAAAACCATTGTCTAGCCGTTCTACCGAAGTCATTAGGTTTTTAGCCGAAAAGAGCAACAAGGCATTTCCAATTATTGGGGTAGGAGGAATTCACTCGGTTCACGATGCACTTGAAAAATTAGACGCTGGAGCCGACCTTATACAGCTTTATACCGGATTTATTTATGAGGGGCCAATTCTAGTAAAACGCATTAATAAGGCTTTAGTAAATCGTTATCTCGCATCTAAAAAGGGCTAAAAATCTTCAATTTTTGTAGGTAAACTATATTACAAAATAATAGTACTTTTGAATAGTTAAAATAACCCTATGTCCAAACGCATTAAAATTATAGAATGTCCTCGAGATGCGATGCAAGGCATAAAGGCATTTATTCCAACCGAGCGCAAGGTGCAATACATCCAATCCTTGTTGCGTGTTGGATTTGATACCATTGATTTTGGAAGTTTTGTGTCACCTAAAGCAATTCCTCAAATGGTAGATACAGCCGAAGTACTCGAGCAATTGGATTTATCAAAAACCACGAGTAAATTATTGGCCATTATTGCCAACACAAGAGGCGCTGAAGAAGCCTCTAAACACAAGGCTATTGATTATTTGGGTTATCCGTTTTCGATTTCTGAAAACTTTCAAATGCGTAACACCCATAAAACCATTGCCCAATCTGTAGTTACTCTTGATGAAATATTGAATATTGCCCAAAAAACTAATAAAGAAGTGGTGGTTTATATTTCCATGGGTTTTGGAAATCCTTATGGAGATCCTTGGAATGTAGATATCGTTGGACAATGGACCGAACGTCTTTCAAAAATGGGGGTGAATATTTTATCTTTGAGTGACACAATAGGCAGTTCAGATCCTGAAAGTATTGATTATTTGTTTTCTAACCTTATTCCAAACTATCCTGAAATTGAGTTCGGCGCCCATTTACATACAACACCTTCAACCTGGTTTGAGAAAATTGATACGGCATACAAAGCAGGCTGCAAACGTTTTGATGGTGCTATACAGGGTTTTGGAGGATGTCCAATGGCAAAGGATGAACTTACAGGTAATATGCCCACTGAAAAGCTATTATCCTACTTTACTTCAAAACAAAACAACAGCTTAAATGCCTTAAGTTTTGAGAGTGCCTATAATGAGGCAACAAAGATTTTCACAAGTTACCACTAGATTTTTTACTTCTAAATCGTTGTATTACAACTTGTTTTAAAGGACAGATCAACTTTATTTAAAATTAATCTAAATAAAGGTTGCACAACTAATTTTCTGTTTTAAATTTGCAACTTCATTTATCATATTATTTATATCAAGTCTAAATAAGAATAGCAAACAATCAAATTATGAGAAGAATTTTTTTAGCAGTTTCAGTTTTAATCACAGCATTTGCAACTGCTCAAACAGCCCCGGATTCTATTCCAACTAACCCACAAAATCAACAAAATGCAGCACAACGTATACTTTCTGGTAACATAAATTCAGGAGTAACGGTAGGAGGTTATGGTGAAATTACCTATAATCAACCCGAAGGAAAAAATGGAGAACTAGATGTACAACGTTTGGTGATCCTATTCGGTTATAAATTTAATGATAAAGTCCAGTTCGTTACAGAGATTGAATTTGAGCATGTTCAAGAAGTTTTTGTTGAACAAGCGTTTTTACAATATAACCTTAGTGATAATGTCAATCTTAGAGGTGGTTTAATGTTAGTGCCTATGGGCATTGTAAACGAGTATCACGAGCCTACCACATTTAATGGTGTTGAGCGTCCTAGTATTGACGGCAGTATTGTACCAACTACCTGGAGAGAAATAGGTGCTGGAGTTTCTGGTCGTTTTAATGAAATTTCTTTAGGCTATCAAGCTTATATATTTAATGGTTTTGCTTCAGTAAACGGTTCTAAAGTATTAGGCGGAAGTAATGGCTTACGTAATGGTCGCCAAAAAGGAATACAATCAACCATCAATACCCCAAATTTTGCAGCGAAATTAGATTATTATGGCCTTCCAGGATTGCGTTTAGGTTTGTCAGGTTATTTTGGTCGAACCCAAGCGGAAGACGATGTAGATATGGTTGACGGTTCAGACGTTGGGATCTCAATGATAGGTCTTGATGCAAGGTATGCGTATCAACGTTTCACTGCGAGAGGTCAGTTTATTCACGCTAGTTTATCAGATACAGAAGCGTACAATACCTTATATACTACCGATTTGGGAAGTGCATTACAAGGGTATTACCTAGAGGCAGCTTATAATTTATTACCTGTGACAAAACAACAGCAGTTATACGCTTTTGCAAGATATGAAGATTATGATACGCATGCTTCTGTAGATGGAACTTTAGTAAAAAATGAAAGTTATGATCGTAACGAGTGGACCCTAGGTTTGAGTTATAAAATAGCACCAGGAGCGGTTGTAAAAGCTGACTATCAAATTAAAGACAATGCAACGAGTACGGGTGCAACTAACCAATTAAATGTTGGATTAGGAGTATGGTTCTAAATGAGTTGTATTAATTAAATAGGTTAAAATAGCTAAGGTGATTTTTTTCGCTTTAGCTATTTGGCGATTATTTAAGACAAAGAAAAAAATAAATGAATACTTTTGCCTAATGAAATTGAAATCGATTTACATCATTCTCATCGCTTTAATTTGTTTGTCTTTTGGCCTTCCAAAAAGCATTCAAAAAAAAGTGGATAAAGAAATTGAAGAGGTTTTTGAGCTTGAAAGTTTTAAGCTCAATGGAAAAGTATTCGATTCTAATATAACCCAGAGTTTACCTTCTGCATTTGGTCCAGATAACTTTTTCGAAATTAAAAATGCGTCTCAACTTTTAGGATACGCCTATATTTCAAAAGCACCGAGCAAGACAGATGAATTTGATTATTTAATTATTTTGGATCATAACCTTACGGTTTTAAAAGCAAAAGTGTTGGTCTACCGTGAAGATTATGGGGGAGAAATTGGTAGTAAACGCTGGTTAAAGCAATTTATAGGCAAAACCCAAAATGACGAATTAAAATATCGAGATAATATTGTAGCTATTTCGGGTGCCACAATTTCGGTTAGATCAATGACAACAGCAGTAAATGATCTTCTGAAATCACTAAAAATCCTTCATTCAAAACAATTGTTGTAAATGAATTTCAGCGGATCAATTTATGAGTTCTCAAAAGAATTAAAGCTATTAATTGGTGCCTTTATTATTGTATTAAGTATAGGTTTTTTTTCAGGCTTACTTTTTGTTGAAGAAACCTCTTCGGCCAATCCAAACGGGATTGAAGAGCAATATTTAGGTAATGAAGCTGATGAAGATGCTCCTGTTATGAAATTCAAAAAAAGTGAACAAGAAATGCTCACTTTAGTTCACAATCATATACTTTCAATGTCGATTATCTTCTTTTTAGTGGGCTTGATATTAAACACCTGTCAATTCAATAAGAAACTAAAGTTGTTTTTAATGATCGAACCTTTTGTGTCGGTAGTACTTACATTTGGAGGTCTTTATTTATTATGGACAGGCATGCTTTGGACAAAATATATTGTCATGTTTTCGGGTATTTTAATGACGGTGACCTATACTATTTCCATTGGTATTATATTATTCCAGCTTACAAGAACCAAAACCATAAAGCCTTAATTTCTCGTATATTTAGCGTTACAGTTACGTTAATGTATGAAAAGCTTACTTCTCTTTTTTGCTATGCTAGTTGCAATTCCAAGTTATGGGAGAGAATGGAATAGCTTAAGAAGTTACCAAAAGGAAACCAATCAACAACAATTATCACCTTCAGATTGGTTAGCTTCTGATAGACGTCAAAACACTTTAATTTGGAATAACGCCAATAAATTCAATCTTCTAAATAATAAACCTAAGGAGTATCTAAGCATTAAACAACGAAGGGATTTTTATCTATGGTTGCACAATGAGTTGGAGAAAAAGGGTCATGATGTAGTTTGGCCTTATATGGCCTACTTTATATCGCATAAATTAAGGTTAGTGAATAATGTGCCTTACCGTTGGTTTAGCTCAAAAGCTATAAAGCGTTATACCGATATGGGAAGTGAAGAAGTCTTCAATAGTGCATTTATAAAACTTCAAGAAATCTATAATTCAGAAAATTTGTTGAGAAAAAATGAAGCCTATAGTTGGGATGAAAAAATGTTGCACGACGAACAGTTTATTTGGGTAGAACGCGTATATGAGATTATGGATGATAAAAGTTTGAAGCAAATTGGACGTATGGCCAAGGGGCATTTTTTATACAGTATTGTTGTTCCAAAACCCATCAGGTTTCAGGGTGATATTTCTAATGCCCAGGAGCGTTACAGCTATGCCTTGCACACACTCCGAACCTATTGCAAAAATCAAATGCATTAATTTTCAAGTCATATAAATTATAATCCTAATTTTAGTTGTACCTTTGCATGCAATTAATTTCAAATTGCATCATGACAGCACATCAAAATAAGATTCTAGGTGAAGGGTTAACCTATGATGACGTCCTATTAGTTCCAGCATTTTCAGAAGTCTTACCACGCGAAGTAAATATTCAGGCAAAATTTACAAGAAACATTACCATTAACGTTCCTATTGTATCCGCTGCAATGGATACCGTAACCGAAAGTAAAATGGCAATCGCCATGGCTCGCGAAGGTGGTATTGGCGTACTTCATAAAAACATGACCATTGAGCAGCAAGCTGATAAAGTGAGACGTGTAAAACGTGCCGAAAGTGGAATGATTATCGATCCTGTGACCTTGCCTTTGACTGCTAAAGTAAAGGATGCCAAGCATAATATGAGAGAGCATAGCATAGGAGGAATTCCAATCGTGGATGATCAAGGAATTTTGAAAGGGATTGTAACCAACAGAGATTTGCGATTTGAGCATGAAAATGAACGGCCAATTGTTGAGGTCATGACCAAAGACAATCTTATAACAGCTCCAGTTGGAACTTCGTTACATGATGCTGAATCTATCTTACAACAAAATAAAATTGAAAAACTACTTATCGTTGATGACAACTATAAACTGGCAGGTTTAATTACCTTCAGAGATATTACAAAACTTACACAAAAGCCTATTGCTAATAAAGATGTTTACGGTCGTTTACGAGTTGCCGCTGCTATTGGTGTGACTCCAGACGCTGTTGACCGCGCTCAGGCATTAGTAAAATCTGGCGTTGATGCCGTAGTTATAGATACCGCCCATGGTCATACTAAAGGGGTAGTGAATGTTTTGAAAGCTATTAAAGCCAAATTCCCAGATTTAGATGTTATTGTAGGAAATATTGCCACTGGCGAAGCAGCTAAATATTTAGTAGAAGCAGGTGCCGATGCGGTAAAAGTTGGTATTGGCCCAGGATCCATCTGTACAACACGTGTGGTTGCAGGTGTTGGATTTCCACAATTTTCTGCGGTATTAGAGGTTGCAGCGGCCATAAAAGGTTCTGGAGTTCCTGTAATTGCCGATGGTGGGATACGATATACAGGCGATATTCCTAAAGCTATTGCAGCCGGAGCAGATACAGTAATGTTAGGTTCGTTGCTTGCAGGTACGAAAGAAAGTCCTGGTGAAACCATCATTTATGAAGGACGTAAGTTTAAGTCCTATCGTGGAATGGGTTCAGTAGAAGCTATGAAACAAGGAAGTAAGGATCGTTATTTTCAGGATGTTGAGGATGATATTAAAAAGCTAGTGCCTGAAGGTATTGTAGGTCGAGTTCCTTATAAAGGCGATTTATTTGAAAGCATTCACCAGTTTGTTGGCGGTTTGCGTGCAGGTATGGGCTATTGTGGCGCTAAAGATATTGAAACCTTAAAAGAGTCGGGACGCTTTATAAAAATCACCGCTTCAGGAATTAATGAAAGCCATCCACACGATGTAACCATCACTAAAGAAGCACCCAATTATTCGAGATAAACACGTAGTTGAATTCTAATAGTAAGAAAGCCGAACTTAAGCGTTCGGTTTTTTTTATGGGTTAGAATTATAAAAGTTGAATTTTCCATAGGGTAAAGCGTTTTCATGTTGTCTTATATATAGAAATAAGAAAAATTAAATTACTAATTAAAACAGACCGTATGAAAACGATTAAATTTTTTATAATAGTCTTTGTAGCGAGCATATTTACTACTGTAAATGCACAAGAAGAGGGTAAATCTATAGAGAAGGAAACTAAAATGTCCTATTATGAACAACGGGCTTTAGAAGATGCAAAATTTGAACAAGAATTCAAGTCTGAAAATAAAAAGGATGAAGAGCGATTCTGGAAGGATCAGAAATCTTATGAAGACAAGTTAAAGAAGCGAGACCGTAAAGCTTATAAAGCGTACATGAAAGGTAAGCGAGATGCCTATGCCGAACATTACAATCACTGTGACCATTCTTGTTATCATAGTGATCATTATTACCATCATGCCTCATTCTACTACCATAGATATTATTATGAACCTTACCCGAGAAGAACTACAATGCGTACCAACATTAGAGTAGGTGTGCCAAGTGTACGTATTGGGTTCTAGTTAGTACTTCATGCTAAGGGTCAAAAACCGTTCGTTTCATTAAATGAAAGTGAGCGGTTTTTAGTTTTTAACATCTAAAATTCATATTTCAGACTTAAAATATAAGTATCATTTCCATTGGAATAAAAACCTACTTGAACAGGCTGCTTTTCATAGGGTGTTGTAAAAAGATAGGTGCTTCCTATTCCAACAGCAGCGCCCGCTAAAACATCCCAGATATCATGCCAACCATCTGGTCCTTCCATTCGGCTTACGCCAACAATGGCAGCTCCTAAATAAGCCCATTTGCCGTACTTCCAGCCATAGCGACGTTGAATAAATGAAGCTCCAGAAAAGGCCGAAGTTGTGTGTCCAGAAGGAAAGGCATCAAACAAATTTCGGTCTTCGGGTCGCTCTTTTCTAATGATGCGTTTTAAAGAATGTGTGACCACCAAACTTGTGGCGTAAGAAAGGGCGAATTGCTTACTGCCTTTGTAGTCTTTTTTAAATAGCGTGGTTAAACCAGCAGCAAGGGGAATTGCAATTTGCAACACATCGCCGGTATCTTCCAAAACGAACTCCCATTTTTCGTGTTTGCTTAAAATTCCATCTTCTGTTTGACCATAACAACTGCAAATAGGTACTATCATTAATAGCGCTAAAGTTTGCAAAAGTTTTGGAGAAACCATTGAGGGCGAGTTGTTGTTAGATAACTTTATAACTCTACAGCAGTAAAAATTATTGTTTTAAACTCAAGATTAGGATTCAAAAACTTGACCACGATGAGGCTTAAGTGCATCTCTAATAGGCCTCATATCAGCTTCAGAAACAACCATGTAAGCAATGGCATGAAGATCTGAAATGGCTTCAATACCAGTTAGGAAAGTGTTCACTTTTTTAATTGTAATATAATCTTTTAGATGAACTTCATGATGCTCGGCAGTCTTTAAGGCGTCAGGCCCACGAAAGTCCCATATCAATTTTAATTTACGCATGAGAAACAGAGACGCCTTTTTCAGCAAAGTTTTTAAAATCCTTCATATAAAGTAAGGATTGTTTTTTAAAAGCACTAGGCATTAAAACAGTCATTAGACGCATGGTAAAACTCAAAGGTATAAACTCGCTTTTGGATATCCATTTAGTGTGGCCTTCAGGAGTTTCTTCAAAAAAGTTTTCTTGTATGCTTTGAATCCCTTTGGCATCATAAGTGCCATGGAATTCATGCGGCAGTTTTCTATGGGTTACTGTTTCTATCAGCTCCATTTCACGTTTACCCATTTGATAAATTAGCTTCATTTTAGCACCGTACTCACCTGGATTACCTGATAAATGTTCGGTTGAAATCAATCCTCTTTGCCAATGCTTCATATTGTCGGGATTGTCAAACTTCAATATGAAATCCTTCATGGGTACTTTCACGATAATCTCAAGGGTATAATTCATTAGTTACGACTTTAATAGGGTATAAAGGTAATTAGTTTTTAAATACATTCAATTCATTGGGCTCAAAATTAGCCAACAGTTCTTAATGTAAAGTATACTAAAGTATAGGTATTCTCGTTTCGTAAAAAAGCATCTTGTTTAATGTTTGAATTGTGTTATTTTTGCAGTTACCACAATCATTAGTAAGTTATTTTTCGACCCTCAAAAAATTAGAATAAATATGAAATTCAAATCTGTTTCTATGCTGTTGTTAGGCTGTTGTTGCCTGTTGAGTTTTGCTCAAAACAAAAGCGAAGATGACATTCTTTTTACGGTTGCAGATGAGCCTGTAATGGCTTCGGAATTTATTAGGGTATACAGTAAGAATTTAGATTTGGTAAAAGATGAATCTCAAAAAGATGTGGATGCTTATTTAGATCTTTTTGTGAATTATCAACTTAAAGTTAAAGAAGCCAAGCGCCTGGGTTTAGATAAAGATCCTAATTATTTACGAGAGTTTGATAATTACAGAAAACAATTGACTAAAAATTTCATATCTGAAAGCAAGGTGACCGAAGCCTTGGTAAAAGAAGCTTTTGAACGATCACAGCAAGAAGTTAAAGCGTCTCATATACTTATCATGATAGAACCTAGTGAACAGGATACGGTAGAAGTTTACAATAGACTGCTCAACCTACGTGAACGTGTGCTGAATGAAGGTTTTGATAAAGTGCAAAGCGATGTACATAATGGAAGTACAGTTTTTGCTGAAGATTTAGGGTATTTTTCTGCATTTAAAATGGTTTATGAGTTTGAAAATGCGGCCTATACAACCGAGGTGGGAGAGGTTTCTTTGCCATTTAGAACGCAATTCGGATATCATATCGTCAAAGTTTTTGATAAACGACCTTCAAGAGGTGAAGTAACCGTTCAGCATATTATGGTCTCTAATCGTCAAACCGATAGTAGTCTGATTCCAGAAGAACGCATAGGTGAGATTTATAAAAAGGTTGAACAAGGCGAGAATTTTGAATCTTTGGCAAGACAGTTTTCTGATGATAAAAGTACGGCAAGCAAGGGCGGTTTATTAGCACCATTTAAAGGTGGTCAATTATCGTCTCAAGAGTTTGAGGATCAGGCATTCAAGCTTAATGATGCAGGAGAAGTATCTCCACCTTTTAGAACAGATTACGGATGGCATATTGTTAAGCTTATTCAAAAACTAGCACTCGAATCTTTTGAGGAGGCTAGAGGTGAACTCGAGGTAAAAGTGAAACGTGATTCGCGATCGAGCTTAATCAATTCAGCTTTAGTTGAATCCTTAAAGTCCAAGTACACCGTAACCATCAATGATGAAGTTGTTTCTTATTTTGAAACCCTTATAAATGAGGATTTTTTTAGAAATAGTTGGAAGCTACCAGACTATTTGGTTGCTAATAACAAGGTGTTAGCGATTGATGACACCCAGTATCTATATTCAGATTTTGGTAATTATCTTGTTGGCGCACAAAGACGTTATTTTGATAAGCCAATGGCTGCTAAAACGTTTGTTAGTAAGGAATTAAACACGTTTGTGGAAAGCATGGTTATGAACTATCATGAAGATCATTTAGAAGAGGAAAGTCCAGAATTTGCTCACGTACTTCAAGAATATAGAGACGGATTATTGCTTTTTGATTTAATGGAACAGAAGGTATGGAATGCTGCCATTCAGGATTCACTTGGGTTAAGGTCTTATTTTGAAGCAAATAAGAATAACTATATTTGGAATGATAGAGTTGAAGCTACAATTATTTCTGGAGCCAAAAGGAAGACAATTGCAGAAGCAAAAACCTTATTAGATAAAGGAATTAATGCAACTGATATAAAAAAAATGCTTAATACAAATAATGAGCAAAACCTTATGATAACTCAAGGCACATTAGAGCTAGATAATCCTTCATTACCCACGAATTTGGAAATTAAAAAGGGTGTCTCAAAAATCTATAATTACAATGATGCTTTTCATGTTATTAATGTGATTGATGTTCTGCCAAGTACAACCAAGTCATTTGAGCAGGCAAAAGGAATGGTAATCAATGATTTTCAAAATAAGATTGAAAAAGACTGGATAGCAACTCTGAAACAACAATTTAAAGTAAGTATTAATCAAGAGGTTTTAGCCAAAGTAAAATCTCAAATCCTTAAATAATTGACGCATAAACACTATTTTATATTAGCATTAAGTATTTGCATCAGTTCATGCGTTTATTTTAAGGAAACTGATGACAGGGTTCCTGTAGCAAGGGTAAACGATTCGTACATCTACGAAGAAGATATTAGAGATCTTATTGCTGAAGGTACACCGGCTGAAGATAGCGCACTCATAGTCAACAGTTTTATTAATCGTTGGGCAACTCAACGATTATTGATGGAAGGCGCTATACTAAATCTTCCTGAAGAAAAACAAAAGGATTTCAATAAACTTGTGACCCAATACAAAAATGATTTATTTACAAAGGCCTATTTAGATGCATTGGTCAACAAAAATCTAGATACTAGGGTAACTGAAGAACAGGCCAAGGAAGTTTATGAAGCCAATAGGGAAACCTTTAAACTCAATGAAGAACTTGTAAAGTTCAGATATATAAGTCTACCTCAAAACGCATTAAATATAGATGTTGTGGAGCGACGTTTTAAACGTTTTAATGAAGAAGATAAACGCTATTTGGATTCTATTGCCGTTCAGTTTAAAGCCTATTCGTTAAACGATTCCATTTGGATAAAACTATCTCAAATCGCCAATAAGATTCCCGCTATAAACGCCGATAACAAAAAAGAACTGTTAAAAAAATCTAATTTTTTACAACTCAAAGATTCATTAGGGCTATATTTGATGCAAATTAATGACGTATTATTTCAAAATGATTATGCCCCGTTGGAGTATGTAAAACCAACTATAGATCAAATCGTTATTAATAAAAGAAAATTAGAGCTCATAAAGCAACTTGAAAAAGACATTACCAAAGATGCAATTAAAAACAATCAGTTTGAAATTTATAACTAGAACAGCATGTTTTGCTGTACTTTTCACCCTATTAAGCAACCCTATTTTAGCTCAAGAAATTATTGAGGATGAGGAGGTTGTTAGTCAAAAAACAAAAAAAGAAGAACAACAAAACCCAGACCGTATTAAGATTGACGGTGTTGTGGCCGTAGTTGGTGACTATGTCGTGCTCGATTCTGACATCGATAAGGAATTTTTACAATTACAACAGCGAGGTGTCTCTATCGCAGATATTTCACGTTGCGAATTATTTGGAAAGCTTTTAGAAGACAAGCTGTATGCACATCATGCCATTCAAGATAGTATAACGGTTAACGAACTGGAGATCAGATCTAATATTGAGCAGCAAATCAGCGCATTTTTAGAACAAAAAAACGGCTCCATGCAAGCGCTATTAGAACTTTATAACAAGGATAGTGAAGAGAGTTTTAGAGAAGAGCTTTTTGAGATTAATAAAAACATAAAGCTTGCTGGGGAGATGCAACGTAAAATTGTTGAAGAGATTGAAGTAACGCCTGAAGAAGTAAGAGAATATTTTAATAGTATCCCTAAAGAAGAACGTCCGGTATTTGGTACTGAATTAAAAGTGGCTCAAATTGTAATCATTCCAAAAGTTTCACAGGAAGAAAAGCAGAAAGCAATTACCAGGTTGAGAGAATTTAAGGCAGATGTCCAAGAGAATGGTGCTAGCTTTACAACTAAAGCGGTACTGTATTCAGATGATATTGCATCACGAAAAACGGGTGGATTGTATACCTTGAATAGAAAACGTCCTCAAATGGTGAAAGAATTTAGGGATGTAGCTTTTTCACTTCAAGAAGGAGAGATTTCAGAACCTTTTGAAACCGATTTTGGATATCATATTATCTTATTAGAAAAAATTAGAGGCCAAGAATATGATGTACGTCATATCTTATTGCGCCCTAAAGTAACAGATGCAGCTGTTGCTGAAGCCAAAGAACGCATCAATAAAATTAGAGAACGTATTGTCTCGGGTGAAGTGACTTTTGCTGAAGCTGCAAGAGCCACTAGTGATGAAAAAGAAACCAGACAAGATGGTGGACAATTAATCAACCCTTATACGCAGGATTACAATTTTGAATTAACCAAAATGGATCCAGAATTGTATTCTCAAATTCAAAATTTAAAAGATGGTGAAGTGAGTTTGGTGTTGCAAGATGAAGATCGAATCAATCCAATTAAATATAAGCTCTTAATGGTGACTGATAGGATCGATGAACACGAAGCCGATTTTTCTAGAGACTATTTGAAAATAAAAGGTTTGGCAGAACAAGATAAACAGTACAAGGCTATTGCTAAATGGCAAGAAGAGAAAATCTTGGATACCTATATTAAAATTAATGGTCAGTATCGCGATTGCGAGTTTAATAGTAATTGGCTAAAAAATCAGTAGGATGTCTGACGTAGCAGCTGTAGAACAATTTGTAAAAAAATATAATGCACTTAAAACCGAAGTGGCTAAAGTCATAGTTGGTCAGGATGCAGTTGTAAATCAGATTCTCATCTCAATTTTTTCTGGTGGCCATGCCCTTTTAATTGGTGTGCCTGGTTTGGCAAAAACTTTAATGGTCAACACCATAGCACAGGCTCTAGGTCTTGATTTTAAACGTATACAATTTACACCCGATTTAATGCCGAGTGATATTTTAGGGAGTGAAATTTTAGATGAAAACAGACATTTCAAATTTATTAAAGGCCCAGTGTTTGCTAATATTATTTTGGCCGATGAGATTAACCGTACACCTCCAAAAACACAGGCAGCCTTATTAGAAGCCATGCAAGAACGAGCCGTGACTGTGGCTGGGCATCACTACAAATTGAATTTGCCTTATTTTGTTTTAGCAACCCAAAACCCAATTGAACAAGAAGGAACCTATCCATTGCCAGAAGCACAATTGGATCGTTTCATGTTCGCTATTAATTTGGATTATCCTTCGTTTAAAGAAGAAGTAGAAGTCGTTAAAACTACAACTACCGATGTTCAAGCAACAGTAAATCCTTTGTTTACAGCTGAAGAAATAATTGCGTTTCAAAATTTGATTCGCAGAATTCCTGTGGCAGATAATGTTATAGAATATGCGGTAACCATGGTGGGGAAGACCAGACCTGATAGCCCTGCTGCTACTAATTTGGTGAAAGAATATGTAGATTGGGGTGCTGGTCCAAGAGCTTCTCAAAATTTAATTTTGGCAGCTAAAACTCATGCTGCAATTCATGGCAAATTTTCACCTGACATTGAAAATGTACAAGCTGTTGCTTCAGGGATATTGCGGCATAGAATCATTAAAAACTACAAGGCAGAAGCTGAAGGAATTTCAGACGAACAAATTATAAAAAGTCTGTTTTAAGATTATAGTTACACCAAGCTTTCTGCTAGGAATCGAATACTAATTTGAGTGCAAACTAACCGAATTTTTGGTCTCGATGTCTTACGTGCAATAGCTATATTATTAGTTGTTGTTTCTCACTGTACTTATATTTTTTATGAAACTACTGAAAGTCCAATAATCATGGCAATACGGTCATTGGGTGCTTTTGGGGTAGATTTGTTTTTTGTTTTAAGTGGGTATTTAATTGGTGGTATTTTGTTAAAACATATTGATCAAAATCGTACCAATTTCAATGATTTGTTTCGTTTTTGGAAACGTAGATGGCTACGTACATTACCTAACTATTACTTAATTCTCATAATAAATATTGGTTTACTTATTTTGTTTTCCCAAAAGTTACCAGATTCAATATTCCTATATATCCCATTTTTACAAAATTTTAGTCAACCACATTCTGATTTTTTTAATGAAGCATGGAGCCTATCCATTGAAGAATATTCATATCTCATTTTACCACTCATACTTTTTTGCGCCTTGCAATGGGTGCGGCGTCATCATTCAAAAATCATTGTTTTTTTAATAGTCACTTTGGTGCTTATTGGAATTCAATACCTAATAAAGGCACGTTTTTATAGTAATGCAGAAGTACATAGCTATCAAGATTGGAGTAGTATGTTTAGAAAAGTGGTTGTTTATAGATTAGATGCGGTGTATTATGGCTTTATCCTAATTTATGTAGCTCGCATGTATCCATACTTCATTAGGAAGTATGATAAACTCTTCTTAATTACTGCTTTGTTATTATTTACCAGTACACATTTGTATATAGCCTTCTTTTCTGTTTTACCACAAACACATTTAGGATTTTATGTATTTGCATATTTGCCAATTCTAGCACTGTGTTGTGCTTTAGTTTTTCCGGCATTTTTAAAACTTAAAAAACAAGGTTGGTTTGGATCCCTTATCTATTTTTTAAGTACGAGGTCATATGCCATGTATTTAGTGAATTATTCTATTGTACTTTTAAGCCTCCAAAAGTTAATCAGCTTTGAGGCTATGCCTATTTACATCAAACTAGGTATTTTAGTTTTATTTTTAATCTTGACCCTTAGTCTTTCAAATGTATTGTATCGCTATTTCGAATTGCCAATTTTGAAATTTCGAGATAAAACCTATTCAAAATCAAATATTACATCTTAATAGGCTAAAATTTATGGCATACTAAAATTGTTGAATTACAATTTTTATGGATTAATAATTATCAAATATTCAATAATAATGTGTAAAAACGAGGTTTATTTGGCAGATATTCAGTATTTATCAGATTTTGTTACATATTTTCAAATGCCACTAAAAATTTGTAATTTTGCTGTCCTATGAATATAGGGTAAAGATTAATACAACAACATTTAAAAAACTAATATGGCATTCGATATTGATATGATAAAAAAGGTATACTCAACCATGGCAGAACGTGTTGACAAGGCACGTGAAGTCGTTGGTAAACCTTTAACACTTTCAGAAAAGATTTTATACGCACATTTGTGGGATGGTACACCTACCAAAGCTTACAGACGCGGGAAAGATTATGTTGATTTTGCTCCAGACCGCATTGCCTGTCAGGATGCAACCGCCCAAATGGCCTTATTGCAATTTATGCAAGCTGGAAAATCTAAAGTTGCCGTACCAACAACGGTACATTGCGATCACTTGATTCAGGCAAAGCAAGGAGCTGTGGCCGATTTAAAGCGTGCTAACGAAACGAGTAATGAAGTATTTGATTTTCTAGCATCGGTATCAAACAAATACGGTATTGGTTTTTGGAAACCAGGCGCAGGAATTATTCACCAAGTAGTTTTAGAAAATTACGCATTTCCTGGTGGAATGATGATTGGTACCGATTCTCACACCGTTAATGCAGGTGGTTTAGGAATGGTAGCCATTGGTGTTGGTGGAGCAGATGCTGTGGATGTTATGGCCGGTATGGCTTGGGAGCTTAAATTTCCAAAACTTATAGGCGTTAAGTTAACAGGAAAATTAAATGGTTGGACCTCTGCAAAGGATGTCATATTAAAAGTGGCCGGGATTTTAACCGTTAAAGGTGGAACAGGAGCAATTGTAGAATATTTTGGACCTGGTGCTAAAAATTTATCATGTACTGGAAAAGGAACCATCTGTAATATGGGTGCCGAAATTGGAGCAACCACATCTACTTTTGGTTATGATGACTCTATGGAGCGCTATTTACGAGCTACAGATAGAAGTGATATTGCTGATGAAGCAAACAAAATAAGAGAATATTTAACAGGTGACGATGAGGTATATGCTAATCCAGAGACTTATTTTGATCAAGTGATTGAAATAGATTTAGATACATTACGACCTCATTTAAACGGACCTTTTACACCAGATTTAGCTACGCCTGTAGGTGAATTGGGTGCAAAAGCAAGAGCTAATGATTGGCCAATTAAAGTCGATTGGGGGCTTATTGGTTCTTGTACAAATAGTTCATATGAAGATTTAACCCGTGCAGCATCTATTGCAAAACAAGCCGTTGATAAAAAAATAAAATCGAAGGCAGATTTTGGAATTAATCCGGGTTCTGAACAAATTCGCTTTACAGCTGAAAGAGATGGAATCCTAAAGATTTTTGAGGATCTTGATGCCACTGTATTTACTAATGCTTGCGGACCTTGTATTGGGCAATGGGATAGAAGTGATTTAAAAGGAGATGAGAAGAATACCATTGTACACTCATTTAATCGTAATTTCTCAAAACGTGCAGACGGCAACCCAAATACACACGCTTTTGTAGGCTCACCAGAAATGGTGGCAGCAATCGCGATTTCTGGACGTTTAGATTTTGACCCAATGAATGACACCTTGATTAATGAGGATGGTCAAGAGGTGAAATTAGATGAACCTAAAGGAATAGAATTACCACCACAAGGATTTGATGTAGAAGATGCCGGTTATGTTGAACCAGTTGCTGATGGAAGCGGAGTTACTGTTTCTGTAAGCCCATCTTCTGAACGTTTACAGTTGTTAACGCCATTCGAACCTATTGGTAGCGAAATTAAGGATGCCAAATTATTGATAAAAGCCTTTGGAAAATGTACAACAGATCATATCTCAATGGCAGGACCTTGGTTAAGATTTAGAGGACATTTAGATAATATTTCGAATAACTGTTTAATTGGTGCGGTAAATGCTTATAATAAAAAGACCAACTTTGTTAAAAATCAATTAACACAAGAATATGGTGGCGTACCTGATGTACAACGTGCTTATAAAGCAGCCGGAATAAAATCAATCGTAGTTGGAGATCACAACTATGGTGAAGGGTCTTCTCGCGAGCACGCAGCTATGGAACCAAGACACTTGGGAGTTGCTGCAGTGTTGGTGAAATCATTTGCAAGAATTCATGAAACTAACCTTAAAAAACAAGGGATGTTGGCTCTAACTTTTGCCAATGAAAGTGATTACGATAAAATTCAGGAAGATGATACCATCAATTTCTTGGATCTAAATGAATTTGCTCCTGAAAAACCATTAACTATTGAGTTTGTTCATGCCGACGGAAGCAAGGATGTGATTAAAGCGAATCATACTTATAACCAAGCACAGATAGATTGGTATAATGAAGGTTCGGCTCTTAATTTAATCAAACGACAAAATGCATCTTAAATAGGATGTAATTCGATATTAAAAAGCTCCTGAATATTTCAGGAGTTTTTTTTGTTTTGTGCTGTATCTAAATAATGTTTTAGTACAGCAATATCTTCTTTCGACGTTAAATCAGGGACATGTTCATGAAATAATATACCCTTCATAGCTTTGGGAATTTCATGGCACATATTTAAAATCGCGCTAGGTAATTCTTTTTCGTTCCGTTCAGGATTCATTGGGCAATTTTCAAGGTAGGAAATGATAGCACTTCCATCGAGCTTAAAAATATTCATACTAACCCGCAAACTTCCTGAAGTATCTCTACACTTTGATATTTCATTAGGTTCCGGTTTTTCTATAATGTTACTCAAAAACTGATCCTGATCTAATTGGACGAGCGCAAATTTTGAAATGCGATCGGTACTAAAATTTAGACCTTTTCGGTCATATGCAATAAAAGCATTTTTAAATGGTGTTTGTATTAAGGCCTCAAACGCCTCAACTGAATATAAATTATCAGCATTACAGACGATGAAAGTGGTTTTCTTTAAATAGGAATACTGTTGGAGCGCCTGCAAAAGCGCATCTGCAGTACCTAAAGGTTTTACACGGTCTTTTGGCACATATTGCGTAGCATAGGAAATTTTTAATGTTCCAAAAAGGTTGTCATTTTGTTGCTTTCCATAAAAAGATTTAAATTCAATTGCATTTTCACCTGTTACAATAATGAGATTCTTGTACCCCGCTTTTTCGGCATTAGTTATTAAGTAATCCAAGATGGGTCGTCCATCGCTATCAATACCAATTAAAGCCTTGTTTTTCCAATTTGATGCTGACGAATTAAGTGAAGCATTCATCCTAGTAGACGCACCACCAGCCAATATGATTAGATTTGCTTCCATTTTTTAAATTCTTTTAGATCCTTTAGCAACCTTAACAGGATAAGCTTTTTTGGCTCCCGCTTTCAGCAGGGTATTTATGATTAATTTTGATTTATTAGATGGCGCAATCACAACAATACTTCCACCACCACCCGAACCAACAATTTTAGCACCAAGGGCACCGGCTTCTAGTGCTATATTGATTAAGTGGTCTACTTTTGGGACTGTAACTTTTAAGAGATCTTTTAATATGTTGTTATGCGCTGTCATCAATAATCCCAAGGATTCGAGATTAGGGCCTTCCTTTTTAAATTCAACATGTGCCTTTTGAGTAATTTCATGATTTTTTATGGCTGCATAAAAGTATGGCTTCAGCTGCTCTGGTAAAACTAAAGATAACTGATCATAATCTTCTATAGATACATAAGCAATATTGAAATCAGGATATCTTGAAGTAACAATGTCAAGTGCTTTGGAGACCTTGGTTTTTACGTTGGAAAGTAATTGAATGGTATCTTTAGGAACACCCGATTCTACCAGAATCAATTCGTTAAAGGGATTTTCAATACTTTCAAAAGATAAGTTTTTTGACGTGTCAATATAAAGGATTTCCCCAATGGCTATAGTGTACATATCCATTCGGCCTCCAGGTGCATTATGTTCTAATACTTCTGCTTCATACGCCAACTCGGCAATAAACTGCGGTACGATTTCATGGTCGCATCCAAAAGTTTCTAAAAGGAATTGTATCCAAGCAACAACCAAAGCTGAAGAACTTGATACTCCAGCATTTATAGGGATGTTGCTTTTTATAATAATATCAAATCCTTGATTAGGATTGCATCCGTAACGTCTAACCACGCGTAATGCAGAGCCAAAAAAATCTTTACTTTCAAGTGATTGAAAAGGCTCGTCTATGAGAATCTGCCGTTGCGCTTTAATATCAGGCATTTGAATATTAAAAAAAGAGCTTGTGTTAGGAACAGCATGTAGCCTGATATATCTATTAATGGCACAGGCAATTACTGGCAGTCCCAAATAATCTTGGTGATCTCCAAATAAGCAGATGCGGGCTGGTGCTTCAATACAAATCGATTTCAAAATAAGTGCTAATGAAATTTAAAAAGTGTCTTTAATCCAGTTGTAAGGCTGACGTTTGATCCAATTTCCTCTCGTAAAATCTGGAAAATCTTGAGGTTCTCCATTGTTTTCAATAGAGACTTCCGAGAGCGGCGTAATGGCGCTCCAAGCCGCAGCATCATAGGCATCCATAGGCGGTGCGCTATTTTCTTTGGCCGATTCCACAAAGGCATTAAGGACAAAGAAATCCATGCCGCCATGTCCAGCACCTGTGGCTAATTCACCGTACTTTTGCCAAAGCGGATGGTCGTATTTTTCTAACCAAGAAGTAGCATCATCCCAGCGATGTGGATGCTCTGATTTTCCTTCTATATAAATTCGATTTCCGTCGACCTCCCATAGTCCTTCACTGCCCTGTACCCTAAAGCCTAATGAGTATGGCCTAGGTAAGTTGCAGTCGTGGGTTACAATTATGGTTTCTCCATTAGCAGTTTCAATAATGGAAGTGATAACATCACCCTGTTTGAATTTTAACTTGGCATTTGGATGATCTTCTCCACCATGCTTCACAATATAATTATGAAGACCAACCGCTTTTGTTGCATTTGAGGTGATCGACGTAAATCGATTACCTCTATTAATATTGCACATCGCCGCGATAGGCCCTACGCCATGCGTGGGATAAACATCGGCATTTCGTTTGAGAGAATGCTGTGTTCTCCAAGCTGATTCAGAAATGCCCTTATCACCAAATTCAACACCTTTTCCATAGGCCGATTTTCCATCGTTTAATTTTACAAATCGTAAATCGTGCTGATAACCACACCTAAAATGAACCAATTCGCCAAAAACATTTTGTCGCACCATGTTGAGTACGGCCATGATGTCTCTGCGGTAATTCACATTTTCAAGTATCATTACATGAGTACCCGTTTCTTCATGAGTATTTACAAGATCCCAGCATTCTTCCATGGTATTAGCAGCTGAAACTTCGACACCAGCATATTTTCCTGCTAACATCGCATCTTTTGCCATACGTGTATGCCACAACCAAGGTGTTGAAATAATCACGGCATCAACCTCTTTCAAGTCCAATAAATTTCTGTAATCATAATCATTCTTACCGAAAAGCTTCGGTTTAGGCTGTTTAGCTTTTGTAATCAAGTCGAGAGCAATGGCTATACGTCGGTCATCAATATCACATATTGCGGTTATACTCACATCGTCTCTTAATAACAAATTATTCAAATGATTGGTACCTCGTAACCCTACACCAATGAGGGCAACCTTAAGTTTTTCGGAATTAGACTTTAAATTGGAAGAAAAAGTGAATTGTGGTGCCAAAGTTATTCCGGCACCTAATATAGCCGATTGTTTTACAAAATCTCGTCGTGAACTCATACAGATCTATTAATTGGTTAAAACTCAAATTTAAGCTAAATTTTTCTTAAGACTTTTACTTTAATTTTTTGTAAAAGTACTGGGTCAATGTAAGGTTGGTTAAAATTAAAGTGAAGGCATAAACAATATCTTCAACAGGGATGGTGAAGATTCTAAAATTCATATTTTCAGCGTTGTTATACCAAACCACTTCATTTTCAATACTACTACCGGTTAAAATTCCATTGACAATAAAAAAAGGAATAAGCATTACTAAAAAGGTAAGATAATAGCTTTTTAACAATGCTGGCGAATATGTTCTTACTACCAATAAAAGTAGAATGGCATACAAAAAGTTAACGAATGTATACCATTTGTCATAGTACAAAACGCATAATAAAACCAAAACAGCAAGAACGCTATGAGTTATAGTGTTAACATGTTTTTGGTCCAATTCTTTACCAGGAAATAATTGCAGCAAAGCATAATGAGTAAAAACACAGGCATAAGGAATGCAAATAAAAAAAAGCCATTCTTCAATAGGAAGTGAAAACAAATAGCTTCCTAAAAAGTAGGATTCGTTAAACCCCCAAATACCATTTATAGTGAAAATAATATCCCAAGGAATAAAAATGAGCATGGTTAATGCAGTAGCAAGGAAAAACCCTTTCCAATAGGTGTAAAATTTAAGTTTTGGGTGAAAACTGAAAAGTAAAGGAATAGACAACGATCCAAGATTCAACAATATATATAGGTAGTTCATGTTGATTTCCATTGTAGACAAAAATTTCAGGATGTAGTTTCAGTATAAAAATACAAAACCAATATTAACTTTTAAAGTATTTAAAGGGAACTATTAACATGCCGAAACATTCGCCATCTTCTTTTCCAAGGTGTTTATGGTGCATTTTATGGGCTCTTCTAACGCCTCTAGCATACCAATTATTGGCATTTCGAAACAATTTAAAGCGCTGATGAATAAAAATATCATGAACTATAAAATAGGTGGCGCCATAAGCCATAATACCCAATCCAATAGGTAGGCAGAACCAAATAGCCTCATAACTCCAAAGGTAAAAACAGATCATACTTACAACGGCATAAAAAATAAAAAAAGCGTCGTTGCGTTCAAACCAACTTTTATGATCTTTTTTATGATGGTCTTTATGAAGATGCCATAAAAACCCGTGCATGACATACTTATGGGTAAACCATGCCATAAATTCCATAAAGGAAAAGGTTGCTATAAAAACTAATATCCACAAAATCACATCCATAGGTATTACATCAAATTTAGCTGATATTTTACATAACTTCGGGTTAATAATTCTAATTTTTTATAATTGGGAACTCGAATGCGGGTTGATCTTATAGCTAATGCGGGCGTTTTCTTTAATTTTTTTAGAAGCTGATGGTAGTACCTGTAAGCCATAAAAACTCCAAATCTGGCTTCGATAGGTAATTGTTTGATGCCTTGTAATCCTTTAGCAAAATCAGATTCTATATCTTCAATAATGGCTTGTTTGGAAGCTTCATCCAACTGACTTAAATCTAAATTAGGAAAATAGGATCTACTTAAATCCTCATAGTCCGATTTCAAATCTCTTAAGAAATTAACTTTTTGAAACGCAGATCCTAAACTCATGGCCGAGAATTTAAGTGCTTCATACTGTTCCTGGTTGCCTTTCACAAATACTTTAAGGCACATAAGCCCAACTACATCGGCCGAGCCATAGATATAGGCCTTGTATTCTTCATCAGTTAAGTAGGTGTTTTTGTGTAAATCCATACGCATACTGTTCATAAAAGAATCGACCAAATGCTGTTCTATAGCATACTTGTGATAGGTTTCCTGAAAGGAATTAAGAATAGGGTTGAGGCTTATTTTTGAAGTTAAGGCTTTGTGCAGATCAGATTCAAATTGAGAGAATAATTCTTCTTTATTATAATCATGAAAAGTGTCTACAATCTCATCTGCAAAGCGCACAAAACCATAAATGTTGTAAATATCTTGCCTAATACTTACCGCTAACATTTTGGTAGCTAGAGAAAAAGAGGTGCTGTAAGACTGTGTAACCAGTTTACTACATTGTCTTGAAACAGTATCGAAAATAGACTTCATAATGGACTAATTGGCATGGTGTTTTTTAATTAATTCGGCAACTAATTTTCCTGAAATTAAAGAGGGTGGAACACCAGGCCCCGGAACCGTGAGTTGCCCTGTAAAGTATAAATGGTCTACTTTTTTACTCTTTAATTTAGGTCTTAAAAAAGCCGTTTGCAGGAGTGTATTTGCCATCCCGTAGGCATTGCCTTTGTAGGAGTTGTAATCCTTGACGAAGTCATTAACACAAAAGGACTCCTTAAATATAATATTTTTTTTAACGTCTTGTGATGTAAGATGCTCAAAACGTGTGATGATTTTGTCAAAATAGATGTTTCGCAATTCTTGGGTATCATTTAAACCAGGAGCTAAAGGAATTAAAAATATACCTGCCTCATGATGCTCTGGTGCGGAAGAATTATCGGTCAGTGAAGGGAAACTTGCATAAAATAATGGATCTTTTGGCCAATGCGGTTGATCATAAATAGCTTTAGCATGGGTGTCAAAATCAACATCGAAGAATAAGGTGTGATGATTGACATTCTTCAATTTTTTGTCAAAACCCACGTAGAACAAGAGGGAAGAAGGGGCAAAAACTTTTTTCGCCCAATAACGTTCAGAGTATTGTCGATGAATGGGATCCATTAAAGTTTCGGTATGATGATAATCTGCTCCACTTAAAACAATGTCTGAATGATAAACTGTTCCATTTGAAATGATTCCTGTTGCTTTTCCTTTATCTACGATAATTTTATCTACAGAGTTTTCAGTTTTTATAACGACACCCAAATTTTCGGCCAGGCTTTTCATTGCTAAAATCACCTGAAACATTCCACCTTTTGGATGAAACGTTCCTATACCAAAATCGGCATAGTTCATAAAACTATAAAAGGAAGGAGTGTTGTCTGGTTTTGCTCCGAGAAAGAGAACTGGAAACTCAAGGATTTTTGCCAAGCGTTCATTTTTAAATTCTTTCCTGACATCTTTTTTGATGGTACTAAAAAATTGATTAATCTTCTTAATGGTGACCGGTGTGATGAGCTCAAGAGGTGAAACCCCAGGCCTATACACCAAGTCTTTAATAGCAACATCATAATTAGTTTGGGCAGTTGCCATAAAGGTTTTCAATTTTTTGGAACTGCCCGCTTCTTCCTTTTCAAATGTTTTGTATATTTTTTCTAAGGTATCTTCAATGGTGATATAATCATTCTCATTAAAATAAACACTGTAGGCTGGATTAAGCTTCTCAAGCTCATAAAATGCGCTAGGATGAGTACCGAAATCAGCAAAAAAGCGTTCAAATACGTCAGGCATCCAATACCAAGTAGGCCCAATATCAAACGTAAAGCCATCTCGTTTTAATTGTCTTGCTCTACCTCCAATGGTTTTGTTTTTTTCAAAAATTGTTACCTGATTACCATAACTGGCAAGATAACATGCGGCAGATAAGGCTGAAAAGCCAGAACCGATAATAGTGATGTGTTTATTCATTGTTTAACAAAAATAATAAAAAGTTAAACAAAATACATGCTTTGGTGAAAATTTATAGTGCTTTTACTAAATTTTCAATAGAATTGAACATTGAAACACCTGCTGGAAGTTTATTTTGTTCTATATGCTTTAGCATTTTGCCTAAAATCCAAAACTCGCACGAACTAAGTGTTATAATTTGATGATTGAAATCTTTAAGATAGTCGAGTAGCTGGTCCTTTTCTGGTTTTACCGTAAAATAGGAAATAAAAGTTACATCATCATAGTAGGTGGTAAGCTCTTTTAAGTTATCAATCGGAACACTTTGCCCTAGAAATATGCTATGATAACCTTTTGAAATTATTTCATAGTGAATAAACATAAGTCCTAACTCATGAATTTCGTTATCAGGGAGAAAGAGCACAAAGACTTTTTTGCTTGGATTTAAATGTTGTTGCTGAACAAGTTCAATATTAATCAATATTTTTTGCCTAATAAGCGTAGATATAAAATGCTCATGGGCTGGTGTTATGGTGCTAGTTTGCCAAAGTATCCCAATATGAGAAAGTAAAGGTAAAAACACATCATAAAAAATAGCTCTAAATGTTTTTTGAGCCGCTAATTCAGTATATACCTTATAAAATAACAGACTATCAAAATTGAGCATTGCAATTTTAATAGAATTAACGGCGTGATCTTCAGAATGGTGTTGTAATGCAATTTCTCTTACTTTTGAGATAATATCTCCTTTAGAGAAGGTTGCAATTTTAGATATTTTGTAACCATTTGTATTGAGATAACTAACGTTCAATAATTTTTGCAAGTTTTCAAGACTGTAGGTTCTAATATTAGTATCGGTACGTTCAGGTTCCAATAAATTGTAACGTTTTTCCCAGATCCTAATGGTGTGTGCCTTAATACCAGTAAGATTTTCAAGGTCTTTAATACTAAAACTTGATTTTATATTGTTCATTATTTTTTAATAAAGAATAAACAAAAATACAGTTTTAATCCATAAGAATTAATAGAATCGAAAAATTAACGGGGATTAATACTTAAGAAAGTGCGCACGAGAAGACTCGAACTTCCACATCCTAAACGGATACTAGCCCCTCAAGCTAGCGCGTCTACCAATTCCGCCACGTGCGCAAAAAATGTGAGGTAAAGATAAAAAAAAAGTTAAGCAAAGGCTTAACTTTTTGTGACCCGGCTGGGGCTCGAACCCAGGACCCTAACATTAAAAGTGTTATGCTCTACCAGCTGAGCTACCGAGTCTTTTTCTCTTTCGAGGGTGCAAATATAAAACGATTAATTTATAAACCCAACCCTTTTTTGTTTATTTTTTTTGTTTTTTTGTAGCTTCAATAGGTATGTTTTTAAAAATCAAATTGTAAGAAAAAAATGAACATTGTTTTAATAGGTTATATGGGGTCTGGAAAATCTTCAATTGGTAAAAAACTTGCCGCAATTTTAAAATCTTCGTATTGTGATTTAGATGAAGTGATTGAAAAGAAAGAACATCGAAGCATCACTGAAATTTTTAAAGAAAAAGGTGAAATCTATTTTAGAACCATAGAAAGCAAATACTTAATTGAAGTATTAGAACAGAATTCTAATTCAGTGATTGCATTGGGAGGAGGTACGCCATGTTACGGCAACAATATGGACGAAATTACAAAGGCACAAGGTACGGTTAGTATATATTTAAAAGCCTCTATTAATAGCTTATCTAATAGATTGTTTAACGAAAAAGCTAATCGGCCATTGATCGCACATTTGGAGACTGTGGAGGCATTAAATGAGTTTATTGGCAAGCATCTGTTTGAACGATCTTCCTTTTATAACCAGTGCAAAATTGTTATTAATACAGATAACAAATCCATTGATGAGGTTGTCGAATCTATCTTCTTGCAACTATTCTAAATAGACCTCAAACGCTTTACCCTCCAAAACCACTTCAACGTGTTCATGCAAAGATGTTGATAACGAAATGCCTTTGAAATCTGCTTTTACAGGATATTTTTTATGATTTCTGTTCACCAAGACAGCCGTTTTAAATTGTTTTAAGGGCACATCTAAAAAATGCTTAACTCCGTAAATTAAGGTGCTTCCCGAGTTGAGAACATCATCTACCAATACAATTGACTTATTAGAGTAGTCTTTTGGAGAGATAGAAGTTTTAATTTCGGTTTGTGGATTTTTCTTATCGATTATTACTTTGCAAAGTGTGATTTTTAAATCAGAAATCTTATCTAAATTAGACTTTAATTTTTTGGCGAGAATATAACCTTTGCTGTCTACACCAGCCAAAATGACTTCAGTTTCATTTACATTGCTTTCGTAGATTTGATAAGCTATGCGTCTAATTTTATGCTGAATTTCAGTATGATTTAAAATGATGTTCTTGCTACTATTCATATTCAACTATTTTGTATCAAAGATAAAAAAGTGGAGGCTAATTCTGTGGAGGATATAACTTTTAATTTCGATATTAAAGTGATTCGGGGCCTTCATAAAAGTCGTCAATATCCCTACGGTCTTTTTTGGTGGGTCTACCAGCTCCTTTTTTACGATAGTAATCTTTGGAATACTTCAAGAGTTCTTTAGCTTCAAAGGCTTCTTTGGGCGTTGTATCTGTTCGGTACATATCTACAAGTTTAGCTCCCACACGTCGCTCGGGCACATCATTTACCGTAAGCTGATAATTAATTTGGTCTTTCCGTATTTGAATTTTATCACCAGGGTAAACTTCGCGACTTGGTTTTACAGCCTGATCATTCACTTTTACATGTCCTTTTTTACAAGCATCTGTTGCGATACTACGTGTTTTGTAGTAACGCACAGACCATAAAAATTTATCCACTCGCATATTAAAAATTAAAAAACAACGTTAATGTTATTGTACAAAAATATTATATTATTGTATCTTGCGCTCCTAAAAATAGGCATTATTAAAAGGTTTTAAAATTTGCTATGGTTTTAAAACGATTTTATGAAAAAAGAAAACTATGAGAATTAAAAATTACGCTGCATTTTTGTTTGTTTTAATTTTAGGCTTTACCTCTTGTAAAAAGGATGATGACCCAACAGGCCCAACTGTGGTTGAAAAGGATAGAGCAGAACAACAAATAGTGGATAATGATTCCTTACTGGGGTATTTTGCAACGCATTATTATAATGCCTCTACCTTCGCAAATCCAGGGAATTATAAAATGTCTGATTTAATAATATCTGAATTACCAAAAGACGATCAAGGTAATTATTTACCATTACCAGATCCAGATAACAATAAATTATTAAGTGATCCGGGTGTTCTTGAAATAAAGACCACCACATATTTAGAGGTGGAATATCAATATTACATTTTACGAATTACTCCAGGGGGTGGTAAGAATCCTAATTTTTCTGATAATGTAAAAATCAATTATTCTGGTAACTTAATGAATGAAGATATTTTTGATAGCACAGCCAACCCTACGGTATTGGATTTGGTGAATGTGATCCCGGGATGGAGAGAAGCTATACCCGAATTTAAAACTTCTGTAGGATTACCGACCATTGGACCAGATGGAAAAGAACAATATGATAATTACGGCTTTGGTGTTATGTTTTTGCCATCAGGGTTAGCTTATTATTCTTCGCCTCCTTTTGGAATCCCAGTATATTCAAATCTTATTTTTAGATTTCAGTTATTTCAAACAGGACCCAATGACCATGATGGTGATGGGATATGGTCTCACATGGAAGATTTAAACGGTAATGAGAATTTGTATGATGATGATACTGATGGCGATAGTGTTCCTAACTTTTTAGATGCTAATGATGATAATGATACGCTTACTACCAGAAACGAATTAAAGTTCAATACTTATACGGTAGATACTAATCAAGGGGAACAAGAGCCAGTGCTGGCTCAAAATGAATTTGAAATTAGTAGAACGGTTTCTTCTGGAATCATTACCATACGTACTGCTGTCCTACTGGATTCTAATAATGATGGTACGCCAGATTATTTAGATAAAAATATCGCAATTCAAGGATAATTTAAATTGCGTTTTACCTAGTGAGTAGCTGTTTATTTAGCTGTCTACCATCATCTGTTATTAGCGAAACTATTATCGAACTTTGGGTCTGTGTATCAGTTAAAGGAATGTATACTTTATTAGCATTGATTTTTGATCTATTAAGAAGTCTTTGTCCTAAAGTATTGTAAATCGTTACATCACTCAAAACTGTTGTTGAATTTGTTTTAATAACTAATTCTTTTGTACCATTCACATAATGAAATGAGGTATGCTCAAAAGGCCTATCGTCTATTGCTAAAGTAGTGTTAGGAGCAGATGCTTCAATTAAACCAGAGTTATTAGAAAAAGTTATAAAAAACCGGTCAGTATATTCGCCTTGAGTAACCATATTAGTATAATCGGTGTCATTCAATGAGGTAAAGGTGTCAAATAATGAATCATAGATAAACACATCTATGGGCTCATTAAAGTTTTCTAAAGCAGTTAAGGATATTTTAATGTTCCCCGAATTGGCTATAAACATCCCAAATGGGTAATATTTGGTGTTCTCAAAAGCACCTACTCCTTGAATTACATATCGACCACCTTCAATCATCCAATTGAGATCGTCCGGTAGCGTGTCAATATTTAATGCATCATAGCCGTAATCTACACCATCAGTGGCAGCATTGTCAGGTGTAAATGCTAATAATAAATGTCTAGTATAGCCTAAAGGGTTAACGAAATCTACACGCACGCGTTGAATTTCAGAAGCCATAGTTGAAGTGGCTGAAGTCTTCTCAATAGTTTTAGCCTGACCAGTGATTGAAAAACATAGTACAAACAAAAAACATAAGTAGGTAATCTTGTTCATGCCATTTGGATTAAGTTAATTTTAATAGTTTGGTGCTGCTAATATATAAAAAAAATCTACAAAATGCATAAAAATTCGATGAAATACATAATTTGTTAAGAAATTTGAAGATTTGGCATAAAAAAAGCAGCTTTTAAAGCTGCTTTTTTTTAAAATATGAACTTAAGAACTCATTTAAAATTTAATAATTACCTTTTTGTTAACCGTGGCACGACTAGTTTCTACTTTAAGGATGTAATTACCTTCAGAGATTTTTGAAACAGGAATTCTGATTTCATTATTAGCCATAGGTAAATTGGTCATGTTCCATGACTTTACCGTTTGCCCCAACATATTTATCAAGTAGATTTGTCTAACGTCTACACTGTTAATAGTCTTCACATAAATCTCATCATTGTTATTTAAATAGCTCACAAGAATGTTTTGTGATTCTTCATCTTCAATTGAAAGTGTGCCACTATTATCTTGGAATGCAATATAGAATCTATTAAGGTAATCATTGGCTTCTAAACTTATTTGATAATTAACATCGTTTATTTTTGTATAAGTCCCCAATAAGGCATCATAAATAAACACATCAATAACTTCAGCAAAGTTTTCAAGTCCGGTCAATTCTATTTCAATGATCCCACTAGAATTTAAGAACATGCCTAAAGGATATTGTTTAGCCTTATCAAACTCTCCTACACCTTGTATCACATAACGATCACCATTGATGATCCAGTTTAAATCGTTGGGGAAGTTTTCAAAATTAAGTGCATCATATCCATAATCATAATCGTCTGTGGCTAATCCACCAGGAACAAATCCTAATAAGAGCGGTCTGATTGCACCTTCTGGGCTTTTAAATGTGATTCTCACACGTTTGATGTCATCATTACTAGATCTGCTGCTGGTATTTCCTTTAGCTTTGGATTTACCTGTGCCACCATTCGACCTTATGAAGGTTGAACCACTCGAGGCATTATTATTAGTTTCTCTTTGGAAAACTCTTTGGCCATTATTAAAGGTAACAAGGCCACCTGTGCCAGTACCATAAGGTGTCGTTGTAGCAGTTACAAAGAATCCTTGGGCCACAGGTACATATCGTCCTGGTGTTTTAGTACCTGCGCCTCCAATAATAATTATACCGTCTGTGGTTGGCGGAGGTGTTACCGCAGGTAAGCCGCCAGAGAGGTTATATACAGCATAGCCGCCTAAATAATCCCTTAAGATATGGGTATTGTTACTAGGGTAATGCTCCCAGAAGTATAATGCACCCGCAATACTATTAGTACCACTAGGACCGTTATCATTTATAAATTGATTTGCATCTATTGACGATGAATACGGGTTACCCACCAAGGCATCATTGCCAGATATAACAGGAGTACTAATAGTTGCATTATTTGGTTTACCTCTAAATACATAGTTTTGTAAACCATTAGCTGTTGTAGCACCACTACCTTTCATGGTAAATCCTAATCCCGCTGCGATGGTTCCTGTTTCTTGTTTGTAACTCCAATTGGCATAAGTATTTGCTACATAATTTTCATAAGCCCAGATCCATCGTCTGCTAATAATTTTAGGATTTCCTGAACCTATAGCATTATAACTGCTTGTCCAATTAAGGGCAATTGGTGCCGCAGCAACTGTACCATCTAATAACACAGCTGCAACGTTATAAGGCAAATTATTAGCAGAAGTATTTACAGGGTTCACAAACGAACTAAAATAATTATAATTAAATAAGTTGGTTGTGCCTTGTTGATCTCGTTCAAGGTATCCTCCACTAGCTGGGTTGAGCATACTTTCGTTCACTTGTGTGCCTGAATAGCGTTTTTGAACTAATTGTGATTCTCCTACTAGATCTATTATCCCATTTAATTCTAAATAATGGGTAACCCATAAGCCGTGACCTATATTGTTTTCATCTTGAGTCCCTTGAGCGGTAATTGTTAATTTGCTTGAAGCATCAACCAATAAGCCAAGAACTGTAACATCTCTCGGGTTTGCAGAAGTTAAATCAGAATCTACATTATGAGTCGTTTTTACGATATTCCAATCAATACGCGTATTGCCATCAATACCTATGGCGTTAGGGTAATCCCAAACCGAGTGCCCCCATAGCCATGGAGAGCTGGCGTCAGAGGCCGTATTATACCAATTACCAGCATTATCAGTTTCGTAGGGTAGTGGAGAGTTCTCTAATTGCCAAGTGGTAATGTTTCGCATTTGCCCATTTCTGGTACCTGCATTGGCTAATAAATAACCATTAGCAACATCAGTAGCTTGGTTCATTCTATAATAACCATCCAAATCAGCCCAGACTAAAGCCGACGGAGGACCAGGGATATCTATAGGGATAATAGCACCACGTACATTACCTCCATTATTAATAATTTCCTGATTCATCATATGTCGAATCTGCTCAATAGACAGCTCTCTATTCCAAATTCTCAATTCGTCCAACCAACCAGAATAATAATTGATTGGGGCAGGGTTGCCACCCGCAGCACTTCTATCCATAGCCCCCATGATGCATTCAAAATTATTTGCTAGAGGCACTGCGCCATTAGTGTTGGTGCCTAATAGAATTCCATCGATATACATTTTATAGGTATTGCTGCCATTAAAAGTTACCGCAACGTGATACCATCTATTGGTGCTAATGGTATTAGTATGTGTTAACGAGCCACCATTATTCCAATTGAATGAAATTTTGTTCTCAACAAGTCTTAAATCATAACCCGTTGTTAAGTTGACCCCATCTCTTTTTGATAAGATGGTTTGTATATAATTATTAGGATTTCCTGCTTCAGTGGTTGGGTCTGGTTTTACCCAAATCTCAATACTAAATGGTCCAGCGTCTAAATCATAATCATTTCTAAAGGTGACATTATCATCATAGCCATCAAAATCTAATGAAGGACAATTGGCAAGGTTTATAATGACACTATCTGAACAATCACCGCCTGAACCATGTACTGTCCAGGTTAATTCGTATTGTCCACCTGGTCCCACAAATTCTGCTCTAGGATCTGTAACACTAGGGAAAAAGTAGTCTGCGGGGTCTTCGGTTGCCCAATTAATTCCAACAACACTTGGCCCAGATGTTATAGACCATTCACCTAAAGCTCCCGTGCCATCGTAGTCAAACGCAGGGCCCGAAGGTATGGTGTATAGACCATTTACCCAATTACCAGAGGCTAAAAGTTCAACATAATTACGTCTTGATTTTTTGGTATTATCATAGGCATGTAATTGCGCTGCATTACCACAACCTACAGCGGTTTGATCGACTCCGGCAAAAGCGAAATCTACAGTAAGTGGGACGTCTTCAGAGCCTTCAGGGGCTAAACTTCTACAGCCATTAATATAGGTAGTAACCGTATAAATTTGATAACCAGGAGTTATTGGTTGATGCACAATTGTATTATCGTTTGAAATATAAACTCCAAACTGATCAGTCCATTCTATGGTGCTATTTGCAGGACCTGTTGGTAGCTCAATATTATCGAGTGCCCACACACTTTCGCAGTTACGAATTAACACAAAACGAATTCTCATTTGAGTATTCCCAAAATAGGAGCTTAAATCAACTGTTGTTGTGTTAAGATTAAACTGTGTCAAATTTCCAGAGTTTACGGCTGGTGAAGAAGTTCCAGTCACTACACCTCCAGTTCTCCATGAAGTATCTGTAACTTGATCGTCTGGGATGTTAGTCCAGCTTGAACCACCATTAGTTGAAACTTGGATAATCGCCTGTCCTGCAGGATAGTTAACCGAACTTCCTGAAGGTCCAGTACATGTAGTAGGTCCTGACAATATAAAAGCCTCATCAAAAGTAAATATTGCATCCTGTAAGGTCATTAAACTGAAAATTGGTGTTGTTAAGGTGGTCATGGCCACGCCGCCTTCATAATAATAAGGATCATTTTGTTGGTTTTGATTTAAAACACCACCAGCGATAGCGTATTTGGGTTCACCTGAATTCCAGCTGATAGGGCCTATCCCGGCCACTGTGAGTGGATGAGGATTGGTCCCTGACCAGTTATTGTTTTTACCATTGTTACCAGCGGCACTTAAGCCTCTTACATTTCCATCTACAAGCCAGCTGTCAGGGTCCTGTGTATTAATTTGTCCAGTTTGAAAGAGTCCACCTGAATTTAATTGTTCTGCCCCATAATTTACTGACGCCGTCATTGTTGTGGTATCACCATAACAGAACTCTGTAGGGGAGGCATCAACAGGTTCAGGCTTTAAATCTGGAGGAATTACACTTACATAGGCCACAGACGAATAGCCTGCATTACCACAAGTTGTAGCAGAATTGAAAACAACACGATAGCTAGTTACGCCAATAAGACCGGTAAAATCATAGGTTAGGATGTTATTGTCGGGATCTCCATCACTTGGAGCTGTCATAAAACCAGAGCCGTTATTATATTGCCATTCTTGTATATAGGGTGTATAGCTTGGGTCTATATGTAAAGTCAATCTGCCATCGCCTTCATGACAGGCTAAAATCTGGCTACTTATTGGACCAGGTGTTGGAGGGGTTGTTTGATCGTATGCAAATCCATCTAATAACGCATCTGCTAAATCTGGTACAATGGTGACACTTTGAGATGCTTGTACTTGACCACAGCCATTAGTTACTGCTCCAAAAGTATAATATACGGTGTAGGTTCCAACAGTACTTGCGTCTAAATCAATTGTTCCAGTTGAAGAATTAATCACTAGCCCGCCTGGACTAGAGCTAAATGTACCACCATTTTGTGTTTTTGTTGGGGTTGGATCTGTACCGTTCTCACAGTATTGAGCTGATGCATAACTAAAAGTAGCATTTGGCTCGGCTTCTATTTCAACATTATAAGTAGCTACTACTGCATTACATACCGTAGAAGCAGGAATAGTATACGAAATTGTATAGGTGCCTACAGAACTCCCATTCGGTGTGATTAATCCCGTAGACGTATTTAAGTTTAAGGTTGGTCCTCCTGTATTAACCACGTAGGAGTAGGTTCCAGCCGATCCATTATTCTGTGTTAAATTTACAGCATAAGTCGCTACATCCGATTCGCAATAGGCTGCACTTAAATAACTAATGGTTGCTGTTGGTAATGGGTCAATAGATAGTATCATGGAGTCACTTACATTGCCACAAGGATTGGTTGCATTAGTTGTCGTGTAGGTTAATGTAACAGTTCCATTACTGATATCTGTATTACTTGGTGTGTAAACTGCTGTGGTAGAAGCATTATTGAAACTTCCTGTACCTGATGAGGTCCAAGTTCCGGTTGAAGCACTACCACCTATAGTAGCATTCATAGTTGCGGTATCATTCGAACAAATGGTTTGGTCAGCACCTGCATTTATTGTGGGTAATGGGTGAACTGTTAAGTTAGCCGTTAATGAACTCACGCTGCCACAATTTCCAATGGGTGGTCCAGAGAACACGACATAGTAGTTGCCAGAATCACTAGGGACAAGGTTTGTTAAATCTAGCGTTGCTGTACTTCCAGTACCATTTGCACCAGAAATAGCAATATGGCTAGGAGAACTCACCTTATACCATTGCCATGAATCTATGGTTCCATTGGCATCAACCGTAAAGGTATAACTATCATTTTCGCATCTAACCCCGTCATCTGGTTGCGAATTCACATCAATAGAGATGTTTTCATTCACATTTAATGTCACGGTTTGAGAGGTGACTGAAGCACAATCTCCAGCGCTATTACTAATGACTACATAATAAGACCCAGCATTTGCAAGTGCTACAGAAGGGAAATTTAAAATATTAGAATTGCCTCCAGTGGGCACATAACCACTACCTCCATTAAAATACCATTGGTATGATAAATCATCACCGGCAGCAACCACACTTAAACTAGCGGCGTTATTTTCACAAACACCCACATTTTCGGGCTCTGTATAAATAATGATTTGATCTCTTATGGTTAATATCATTGTATCACTTACCGCAGGACATATGCCAGCGGGATCATTAGAAAGATAGGTTAAGGTTACCGAACCATTACTAATATCATTGGCACTAGGGGTATAGATGGCATTAATTGAATTAGAATTAAAACTTCCAGTACCACTTGAAGACCAAGTGCCAGAGGTTGCGCTTCCATTTAAGCTTGCCGCCATAGTAGCTGTTTCATTCGAACAAATAATTTGATTTGGACCAGCATCAATAAAAGCTGCTTCATTTATTGTTAAAATCATAATATCACTTACAGCTGAACAAACTCCCGATGGATTATTAGTGGTGTAAGTTAAAGTGACACTACCATTACTAATATCAGTAGCATTTGGCGTGTACACCGCCGTAGGTGAATTATTGCTAAAACTACCACCACCACTTGAAGACCAGCTTGCAGAGGTCGCACTGCCACCAAAAGAGGCCGCCATAGTGGCCGTAGACCCTTCACAAATTGTGATATCTGGTCCAGCATTAATAGTTGGGGCTTGGTTTATACTCAATATCATAGAGTCACTCACCGAAGGACATGGACCTGTTGGGTCGTTAGTTGTATACGTTAGCGTTACAGTGCCATTAGCTATGTCTGTGGCATTCGGAGTGTAAATTGCTGTAGTTGAATTATTACTAAAACTACCTCCAGAACTTGATGACCACGTACCTGATGTGGCACTTCCACCTAAAGTCGCCGCCATCGTTGCCGTTTGTCCTTCACAAATACTAAAGTCAGGACCAGCATTAACCGTCGCTTGCGGATTCACTGTTATGGTTGCACTGCCTGAAGCACCTTGACTACAGGCCGGGCTTGCTGTATAACCAACGCTCAACAATGTATAGGTTGATGTGGTTGCCGGAGATGCCGATAGGGTTGCAGTTCCTGAAGCCCCAACGTCTATTGTTTGATTAGAACCTGGACTTACTTGATAAGTTACAGTGGTGTTTGGCGTTGCTGTAAACGTTATGTTAGAGGAACTTCCTTCACAGATTGTGTTAGTGCCGCTGATACTTGCTGTTGGATTTGGTAAGACATGAATAGTCATTGTATCCGAAACAGCTCCCGAGCAAGTGTTATTTGTATTAGTAGTACTAAATATCGTAATGGTAATAGTGGTGCCAGGGGTAACGCCTGAAGGTAGAATATAGATGGAATTTACGTCATCTGGATCTGTGAAGCTACCTCCAGAAACATTTGACGACCAATCCCATTGATTTTTCCGTCTAATAACGCCGCCTATTTGTCCAGCTAATTGTACTTGTGTAGTTCCAGGACAAATGTTTTGGTCTGGTCCCGCATTCACATATAAAAAGGTATCGGTGCTCACTAATAATTCTCTATAGGCGCTGGTCCCACATAAATTGGTGGCAGTCACTCTAATGGGCACATTGTTTTGAATCAGATTACTTACATAATCAACTGTAATCTGATTGGTACCTGCTCCTGATGTGATATTAAAGCCAGATGGTAGTGTCCAATTGTAAGATTGGATATTTGGATCTGCTGGTACCGAATAAACTAGGCCATATGAAGGCGGGCAAACACCAATTGGGCCACTTATTGTTCCTGGTATTGCAGGTGTGGTATAAACAGTCATGTTTATAGTATTACTCGTAACCAAAGCATTATTATTACATGGCTCACTTGTGGCCATTTGAACATAGATAGAAGCATTATTGCTTAAGCTTGTACTTGAATAGGTTGATCCGTTGCCTGCACTTACTCCATTTACATACCAAGTATATACAGGAGAAGTTCCTCCATTAGTTGGTGTGGCAGTAAATGTCACATTCGTGCCAGAGCAAATAGAACTTGCTGAAGCACTAATACTTACTGATGGTGTTAATATGGGATTGACATTAATGATTACCGAATCGGTTGCATAACAGCCGGTTCCTGCATTCTCACTTCTTATAAAATAGGGTGTTGTACTTGAAGGCGAAACATTCGGGCTAATTGCATTCGTGGCATTATTGGCGTTCGTTTGACTAGTGTAATAGGTTAAGGCTCCACTACCACTAGCAATTGTACTTAAATTAAAAGAATCACCAACACATATACTTTGATCGGCACCCGCGTTGACCGTAGGAAGAGGATCGATAGTGATGTTAATTGTATCAGTCACATAGCATCCAGTTCCAAATTCACTTCTTACATAATAAGTGGTTGCACTTGTAGGACTCACAGTGGCCGAAATGGCACCTGTATCATTGTTGGCATTAGCTTGAGTCATATGAAACGTTACCGTAGTTCCATTCGTGCTCACTAAAGTATTTAGATCTATGGAGCTTTGGCTATTCGCACAAACAGAACCATTAGATGTTGATAAAGTTGGCAAAGCGTTTACATTGACAGAAATGCTATTTGAACTCGTGGCTGGCACAGGACTAGCACACTGCACATAAGAGGTTACTTCTAAAGTTACGACATCACCATTATTCAAAGTGGTTGTAGTAAAATTTTGCGTGGTGGTGGCATTGGCTCCATTAATTTTCCATTGATAGGTAGGGTTTGTACCACCATTCGTAATGCCACTAGGGGTAAAAGTTGCCGATTCACCTGCACATATGGTGCTTGGTCCATTAATTGTAAAAGAAACAGGTCGACTGGCATTAACCGTCATGTTTACCACATTACTGTTTACTGTTGTATTACATGCTGACAGGTTAGAGGTCATGACTGCTCTTACGGCATCGGCGTTGTTTAAAGTTGTACTTGTAAAGGTTGGACTAACACCTTGGCTTACATTATTCACAAACCACTCATAAGTTCCACCGTTAGAAGGTGTAGGGGTGAAAGTCACCGAAGTGCCTTGACAAATGGTAGTTGATGGTGAAGCTGTAATACTTACCGTAGCACTTGCTGCAGCATCAATTACGGTGACGTCAAAACTACATTGGGCACTGTTTCCAGCCGCATCAGTTACTACAAAGGTATTTGTAGTAGTTCCCACAGGAAATGCGCTACCAGAAGGTAAACCTGCAGTTTGTACGGTATTAGCTCCCGAACAGTTATCTGTACCTGTTGGCGTTGTATAATTAACAACAACGCTACAGGTTGATGGGGTATTTGTTACAGTAATATTGCTAGGGCAAGAGATTACCGGATTGTCATCATCAGTAATGGTCACGTCAAAAGAACACTGTACGGAGTTTCCAGCGGCATCTACAGCGGTATACGTTACTGTTGTAGTTCCAATAGGGAATGTTGCACCCGGATTA
>NZ_JBHSGP010000005.1:0-333957 GCF_042654525.1 Geojedonia litorea
ATAATGCTTCAAGTATAACCCTAACACAAGGTGGTGTATGGAGTAGTTCAGATTGTGATGGCGATGGCGATCCAAATGGCACAGATCCAGATTCAAACGATCCTTGTATTTATAGTGCAGGAAGTACTTCAGACACGAGTAATGCAGTGTGGCAAGCAGCCGACTGTGATGGCGATGGCGATGCCAATGGTACAGACCCAGATTCAAACAATCCATGTGTTTATACAGCAGGAAGCACGCCAGATACGAGCAATCCAGTATGGCAAGCAGCCGACTGTGATGGTGATGGAGTCACAAATGGCGATGAGACCACAGATGGTACTGATGTAAATGATCCTTGTGATTATAATGCTGCAAGTATAACCTTAACACAAGGTGGTGTATGGAGTAGTTCAGATTGTGATGGCGATGGCGATGCCAATGGTACAGACCCAGATTCAAACAATCCATGTGTTTATACAGCAGGAAGCACGCCAGATACGAGCAATCCAGTATGGCAAGCAGCCGACTGTGATGGTGATGGAGTCACAAATGGCGATGAGACCACAGATGGTACTGATGTAAATGATCCTTGTGATTATAATGCTGCAAGTATAACCTTAACACAAGGTGGTGTATGGAGTAGTTCAGATTGTGATGGCGATGGTGTAACTAATGGTGATGAGACTACTGATGGTACAAATCCGAATGATGTGTGTAGCTATAATGACTCAAGCGTGACTTTAGTTCAAGGTAGTAATTGGAATGAAGCGGATTGTGATGGTGATGGTAATGTGAATAGAACTGATCCAAATCCATTAGCACCAGTAGCTTTAGATGACAATACGACTGCGGATGTTGGTGTTCCAAAAACATATAATATCATATTTAATGATGATTTTTTAACTGGAAGTATTATTACTGTATTAGCAACGGGAACAGCATCTGGAACAATTAGTGTTAATCAAGCTACAGGAGAACTCACTTATACAGCATTAGCAAGTGAAGATAATAGTACAGTTACGGTTGATTATCAAGTGTGTAATGGTTCGGTGTGTGCAACTGCAACCCATTATATTACAATACCAGCATGTGTAGATTCCGATGGTGATAATATTTGTGATACTGTAGATCCAGAACCAAATAACCCATGTGAGCCTAAATCTAATCCAGATTGGCAGCCAGTAAATACAAGTGATTGTGATGGTGATGGCGTTGTCTATAGTGATGAAATTAATGATGGCACTGATCCCAATAATCCGTGTGATTATAATGCTTCAAGTATAACCCTAACACAAGGTGGTGTATGGAGTAGTTCAGATTGTGATGGCGATGGCGATCCAAATGGCACAGATCCAGATTCAAACGATCCTTGTATTTATAGTGCAGGAAGTACACCAGATACGAGTAATGTAGTATGGCAAGCAGCCGACTGTGATGGTGATGGTGTCACAAATGGTGATGAGACCACAGATGGTACTGATGTAAATGATCCATGTGATTATAATGCTTCAAGTATAACCCTAACACAAGGTGGTGTATGGAGTAGTTCAGATTGTGATGGCGATGGCGATGCGAACGGGATAGACCCAGATTCCAATAACCCATGTGTTTACACAGCAGGTAGTACGCCAGACACGAGTAATGCAGTATGGCAAGCAGCCGACTGTGATGGTGATGGAGTCACAAATGGTGATGAGACCACAGATGGTACTGATGTAAATGATCCATGTGATTATAATGCTGCAAGTATAACCCTAACACAAGGTGGTGTATGGAGTAGTTCAGATTGTGATGGCGATGGCGATCCAAATGGCACAGATCCAGATTCAAACGATCCTTGTATTTATAGTGCAGGAAGTACACCAGACACGAGTAATGCAGTGTGGCAAGCAGCCGACTGTGATGGTGATGGAGTCACAAATGGTGATGAGACCACAGATGGTACTGATGTAAATGATCCATGTGATTATAATGCTTCAAGTATAACCCTAACACAAGGTGGTGTATGGAGTAGTTCAGATTGTGATGGCGATGGCGATCCAAATGGCACAGATCCAGATTCAAACGATCCTTGTATTTATAGTGCAGGAAGTACACCAGACACGAGTAATGCAGTGTGGCAAGCAGCCGACTGTGATGGTGATGGAGTCACAAATGGTGATGAGACCACAGATGGTACTGATGTAAATGATCCATGTGATTATAATGCTTCAAGTATAACCCTAACACAAGGTGGTGTATGGAGTAGTTCAGATTGTGATGGCGATGGCGATCCAAATGGCACAGATCCAGATTCAAACGATCCTTGTATTTATAGTGCAGGAAGTACACCAGACACGAGTAATGCAGTGTGGCAAGCAGCCGACTGTGATGGTGATGGAGTCACAAATGGTGATGAGACCACAGATGGTACTGATGTAAATGATCCATGTGATTATAATGCTTCAAGTATAACCCTAACACAAGGTGGTGTATGGAGTAGTTCAGATTGTGATGGCGATGGCGATCCAAATGGCACAGATCCAGATTCAAACGATCCTTGTATTTATAGTGCAGGAAGTACACCAGACACGAGTAATGCAGTGTGGCAAGCAGCCGACTGTGATGGCGATGGCGATGCCAATGGTACAGACCCAGATTCCAATAACCCATGTGTTTACACAGCAGGTAGTACGCCAGATACGAGCAATCCAGTTTGGCAAGCAGCCGACTGTGATGGTGATGGAGTCACAAATGATGATGAGACCACAGATGGTACTGATGTAAATGATCCATGTGATTATAACAGCTCGAGTATTACTTTACCAGTAACTAACACATGTAACATAAATTTTGATTTAGAAATTTCTAAAACTGTTAATATCGCAGAACCAATGGTAGATGAGGAAGTTGTGTTTACGATTGCAATCTCTAATATTGGTGATGTTATCGCAACAAATGTAAGAGTTGAAGAAATTATTCCAAGCGGGTATACTTATACATCTTCGATTGCAACTTCAGGAAATTACAGTTTTGAGAATGGAGAATGGATGATTGATGAAGTAGCCCCAGGAGGTGTTGAACTTTTAGAACTTAAAGCTAAAGTATTAGGCTTTGGTGATTATCTTAATACGGCTTCGATTTTAAGTTCGGAAGGTGGATCTGATTTAAATTTGAATAATAATTCATCAAGTGTATCGGTAGATCCAATTTGCTTGACAATATACAATGAGTTTTCTCCAAATGGAGATGGCGTCAATGATAACTTTATAATTGATTGTATAGAAAATTACCCAAATAACACATTAGAAATTTATAACCGTTGGGGCAATATAGTATATGCCACTAAAAAATACTCTAATAACTGGGACGGTACGTCCAATGGTAGAGTGGTGTTAAATGAATCAAATAAACTACCCGTAGGTACTTATTATTATGTATTAAATCTAGGGGATGATTCAAAACCAAAAGTTGGTTGGTTATATATTAATAGATAGTTAGTTTATAAATAAAACAAAGTTAGAAATGACACATAAATTAGTTTTAAAAGGAATAATAGTAGCTGTGTTTATGCTGCTAATACATACAAGTTTTGCACAGCAAGACCCTCAATACACACAGTATATGTATAATACATTAAGTGTTAATCCGGCTTATGCTGGCCAAAGACAGGTTTTGAGTGTTACAGGTTTATATAGAACTCAATGGGTAGGAATAGACGGTGCACCAGAAACCCAAACATTTGCTGTTCATACACCACTTCGAAATGAAAAGCTAGGATTGGGGCTTTCTGTAGTGAACGATGCATTAGGCCCAGCAACAGAGAGCTATATCGATGCTAATTTTTCGTATACTCTTTTAGTAAACAAAGCTTTGACAAAATTGTCCTTTGGAGTAAAAGCAGGTATGCATTTATTGCAAACTGATTGGAGTAAGGGTAAATATAAAAATCCTGATGCCGTGTTTAATGAAAATATGAGTTTGATTTCTCCAACTATAGGTGCAGGGTTATACTTGCATAATCAAAATTGGTATTTAGGGGTGGCTATTCCAAATTTTTTAACAACCAAGCATTATGACGACTTTCAGGAATCTGTAGCTTCAGAACGATTACATTATTACGCTATTGCGGGTTATGTTTTTGATATCAATGAACATACAAAGTTGAAGCCTGCTGTATTAGTTAAGGCAGTTTCAGGCGCACCTATAATAGCAGATGTGTCAGCCAATCTTTTATTAAGGAATAAAATCACTCTTGGCTTGGCTTATCGATGGGATGATGCTTTTAGTGGACTAGTAGGGTTTCAATTGTCTCAAGGTCTTTATATAGGATATGCTTATGATACTACCACAACAAACTTAAATAATTATAATAGTGGCTCACATGAAATTATGCTGCGTTTTGAATTACAAAAATTAGGAAAAATTATTTCACCTCGATTCTTTTAAAAACTATATACTTATGACTATAAATAGAATAACAACTATCACATTTTGCTTACTTTTTGCTATTGGGTATTCTCAAAACAGGAAAATTAGAAAAGCCGATAATGCCTACAACGAGTTTTCATATGTTAAAACGAGTGACATATTGTTAGATGTAGCAAACAAGGGTTTCAAGTCTGTTGATTTACTTAAACAACTTGGTAACTCATTTTATTTCAATAATAAAATGGCAGAAGCCGTGAAATGGTATGGTGAGTTAATAAATTTAAACGAATTTAAAGCTGATGAGCATTTTGATACAGAATATTATTTTAGATATGCTCAAGCCCTAAAATCTATTGAAAATTATGAAGAATCTGATAAATGGATGCAGAAATTTTATAATGCCAATTCTTCAGATTTAAGAGGAAAATCATATCAACAACATAAGGACTATTTGACTCAAATAGAAGGGCTTAGTCAGGATTTTCAAATCTTCAATTTAGAGATTAACACAAAATATTCAGATTTTGGAGGCATTCTTTATAATGATCAGGTCATTTTTTCTTCAGCTCGTGGCAAGGGAAGAACATATGCTTGGAACAATCAGCCTTTCTTAAATTTATATATGGCTAAAAGTCAGGATGGAGGAACTTCTTTTGATGAACCAATTAAATGGGATAAAACCATTAATTCTAAATTTCACGAATCCTCATTGACATTTTATAAAAACGATGAATTCATGTTTTTTACCAGAAACAATTTTATCGATCACATTGAAAATAGAAGTAAAGATGGTATAAATAAGTTGAAAATTTTTCAAGCATCATTTGAAAACAATGAGTGGGGTAATATAAAATCTGTACATTTTAATAGTGATGAGTATAATGTAGCTCACCCTTCGGTTAATGCTAGTGGTACTAAAATGTACTTCGCTTCAGATATGCCTGGAACTTATGGTAAATCAGATATCTATATGGTTGCTATAAATAAGGATGGCAGTTTGGGTGTTCCAGAAAATTTAGGGCCATATATTAATACAGAAGGTCATGAAACTTTTCCGTTTATAAACGCTAAAGGAGACTTGTTTTTTGCATCTAATGGAATTGTTGGTCTTGGAGGTTTAGATGTTTTTGTAATTAGAGATTTCGAAACTAAGATGGATCAAAAAGTAGCCTTTGAACCCAAAAATCTAGGTATGCCCATTAATAGTTCGAAAGATGATTTTGCGTATTATGAAAATTTAGAAACGCGTAAAGGGTTTTTTAGTTCAAATAGAGCAGGAGGTAAAGGCGATGATGACATCTATGGATTTACAATTCCAAGGTGTACTCAAACTGTAGTGGGGAGCATATGGGATAAAAACTCAAACAATCTCTTGACTAATGTTATTGTGACGCTTTTAGATTCAACAGGAAACACTATAAATCAAGCTGTAGTTGATGATGAAAGTCAATTTATGTTTAATGAATTAGACTGTGAAAAGGCTTACTTAATAAGAGCCGAAAAAGAGGGGTATGCAACTTTTGAAAAACGATTTGAGACGGCATCTCAAAAGGAAACATTGTCTGCAGATCTAATTTTAGAAAAAGAAAATATTGAGATTAGCGTAGGTTCAGATTTAGCCAAAACCCTAAATATTCCAATAATTTACTTCAATACTGATGATGATAACATTACAGGAGAATCTGAAATACAGTTACAAAAATTACTAGCAGTTCTTAATAGTTATCCAAACATGGTCATTGAAGTTAACTCACATACCGATAGTAGAGGTACTCGGGAGTACAACGATAATTTATCCAATCGAAGAGTAGTGTCTACCATAAAATACCTAACACAAGTTGGTGGTATCTCGGCTAGCAGAATTAAAGGAAAGGGTTATGGAGAACGCAAGTTGGTAAATGATTGTGGCGACAATTCTAAATGTTCAGATGAAGAACATTTACAAAATAGAAGAAGTGAGTTTATAATTATCAGTATGAATTAAGTACTCTAGTCAAAAGGTATTACTTATTTTTATATAGTTATCCATAAATAATGCTAAACTATAAATTAGTTAGTATTTTTGTATTCTATGATAGAAGAACAGGTTATTCTTGTAGACGAAAATGACGAAAAAATTGGGCTAATGCCTAAAATGGAAGCTCATGAAAAAGCCTTGCTGCATCGCGCTTTTTCGGTATTTGTATTTAATGACAACAACGAATTAATGTTGCAGCAAAGAGCATCTCATAAATACCATTCACCTGGGCTGTGGACCAATACATGCTGTAGTCATCAACGAGATGGAGAAAGCAATATTGAAGCAGGAAAACGTCGGTTGCAGGAAGAAATGGGATTTGTTACCGAATTGACCGAAATTATGTCGTTTATATACAAAGCACCATTTGATAATGGTTTGACCGAGCATGAATTTGATCATGTAATGATAGGGACTTATAATAAGGATCCTAAAATTAATTTCGATGAAGTTGCCAGCTGGAAATGGATGCCATTGGAAGAGGTTAAAAATGATATTGAAATGTCTCCAGAACACTACACGGCCTGGTTTAAAATTATTTTTGATAAGTTTTATCAACACATAAACATTGCAAAATGATAGTTACTGTTAGCAGAAAGGCTCATTTTAATGCCGCACATCGCTTATATAGAAAAGATTGGAGCGATGAAAAGAATAATCAAGTATTTGGCAAGTGTAGCAATCCTAATTTTCATGGCCACAATTACGAATTGATTGTTAGTGTTACGGGTAAAATTAATAAAGAAACAGGCTATGTGATTGATATGAAAGATTTAAAAGATATCATTAAAGAAGAAGTTGAAGATGCCTTTGATCATAAAAATTTGAATATTGAAGTAGAAGCTTTCAAAGACCTGAATCCCACTGCCGAAAATATTGTTGTAGTTATTTACAATAAAATTAAACCTCGTTTAGATTCACTATTAGATTTAGAGGTTATACTCTACGAAACACCAAGGAATTTTGTTTCCTATTCCGGAAGATAATGACAGATTCTTTATATCCATTTAAGTTCCATCCAATTTTAAAAGAACGCATTTGGGGTGGGCAAAAGTTAAAAAACTATTTAAACAAAAATAGCCAATCTACTAAAGTCGGGGAGAGTTGGGAAATAAGTGACGTCGAAGGTGATACATCAATAATTAGTAATGGAAAATTTAAAGGACAATCCTTAAAACAAATACTACTTGACCAAAAGGAAAAGTTAATTGGTCATAAAAATCACCAAGTTTTTGGTGATAAGTTTCCACTACTTATCAAATTTATTGATGCGAGAGAAGATCTTTCTATTCAATTACATCCAAATGATCAATTAGCAGCTAAACGCCACAATTCCTTTGGTAAAACAGAAATGTGGTATGTGATGCAAGCAGACGCAGGTTCTAATTTAATTGTAGGATTTAATCAACAAGTGACACCAGAGCTTTATTTAAAGCACTTAAATGATAAAACCTTAACCCAAATTCTAAACTTTGATGAAGTTAAAGCTGGAGACACATACTTTATTGAGGTTGGTCGAGTACATGCTATAGGTGCAGGAGTGTTGTTGGCTGAAATACAGCAAACTAGTGATATTACATATCGTATTTATGACTGGGATCGGGTTGATGATCAAGGTAATGAACGAGAACTTCATAATGATTTGGCTATAGATGCCATTGACTTTGAAATGAAAAATGATTTTAAAGTTCAATATGAAACCGTAAAAAACAAGCCTAATCAAATGGTGAGATGTAATTATTTTACAACTAATTATTTAAATTTAGATGGGCTTTTTAAACGAGATAATCACCACGACTCGTTTATGATTTATATCTGCACTGAAGGGGAAGCAACAATCCATTGCAGTAATTCACTTACCACTTTGAAAAAAGGAGAAACAGTATTGATTCCAGCTGGAATCAAGTCCTTCGAAATTAGTGCTGAAAATGTAACACTATTAGAAGTTTATGTGTAATTTTGTGCACTTAATAAATACAATTTTATATTATGGCAAATGTTAGAGACCTAAAAAAAGATATTAACTACGTTTTAGGCGATATCATAGAAGCAGTCTATGTCTGGGAATATTCTAATACCGACAAAGACACTAAAAAAAGTGAAGCAATTATTGATGAAGCAATTGAAGTTTTTGATGAGTTGATTGCAAAAGTAAATGATAAAAGTGTTGAGAATAAAAAAGCACATTTTAAAAGTATCAATCAAGAATTAGAAACTAAAGGAAGAGCACTAATTGAGAAAATTAATAAGCTAGGCTAATTTCGAAAAATTATTTGCAAATATCGTCTGCTAGATTATATTTGCATCTTGTTTTGCCGATGTAGCTCAGCTGGCTAGAGCAGCTGATTTGTAATCAGCAGGTCGTGGGTTCGAGTCCCTCCATCGGCTCAATAATAGACCTCAATCCTACATAGTGATTGGGGTTTTTCTTTGCAAACGTTTTGTCGCTTGAGCGAGAAGTTTATCCCGAGCGTAGTCGAGGGAAGTCCCTCCATCGGCTCAAAAATAAAAGTTCAGTAGTATACTGAACTTTTTTTATGGATTAAATCGGCTATCTGAATTATCTTCCTTCTTCTTTTTCAGCCAATCAAATATTCCCTTTCTCTTTTTTCTGAATTCTTTTGAGTCTGAATCACTTCTGAATAAGCGTTCTAAGAAACTTTCTTTTTTAGACTGTTCACAATCTAGATTGTTTAAAACATCATCCCGAGGTGTTTCAAATTCTGCATGGGTAATGGTTCTAAATTTGGAATCATTATTTAGTTTTTGTAGATATTTTGCAAAAATTGGTAAAGCCGAGTTAGCACCTTGACCTATGGAGGTACTACTAAAACCTATTTGTTGATTGTCATTTCCCACCCAAACTACAGTAACCAAATTAGGCATTATCGCTGCAAACCAACCATCTTTGTTGTCTTGTGTAGTTCCAGTTTTTCCAGCAATATTATTGTTTAACTTATAGGATGTTCTCAAGCGTTGGGCGGTACCACTATTTACCGTAGCTTTCATGAACTCCAACATGGTTTGTCTTGTTTCATCGCTAAATGCTTTTTCTTGATTAATTTTAGGATTCAAATCTTCAAACGAAGCAATGATATTTCCATTCTTATCTTCAATTTTAGTGATGAAAATGGGAGTTGATGGCATACTGCTATTTACAAAACTAGAATAAGCGCTCGCCATTTCAAGTAATGAAAGATTGGCTGACCCTAAAGCAATTGAAGGTACGTTTTCAATAGTGCTTTTGATGCCCATTTTATATGCTTGTTCAATGGTTTTATCTATCCCTGTTTCGTATAATACTTTTACAGCGATGGTGTTAATGGAATTACTTAAAGCATATTCTAGAGAATAATCGATATCTTCATCATCAATTTCAGATGCATTTGTGGGTGTCCAATCATCAACATCAGTATAAGTCACAGGTTTTACTGAAAAGTAAGCACAGGGATCCATACCATTCTCTAAAGCAGCAGTATATACAAAAGGTTTAAATGTGGAGCCTACCTGACGTTTGCTTTGAGATACATGATCATATTGAAAAAATCTATAATCAATACCACCAACATAGGCTCTAATCGCACCGCTAGATGGTTCAAGAGAGATTAATCCTGCATTTAAAAATTTTAGAAAATGTTCTAAACTATCTAATGTAGAAACAGATTCCATAATAGTTCCATCCCAAGAGAATAATTCAAGTGATTTGGGTTTGCTTAATGAATCGTTTATGGCCTTTTCTGAAATTCCTGAAGTTTTTAATTTTTTGTAGACTTTTAATCGTTTTTTTGCGGCTTCATAAACAGCTTTGTTTTTTAACCACGGAGCCCGTTTTCCATAAGCTTTCTCATAGGTTGCCTGAAGATTGGACATGTGCTCTCGCATTGCTTCTTCAGCGTAGCGCTGCATGGTGTTGTCTAAAGTTGTATATACTTTTAAACCATCACGAAAAACGTTATAAGTTTCTCCGTTAGGGTTCTTATAGTCTGGGTTTTGTAAAATACTATCGAGTTGCTTCTTTATTTCTGCCCTAAAATAGGGAGCTAAACCTTGATTGGGCGCATAGTGGTGATAATCCAATTCTAATTCTGACTCAGTGGCAATAGAAGCTTCTTCATCACTTATAAACCCTTGCTTGTTCATGAGATCAATTACCAAATCTCTTCTGGCTTTAGATCGCTCTGGAAATAATCTGGGATTATAACTGTGATTGGCTTTAAGTGTCCCTATTAGTGTAGCCGATTGCGGAATTGTTAATTGGCTTGTTGTTACATTAAAGAATTTTTTTGCTGCGCTTTCAATACCATAGGTGTTATCAGGAAATGGAACCGTGTTTAGGTATAAATTGAGGATTTCTTGTTTTGAATACAGATCTTCTAAACGTTTGGCGACAATACTTTCCTTGATTTTATTGATTATAATCCCAAATGAACCATAATTTTCTCTTCCAAATAAATTTTTAGCTAACTGGAGTGTAATTGTACTTCCACCTCCCGATGTTTCGTCAGACATTAAAAGGGTTTTAAAAAACACACGGGCCAAACTTTTATTGTCGATGCCATTGTGTTCATAAAATCTAGTATCTTCAGTAGCAATAAGGGCATCAATTAAATGTTGGGGAAATTGATTATAGTCAATAGGTTGACGATCATAGATATACAGTTTACCTATAAGTGCTTCATTGCGGTCTAGAACTACAGTTGCCTGACTTTGATTTAAATTAGACAAGTCTTTGGAAGTGGGTATTTTCCCCCACAACCCAATATAAATGCTGAAGTAAAGACCAACAAAAAGAAGAATTAGGCTCAAAATCAGATAACCTATATGGTTAGCCCATTTATTTTTAAAAAGTTTTGGTATCTTCATGTACTTAGTAAAGTTCAATAAACGAAATGATTGTGTTCGTTTTTAAAACGTTTAGTATAAGTACGAATTATATGCCTTTGTGGATGACTTTTACTCTAAATTCGATGGAGCAGCTTTTCTTTGGTCAATAATTACTTTTAATTTTTTCCCATAAAGTGACGTTTTTAGATTGTCTTGAAGGGAATTGTAAATGGTGTCTAAATAACGAGTTGAGGTATTTGGGATTTCATAGACTGCCAAATAAGGGGCGATCTCACTTGTTTTGTTGTTTAGGGCAAAGTTAATGGTGTACGAATATTTTCGTTTGATAAGGTTATTTTGGTAATCTTGAAAGGACATGTTTCCTATGGAGTCATTACTTTTTCTGTTTTCAAAATTTTCCTTGATTTGGTCTAAATTACGATTGTTAAGTTTTGATATTGTAGTCATATACTCTTCCAATAGCTCATGTTGTTTTGAGCCTTTAATTTTGGCATCAAAATTAAAATTCTTTAAAGTTGAATTAAATTCAGTCACCCCTTCCACTGCGAAAAATGCCGCAGCTACTTGCTCGTTTGCATTTTTATTCAAACGAATATATAATACTTCAGGTTCTTCTAAATTTGTGTGAAGTTCAAACTCTGAATTCCCATTAATTACGAGAGAATCTAAGGTTAAAAAGGTAGAGTCTAAATCCCGTTCAAGATAAACGGTTCCCTTTTTTAGCCCTTTAATATTTGCTTTAAGGGTGAAATTATGTGTTTCTGTATTACAGGCTGATAGTGTTACAATAGTAATTAGAAAAAGTATTCTTTTCATTCGTTTTTATAATTTGAGCGCAAATATCTTATAAATATTTTTTAAAAACTAACCTGCTGCAGCTATTCTCATTAACTCTGCACAAAGTATGGCGCCATAGGTACCAACCACGTAGCCAAACACTGCTAGAAGGGCTCCTACTGTAGCTAGAGAAGGGTGGAAGGCTGCTGCAACCACTGGTGCCGATGCTGCGCCTCCAACATTGGCCTGACTACCAACAGCTAAGAAGAAATATGGCGCTTTGATAAGTTTTGCTATTAAAATTAAAAGCCCAGCATGAATTACCATCCAGACGATTCCTATTAATATAAGTCCTGGATTTTCGAAAATTTTTCCTAGGTCCATTTTCATACCTATAGTAGCTACAAGTACATAAATAAATACACTTCCAATTTTACTGGCTCCGGCACCTTCATAATTTTTAGCCTTAGTAAATGATAGTAAAATTCCAATCAAAGTTGCAATTGAAATTAACCAGAAAAACTGACTTCCAAACGATGACAAAGGACTTTTGGGATCGCTGACGACTTCAAAATTGGCATTTAGAAAACTTGAAATATGATCTGCTCCAAAATGCGCAATACCCACTGCAACAAATGCAAACATCAAAATCATCATGTAGTCAGTAAGTGTTGGGTTTCTTGTAATCTTTTCAGTAAAGGTTTGTACTTTATGTTTTAGTTCATCTATAGCCGAATTATCAGCTTTTAACCATTTGTCAATCTTGTTTTTCTTACCAATTCCTAATAATAAAAAGGCCATCCAAATATTGGCAACTACAATATCTACAAGGACCATTCCACCATAAAGTTCTTGGTTGTACTCATAAATTTCTAACATTGCAGCTTGATTAGCACCGCCACCAATCCAGCTCCCGGCAAGCGTAGCTAGTCCTCTCCAAACAGCATCAAAACCTGCACCACCAACGGTTTCAGGTGAAAATGTTGAGATTAATAAAATAGCAATTGGACCACCAATTATAATTCCAATGGTTCCTGTAAAGAACATGACTAGTGCCTTCCATCCTAAATTAAAAACCGCTTTTAGATCTATACTAATGGTCAATAATACTAATGAGGCCGGCAAAAGATATCTACTTGCAACAAAATAGGTTTGTGTGACATCAGCTGAAATCCATCCTAATGAGTTAAAAATTGCTGGGACCATATAACACATTAAGAGTCCTGGAATGTATTTATAGAATTTGGCCCAAAAACCTTCCGTTTTAGATTCAGTATAAAATACAAAACCTAAAGCGAGCATTAATAACCCAAAAACAATAGCGTCGTTAGTAAATAATGGTGAGTGTTCCATAGTTGTTTTTAATTTGTGAGCTGCAAAATACCAAATTAAAGAGTATAAAAAAAGCGACTTTAAGTGTCGCTTTTTTCGTTAGTATCATTTTTAGGTTTTATCAACCTATTTTTTTCTTTGAGATATTGCATGAGCATCCATTCAATTTGGCCATTTGTACTCCTAAAGTCATCAGAGGCCCATTTTTCGATAGCCTTGAGCATGTCTTCATTTATTCGTAAGGCAAATGCTTTTTTCTTCGGCATAAAATTAACGATTTGTTTGATTATCTATTTTTTTCGCGTTCAAAGACAATATAAGAAATTCCACCATGCTGGTTATCGGTTATGGTTTTTAATGTCCATCCTTCTTTGGCATATTTATTTATAAGGTCTTCTAGTTTTTCGTGTCGTTTTCTAAACCCTAAAGACGGTTTTATAACTTTATATTCTTTCATGATTAATGATTTAATGTTCCGGTGTTGAGAACAGGAGATGCGTCTTTATCTCCACAAAGAATAACCATAAGATTACTCACCATAGCAGCTTTTCGTTCCTCATCTAAATCTACAATTTGTTTTTTACTTAATTCTTCTAAAGCCATTTCTACCATACTTACAGCACCTTCAACAATTTTATGTCTGGCCGCAACTATAGCTGTTGCCTGTTGACGCTTAAGCATGGCATTTGCGATTTCTTGTGCATAAGCTAAATAACCAATTCTGGCCTCAAGAACTTCAATTCCTGCAATTGATAAACGCTCATCAATTTCTTTTTCGAGAGCTGCACTCACTTCATTAACGCTAGAACGTAAGGTGATATCTTCATCATGGCCTTCATCTGCAAAATTGTCATAAGGATACATACTCGCTAGCTTCCTTACGGCAGCATCGGTTTGTACACGAACAAAATTTTCATAATTGTCCACATCAAAGGCCGCTTTATAGGTATTATGCACCCGCCATACCAATATTGTACTAATCATCACAGGATTTCCGAGCTTATCATTAACCTTAAGTCGCTCACTATCAAAGTTACTGGCCCGAAGTGATATTTTCTTTTTTGTGTAAAATGGATTTACCCAGAAAAATCCATTTTTTTTAACGGTACCAACATATTCACCAAAGAGTAACAACACTCTAGAACCATTAGGTTGTACCATAATAAAACCAGGCGCAAGTAATATTGCTGCAAGAATAGCAAAAGCAAACCAAGGCTTTTTAAAGGTAATAGTTGTAACAATGCCTCCTATAAATAATAATAGAAATACAAACAACATAAGGTAACCGTTAGCGGGGACAATAATTTTCTCTTCTTTCATGATATATAAATTTAATATGATATTAAAATGATATCATAAAGATATAATAAAACATTTATATTTCCAAATCAACTTTTGGCATGGCATTTGCTCAATACTAATTGTAATTGATAATAGCTTAAGAACGCTAGTTCTTAATTAAAGTTAAAATTACATTTGGTTGGTTAGTTAGTGAAAAAGCACCTCAACGAGGTGCTTTTTTTATGTGGTAGTAAAAATTAGAATATTATTAAAAAGGGCAATAACAGCTATTACCTTTGAAAAGACCATCGAACATTCCACCTATGCTTTGGGCGTCTGTTCTGAAAATATCAAAAAACACGCTTAAGCTCAATACATTTGGTTTATACGGTTTAAGATCTGCAAGATTAACGCCATAAGCAGACCTAATAAAATCTTCGCGCTCTTGGTCAGTTTCACCTTGTCCCATTTCATATCGCAGATCAACACCTAGACGTTTGTAACGAAACATTATACCAACATTAATATTAAAAGTAGTCTTTTTTAGATCTGGTCCGGGTGAACCCGTTGTAAAGCTTGTTTCTTGAACGCCTTCTATTTCGGTGTCTCCAAAAAAATTAAACCCAGGTCCAGCATAAATAGAAACGGGTCCAATAAGTTCGTAACCTAATAGTATAGGGAAATCAATTTTAGAAGTAGTCCATTTTGATTGCCGATCAGGAAAATCATAATGATTTTGAGATGAAACGTAATTGAGTTCTGGTCGAACGAAAAATTTACCAAATTGTGCAAAAAAATAGCCGCCAGCTTGAAACCCAATATCTTTAACTGGCTCGAAGTTTAATCCGGCATCTGGACCTTGTGGACCATTTGATCCAACAGTGATTATATCTCCAATACTGTAAGTGTTTAAACCACCTCTAATCCCGAAACCAAATTCTTGGGCATAGGTAAAGAACATGGATAGAAGAGAGAAAACGACAAGTAGGATCTGTTTTTTCATAAGTTAAGTAGTTGGGCTTAATTAGGTTAAATCTATAAACTACGTCCTTAAATGTCCTATTTATTCGGTGACGTTCTTCTTTTTTTCGGTGAAATAAAAATGTAAAAGGTAAAAAGCTTTGTTTCACCGATTAAAAAACGAGTAAAAACAAATTAAATTAACTAATGGAATTAATAAAATTAGTAATCTCCGATAGTAATTCAGGAGAAAGTGTTCTAAACGATTCGTTGTAAGATTTAGAGTTTTCTAAATCATCCCCTTCAATTATAAACAAAACATGATTCATGTTAGTAATCAATTTTAATTGGGCATTCGGGGAGGCGTTTTTTAAACTTTGGGCTTCTTCGGTACTTACCTGTAAATCTTTAGTGCCATTTATAATTAAAATAGGCATGTCTAGAACGGCGATTTCTTCTTGTGGATTATATTTCATCCAACTCATCATAAATGGCTGTATAGATATATCGAAAATAGAACCCAATTGTGAAGGGTAGTCACTTGTGGTTTTTCCTGTTCGCATTATATTGAATGCCTTTTTTGCATCTTCAGTATAGATATAAGCTGTTTTATCTATTTGTTCAATAATCACTTGATCAATAGGTTGTCCTGCACCAGCCAATGAAATAAATCCGTCGGCTCTATTTTTCGCAGCTAACATACCTACTAAGCTACCTTGACTATGTCCTATGACTATTATTTTAGAATACTTTTTAGTGTTTTTGAAATACTCAATAACCGAACTAGCATCAGTAACAAAGTCATCAAACATAATAGTCTTACTCACATTTCCATTTCTAATTTGTTTAACAATGCGTTTATCATATCTAAATGTAGCGATGCCATTGCTGGAAAGGTTTTGAGCTAATTTTTTAAGCGCATTGTTTTTAAGAAAATTTTGATTTCCATCTCGGTCGGTTGGTCCTGATCCCGCTATTAAAATAGCTAATGCAGGTTGTTCTTTATCAGTTGGAGTAAGTAATGTGCCATCTATAAACGTATTTACACTTATGTCTTGACTGGAATAATTTAAATCTTGTGAGAATCCAATCCAAACATTCCCTATATGGATTACTATTAAATAATATCTAAATACATGCATATGGTTAAATTACTTTATAGATCAAAGTTAATTAAAAGGAACTTTTAAGTTGCAATACTAACGTTTGAGTTGAAAAAATATTTGCTTGATCGAAGAAAATGAGCATTTAAATTAAGTGCATTTCATCGATAATATAGTAAATTTCATCCGTAAATGTTAAAATTTAGTGTATTTCATCGATTAATAATGTATTTAAACAGATTTATTAAAATATAATTCTACATTTGAAGTGTACTAAAATTTAGTTTTTAGTTCAATGGATTAATTAATTAATATTTGCATTATGTTGATGGAATTAGAGACCCTAAATCTACACATAGAAAAAGCAAATTAGGAAAACCGAGATTGAGGGATCTCGGTTTTTTCTTTTTATACTATTTCAATCTTCCTAAAAGTTAAATTAATTCGTTCGTCGATCACTTTTTTGGTTTTTGGTATTTGATGTAACCAATGATGTTGCATTCTGCCTTTCATGACAAGTAAGCTTCCAGGCTCCAATAGTAACTTGTATTTTTCATTAGAAATTACTCTGTGCTTAAAATGGAACCACCTTGCCTCGCCGAGACTTAAAGAAGCGATAACAGGGTTTTTACCTAATTCTTTTTCGTTATCGGCATGCCAGCCATTACTATCGTTCCCATCTCTATACAGATTTAAAAGGACCGTAGTAAAGTCATGTTTGGTAATGTTTTCAATATCATTTTTGATTTCTTGAAGTACTTTTATAAATGGCTTTGGCTTCATCTCAATATTGGAGTAGGAGTAGGTTTGGTTATTTTCACCGTATAAAGCGGTGAGTCGAGGTTGTTTGTGGATTTTTCCAAAAACTTTTATGTTGTCTTGCTGCCATTTTACCGTAGTTTTTAAAACTTTGAAATAGTACCTCTCCTTTTCAAATGAATAAAATTCAGGAATATAAATGACTTCGGCATCAGGCAGTATTAAATGCTTTTTTTCATTTGAAATCCGGTTCATAGCTAATTTTTTATCTAAATTAGCCTTTATAAGATGAAGAACAAAATTCTCATATTTAGTCTTGCCGTAATCACTTTTGCATTTAGTGATTATAAGGAGTTTCAATTACCTAAAGGCTTTGTTTATGCACATGAAGTAATTCCTGATTTAGATGTGGAATTGCGTTATTTTTCTAGTCATAATTTTGTGGGTGATACTATTGAAGGTTATAAGGCAAACAAATTAATTATTACTCTAGAAACGGCAAATGCACTTTATAAAGTCCAGAGTGAACTTCAACAGCAAAATTTGTGCTTAAAGGTTTATGACGGATACAGACCACAACGAGCAGTAAACCATTTTATAGCATGGGCGAAGGATTTAACTGATACGATTAATAAACAAGAGTTTTATCCAGAAGTTGACAAACGTTTTTTGTTTAGAGATGGTTATATCGCTTCTCGATCTGGGCATAGTAGAGGCAGTACTTTAGATTTAACCATAATTGATGGTATAACGAGCGAGCCTTTGGATATGGGTAGTCCTTACGATTTTTTTGGTGAACAGTCTTGGGTTGCATATGAAGATCTTTCTAATGCTCAAAAGTTGAACAGGCAGTTATTACAAACAATCATGCTAAAGCATGGATTTAGAAACTATCCTCAAGAGTGGTGGCATTTTACTTTAAGAGATGAGCCATTTCCTGATACTTACTTTGATTTTGAGGTAGAGTAGTCAAGCTTCTTATAAATAGATGTAAGCCCAATACATTAAAACAAATTGTAGTGGAATGCGTAATATTAAAATCCATTTCGGTATTCCTGCACCTGCCTTTTTACTTGATAACATATAAAAGTGAACTAGTAAAAACACAATAAGCATCGCAATTATCCCATAAATTGCAAAGGTTTTGGAGACCTCAAAACAAAGACCTATGCCTAAGATAATTTCAGATAAACCACTCAAAATTACCAAGGACTTATGATTGGGCAAGTATCTTGGCATAATTCGTAAATACATTTTTGGCCTTATAAAATGCATTATTCCGGCAAGCACATAAAGTACTGCCATTAGATATAAATGCCAGGAGTTAGTCATCTTTATAAACTCTATAAGTTACACCAACGCCATAATTGTTAAGTCCTGCCCTTAAAAGGCTAGAATCAATAATATTTCCTCTCATAAATTGAATCCATTTATTATCATTTAAAAACACGCGTTTAATAAAGGTGCGATTGGTGGAAATTTTATCAGTAAAAGGTAAAAGTGGTCTAAAATTGGTAGGTATTTTGACTACACCGTTATTTGACTTAATTTCTTTATATTTTTTATTAGGAAGAAGTTTTCCAACCTTGTCGGTATATCCTAAAACTTGAATGGACACAAAAAAGCCATTTGAGGGTACAAATAAATTATTATTGGATACATCGAGATTAAAATTATCACCATTTCGCTCGGTTGCTCTAAAAACAATATTGTCATAGGTCATAACTTCTCCAGGAATTCCATTATTGTTTTTGTAAAACTTAACCTTAAACAGTGTTGAAAACGGTTTTTTGTCTGCATTTTTTCGTTTTCGTTTTTCCCAATCTTTAGATTCTAAAGTAATAGGGAAATGTATGTTGGTGATTTTTGTGAGTTGTTCTTTGGTATTTGGAAAGAACACAGCAATTTCCGATTCTATAGTAGGTAACCAACAATGATAATAATCATCATCTAAATAAGGTTTAAGCGTTTCTTCACTAAATTTTCTATCAACCTTTACGTTAATTAAAATTTCATCCAATTCGTCGGCTTGAGTTTCTAAATAAATAGTGGAGGCTAAATTCTGGGTACTAATTGACAAATCTTTGTACCCAAGTGCAGAGATATGCAAGGAATCAACATCGGGATAAAGCTTTTTTGAAAAGTAAAACACACCATCGTCATCAGCAAAAATACCATAACCATTACCAAAGGAAACCGTTGCATAAGACACAGGTTTTTGAGATTGACTTTCAAGTATAGCAGTTTGGGCCACCGCAGTACCTACAAACCAAAAGCAACATATGAGGTTAAGTAATTTAATGAGTTCAAAAATTTATTGCTTTAAAGATACAACTCTTTGTTTAATGGGTAGGCATAAAAAAAACTGCCATCGGTTGAGAAGGCAGTTTTTATGGTTGGTCGGTAACTGTTATTCCTTATCTAAATTTTTAGTCATGTGGAAACCGATAAACAATCCTATACCAGCCATAAAGAAAATAACAGCAGGATAAACCGCATCATTATTTAAAGAGGAATAGGTATCTAATAGTGAAGCTATAAAAGTTCCCAAACCTATACCCATTAGCAAGAGTGCAAGATTTAAAATTAGTACTTTCCAAATTGGAGCGGTGTGTTCGCGCTTTCCTTTTACAAAAATACTGGCGTCGGCACCTTTTTCTATTAAGGCAAGGCGTTCCTTATTTCGAGTTGAATAATACAAGTAGGCAATAGCGAATATTGAACCAAAGATGATAAAAACTATTAATGCTTCCATAACTGTTTGTTTTTAATTGATTAATTTTAATGTGTTTATTGCTTATGACGACAGCTTTTGAAATTAGGTTACATAATGACGTAATTATTTTCTTTATAAAGGTTGTAACCCAAATAACAAAGAGGTCGTCTTACTATAAAAATGACCAGCAACGACCAAATAATCATCAATCAAGTTATTAGCGGAAATACTAATGCTTTTGCAATTTTAGTAGACCGCTACAAAGATTTGGTATTTACCTTGGCTTTGCGGATGATGAAACATAGGGAAGAAGCCGAAGAAGTATCTCAAGACACATTTATTAAGGCTTTTAAATCGTTAGATAAGTTTAAAGGAGATTCAAAATTTTCAACGTGGATTTATAAAGTTGCTTATAATTCATGTTTGGATAAAATTAAAAGTAATAAGCGAAAATACAATGAAGTTGAAATTAATAATCATACAACTAATTATATAAAAACAACCAACAATGCCTTTGACGATTTGGTCGAAGAAGAACGAAAACAGGCTATACAGGAGTGTTTAGATCAATTGCCAAGTGATGATAGTTTTTTACTGACCTTATTTTATTTTGAAGAGCAGTCGTTAGAAGAAATATCATCAATTATAGGGTTAACACCTAACCACGTTAAGGTGAAATTATTTAGAGCCAGAAAAAAGTTGGCGAGTATTTTAAAAGAACGAATAGAACCAGAACTTATAGAGTATTATGAAAAAGAACACAAATAAGGATATAGAGTCTTTTGTGGATAAAATGATGAAAGAAGCTCCTTTGGAGTCACCTTCAGTTGATTTTACTTCAAAAGTAATGCATCAGGTATTGGTTTCATCAACATCCAATGTTACCGCTTATAAACCATTAATTTCAAAGCCTATTTGGATTTTATTATTAACCCTTACAATTGGCTGGATTGGGTATGTGATGTTTGTAGGAGATACGATTGATGTTAGTTGGTTTGATAATATGAATTTTAATCAATTCTCTAGTCTTTTCTCTGGTGTCAAAATCTCTCAAACAACCATGTATACTCTACTTATGTTTGCTGTGATGCTTGGTATTCAAACACCAATATTGAAACGTTATTTAGATAGGAGGTAAATTAAATACTAAACTAATACCAGCGTTTTTTCTTCTTTTTTGAAGCCTCGCTCTTTCGTCCCTTTTTGTGTTTGCTTCCTTTCTTTTTATGGACTACCGGTTTAGCTTTAGGATCTAGAGGATAGGGATGTTCATCTTCAACAGGAATTTGAACATTAATAAGGTGTTGAATGGTTTTAATATAGGCCTTCTCATCTGCAGAACACAGTGAGTATGCAGTTCCTAAATTTCCAGCGCGACCAGTTCTACCAATGCGGTGAACATAGGTTTCAGGGACGTTTGGCATATCAAAATTGATAACCGCATCCAATTCATTGATGTCAATGCCACGAGCTGCCACATCTGTAGCGATTAAAATGGATACATAACCGTTTTTAAACTTATTTAAAGCCGTTTGCCTATCACTTTGTGATTTGTCTCCATGTAGAGTTTCTACTTTATAACCATTTTTAATTAAGGTTTGTTCAAGCTTGTCAACACCAAATTTGGTACGTCTGAAAATAAGTATACTACCTTTTATGGTATTTCTTAAAAGGTGTAAGCAAAGCTCAATTTTATTTCGTTTGGGAACATAATATAAAATCTGGCTCACATCTTTTGCGGCTGAAGAGGTTGGTGTCACTTCAACACGCTCAGGTGATTTTAAGATATTGTTAGCCAGTTGTTCCACTTTATAAGGCATTGTCGCCGAAAATAAGAGGACTTGTTTTTGTTCAGGGCATAACCGTTCAATTTTTTTGACATCGTCAATAAAGCCCATATCTAACATTAAATCGGCTTCATCTAAAACCAAAATTTCAATATAATCAAGATTTATAATGTCTTGTTTATGTAAATCCAATAAACGACCTGGTGTAGCAATTAAAATATCAACCCCTTTTTTGAGAATATCAATTTGCGGCTCAATACTTGTGCCACCAAAAATTACTGTTGATCTTAAATTGGTATTTTTACCATAAGCTTTAAAACTGTCACCAATTTGTACTGCTAATTCCCGTGTTGGGCTTACTACAAGAGCTCTTATTTTTTTTCCTTTTTTTGGAGCATCTTGTTTATCAAACAATAATTGTAATATGGGTAAGGCGAAAGCTGCTGTTTTTCCAGTACCTGTTTGAGCGGTAGTTAGCACATCTTTTTTTTCAAGTACTAACGGAATCGTTTTCTCTTGAACCAAAGTAGGTTCTAAATATCCTGCTTCTTCGAGACTTTTTAAAATAGGTTTGTTAAGATTAAGATCTTTAAACAGCATGTACTTAAATTTGAAGCAAAGATATGTTAAAGTGTTGCATTAGGATTTAAGAAAGGCACTTAATTTTGAGCGTTTTTTAATTGGTAAGGCTTCATTGTTAACTATTGAAGCCAATAATGCTTGGTCTTTTTCTTTTGAATATAGCAATTTAAAGAAGTCAAAAGTACTCACACTATTGGGTGCTTTTTGAACTAATTCTATAGTATCACCAACAGAAACATAACCTTTTTCTAACACGCGAACATAGGTGCCTGGATAACCATGAGCAATAAATTCTTTAAGAATTACTTGATTTCCAAATTTCACACCAAGTTTATAGCAAGGTTCTCTGGGCTGGGTGACCTGAACCAAAGCGGTACCTATTTTGTAAATATCTCCTATATGAATATGCTTTTCATTTAACCCAGTAACGGTCAAATTTTCACCAAACATTCCATCGGCCCATTGCAAGTGAGGGTACAAGTTTTTCCAATAGGGATAGTTGTCTGCTGAAAAAAGATAGCAGGCTTTATACTCGCCGCCATGAACCTTTCGATCTGAAATTTCATCACCTTTAACAGCTTCAGTATCCAGATAGATAGGAAGGTTTATTGGAGATTTGAAAATTCCTGTGGTTATAGTTTTACCATTCCATTCAATTGATTTTGGTTTGGCAATATTTGTTGAAAGTATTTTCATTTTGGTGAATTGCATTCAAACTTTTTAATGGTTTTAAAGGTAATTAAATGATGAAAATCGTAGTGAGATTATGAAACTATTTTTTTAAAATTTATAAAACCGCCTCGTTGGTTTTTACGTAAGTGTTGTTGAGTGCCCCGAATAAGTAATAGTTATTAATTATTTAAAACAAGATCTTATGAAAAAATTAGCTTTATTCGCGTGCGCCTTTACAGCACTAATCTTTACAAATTGTGATAAAGAACCTGTTGGTTATGACTCTTCAGATAATTTTGAGAGCAACTTTTCTTTTAACAAACAATCCAACTTAAACGGTACATCTATTTACGTATCATCAAACACTTCTGGTGTTTTAGGAATTTTTGACATATCTACAGGCATGATGAGTCCAACACTAAAATCAATTAATGTGCCCTATGCCGACGCAGATGGCGTTGAATATGATGGTAACAGAGACGCTGTTTATCAAGTAAACCGAACCGATAAAAATTTAGTGGCAGTAGCTAATATTTCAAGAACATCAGACGGTGATTTGGTTACTCCTAGTGCGATTGGACCGTCTAGTTTTACAAACGGACGAGGTTCTGCCTTATATAACAATAAAGTGGTAATTGCAGATGATATCATGCCAGGAAGGTTGGCAAGCTATCATGTAAACGATGACCAAATAAGTGACTTTAGAAACTATAATGTTGGTTTTAAAGTTTGGGATGTGCAAGTCACAGGAAAAGATCTTTGGGCCATTGAAGACCTCACTAACATTTTAGCATATTTTCAAAACTTCCATAATGCTAAAAGCGGTGACCTCCCTCCAACGGCTGAAGTAGCAATTGAAGGTTTGGTTAGAACACATGGCCTCAATTATGATACTAGTTCGGATACTATGGTTTTAACCGATATAGGTTCAGCTGCTGGAATGCCTAATTCTGCATCAGATGGAGCTTTGATAATAATTAAAAACTTTACACAAAAGTTCCATGCAGCTGGCGATGGCGGTATGATTTCATTATCTGACCAAATTAGAATTGCAGGAGATATGACCCAATTGGGAAACCCTGTTGATGTGGCTATAAGTAGCTCTAAAGGAGCCATTTTTGTTGCTGAAAGAGCCCAACAAAAACTATTAATATTTGATATTCCGACTGAAAATTGTAACTGTGCTCCAGTATATTCAACTGCTTTTGCCGGTGCAAGTTCAGTGACTACGGATTTTTAATATAACGATGCTATTAATCGAAGTGTTTATGGAATGTGAACACTTAACCTCGGAAAGCCTCCTGCATTATGTTGCAGGAGGTTTTTTGTTCTTTTAAAATGATTGAATAATTAATCGAGTTTTGAGCCAGTCATTTGTTGACCACCTTGATTTAAAGTAGCGCTAATTACTTTGCCCTTATCGTCTTTGTTGAACGTAAGTTGGGCAGGTACTACTTTCAAGAAAAAAGAATCTTCTTTTTCTGCAAAAATTTCAAACTGTGGTTGCCCCGTGGCTTGAGCAAATATTTGGTTTTCTTTTACCGTAATTTCTATAATAAATTGAGGCATGATTTCATATTTGCCAGTATATTGTTTTAGAATTTCTGGAGCTAGTGTTATTGCAATTTTTTCAACGGGTGCTGCTTTGTCTATTTCCGTTCCAACAATTGTGTTTCCACCATTAGTAAAATTGGCAACTTTTTTTCCGTCTTTTGAGCTAAATTCATAGCTAGTGTCTCCACCTTCAAAAATGAATTTTGAATTGGACATAGCATAAATTGGAAGCTTTGTACTTCCTTCTCGTTGACTGAATAGTTGTCCATTTTCAAAAGTAATATGTCTAATCGTACTTTCGTCAAATTGGTAGGCACCAACCCATTTTTTTAAATCGGTTTCTGGCAGTTTAATAGCATCTTTGATGTCTGGAAAAGGCTTGCCAATGGCCATAGCAGCAATTTTTGTTGTAGCTGATGTAATATTTTTACAATCACAGTTAGTGAGCCCGATTGCATACACTTTTTCTTCTGGTAAATAAATCCCCATGGTAGTATAGCCAAAAATGCCTCCGCCATGTTGTATACTTCGCGAGCCATTGATATTATTTTCACCAAGTCCATAGCCATAAGTGATATGTTCGCCGTTATTTAAAGTTGAACCATGAATGGCCTTTTCATAGCTGCTTTTAGATAATAATTGATTGTTATTTAATGCCATTTGCCATTTTAGTAAATCACTTGTCGTGGACATTAATGATCCAGCGGCATAAGGCAAAGTCAAACTCAAATAATCGGCATTTTCAAATCCATTTTGTGTTGATGAATATCCGGTTGCTCTATTAGGAATCAGTTTTTTCATGCTACCATAATAAGAAGAGTCCATGCCCAATTTGTCAAAAATATGTGTCTTGATAAAGTCTGCATAGGATTGGCCAGAAACCACTTCTATTATGTGACCAAGGATAATATAACCAGAATTATTATATAAAAATTGTTCTCCAGTTTTAAAATCCATAGGCTCATTTTTAAATACATCTATAAGTTCGGTAGGAGTCATGTCTGTCCGAGCATGCTTTATAAAACTTTGCATGCTAGTATAGCTTTTTATTCCCGAAGTGTGATTCAATAAATGATGGATAGTGATAGTATTGCCCATTGTAGGATAGTCGGGAATGAATTTTGTAATATCATCCTCAACTTTTAATTTTCCCTGCTCTTCTAGCATTAAAATGGCCACTGCGGTAAACTGTTTGGTAATTGATCCTATTTCGAATACATTATTGGTGTTCATCGGAACATCCAATTCTAAATTAGCCATACCAAAGGCTTTATGGTAAATAGGTTTTCCTTCTTTAGCAATTAAAAAGGAAACTCCAGGCTCGTTTGAAGGATACATGGAGTTTAAAAATGTGTCTACATCTTTTTCTAAATTTTGACTTTGAACTGTAATCGAGGCTAAAAAAAGGAGTACTATTATAGTTATAAAATTTTTGGTGCTAATTAGTTTCATGACTTTTGTGTTTGATTGTGATTAGTCGTTAAGTAATATGTTTGACGATTAAAAAATGGTTTGGTTACATGTTCTAGTAGATTCGTCACCTTTTATGACTAACGCTCAATTTTAAAATTATCTAGTTTTATGTCATCAAGGCCTATATCATCAAAAGGATATTCTAATTGATTTTGGATATTGTAAAGGGATATCAAAATGTATTCGGTAAGTAAAACAATAAAGTAAGTGACCCATTGCGGATTATTAGAGCCTATATTAAATATTATAGTTGGGGCATAAATAAAAGGAAAAATATATATAAAGATCTCGCAATAAGCTTTTAAACTTATAGGAGTCCTGTGACTATGTATAGCATAAACATTCTCAATAGATTCATGTAAGTCTTTCATAAACCTAAATACTTTTTCCCGCAAGCTTTTGGACATTGAAAGTTTATTGTCTAAAGTAAATTGATACACTTTATGCACAAGGGCATCAATATCTTTTATTTCGCAATCTTTTGATTTAAGATTAACCAAGGTTTTAATATTGATTTCTAGTAAAATGTTTTGAATTTCTGACTTAAGGTTTTCTGATAAACCATCGTGGCTCATAAAAAAATAATTTACTGTTTTTATGGAACTCCTAAATTCACTTAAATGTTCGAGTGCCTTTTCACGTCTCCTAAATGACCCTCGAATGGTGAATACTAAAGGAAAGATAATCGCTATACTTAATAAGGTTAGGTTTAACTCAAAGTTAATTTCGGACTGATAAAACAAATAGGTGGCTACGATAGCAATTGCTAAAGCGAGAAAGGTCCTAAAGTTTATTATTGTAAAGTATGGTTTGATAGGCTGATTATAAATGTGTTATATTTGATAAAGTTAATGTTTTATAATGAATAAGCCAATAAGGATTTTTATCTCGACTCTTTCAATAATACTTTGCACTTTAGGATATTCTCAAACACACGAACCTTTAAGCGTAGTCGAAGTTTCTGAACTATTTTTGGAAGAGCAAATTATGCCTATTAAATTATCGTATTCTATTACTGAAATCAAAAAAGATACTAATGACTCAACCTATATTGATTCTAAGTTGTCATATAGATTAAATGATACTACTTGGAAATCTTTAGATATTGAATTAAGGGCCAGAGGGAATTACCGTTTAAAAAACTGCTATTTTCCGCCTTTAAAAGTGAAAATAAAAAAATCTCATTCAAAAAACACAGCTTTTGAAGGGAATAAAACTTTAAAGATAGTGTTGCCGTGTTTGGTTCAAAAGGATAACAATGACAATGTGATTAAAGAATATCTTGCTTACAAACTTTTTGAACTTATTTCGCCTTATCATTTTAAAACACGATTGTTAGAGGTTGATCTGGAAAACATGAAACGAAACACTTCAAAATCGTATCAATTAAAAGGGTTTTTTATAGAAGATGATAAAACTGCAGCTAAACGTTTAAATGCTAAAATATATAAACGCAATATGCATCCCTTGAATCAAGAATCCATGGCTTCAATAAGAAATGCATTTTTTCAATTTATGATAGGAAATACGGATTTTTCACAGGCCTATCAACATAATATGAAGGTGTTGTATATTGAAGAGAAGATGATTCCAATTCCGTATGATTTTGATATGTCTGGCTTTGTTAATTGCAGTTATGCCACTGTTTCTCAAATCGAAGGAAATAGTTTGGGTTTATCATCCGTTACACAACGTAAATTTAGAGGGTTTGAAAGAGATGAAAACTTATTTGAACAGGTTCGCCAAGAGTTTTTAAAAAATAGATTAAAAATATTTTCTCTTTTAGACTCATATAAAGATATGTTTGAAAATGAAAATGAATTTACTATTGCCAGAGACTACATTTCAAGTTTTTTTGAGGTAATGGTGAATACTGATAAATTCAAAACTGAAATTCTAAATTCAGCTCGAAAAGAATAGTTATACCAATTTTAATTAAGTCTAATTTTTTTGCCTTCAAGAGTGCCTCTATAAAACTTTCTGTTTTCAATCAATAATACTTCTCCATAAACTCCCAATTTTATGCTCGAATCTACTGCCAACAATTTGTTCTTAAATAAACTCTTTATTTGCTTTTGAGAGGTGTGTCCAACGACAATATGCTTCACACCAAGTTTACGCAGCAATTTGTTTAAATCAGCCTTTTTAAAATTTTCGCTAAAATATCCACGGTACCAAATGGGGCCAGAACCGTTAAAATAGTTGCCATAAATTGAGTCCCATTGTAAATCACGTCTATCCATTTGAAGTGACTTACGCATAATATCATTGGTAAATTCTAAATCAAATTCTTGGGCTATTAAGTCTTCCGAAATGCCTCCATGTACAAATAGAAGGTCATTGATTTTAATTATTGTTGGTTTGGAACGAAGCCATCTACCGAGTACTGTTTGATTGTTAAAAAGCTCATTATAATTGGTTTGAAGGGCTTTAGCTGTATGCCAATATTTCTTATTGATATATCTTAAATCGTTTTGAAGAACCATGTACTCATGATTGCCCAAAATATAATGCACTTTACCTCCATTTTTTAGGGCCTGCTGTTCTAAATTATAAATAAACCAAAGCACTTCAGTCACTTCGGAACCACGATCAAAAATGTCTCCAACAATCACAAAGTGCCCATCTCCAAACACCCAATTTAGATTTTTGTCAATGATTTTGTTGTTTTGTAATAATGAAATAAGCAAATCATATTGTCCATGAATATCACTTAAGGCCGCAATTTTAGAAACGTTTTTGAATATTGAACTTTCAGGAATAAACTCTGTTTTTAGTGTTTCTGGTTTTAGAATTTTGGACTCCACGTTACCACCAATAATGGTCTTTTTTACTAAACTATCATTATAGATAAATATATACGGACCGTCATCAAAATCCAGCGTATCTGTTATTGTAGTATTGCTATCGTAAGACGAAACATGATTTTTTGTAGCTAGATTTTTTTGAAAACTCAAACCAAGACCTAATGTAACTATAAGTTTGAGGAAAAGATATTTTGTCATGCTTTAATGCTATTTAGACGAAGTTACTGTTTTTAAATTGAATATTATAGTCGAAAAAAAACCACTTTGCTTAAGCAAAGTGGTTTAAAATATTCCGTTTTTAAAAGACTAAAGCTCTATTTTATCATTTCGTAGCTTCGTTTGATGAATTTAGTGAGCTCTTCACCTTTTAATAGCCCTTGTGAGAGACGTGCTAAATCTAAACTTTGGTTTATTAATCGCTCTTGTTTCTTTTTAGTTTTGGTATTCATAATCTCGCCAACCAATTCCGAATTTGTATTGACCACTAGATTATACATTTCTGGCATATTTCCCATGCCAAACATTCCGCCTCCACCAGTTTGTTGCATTTCTTTCATTCTGCGCATAAACTCTGGTTGAGTAATCATAAACGGAGCGGCATCACTATCCATAGACTCTAACTGTACCATGAATTTTTCAGAAGGTATAACTTCTTTCAATAAAGTATCAAGTTCTGTTTTTTGCTCTTCGGTTAGTTTAGATATTTTGGTATCATCTTTTTTGATGAGGCTGTCAATATGATCGGCATCCACACGGCTAAATGAAATCTTCTCTTTTGAAGTTTCCAATTTTTGCATTAAATGACTAACAATTGGAGAATCCAACAATAAAACTTCGTAACCTTTTGCTTTTGCCGCTTCAATGTAACTGTGTTGTGCATCTTTATCAGCGGCATATAAAATGACAAGATTATCGTCTTTATCAGTTTGATTAGCCTTGATTTTATTGTAGAGTTCGTCGTAGGTATAGTATTTACCATCAACAGTTGGGTATAGCGCAAAGGCATCTGCTTTTTCAAAGAATTTTTCTTCAGAAAGCATCCCATACTCAATCACGATTTTGATATCATCCCATTTTTTCTCGAAATCTTCACGGTTGTTATTGAACAAAGATTTCAATTTGTCTGCAACTTTACGCGTGATGTAAGAAGAAATTTTCTTCACAGCACCATCAGCTTGCAAATATGAACGCGATACATTTAACGGAATATCTGGAGAATCTATAACTCCTCTTAACATCGTTAAAAATTCAGGAACAATTCCTTCTACATTATCAGTTACAAATACTTGATTTTGGTATAACTGAATTTTATCTTTTTGAATGTTAAGATCGTTGGTCATTTTGGGGAAATACAAGATTCCCGTTAAATTGAATGGATAATCAACATTAAGATGTATATGGAATAAAGGCTCCTCAAATTGCATTGGGTAAAGCTCTCTGTAAAAATCTTTATAATCCTGATCTTCCAAATCAGTTGGCTGTTTGGTCCAAGCGGGATTTGGATTGTTAATAATATTATCAACCGTTACTTTTTCTGGTTTTGCATCTTTTTTTGCATCTTCAGGAAGTGGTAAGGTTTCTTCTTTAGTGCCAAACTTAATTGGTATTGGCATAAACTTGTTGTACTTCTTCAATAGTGCGCTAATTCTTGAATCTTCTAAAAACTCTTTAGAATCATCGGCAATGTGAAGAATGATTTCTGTTCCTCTTTCGGTTTTATCATGCGGTTCCAAAGTGAACTCTGGCGAGCCATCACAGGTCCAATGTGCCGCAGGTTCGTCCTTAAACGATTTGGTGATAATTTCTACTTTTTCAGCTACCATAAATGCCGAATAAAAGCCTAGTCCAAAATGACCTATGATACCAGTATCTTTAGCAGAATCTTTGTATTTGTCCAAAAACTCTTCTGCACCAGAAAAAGCAACTTCATTAATATATTTTTCAACTTCATCGGCCGTCATTCCAAGACCTTGGTCAATAATATGTAGTTTTTTGCCTTTTTTGTCAACTTTGACTTCAATGATTGGATTACCATATTCTATTTTTGCTTCACCTACGCTTGTTAAATGTTTAAGTTTTAAGGTGGCATCTGTTGCGTTACTAATCAACTCTCGTAAAAAGATTTCGTGATCGCTGTATAAGAATTTTTTAATGAGAGGAAAGATATTCTCTACCGAAACATTAATATTTCCTTTTGTCATGATATGTGATTTTTTCAATTATTAGTTATACTTCTTTGTTTGGCAACAAAAATGCCAATAGTATAAATGTGACAAACTGACACCATAAAAAAAGCCATTCTCAACAGAATGACTTTTTTATATTGAATCTTTTACTTCTTATTAATCTTTCATGGATTCTTCAGGAAGTGTAATGTCTTCTTTCTTTTTTAAATATTGTTCTAGCCATTGGTCTTGCTCCCATAGCATATGCAAAATAGATTCTTTAGCCGCATAACCATGACTTTCTTTTGGTAGCATAACTAGTCTTACAGGTGCACCTAGACCCTTTAAGGCATTAAAGTAACGCTCACTTTGTAAAGGATATGTCCCAGAGTTGTTATCAGCTTCACCATGAATAAGTAGTAATGGTGTTTTCATAGTATCGGCATGCATAAATGGTGACATGTTGTAATAAATCTCTGGAGCTTCCCAATAGCTACGTTCTTCACTTTGAAACCCGAAAGGTGTCAATGTTCTATTATAAGCTCCACTTCTGGCAATACCAGCAGCAAATAGATTAGAGTGTGACAATAAATTAGCAGTCATAAATGCGCCATAAGAGTGTCCACCAACAGCTACACGTTCTCGATCAATATAACCTAAAGCATCCACAGCATCAATTCCAGCTTTTCCATTAGCTACTAATTGCTTTACAAAGCTGTCATTGGGTTGTTCATCACCTTCACCGACAATAGGGAATGATGCATCATCCAAGACCACATATCCTCTAGTAACCCAATAGATTGGGGAGCCATAAGATGGGTAGGTAAATTCATTTGAATTTGAAGTGCTTTGTGACGCACTATTTTTGTCCTTGTATTCACGAGGATAGGCCCACATAATCATGGGGTATTTTTTACCTTCTTCGTAATTGGTTGGTAAATATAGTGTAGCAGTAAGGTCTAAACCATCGTCACGCTTGTATTTAATGACCTCTTTATGTACATTTTGAATACTCTTAAAAGGATTTTCAAATTGTGTTAAAGGGATTAATCCAATTCGTTTTTTAATGTTTCTGATATAGTAATTTGGAAATTCATTCTTTGATTCTATTTGAACAACGATCTCTCCAGCTTTGGCGTCGAGTGCAAAAGAAAGCGTTTCTACTTTGTCAGTGAGTTGAGATTGGTAAAGACGATTTTTCTTTTTAGTACTTAAATCAAGTTCATCAACAAAAGGAAACTTACCTTCAGGCGTATAACCATCACCTAATAAATAGACATTTGTACCGTCCAAATCTAAGACGCGCTCACCAAATTCATTTTCTTTGGTTACGAAATCTCCAGGGTCACTGTAAACATCTTGATAGTTGCGATCGAAAAGTATTTCCGGTTTTTGTTTTGGATTAGATGGATTAAACACGTAGGTGCGTGTATTTCTTGTATTCCACCAACGGTCGTAAGCAATAGCAGTTGTGTTGTTACCCCAAATAATTCGGGCAAATCTATCTTTAGTTTTTAAGAGAGAAGTCACTGGGCCATTAAAGGGAGCATTTTGCTGAAACACTTCATCCCTGTATGGCACTTCGTTTTCTGGATCGCCACCATCTAAAGCTTCAACCCAAATTAATGTTGCAGGCTTATCATTTCGCCATGCTAGGTCACGCTTACCAGTGCGTTCTGCCATGAATCCTTTTGGAAGATCTTCAATAAGAGGCACTTCTAAAACTGTTTTAACAAATTCACCATTGCTTTTGTAGATGGTTGTTTTTGATGGAAATCTGTAATAAGGAACGAGGTACGAGAAGGGTTTTTCAATGGTGGTAATCATGACATAATTACCGTCTGGTGAAAAATCAACACTTCTATACATGGCACTAGGTTTCCAAAGTGTGGTTTTACCGTCAATAGTCACTTTTCGTAACTCCGATAAGGCGAGTTGCTCAAAATTATACTCATCGTTTGGATTTTTTAATAAATCCTGATAGGTTCTGTTTTGCGCTTTTACACCGGCTTCACTTACCGAAATAGTTGGTCCCGTAGGTACAGCTTCTTTTGTATTTATCAACGCTTGTCTATTATCTGGAAGAAATTCAACAATTAATGCGCTGCTATCTTTGAACCATGTAAAAGGTCGTCCTATATTACCATTTAAATTAGCATTGCTGATTTTTGAAGCCTTGGCTGCTGTGATATCCAAAATCCAAAGTTCAACTCCTTTATTAGTGGTATTGGTAAATGCCATAAGTTGTTCATTTGGCGCGTACGAGAAATTGGCATAACGTCCATTTTCAGGTAAACCACTAACGTCTTGTATAGAACCTTTTACTCCTACACGTACTTTAATATCTGTATTATAACGTGTTCTACTTCCTATATTAGTGACAGGGTTAATGCGTAAGCCACCAAGACGAAGTTCTTCTTCAGAAAGTTCATCAATTGATTTATAATTACTTCGATATAAAAACACAATGTTTTCACCTTTGCTGTCCATTCTAATATTTGGCGCCAAGGGTGCCTCGGCCAGCTCTAGAATGTTTTCTGGCGGTTTTTGATAGGTTAGGTTTTCTTGTCCAAAACTGAATTGGAAAAGAAACATGAAAAGGAAAAATAACGTTGATTTCATTTGAAGTGATTTAAGTTTAAAATAAGAACTACTAAAATAAGGTTTTATACGAATAGTAGTATGTTAAAATTATGTTGTAATTGTGAAAATCAATGCTGTGTTTAGCCTTTCGGTTTATTAATTGATTAATTTTAATTTTTTAACTGTATATTGAAAAAAAAATTACACTATGTATAACTCCAGAATAAAAGGATTGGGCTATTATGTGCCCGACAATGTGGTTACCAATGATGATTTATCAAAATTCATGGATACCAGTGATGAATGGATTCAGGAACGTACTGGAATAAAAGAACGACGCTGGATTAAAGAAGGGACAAATGACACTTCTGCGGTGATGGGAGCAAAGGCCGCTAGAATTGCAATAGAGCGTTCGGGTCTCACCAAAGACGATATTGATTTTATTGTATTCGCTACTTTGAGTCCTGACTATTATTTTCCAGGTTGCGGTGTTCAAATACAAGATATGCTCGACATGAACACTGTTGGGGCTTTAGATGTTAGAAATCAGTGTTCGGGATTTGTTTATGCACTTTCTGTTGCTGATCAATTCATTAAAACCGGTATGTATAAAAACATATTGGTTATTGGGGCTGAATATCACAGTAATGGGTTAGATAAAACAACTCGAGGACGAGGTGTAACCGTTATTTTTGGAGATGGAGCAGGGGCATGTGTGCTTTCAAGAGAAGAAGATAACACCAAAGGTATTTTATCAAGTCATTTACATAGTGAGGGTAAATATGCCGATAAACTTATAGTGGAATCACCAAGTATTGCCCATTGGGTACCAGAAATATTAGAGTCTAAAGAAGAAGATCTGAGTTATTTTCCATATATGGATGGCACGTTTGTGTTTAAACATGCTGTAGTGCGATTTAGCGAAGTGATTATGGAAGGATTGAAGAAGAATAATCTAAAGCGAGAAGATATTGACATGTTGATTCCGCATCAGGCTAATTTGCGCATCGCTCAATTTATTCAAAAGAAATTTGGTTTAAGAGATGACCAAGTATTTAACAATATTATGAAATATGGTAATACAACCGCAGCTTCTGTAATCATCGCGTTAACCGAAGCTTGGGAAACCGGAAAGATTAAAGATGGAGATACAGTTGTTTTAGCAGCCTTTGGCAGTGGCTTTACTTGGGGTAGTGTTATTATGAAATGGTAAAACATATCATTTTTAAATAAAAAGAAAGCCCAGAACACTGTTCTGGGCTTTCCTGCTATTAACCAACCTAACTAACACTAAACTATAAAACGGTTAATTTTATAGTCCTTTTTAACTTTTAAAACTTATCACTTACATATAGACGCTAAAACTTCTTTTTTATTTCATTAATTAACAATTTTAACTATCAATTAACATATAAAAGTAAAAACCCAAAGTGATGACTTCGGGTTTTTTATATATTGGGTTCACATTGTTTTCTAAAATAATTTAAAGACTAATTCAAATTATTATAAATACGGTATGTGTTTAACAATTAGACGAATAAAAACGCAAATTATTACAGAATAATTGGAAAAGAATCTATATAAAACAAAAACCCGTAGCCAAATGACTACGGGTTTTCTTATTTAATAACCAGACATTAACACTAACCATCAACTATTATGCAGGTTATTAAATTTTTGATTATAAAAATCCTCCACCATCAGATTTAACATCATCATCTCTGTCTTTTCGTGATTTTGCACGATATTTTCCGCCTCCAAAACGATAGGCTAAACTAATATTCCAAGTATTGCTTTCCCAATTGAATTCCACATCTTGTCTGTAAGGTGCGGTCCCAGTACCTTGAAATTTCATAGTATTAAATATGTCATTGTAATTAAAGCTGAAGGTGCCTTTGCCCTCAAGGAAATTAACTCTAGCACCTACATTTACAAAATACATGGGCTCAACATCAAATTGTAAACTTTTATTTTGCCCGCGGTAAAAACCAAAGGCAGTAAGGGTTAAAGCTTTGTTTACAGTAAAATTATTGAACATTCTAAAATTCCAGGCGACGTTATCAACTTCTCTTATTTCAGTAACAATATCATCAACTGTTGCTGTTTCAATTGGTGCATTTAAGCGTTCGGCTATTCCTTTTTGAGTTTGTGAATACAAATCGAAACTGGAATTAATATTCCACCACTTAGTAGGTTTATAATTGGTAGATAATTCAATACCATAAGCCGAAGTATCATCAAAATTATCATGAGTAATAATTACACGACCAGAATTAATATCGCTTCGGTCTACAAAAATGGCTCTATTAATTTCGTCAGAAATGGCTCTGTAAAATACACCTGCAGTAATACTTCCTTTTTCTAGTTGACGTGTATAATTAACTTCTAATGAATTAGTGAATTGCGGTACTAAATTGATATTTCCGAATGACGAAACTAAAGGTGTACTCCATTCTTTAATTGGATTCACTTGACCTATTCCTGGTCGATCAACCCTACGGCTATAGCTCAATTGATATGAGTTTTTTTCAGATGGACTATAGGTGAAAAAAGCTGAAGGATAAACTTCAAAATAATCGTTAGTAAACTCAATTATATTAGTTTCATTACTTCCTATTTCAGTTTCCAGAGCAATAGCATCTTCATTTACATTTTCTAACCTTACACCAAGTTGCATGGTCCATTTTTCAAACTTTTTACTATAAGTTCCATAGGCCGAATAGATGTCTCGCGTATAATCAAAGTTGGTATCTGGTGTTGGCCTTAAATTTCCTTCACTATTGTAGGTTTCTCCAGTTGAAGAGAAATTAATATCAGAATTAAATAAACGCGCTTCAAGCCCTAATTCTAATTTTACATTTTCAGATAAGGGATTAACGTAATCTAAATTAATGTTTGAACTCGTTCGATCTGTAAAATTACTGTCTTTATAATCTTGATTTGGGCCTAATAAAAAAACATAGTCCACAGGTGTGGTATCATCAAATATGTTATAGTCAACTTCTAGCTCAATATTATGGCCTTCTTTATCAAAAAGTAATTTATAATCAAAATTATATTGTGATGATGAATTATCACTTTGGGCTAAAAATAATTGACTTTGATTTGCAGACGAATTATTGTAAAACAGAGCATCAGTTCGTCCTTCACTACTGCTATCAGATGTGTTTTGGGTCGTAAAAAATGAGAATGTATTTTTTTCGTTTAAATAAAAATCTACTCCAACCTTGTACAAATGTGATTGTCTTTTGTCTAAAAAATTAAAGAATTGCTCTGAATTATCGTCTGGTCTAAATACATTACCTACATTGCTGTACTTTGAAATGTTATTGCTGTAATTCGCATAAAAGTTAAATTTACCATTACGATAATTGGTGTTTATAGAACTGTTGAATTTAGGGTTCCTTTCATGACTTAATCCCACACTAATATTACCATTAAACCCTACCATTGTGTTTTTATGTAGAACAATATTAATGATACCGCTCATGCCTTCTGGATTGTATTTTGCAGAAGGATTGGTAATTAGTTCAATAGATTTAATAGCAGTTGATGGAATTTGCTTTAAAAGTTGAGCTGTTGGAATGTTAGATATTTTTCCGTCAACCATAACTCTTACATTTTGATTACCTCGTAAACTAATATCTCCAGTTTGAGCATCAACACTTACCGATGGAATGCCAACCATAATATCAGAGGCTGTTCCGCTAGCTGCTAAATCCTTGCCAATAGTGATTACTTTTCTGTCTACTTTTTGTTGAATGGTTGAAACTTCGGCAACCACAGTAACTTCATCAAGACCTGCTGCCTCTTCTTCCAAAGGAATATCACCAAGTTCTACTTTGTAATTGCCTCTGCCTATATTAACTTCTTTGATTACAGTTTTGTAACCAATATATTGGATACTTACTAGAATTTTGCCATCTGGGATATCCCCAATTTTAAACTGTCCATCGTCGTCGGTGATACCACCAGTTACGATAGTTCCGCTTTCATTTTTAATAACTACATTCACATAAGGTAAAGGCGTGTTTAAATTGATATCAATTACTTTGCCTGAAATTGTACCTTCACGCTCTTCGCTATAGATTGTTGCTTGGGTGCTAAACGTGTATAATGAAAATAAAATACACAGAAAGAATAGTTTCTTCATTTTTTGATTGATTGATTGATGAATTGTAATTTTGATTGTTACTACATAGACGTTTACTTTGGTATTGTGTTACCGAATTTAACAGAGCTTAACAAATTTTTAACAAATGAAGAAAAAAACCTTGGTTTTTGGAGCCTCATTAGACCGGGCTCGTTATAGCTATTTTGCGATTCAAAAATTGGTGCAATTGGGACATGAAGTTAAGGCGTTTGGTGAGAGGAGAGGTGAGGCTTTTGGTGTTTTAATAGGCTCAGAATTAAAGCCTTATAGTGATATAGACACTATAACGCTTTATATGAATGCCAAGAACCAAAAAACATTTTATAAGTATTTGGTTGGCTTAAACCCCAAACGGATCATCTTTAATCCAGGTGCTGAAAACCCAGAGTTTTATAAAATTCTGGACGAAAATCACATCCAATATGAGGTGGCTTGTACCTTGGTATTATTGTCTACGAATCAATATTAAGCCTAGAAACGTAAGTGCACCATTAAGAATTAAAATGAAGAATCCAAATTCAAACCCTAACCACTTTAAACTATTCACACTAATGATATAAGATAAAATTGGTGATAAAATTGCAATAAATGGAACCAACTTGTCTTTCACTTTTAATTTAGTAAATAGCCCAAAAGCATATAAACCCAATAATGGGCCATAGGTATAGCCGGCAAAAACAAAAAGTTTTGCAATAACACTTTCATCTTTAATTACATATTTAAATGCTATAATAACGAGTATTAATAAAATTGAAATTAAAACATGAATTTGTTTTCTCACTCTTACTTGTTTCTGTTCATTATATTTTTTTTCAATATTTAAAATATCGATACTAAATGAAGTCGTAAGTGCGGTTAATGCACTATCTGCACTACTATATGCAGCAGCAATTAAACCTAACAAGAAAAGCGAAAAAACTCCTATGCCTAGATGATTTTTAGCCAAAATAGGAAATAGGTCATCTTTATTGGCATCTATACCATTTTGTTGTGCATAAATAGTAAGAAGTAATCCTAAACTTAAAAACACAAAATTGACGATAGTGAGCACAATGGTAAACCAGAACATATTTTTTTGTGCGTCTTTAAGTGTTTTGCAAGTAAGATTTTTTTGCATCATATCTTGGTCTAAACCAGTCATGACAATAGCTATAAATGCACCTGAAATAAACTGTTTCCAAAAGTAATCACCAGATTTAAAATCGTCAAAGAAAAAAATTTTAGACATATCACTTTCAAGAATGTATCCTAGCAGATTTCCACCACTAATACCAAGGTCATGACTCACATAATAAATGGTTGCTCCTACACCAATAAGCATAAATAAGGTTTGAAGAGTATCGGTCCATACAATGGTTTTGATGCCAGACTTAAAGGTGTAAAGCCAAATAAGTAATACAGTAATGGTTACAGTTTGCCAAAATTGGATTCCTAAATCATCAAATAGGATAATCTGTAAAACGTTTGCAACTAAATACAATCTAAAACTAGCTCCGACAATCCTAGAGATTAAAAAAAACGAGGCGCCAGTTTTATATGAATAATTTCCAAAACGTTCTTCTAAATACGTGTAAATAGAGGTAAGATTGAGTTTATAATACAGAGGTAGAAGCACGGTTCCTATGACTAAATAACCAACAATATAGCCCAATACCACTTGCATGTAGCTAAACTGTGATGCCTCAACCCAACCTGGTACCGAAATAAATGTAACACCAGAAAGTGAAGCGCCAATCATTCCAAAAGCGACTAGATACCATGGTGATTGCTTGTCAGCATTGAAAAAAGTGGCATTAGTAGATTTTTTTCCAGTGAAATATGAGATTAAAATGAGCACTCCAAAATAAGAGGCTATGAGAAGTATAATTTGAGTAGAATTCATAGAGAATTTAATTAATGAGCAAAATACAAATTACAATTGTATAATCAATTCTTAATTGTAAAATCGTAAATTCGCAGCATGGAGTTTTCGTCAAAATTATTAGAAAAGGCTGTAAATGAAATGTCTCAACTTCCGGGAATCGGGAAACGTACAGCTTTACGTTTAGTCTTGCACTTATTGCGACAGCCAAAAAGTCAAACCCTTGAGTTGGCAGACGCATTACAAAACATGCGTAATGACATCAAGTTTTGTAAAAGTTGTAATAACATAAGTGATTCCGAATTTTGTGAAATTTGTGCAAACCCAAATAGAAACTCAGAATTGATTTGTGTTGTTGAAGACATAAGGGATGTTATGGCTATTGAAAATACCAGTTCTTTTAAGGGATTGTATCACGTATTAGGAGGGAAAATTTCTCCAATGGATGGTATTGGCCCTAATGATTTGAACATACAGCCTTTAGTCGAAAAAGTAAAACAAGGCAGAGTCAAGGAACTTATTTTTGCCTTGGGTTCTACTATGGAAGGTGACACCACAAATTTTTATATTTATAAGCAAATTCAAGATTTTGATATTACAACTTCAACAATTGCTAGAGGGATATCAGTTGGTAATGAACTGGAATATACCGATGAGGTCACTTTAGGCAGAAGTATTATAAACAGGATTCCTTTTGAAGTCTCCTTAAAATCGTAATAGTTTTTTGAAGTTATCCATCGTCATAGTAAATTATAACGTTCGCTATTTTTTAGAGCTATGCTTAAATAGCGTTAAAGCGGCTACAAAAACCATTAATTCCGAAATTATTGTTGTAGATAATGCGTCTGTAGACGGGAGTTGTGACATGGTCAAATCCTTATTTCCTGAAGTTGTATTAGTAGAAAATGTTGAAAATGAAGGGTTTTCAAAAGCAAATAATAAGGGTGTTAAAATTGCAAAGGGTAAATTTATATGTATTCTTAATCCTGATACCGTTGTTGCCGAAGACACATTCACCATTCTTTTAGATTTTGCACAACTACAAAATAATCTCGGAATTTTAGGCTGTCGTTTAATTGATGGTAGAGGACATTTTTTGCCAGAAAGTAAACGCAATGTTCCATCGCCAAAAGTTGCTTTTAAAAAATTAATCGGAAATTCTAAATACTATTATGCAAATCAAATTGAACAATTTAATGTTGCAAAAACTCCAATTTTAGTAGGGGCTTTTATGATAATGAAGAAAGAAATCTTTGATTCGGTGGGAGGTTTTGATGAAGATTATTTTATGTATGGAGAAGACATAGACCTTTCTTATAAAATACACCAATTGGGTTATGACAATTTTTATAATGGTACTACAACGGTAATCCATTTTAAAGGAGAGAGCACTTTACGTGATAAAAATTATGCTAAACGATTTTATGGTGCCATGGAACTTTTTTATAAAAAGCATTTTAAAAGCCGTGCTTTGATTAACATTCTAGTATTGTGTGGAGTTAGGTTAGTTTACCTGTTCCGTCAAAAGCCAAAAGAATTCAAAATGTCTGTAAATAATTATGTATTGATATCTGAACAGTTTCCATTAGGTTTAAAAGAAGCGCTAAATCATCCTGTATATATGTGTAAAACTATGGGTGCCGTAGATATTAACACTGAAATTATTTTAGACAGTAATTTCCTGGATTTTAAATCTATAATTGATTATTACAATGATAAAGAGATTAATAAAATGGCAAGATTTAAGATTCTTCCAAAAAACTCTAATTTTATCCTTGGAAGTAACAGCTCCAAAACACGAGGAGATGTCATTATTTTCAAAAGTAATTAATTATTAAAATGATAAGTAAATAGACGATTATTTATTAATTTTGCAAACGATAACCTTAAAAACACCTTTGTACTAGAGATATGGCAAAATTTGAACTTAAGCTTCCTAAAATGGGAGAAAGTGTTGCAGAGGCAACAATTACTTCTTGGTTGAAAAATATTGGTGATACAATTGAAGCCGACGAAGCGGTTTTTGAAATAGCTACAGACAAGGTAGACAGTGAAGTGCCGAGCGAAGTTGATGGCGTTTTGATTGAAAAATTATTTGAAGTTGATGACGTAGTTCAAGTTGGACAAACCATTGCCGTTATAGAAACAGATTCAGAAGTCGCTGCACCTGTTGAATCCCCCCAAGCTCAAATCGAACCTATTGAAGTTGAAAAAGAGGCTCAGTCTGTTGCCGAAGTTGCTAAAACTATAGAGGTTGCAAAGGAGGTTGTAGCTCCTGTGGTGTCAAATGGTGAACGTTTTTATTCTCCGTTGGTAAGAAATATAGCTAAACAAGAAGGCGTTTCCCAATCAGAATTAGATGCTCTTGAGGGTACCGGTAAAGATGGTCGCGTGACTAAAGATGATATTTTGAGCTATATAGAAAATAGATCTGCTCAACCACAAGTAAAATCTGTCCCAACACCAGAAGTTAAATCTGTCCAGCCTTCGCAAACAGAGCCTAAAGTAGTTGAAACGCCTAAACCAACACCTGTTGTTAGCGGTGAAGATGAAATAATTGAAATGACCAGAATGGGTAAGCTTATTGCTCATCATATGGTCGAATCGGTTAAAACTTCAGCTCATGTTCAAAGTTTTATTGAGGCAGATGTTACTAAAATTTGGAATTGGCGTAATAAAGTCAAAGATGAATTTTCAAAACGAGAAGGTGAAAACTTAACATTCACTCCAATTTTTATGGAAGCCGTCGCAAAATCGCTTCGTGATTTTCCAATGATGAATATTTCTGTTCAAGGAGATTCTGTAATTAAAAAGAAACATATCAATTTAGGTATGGCTACATCTTTGGCAGATGGAAATTTAATTGTTCCAGTAATTAAAGATGCCGATCAGCTTAATCTTGTTGGGATGACTAAAAAGGTTAATGATTTGGCCAACCGTGCACGTTTAAATCAATTAAAACCAGACGATATTCAAGGTGGTACTTATACCGTAACCAATGTTGGTAGTTTTGGAAGTATCATGGGAACACCTATAATTAATCAGCCTCAAGTAGGTATCTTGGCTTTAGGTGCTATACGTAAAGTGCCTGCAGTTGTAGAGACTGCTGAAGGTGATTTTATTGGAATACGCTATCGCATGTTTTTATCCCATTCATATGATCATAGAGTCGTAAATGGAGCATTAGGTGGGCAATTCGTAAAGGCTGTTAAAGACTATCTTGAAGCTTGGGATCCCAAACGTGAAATTTAATAATACAATATAATCCTTTCTAAAACCTAACCTTTAAACGGTTGGGTTTTTATATTTTTGTTCTCTATGTTGTAGAATGCCCAAACGGCAAACGACTTAACAGTACTAATATAATGCAATTACAACTCACTAAACCCATTTGTTTTTTCGATTTAGAAACCACAGGAATCAATATAACAACAGATAGAATTGTTGAAATTTCAATATTAAAAGTGCACCCAGATGGGACTGAAGATTCAAAAACATGGCTTATAAATCCTGAAATGCCAATACCAAAAGAGGTAACTGCCATTCATGGGATTTCAGATGCCGACGTGGCAGATCAACCAACCTTCAAAGAAGTCGCCAAAGATATTTTTAATTTAATTAAGGATTCCGATTTGGGTGGATTCAATTCAAATCGGTTTGATATTCCATTATTAGCTGAAGAAATGCTACGTGCTGAAGTAGATTTTGATATGAAGAACAGGGTAGCTATTGATGTGCAAACCATATTTCATAAAATGGAACAACGCACCTTGAGTGCAGCGTATAAATTTTATTGTGATAAAAATCTTGACGATGCCCATAGTGCTGCGGCCGATACTAAAGCAACTTATGAAGTTTTGAAAGCCCAGCTTGCGAGATACGATGAGCTTGAAAATGATACGAAATTCTTGGCGCAATTCAGCTCAAGAAAACAATTTGCTGATTTTGCAGGATTTATTACCTTCAATAAAAAAGGAGAGGAATGTTTTTCATTTGGAAAGCATAAAGGAAAACGTGTAGAAGATGTATTGAACGATGAGCCCGGCTATTTTGGTTGGTTGCTCAACGCCGATTTTCCATTGTATACAAAAAAAGTGTTGACCGCAATTAAGTTAAGAGCCTTAAATAATAAGTTAAATTAGTTGTAATCATAATAATCAATTTACAACTCAACAAGCAAACAAACTATTAATAATGAAACTCATTTGTATAGGTCGTAATTACGCAGATCATATAAAAGAACTGGAAAACGAAAGGCCAACAGACCCAGTAGTATTTTTAAAACCAGATTCGTCCATTTTGGCTAAAAAACAACCGTTTTTTATTCCAGATTTTTCTAAGGATATTCATCATGAAGTAGAAGTTTTGGTAAGAATCAATAAAGTTGGTAAGTATATCGATAAAAAATTTGCTCACAAATACTATAATGAAATAGGTTTAGGAATTGATTTTACGGCTAGAGATTTACAGGCAAAATTGAAGGATAAAGGGTTGCCTTGGGAAAAGGCAAAAGGTTTTGATGGAGCAGCAGTGATAGGAGATTGGATTAAATCAAAAGATATTATAGATGTAGATAATATTAATTTTTCGCTTAAGAACAATACAGCAGTTGTTCAGGAAGGAAATACCAGCTTGATGTTGTGGAAAATTGATGAAATCATCGAATATATCTCGAAATATTTTACTTTAAAGATTGGAGATATTATATTTACGGGGACGCCGGCAGGGGTTGGCAAGGTAAGTGCAGGTGACGAGTTAACAGGATATTTAGAAAACAAACCGATGTTTTCGGTTAAAATAAGATAAATGGAACAGCATTATAAATTAGATCGGGTTAAAGAATTGGCCGGAGGTGATGATGATTTTGTAAAGGCACTTGCCGAAGCGTTTTTAGAAGAAGTACCTGAAGATGCTCAACGATTAAAAGCTGCGGTTGCAGAAAAAGATTTTTTTACTACATATCAGGCCGCCCATAAAATGAAACCAACTGTTGATTTATTTGAACTGGGAGTACTACAAGATTTAATAGACGTTCAGGATTGGGGTAAATTTGAGAAAAGTGACGAAGACGTTTCAGATAAACTTCAACTAGTTCTTTCTGCTGTTGAGCTCGCAGTAGCCGAAATAAAGTCTGATTTCAACCTATAATAATGCAAGCCGAAATCATAACCATTGGCGATGAGATTCTCATCGGCCAAATTATTGACACCAATTCAGCATTTATAGCTAAAGAGCTCAATAAAATTGGGGTTTCAGTATATCAAATTACTTCAGTTCAAGACGATCGTGAGCACATTTTAAAAGCATTAAAGGAAGCTGAAGACAATGCAGATATTATCATTCTTACCGGAGGGTTGGGTCCAACAAAGGATGATATTACCAAAAAAACTATAGCCGATTATTTTAACGATGATCTTGTGCGTAATCAGGCAGTGACTAACAATATTATTTCCCTTTGGAAAAACTATATTAATCAAACACCTACACAGGTAAATCTAGACCAGGCTTTAATACCTTCAAGTGCCGAAGTGTTGATGAATAAATTTGGAAGTGCGCCAGGGATGTGGATTCGCAAAGAAAATAAAGTTTTTATTTCGCTTCCCGGAGTACCTTTTGAAATGAAGTCACTTATTGAAAACGAAGTGATTCCAAAGCTTCAAAGTACGTTTAAATTCCCCTTCATTCTCCATAAAACAGTATTAACCTATGGTTTAGGTGAAAGTAGTTTAGCAGCACGAATTGAAGCTTGGGAAGATGCCTTGCCAAAGTTTGTTAAGCTTGCCTATTTACCTAGTTTGGGCCGTGTGCGTTTGCGCTTATCGGCAAAGGGCTTGGATAAGAATGAAATTGAATCTGAAATTGACAAACAGATCAAACTGTTATTGCCACAGATTAAGGATATTTTTGTGGGATTTGAAGAAGACGATTCACTTGAAGCTGTAATAGGAAAGCAGCTAACGGTTTTAGGGAGAACCCTTGCGACTGCAGAAAGCTGTACCGGCGGAAAAATAGCTGAATCTATAACAGCTATTGCAGGCGCTTCCAACTATTTTAAAGGAAGTGTTGTAAGCTATGCAACAGAGACAAAAATTAACGTATTGAAGATATCTGCAGACTTAATTAACAAGTATTCTGTTGTCAGTTCACAAGTGGCCGAAGCCATGGCAGCTTCGGTTTTAAAATTATTTGACACCGATTTCGCCATTGCAACAACTGGAAATGCTGGTCCAACCAAAGGAGATGGCGATGCTGAAGTAGGAACAGTATTCATAGCAATAGCCACTAAAACAGCGGTATATTCTGAAAAATTTAATCTTGGAAATCATCGAACTAAAGTTATTCAAAAGGCCGTAAACAAGTCGTTTGAAATGCTGCAAAAAGAAATTTTAAAAAAGTAAGATTATTAGTTTGCTGATATTGTAAACTTTTACTAAATTTGCAGCCTGTTTTAAAATATCCATATTAGGTTTTTTAAATCATATAGGAATAACATATTTAAAGTTAGAAAGAATGTCAAGAGTTTGTGAACTTACTGGGAAAAAAGCGATGGTTGGAAACAACGTATCACACGCTATGAATAAAACAAAGCGTAAATTTGACGCCAACCTAATCAAGAAGCGTTTTTATATTCCTGAAGAGGATAAATGGGTAACTTTAAAAGTAGCAACTTCTACATTGAAGACCATCAACAAAATTGGAATTTCTGCAGCGCTTAAACAAGCTAAAGCTAAAGGATTTATAAAATAATAGCATCACGCGTTAAAGACACGTAAAATGGCAAAGAAAGGTAATAGAATACAAGTAATATTAGAATGTACAGAACATAAAGAGTCTGGTCAACCAGGAACTTCACGTTACATTACAACTAAAAATAAAAAGAATACGCCTGACAGAATGGAGATTAAAAAATTTAATCCAATCTTAAAGCGTATGACAGTTCATAAAGAGATAAAATAATAAGTCATGGCAAAGAAAGCAGTAGCATCCTTACAAACAGGATCAAAACGTTTAACAAAAGCGATCAAGATGGTAAAGTCTCCTAAAACAGGAGCGTATATGTTTGTTGAATCAGTTATGGCTCCAGAGTTTGTGAATGATTTTTTAAACAAAAAGTAAGATTAAATCACCATATTTAATTACAACTGCTTTCATTTGAAAGCAGTTTTTTTATATCTATATTTGAACTTTTCTCTGCCATTTTTACAATAATATTATTAAGGCAGGATATTTGTAATTGTTCTTTTCCTTCTTTGAAGGGATTTTGTGAAGTTGAAGACAGTTTAATAAACTGCAACTTTATAGCAAACAATAAACAACAAACAACAATGAGTTTTTTTAAAAAAATATTTTCTTCTGAAAAAAAAGAAACTTTAGATAAAGGTCTAGAGAAATCAAAAACATCGTTTTTCAATAAACTTAACAAGGCTGTTGCTGGGAAATCTAAAGTAGATGATGATGTTCTCGATAATTTGGAAGAAGTTTTGGTTACAAGTGATGTAGGCGTGGCCACAACTTTAAAAGTAATCGAGCGCATTGAAGAACGCGTCGCTAAAGATAAATATTTGGGCACTGCAGAACTTAATGAAATTTTAAGGGAAGAAATTGCTGGTTTACTATCTGAAACCAATGTAGGTGAGGAAACCGAATTTACTGTCCCAAAAACACATAAACCTTATGTGATTATGGTAGTTGGTGTAAATGGCGTTGGAAAAACAACAACCATTGGCAAAATGGCTTACCAATTCAAAAAGCAAGGCTTAAATGTTGTTTTAGGTGCAGCTGATACCTTTAGAGCAGCAGCTATAGACCAATTACAAGTTTGGGCTGATCGCGTTCAGGTTCCTATTGTAAAACAATCCATGGGAAGCGATCCTGCATCAGTAGCCTTTGATACTTTACAAAGTGCTGTAACCACAAATGCCGATGTGGTCATCATTGATACGGCTGGTCGTTTGCACAATAAGGTAAATTTAATGAATGAGTTGACCAAAGTGAAGCGTGTTATGCAAAAGGTTGTAGATCATTCGCCTCATGATGTATTGTTGGTTTTAGATGGTTCTACAGGTCAAAATGCCTTTGAACAGGCCAAACAATTTACGGCTGCAACCGAAGTAACCTCATTAGCGGTTACTAAATTAGATGGCACAGCAAAAGGTGGTGTGGTTATAGGCATATCCGATCAATTTCAAATTCCTGTAAAGTATATTGGAGTAGGTGAGAAAATGGAAGACCTTCAAGTATTCAACAAATACGAATTTGTGGATTCGTTTTTTAAATAAATGAGTATTTTTAGGAAAAATATTAATTCATGAAATTTTTCCATCTTTTCTGTGTAGCCGCTTTTATATATTCTTGTAAAGGCCCAGCTAATTCCAATGAAACCAAACCTTCTGAAGATACTACTAAAACTGATTCTCTCGCGATAAAAGATTTTCGGGAATTCAAAGTTTTAGATTCAAAATACATTAATATTGATAGTCTTTGGGAACCTTTCAAAAAGGACATGGAAACCTTTTCTGAATCTCAATACCAAAGTTTAAAACCGTTAGTTTTAGAACAAGACATTCCTACGCTTCAAAATCATATTCGTGATGGGAAGTTATCCTATGAAGCACTTGTAAAGTTCTATTTATTTCGAATTAGGGCCTTTGACAGAGAAAATCCCTTATCCCTAAATTCAGTGATTTCCTTGAATCCCAATATTATTGATGAAGCCAAACAAAAGGATATTGAATTCCGTAATAAAAGAATGAAACATCCAATTTTTGGAATGCCTGTATTGTTAAAAGATAATATTAATGCTTCAGGCATGCCTACTACGGCGGGGGCTGTTGCACTTCGTTATAATAACGCCGAAGACGCATTCATTGTAAATCAACTAAAATCTAAAGGGGCCCTTATTTTAGGTAAAGCTAATTTAAGTGAGTGGGCATACTTTTTCTGCGGTGATTGCCCAAGTGGCTACAGTGCTATTGGAGGACAGACACTTAACCCTTATGGTAGACGGATTATGGATACTGGTGGCTCTAGTTCGGGAAGTGGCGTTGCTGTTGCAGCCAATTTTTGTGCTGCGGCTGTGGGTAGTGAAACTTCAGGTTCTATTTTGTCACCTTCGAGCCAAAACTCAATTGTAGGGTTGAAGCCAACCATTGGCTTATTGAGTAGAAGTGGGATTGTGCCTATTTCATCTACATTGGATACTCCTGGCCCAATGACAAAAAATGTCATGGATAATGTAATTCTATTAGATGCTATGTTTGGTGAAGACAAATCCGATCCTAAATCCATTTTTGCACTTTGGGAGCCTGGGTTTTATTTGGATGGGCTAGAAGAGAGCACTTTAAAAGGAAAACGTTTTGGAGCCATTAAACGATTAATGGAAGATTCCTTATATGTCAACGCCATAAATGTTTTAAAATCTCAAGGGGCTGAAGTTGTTGAAATTGAAGGCGAATCAATTGAACTTAAAGATTTCAGACGTCTGTTAAATCTCGACATGAAAAAAGATTTACCAACTTATCTTTCTACCGCAGCCGATAATTCTGTTGCAGTGGGCTCTGTTAGTGATGTGATTGTATATAATGAGAAAGACTCTGTTAATATGATGCCTTATGGGCAAAGACTATTTCATGGTATTATGGCCGACAATGCAACAGAGGAGGAGTTTGAAGCTATCAAATCTTCACTTAAAAAAGGAGGACAATCATTTTTTGACATCCCAATGAAAGCAAACAATTTAGATGGTATTCTATCCATAAATAATTACCACGCTGGTTTTGCGGCCGTAGCTGAATATCCAGCTATAACTGTCCCTATGGGATACGATATGGAAGGGAAACCAAGAGGATTGACATTTATTGGTGGTCGCTTGCAGGAAAAATTTCTTCTACAATGGGCGTATGCCTTTGAGCAGGCTTCTAAAATGCGCCGATTGCCAAAGGATTATAACTAGCTATTCAAATACATTGATTTGTAGTAAACCGTAGTATATATCAACAATCATTACGTATCTTTGCTGCCTTAATTTTTCGCATGAGAACAAAGACACTTAAAAAGAATAAAATCAATGTTATAACACTGGGTTGTAGTAAAAATGTCTATGACAGTGAAGTGCTTATGGGACAGCTAAAAGCCAGTGGTAAGGATGTTGTTCATGAAGAGGAAGGTAATGTTGTTGTTATCAATACCTGTGGTTTTATAAATAATGCCAAAGAGGAAAGTGTGAATACCATTTTGGAATTCATGCAGAAAAAAGAAGCTGGCGAAGTAGATAAAGTATTTGTGACCGGATGCTTGAGTGAGCGTTATAAACCCGATTTGCAAAAGGAAATCCCTAATGTTGACCAATATTTTGGAACCACTGAATTGCCTGCATTGCTAAAGGCTTTAGGCGCTGATTACAAGCATGAACTTATTGGTGAACGACTAACTACAACACCAAAAAATTATGCCTATTTAAAAATTGCCGAAGGTTGTGACCGTCCCTGTAGTTTTTGCGCCATTCCATTGATGCGAGGTAAACATAAAAGTACACCTATTGAAGAGGTGGTTTTAGAAGCTGAAAAGCTAGCGGCTAAAGGGGTTAAAGAGCTCATTTTAATTGCCCAAGACCTTACATATTACGGTTTGGACTTATATAAAAAACGAAATCTTGCCGAATTACTTGAGGCTCTAGTCAAGGTAGATGGTATTGAATGGATTCGATTACATTACGCATTTCCAACTGGTTTCCCGATGGATGTACTGGATGTTATGAATCGTGAATCTAAAATTTGTAATTATATCGATATCCCACTCCAGCATATTTCAGATCATATCTTAAAAAGTATGCGACGCGGGACAACAAAAGAGAAAACCACCAAATTACTTAATGAGTTTAGAAAGGCCGTGCCAAATATGACTATCCGAACTACACTTATTGTGGGCTATCCTGGTGAAACTGTAGCCGACTTTCAAGAAATGAAAGAATGGGTTCGTGAGATGCGATTTGAACGTTTGGGATGTTTTACCTATAGCCATGAGGAAAATACACATGCCTACAACTTGGAAGATGATGTGCCTGAAGACGTTAAACAGCAACGCGCCAATGAAATCATGGAACTGCAGTCCCAAATTTCCTGGGAATTGAACCAGGAAAAAATAGGGCAGGAGTTTAAGGTGGTTATCGATCGCAAAGAAGGTAATTATTTTGTGGGTCGTACCGAGTTTGATTCTCCTGATGTGGATAATGAAGTTTTAATTGATGCTTCTAAAACATATTTGAAGACGGGTGAATTTGCTTTTGTGAAAATTATAGACGCTGCTGATTTCGACTTGTTTGGAGAAGTTGTTAAGTCCAACTAATTGTCACATGGAACGTGACGACGTGTGTGGAAGATTAAATTAATATCTTAAATTTTTATCATTTGAAATCAAAGGTCCTCATCCTCGATTATTCGGTTGACCAGTTTGAAACCCCTATTATCAAAAGTTTTCTTAATCGAAATTTTGATGTCGAGGTAACGGCCTTACACATCACCAACGAAGCTTCATTTCCCGACGATTTAATTGAAGCGGATTTTACTCATGTGGTACATACGGGCTCGACCTTATCTATCAATGATCCTTCACCTTTTACCAAAGAAGCGGTCAATTACATTCAAGATTTAGTGAGAAAAGGGACTCGGCAGTTTGGTATTTGTTATGGACATCAGCTAATGGCACTAGCATTGGTAGGTGAAAATGCAGTGAGAGCAACACTAAAAGGAATGGAAGCCGGTTGGGGAGAAGTAGAGTTTAATGTATTAGGGCAACAATTATTGAACCTAAATCCAGTGGAACGTATTTGGCAACACCATTTTGATGAAGTGACTGAACTCCCTGAAGGTTCCGAAATCATAGCCACAAATAGTCATTCCCTTATTCAAGCTTATATAAATAAAGAAAAACGTTTATTGGGTACCCAATTTCATCCAGAAATCAATTTAAAGCAAGGAAACAAGTACTTTTTAAAGGATAGAAAACTTTTGGAAAAGAACGGTTTTGATGTGGATGTTATGGTAGAACGGATTCCTTCATTTAATACTCCAAAAGTGTTTTTTGAGTTCTTTCTGAATCAATAAGTACTAAATAGAGAATATTACTCTCTAATGCTCCAAATCTCATAAATGGGGTCGCCTTTACTAGACAAGCCTGAATGATGCCAGTTTCCATCTACCAATTTATAATCAAATTCTAAACTGGCGCCTACTCTAGAATCATCTCGTGAAAAGAACCCAATGTTTTCAACGTACTTACCATCAATTGTTGTGTAAGTTCCTCCTCCAGTGCCCATAAATTGTTTGGTCTCTGTATTATAGGCAATCCATTGGAAACGGGTGCCCGACAATATTTTCATGGTTTTTCTAGGTCCAGAAGTGTCTCTCAACTGGGTTTCGCCATCTCTAACTCTACCAGACATTAACCAGGCACCTTGCAGTTGGCCTGGAGCTCCAGAGTCAAGTCTCTTAAATTGAAGTTCATTACCATCAACGCTTAATGTAGAATCAGAAATAAAGACTTTAAAACTAAATTCTTGACCTACTAGGTCTGCATTATCAGTATGAAATTCTACTTTTTCGGTCATCATATCACCTTCCAATTTCCAAATTCCGCCATTAGTATGAATAAATTTACCAGAAATAGCATTGTAGGTGGTAAGCACTTGGTAGCCTTCTGAAAAAATCACAACACTTTTAAGTTCCTCACCTGTTTCGGAAGTATGATAACACTCCCAAGCTCCTATTACAGATTGACTGGTGACTCCTATTGAAGTGAAAATACAAGCAAGTAATGTAACTATCGTTTTCATAACTAATAAGAATTAAATATTAAAGATTATTTATAACACATTTAGTCAAAACAATTGAACTTTATGAAATCAACATTATAGAATTAAATGGTTGTTTTACAATTCTGCAGAATTATTATTGACAAAGAAGATGGCATTAACTAAAAACAATTTTCCGTTTTCCCAAAAACTTCTAAACATGGTGTTGTCTACCATATAGATCACACTACCATTACCTTGTCGTTCTTCACCAAATACTAATGTTTTTCCTAATGTTTTAACAGCCTCGCTTCCTGCAAATCCAGAAACACTTCTAGGGTTTTCCCCCAAATACCCTACATTGTAACCACTTTCCAATAAACTATAGGCAGAACTTCCCAATTTTAAGGTAAAATAGCTGTTGCTGTAGCCAAAAGCCATGGGATGTGTAGCATCGATTTTGGTTTCGAATACAGCGCCTGTAATTAGATTTTTGGCATATTCACGTTCTCTATCGGCGTATGGGATGAGGTTTTCTTTTTTATCAGCCTTGTCCTCATCTTTCTTGTCTTCCTTTTTAGAGCTTAAACTAAATCCATCTTTATTGGCAAAGGCATTCAAGGCACGATCAATAGCAATTACCTTTCCACCATTTTTAACCCAGTCTTGAAGTTTCTTCATTCCATTGTCATTTAGCATACTTCGGTAATTCCCACTGGGCATTATAAGCACATTGTACTTGTCCAAATTGATATAACTAAAATGCTCTGAATTGATAGATGTCACAGGGTAATTGAGTTGTTTCTCAAAGAAATGCCATAATTCGCCATAGTTTAATGAAGAAGTTGCCTCTCCAGATATCATGGCGACTTTTGGGGGATTCACCAATTTAATGTCAGGCGACCCAAAATCAGGACCTGAAGTCGAAAATCCAGAAGCCGCAGCGTGTAAACTGCGTTTATGGGCATTTGCTGTTTGTATAACTTTGTTATCAAAATCACTCACTTTTTTGTTGTCTCCCCTAACAATAATAAGCGAACCTCGGTCAAAGCTTTTCCCATCAGTTGTAAAGGGTTTTTCGGTAAAGCGTACTCTTATATTTTGTTTAAGTAGATCGGCTAAAAATTGGGCGTCATTTAAAGTGTTCCATGGCAAAACATAACCAGTAGCCGAAGGACTCATAGTATTTAGACTTGGTGTTTTTCCTACTACAGCAGTTGAAACGGAACTTGTGCTTGCAATGGCTTCAAGTCCGTAAGCATAAGGTACACTCCAAGCCGTAATGTCATAAGTGAGCGAATCACTTAATTTAGCATTAGGCTCGAAAAGTACTTTCACCATTTTCCCTTTAGGTTGATTTGCACTTACTACCAAATCATTAGTCGTGGTATTCACGCTGCCTTGGCTTGATGTAGAATATTTTAATCCCGACACTTTGCCATTCGATGCGTGACCATATAAAATTTCATGTTTATCTAATAAAGCCTTTACCGCTTCAATTTTGTCTGTATTTCCTTGCAGTACGTAGCTTTTATATTTTAAACCCGAATTATCAAAGAATTTTTTGAACTCGCTATTCAGTTTTTCAGCATTTTTAGATGCGATTTCAACGGTTGAAAGTCCTGTAGTGGTGTGATGTGCAACCCGATCAACTAAAGTTAATTCATCTCCTTCATCATTTAAAATGCCTAATCCACCTCTACCATGACCCGCTTGTTCATAGGTCATACCTATGGCGCCCATATACGTAGGATAGGTATCACCATAACTAGGATAAAATAGGTCAAAACGCTCTCTTGTAAAATAAAGCCAACCTTCGGCGTCAAAATATTTCGCGTGATTTTTCCCTATTTGAGTTTGAAAATCACGTTGCCAGTCGGTAATTATTTCATGGAAAGGCTCTGCTGCTGGTGCAAAATAATAGGGCTCATTAATGCCTTGCTCATGAAAATCCACATGAATTTGAGGCATCCATTTATTATAGATTTTTAAACGTGCAGCAGACTCTACTTGCGTTGCCCAAGCCCAATCTCTATTGAGGTCAAAAAGGTAGTGGTTTGGTCGTCCACCAGGCCAAGGTTCGTTATGTTCACTCGCTTGTTGGTCTATATCATAAGGTGTACTCGCTGTTTCATTAAACCAATTGGCATAACGATCGCGTCCATCTGGATTGATACAAGGATCAATAATAACCACCGTATTTTTTAACCAATCTTGTTTTTGAGTCAATAAAGTGTATAAGGTTTTCATTGAGGCTTCAGTACTGGAGGCTTCATTGCCATGCACATTATAACTCAACCATACAATGGCAATTTTATTGGAGTCTGAATTTCCATTGAGAATACCTGCGCTTTTAAGGTTATTTTCCCTAATGATTTCAAGGTTTTTCATGTTTTCTTCCGAAGAAATATAGGCAACCATCAATGGACGTCGTTCATTGGTTTTGCCATACTGTTCTAATTGAACCTGATTTGGCATTTGAGTGGCCACATATTTAAAATAGTCAACAACTTGATGATGTCTTGAAAATTTGGTGCCTAATTCATAACCTAAAAAAGTATCTGGAGATTGAATTTGTTGTGCAAATGATAAGGAAATTGAAAAGATTGCGACAACACAAAACGCATATAATTTTTGCATTAAAATGGATTTAAAAATGAATGAGGATAAAGATAGTAAGTGCAAACGAATTAACTAAAATTTAGGAGATAAAATATTTAAGAGCCTTATATTTACAACAGATTTTTAATGACACTATGCCAACAGACTGTATTCCGTTTAGAGATACCCATTACTTTTCGTCTTTAATTTGTGACTATTTGGATGAAAAGCAACAGCTTAAACCCTTCTATAATAGATATCCCAATCTCGACAATTTCAAGATTCAAATCGATGAAAAACAATTGTCTTTCAATTCAGAATTTCGGGAGACTTTGGTGTCTAGTTTACGGTCACAATACAAAAATCTTACTGTTTCAAAAAGCACATCTACTAATATTGAAGCATTAAAGGATACAAATACATTTACGGTGACAACAGGTCATCAATTAAATCTATTTACTGGGCCTCTATACTTTTTTTATAAGATCGTTTCTACCATTAATTTATGTAAACAATTAAAGGAAACTTATCCACAGTATTCTTTTGTGCCAGTATATTGGATGGCAAGTGAAGATCATGATTTTGACGAAATCAACTATTTTAATTTTGATGGAAAAAAAATACAGTGGAATCGAGAATCTACGGGTGCAGTTGGCGAATTAGATTTACAAGGACTAGATGAAGTTTATGAAGTGTTTTCAGGTCAATTGAACTCTACCACCAATGCAAAAGTGTTAAAGGAATTGTTCAAAACGGCTTATTTGAAGCATCAAAATTTAACGGATGCCATGCGTTTTTTGGTGAATGAATTTTTTAAGGACCATGGGCTGGTGATCCTCGATGGTAATGATAAAAATTTGAAACGATTATTTATCCCTATTATGGAGGATGAATTGGTTAATCAAACGTCCTTTAAATTAGTTTCTGAAACAAATGCACAGATTAACAATTTGACCGATCAGAACTATAAAATACAGGTTAACCCTAGAGAAATCAATCTTTTTTATTTACATAAGAATCTGCGAGAACGCATTGTTGAGGTTGATGGAAAGTATAGCGTTTATGGAACAGATATATCATGGTCAAAAGATGAAATTTTAAATGAGCTATATTCCAATCCCGAACGTTTTAGCCCTAATGTGATTTTGCGACCTTTGTATGAGGAAGTAATTTTACCAAATCTTTGTTATATAGGCGGTGGCGGTGAATTGGCTTATTGGTTACAATTAAAATCTAATTTTGAAGCACAAAAGGTGACCTTTCCATTGCTCTTACTTCGTAATTCTGCATTGATGATTTCAGAAAAGCAATTGGATAAACTTCAAAAATTGCAACTTTCAGTAAAAGATCTTTTCTTAAGTCAAGATCAACTTTTAAACAAAGTGACCCAAATTCATTCTAAAATTGATATTGATTTCTCGGCTCAAAAAACTCATTTAGAACAGCAATTTGAAGCCCTGTATCAATTGGCAAAACAAACCGATAATTCCTTTATTGGTGCTGTTGCTGCACAAGAGCGTAAACAAATTAAAGGATTGGAGCACCTTGAAAGGCGTTTGCTTAAAGCTCAAAAACGTAAGTTACATGAGGTGTTGGATCGTGCTGTAGATCTTCAAAATGAATTGTTTCCTAATCAAAGTTTGCAAGAACGATACACCAATTTTTCAGAATTTTATCTCGAAAATGGAGAAGAATTCCTTGCCAAACTTATTAATTACCTTGAGCCCCTAAAAGCCGAATTTTTGGTATTGAAAATGTAATACTGCAAATGCGAAAAGGCTTTTGGTTTAGATTGTAATTTAATGCTTCACAATTCGGAATTTTGTACAAAAAGGTAATTATGAATTCGTGGCAAAAAAATCAGAATTCTTAAAACGTAATTCCTAAATCATTGTTATTTTTGCGCATGCAACACAACAAGGTACTTATTTTAGATTTTGGCTCGCAATACACACAGTTAATTGCTCGCCGTGTAAGGGAACTCAACATATATTGTGAGATCCATCCATTCAACAAAATTCCAACAGATCCAGACAGCTTTAATGCAGTTATTTTATCTGGCAGCCCAAACTCGGTAAGAGGTGAAGATGTTTTACATCCAGACTTGTCTCGAATTCGAGGCAGAAAGCCAATGTTAGCAGTTTGTTATGGAGCTCAATATTTAGCACATTTTTCAGGAGGAGAAGTGGCTCCGTCAAATACACGTGAATACGGAAGGGCCAATTTGAGTTTTGTAAAAGATAAAGAAGCCTTTTTCTCGGGAATTTCTAGAGGAAGTCAAGTTTGGATGAGCCACAGCGATACCATTAAAAAATTACCAACAAATGGCGTATTACTGGCGAGTACTCATGATGTTGAGAATGCCGCTTACAAAATTGAAGGTGAATCTACGTACGCTATTCAGTTTCACCCCGAAGTATATCATACTACAGATGGTAAACAACTGTTAGAGAATTTTTTAGTTGACATTGCAGGTATAGAACAAGACTGGACGCCTCAATCATTTGTAGAGGAAACAGTTGATGAGTTAAAAGAAAAACTAGGTAATGATCGTGTGGTTTTAGGATTATCGGGTGGTGTTGATTCTTCTGTAGCCGCAATTTTATTGCACAAAGCTATAGGAAAAAACCTGTATTGCATTTTTGTAAATAATGGGTTGCTTCGTAAAAATGAATTTGATAGTGTCCTAAATCAGTATGAAGGCATGGGGCTTAATGTTAAAGGAGTTGATGCTTCGGCACGCTTTTTGGATGCCTTGGAAGGCATAAGCGACCCAGAGTTAAAACGTAAAGCAATTGGTCGCGTGTTCATTGAGGTTTTTGACGATGAAGCCCATGCTATTGAAAATGTGAAATGGTTGGCACAAGGCACTATTTATCCAGATGTGATTGAAAGTGTTTCGGCCACTGGTGGTCCAAGTGCCACTATTAAAAGTCATCACAATGTTGGAGGTTTGCCTGATTTTATGAAGCTTAAAGTTGTGGAACCTTTAAAGGCTTTATTTAAGGATGAAGTACGTCGTGTTGGTGCTTCCATGGGGATGGATCCCAATATTTTAGGACGTCATCCATTTCCAGGACCTGGTTTGGCGATACGAATTTTAGGTAGTCTAACTAGAGAAAATGTTCGTATATTACAAGAGGTTGATGCTATATTTATAAGCAACTTAAAATCTTGGAATTTATACGATAAAGTATGGCAGGCTGGTGCAATTTTGTTACCAGTAAATAGTGTAGGAGTGATGGGTGATGAGCGTACTTACGAAAAATGTGTGGCCTTGAGAGCAGTAGAAAGTACTGACGGAATGACCGCTGATTGGGTAAATTTACCCTATGAATTTTTACAAAAAACCTCTAACGAAATAATAAATAAGGTAAAAGGCGTTAATAGAGTAGTATATGATATTAGTTCTAAACCGCCTGCTACTATTGAGTGGGAGTAAATTAGTTAGTATAAATATAGTTGAAATGAAAAAAATTATCTTAATAACACTGATCACATTACTATTTAATGTGGTGTCGAATGCTCAATCCTTTGTAAAACACAATGTTCAAGCAGGTGAAAGCATAGAAGATATTTCAAAACTATATTTAGTGACGCCTTTTGATATTTATGCCCTTAATCCAGATGCAAAGAGAGGGATTTCTCAAGGGACTACTTTGGTTATTCCTATAACAAAAATTGATAAAAACGGTCCTGTTGGTGATGTAAAAGAGTTAATTGGTTTCAAAACTATAAAAGTAGGACGTAAAGAAACACTATATAATATTTCAAAGGAGTACGATATTCCAATAGACGATATAAAAAAACACAATTCTTTTCTGTATTCTGAAACCTTGAAAAAAGGAGATAAGCTTAAATTACCTAGGTACAAGACTATAGTTTCTGAAGTCACTTTAACCAATACACTTAAAACCTATACCGTTCAACCTAAAGAGGGTAAATGGCGAGTAGCGTACAAATTTGGTTTGACGATTCCGCAGTTGGAGGCTTTAAATCCAACAATGAGCGAAGTGCTTCAGCCAGGTGATCAACTTATCGTTCCAAATATATCTAATGTTGAAGAAACTCAAGTAGATGATCGTTATAATTATTATACGGTTTTAAAAAGCGAAGGATTTATGGCTTTAAACCGGAAATTTGGGGTGACTCAACAAGAACTCGAAGCTTTAAATCCTGGATTAGCTGAAAGTGGATTAAAACTAGGAATGATTTTGAAGATTCCTTCTAATTCCAAATTAGACTACACAGTTGAAGATGTAGCCAATACTAATTTATCCAAATCCATTAAAAATTATGGCACTAAAAAATTAGCTTTAATGTTGCCATTTAGATTGAATAGAATAGATATTGATTCTGTTGCTGAAGCTAAAAGTGCTATTAAAAATGATGGTTATTTATCGTTGTCATTAGATTTTCATTCGGGTGTGTTGTTGGCTTTAGACTCTGCCAAGCAATTAGGAATTTCCTCACATTTAAAAGTATATGATACCCGAAATCAAATTTCTGAAGTAAGTAAAATATTAAACTCTGATGATTTTTCAGATTACGATGCAGTAATTGGACCATTAATGGCTCCCAATTTTGAACGCGTGGCTTCGCAATTAAAATCAAACCATACACCAGTAGTTTCACCGTTTACGATACCAGAACATTTATATGATAATGTGTTTCAAACCATTCCTACAGAAGAAATGCTTGAAAAAGCCATTGTTAACTATGTAAAATCAGATTCAGTTAGGAAGAACATCATCATTATTGCTGATGAGAAACACCGTTCAAAAAGCAATCGCTTGAAAGCTGAATTTCCAGGTGCCAAACAATTATTTTCTAAAAAAGACAAGGATGGTAAAGATCTTTACTATTTAGTGCTAGATGATTTAAAACGTGCCTTCAGACCAGGGCAAAACCTAGTATTTATAGAAACAAAAAACAGTGGATTCATTTCAAATGCCACTAGTATGCTTAATGGCCTTAACGGTCAAAAAGTTTCTGAAGACCAAATTCAGGTCTATGATATTGTATTGTTCACAACAAATAAGTCTTCAGCATTTGATGATGAAGCCAATGTTTCAAATATCCATTTATCAAACCTTAAATTCCATTATCCATCTCCAAATAAAAGCTTTGATGCCTCAATACCAAATAGCTTTGTGAGCAAATACAAATCTATTTACAATGTAGAACCTAGTAAATATGCCACAAGAGGATTTGACTTAACCATGGATATTTTACTGCGTTTAGCTTCAAATGACGATTTGTATAAAGCTTCATCCAGCGATATCGAAACCGAGTATGTCGAAAATAAATTTAGATATGCCAAAAAGTTATTTGGAGGTTTTTATAACGAAGCTGTTTATGTTGTAAAATATGATGATTTAACCATTGTTGAGGCTAAACTTTAGGACTTTTCACAGTTTATATACTTTTCTAAATATTAAGGCGTTACAGAAATAATGCAGTTAAAGATATTTATATATAGCCTTATCTTTTTTTTTGTGGTACCCAGCAACGATACCACAATGTCCTGGCGGGATGATATTAAATTGAGCTGGAATGATTTTAGAGGCCCGGCCAAGAATCAATCGGGTGCGGTAGCCGTAACAGCTTCTGGAATAACATTTGGTTATTCGGTACAACGAACAGATTCAAAAATTATTGATTTTAGTGCCAATGTAGAAGCTCATTTTTATCCTGACAAGTCATGGGTAAAAAAGGAATTAGCTAATGACTATATTTTAGCTCATGAACAATTGCATTTTGACATCACTGAATTACATGTAAGAAAGTTTAGAAAGCGTATAAGTGAAGTGAAAATTTCAGAACAATTAAATACAACACTTAATAGGTTACATGCCCAAATAAATAAAGAACTTGCTGAAATGCAAAACCAGTATGACAAAGAAAGCAATAACTCTATTGATAAAATTGCTCAAGCAAAATGGATGGTTTTTGTAGCAGAAGAATTAAGAAAATACGAACCTTATAAATCAAAAGACTAGTTCTTGTTACAACCTGATAAAAATTTTCTGATCAAATTAGCGCATACCAAAATGCCTTATGGCAAATACAAGGATCGTTATTTAATAGACTTGCCCGAATATTACATTGTCTGGTATCATACCAAAGGGTTTCCTAAAGGAGCTTTAGGAATGATGCTGCAAACGGTTTATGAACTTAAGCTAAATGGTTTAGAAGAATTGGTTAGAACCATTAAACTAAAATATCCTTTGCCTTAAATTAAAATAGAGTTAAAGTAATTTTACGTTTGAAGTAATCGAACCCAAATACCATTGGTCTACACATAATGTTGTTTTATCGACAGTAATCGCCCATTCAAATTATCTTCAAAAGTTTAAGTAATTATTAGGGATATATTGCAGCTATATTTATTAATCGCTTAAAAATTAAACAAGAATGAAAAAGGCTATCATTTTAATTGGCTACCAAAATGATTACTTCGCTAAAGATGGTATACTCAGAAGTGTTGTAGAAGAATCTTCTAAATTTTCTAATATTATTGAAAACACAGTTAATCTAGTAAAAAAGGCTGATGATTTTTTAATTATTTCAACCCCAATAATCTTTTCTGAGAATTACACCGAATTGTCTGAACCCGTAGGAATTTTAAAGACCATAAAGGAGGTTGGGGCATTTAAAGCTGGATGTAAGGGATCAGAAACTATAGATGAAATTAAATCATTTGGTGACCAAATAATTGAGATTCCTGGTAAATTAGGGTTAAATGCCTTTATTAATACAGATTTAGAACAAACCTTAATTGATCACGGAATTGAGCATATTTATTTGGCAGGTACAGTAGCTTCCATTTGCATTGATTCTACGGGCAGGTCTGCGGTAGAAAGAGGATTTAAAGTTACAATGTTATCAGATTGTATTTCGAGTCGAACAGTGTTTGAGAAGGATTTCTTTTTTGACAATATATTTCCCTTGTATGCCGACTCTTGTCTCTCAGGGGCATTGATTTAGTTACTTCAATTTTTCTTAATAGCAGAATGGATAATAATTACTTAAGTATTGAAATTCAAAATAGATTAATTGAAGAATTGACCTCAACTAATAGAGAGTTAAAACTCATCAATACTTTTGCTACATTAATTCATGAAAGTAAGTCTACCAATGATATTGTACTAAATCTTTATAAGTATTTTAAATCACACTTCGGTTTTAATAATTGCAATATTTATTTGTCTAAAGAAGAGCATGAAATTCAAGCTTTTTATAAAGTAAAAGGGAATGAAACTAACGATCAAGAGTTGTTTTGCCAAAAAGTTCCCTTTGGGGATATAGAACCCATTGTTGATAAAGTTGCTACATCAAAATCTCCAGAAAAGTATAAAACAATATCAAATAGTGATAATTCTGAACATGGTTTTGGTACTACTTATTCTAAAATCGGAATACCCATGTTGCATCATGAGGAGGAAGTCATTGGGGTAATGGTTTTTGAGCACACAATACACGATTTTTTTCAAGAATCCCAAATCAAAACGTTATCAACTATAGCTGCAATTGCTGCAACAAAAATTATTCAAACACAACATTTTGAGAAAATTGAAAGGTATCAATCGCAGTTAGAAGAATATGTGCACATTGTCTCACATGATTTAAAATCGCCATTACGATCGATTAATGCTCTGGTGCATTGGATCAAAGAAGATAATGAGTCATCACTAGATGTTGAAACTTTAAAAAATTTAAATTTAATTGATGGTATTTTAATGCATATGGATAATTTAATTGCGAGAACATTAAATTATTCTAAACTAGATTATGAAAATTCTTCAGAGGAAAAAGTAGATTGCCAAATCCTTGTGCAAGAATTAATTAAAACAATTTATATTCCAGAACATATTAAGGTTAATATAGATTCAAAACTTCCTATATGCATTGGGGATAGAACTAAATTTACCCAAATTTTCCAAAATTTAATTGAAAATGCTATTAAGTTTATAGATAAACCCAAGGGCACCATTAATATCAATGTAAATGAAGCACCAAAACATCATGTGTTCTCAATAAAAGACAATGGTGTTGGCATTAATGAAAAGTATCATCATAAAATATTTGAAATATTTCAATCCTTGAGTACTAAAAAAGTTTCGTCTGGGGTTGGTTTGTCAATAGTTAAAAAACTAGTAAGCTTTTACGATGGTCGTATTTGGCTAGAAAGTACTGAAGGCCTAGGTTCTACATTTTATTTCTCTCTAAAGAAATAAACCAATTTAAAATTTCTAAATTCAACTCGACAGTGAGGTTAGGAATAAAACATATGAATTTTGGTATGCTGTAAAAGCATTATGGTTTTTGCGTCTTTAATGTCTCCTTTGGCAATCATATCATAAGCCATTTCAAAATTTAACTCAATTACTTCAATGTCTTCTTGTTCTTGCGTTAAACCACCACCTTCAGTGATTTTCATGCTGTCATCATATTCAGCAATAAAAAAATGAAGGATCTCGGTCACGGCACCTGGCGACATATAGGCTTCAAATATTTTTTTAGCGTTTTTGATTTGATAACCCGTTTCTTCCAAAGCTTCTTTTTTAATACAATCTTCAGGATGATCCTTGTCGAGCAAACCGGCGCAGCATTCGATCATCATCCCGTTTTTGTTTCCATTAATAAATGTTGGTAACCTAAATTGTTTGGTAAGAATTATAGTTTTCTTTTTTGTGTTGTAAAGTAGAATTGCAGCTCCATTGCCACGATCATAAGCTTCCCTAACCTGAGTTTGCCAAGTGTTATCACGCTTTAAATAGTTATAGGTAACTTTTAGTAGTGTATACCAATTATTTGATAAAACTTCGGTTTCCAATATTTCTACATTATTTTCCATTGGTATAGTAGCGTTTTAGTTTTTCAGCTTTAAAATAGCAGATTTAGATTTGGTTTTAAAAGTAAAAGAATCGTCATTTTCTTCAACGCTGATTTGGGTTTTGTCAATTTCAAAAGTTTTAAAATCAGTTTTAGGAATAACAATCTCGAGTGTCCAGTTGGTATTGTCCTGCATTACTTTTAATTCTGTGACGGTTTTAGAACGATTATAGAATACTGATACCAAATTGTCAGCAATACTAACATTTTCAATAGCTGCAGAATCCCAAGAGTTTGGCATTTGGGGTTGAATGGTTACCAGTTTTTTTGAAGCCATAGGCTGAATCCCGAAAAACTGCTGTATAATTGGGATGGCATAACCATAAATGGTCCACGCTTGCGTAATCATGCCGTAATCTGGTGATACTTCGTACATACTTCCTGGAAAAGCATAACTAAAACTTTTGGTCATACGCTTTAGGTATTCCAAAGCTTTATCTGGATTGCCATAATTGTTTTCTGCAATAGTTAAAACACTAGTTGGTAATGTCATAACAGCCCCAGTATATGAGAAGGATTTACTGCCTTTAAACGAACCTTCATCAGTTCCGGCTGATTCATCTCGGTCAATTCCTGTTACAAAAACGCCAAAAGGATTTACAAACGATTCGGCTGTTTTTAATGCTTTTTTTGCTTTTTCAGGTTCGGCAATTCCCATTTCCATAGGTGTGTTGACTACCCAATTATGGTGTAATACAAATGGCTTTAATGTTTTTGAAGGATTAGCTAAAATACCTTGTTTGGTTTGACGTAATTCTTTAACCGCCCAAGGTTTATTAAGGGTGTCTGCTCGAATTATAGCGTCATCAATTAAATGAAGTGCTTGTGTATCTGTTCCTATAAAATCGGCGTAGGAATTAAAGTCTTCCGACCAAAATTCAGTATTTATTTTAGCTTTAAGTTGATTGGCCAAATCTTTATAGGTTTTTGAAAGTTGAGTTTTACCTAATTCAGAAGCCATTTTTGAAGCATCATCAAAAGCTCGCTGGGTATAAACAGCCACATCAATCATTTCAGAATCCAAACCATGAATTTCCATCATACCAAATCCGTCAGGAAATAGATTTCGATTTTCGTCATTTTCATTCATCAGCCATTCCAGTCCTTTTTGAATCGTTGGAAAATATGTGTTTAAAAAATTGATGTCGCCATTCCATTTGTAGATTTCCCAAATTAACGAAGCAAATTGAGGCGTTTCATTGATGTTGCCTGGATTAAAAACTGCTCCATTGCTTGACATTTCATGGATAATTCGGCCATTACCATTAACGGCATTGGATACGCTGTCCAATAACTGTATGGTACTATAAACGGCATCTTTCTGACCAATGGCCATGTAACCTTTGAGAGCATATTCACTGTCTACACCAAACCACCAAGGGTAGTCAGGAATTCCGGCTGCGATACCAGTTCCAATTTCTGGAACGGTTCTTACCAACCAATCACAATTGTACTTTAGCCATTCAAATGCTTGTTGAATGTTTTTATCTGGAATAGTCAATTTGGATTGTTTTGCTAATGTTTTGTAGCGTTCTTGTTTTGAAATAAATTTAGATGCAATACTATCTTTTATAGTTTTAAAAGTATTTATGGCATCAGATTCTGATGTATATGAACCGGCAATAACATAATTTACCACATGGGTTTCACCAGTAGCTAGTAAAATTTCATGTTCTAAACTATTGGATGAGGTGTTTTTTTCTGTTTGTAGCTGCTTTGTTTTAGATTTATCACTAAACTCTAAACCTCCACCAAAAACCGTAAACCAAGGATTTAAGCTGTCTTTTATTATCCAAACTTGGTTAAGGTCATCGAAGATGCCTTTATCTTTTCCATCAAACATTTGAGTGCGTTCACCAAGCCAAGTTGGACGTAAATCGGAATGACCAGTAAATTTTAGCTTCATTTTTCTTTTGTCTCCCAGATTTTTAATGATAAGTTGAATCACTATGCCTTGATCATTGTCAGGTACAAATTGCCAACGCTCAATTTCAATGCGTTTCTCATCCCATGAAAAACTGTGCTTGTTAACAAATGGATAATTGGTAAAACGGTTGGCTTTATTAAGTTTTAATGTATCCAAGGTATCAAATACTTCAATGTCAAACCCATCCATAAGTTTTATGGGATGATTCCATATACCGCCCATTTCGCCTTTAATATGCCAACCCAAATCTGGAAAACTACCATCCTGATGTCCTACCATATATACTCTATTTCCCGCAGTTACATAAGGTGAATTTAAATACTCGGGCTTGCCAACTATTGATGGGCTTTGAGTGCTTAAAGTTTCGAAGTTTGATGTTGCATCACGCTTACAGCTCATTAGGATCATTAATATCAATATGATGAAACAGAATGAGGAATATTTTTTCATAAGACATTGAAATTAAAATGGCAGGAAACGAAATTAGGCTTTTTCAAGTTTAAATTCAAAATGAATAGGCTTTTGCTGAATTTAATTCGGTCTTAAAAAAACGAAACGAATTAACTTGAAACAATGCAATGATAACTATTTAAATTTTGTAAATTTGCCTGCGTTTAACAGCGCATCATGAGTACGACCACAAAATATATTTTTGTTACCGGTGGGGTAACATCGTCACTAGGGAAAGGGATTATTGCAGCTTCTCTGGCAAAACTTCTACAAGCACAAGGCTATAAGACTACAATTCAAAAATTAGATCCCTATATCAATGTGGATCCAGGAACCTTAAACCCTTACGAACATGGAGAATGTTATGTAACAGATGATGGCGCTGAAACCGATTTGGATTTAGGGCATTACGAGCGTTTTTTAAACGTTCCAACAAGTCAATCTAATAATGTTACTACTGGGCGCATTTATCAAAGTGTTATTGAGAAGGAACGTCGTGGTGAATTTTTAGGGAAAACAGTTCAGGTCATTCCACATATTACCGATGAAATCAAAGAACGCATACAAATATTAGGTAAATCTGGAGAATTTGATATTGTAATCACAGAGATAGGAGGTACTGTTGGTGATATCGAATCCTTGCCTTATGTAGAGGCTGTACGTCAAATGCGCTGGGATTTGGGCAAACATAATGCCTTGGTTATTCATTTAACCCTAATTCCGTTTTTATCGGCAGCAGGTGAACTGAAGACTAAACCTACACAGCACAGTGTAAAAACATTAATGGAAAGTGGAGTACAGGCCGATATTTTAGTGTGTAGAACAGAGCACGAACTACCAGAAGATTTACGATCTAAATTGGCATTGTTTTGTAATGTTAGAGAAGAAGCCGTTATTCAAGCCATTGATGCTTCAACCATCTATGACGTACCAAACCTAATGCTTTCTCAAGGATTGGATAAAGTGGTGCTTAAAAAGTTGAATTTGGAAAGTTCAGAACCTGATTTAACCCAATGGAACCAGTTTTTAGGACGTCACAAGAACCCTAAAGGAGAAGTAACAATTGGTTTAATTGGGAAGTATGTAGAATTGCAAGATTCCTATAAATCTATTTTGGAAGCCTTTATTCATGCAGGTGCCGAAAACGAAGTGAAAGTTAAAGTAGAATCTATTCATTCTGAATATTTAACTGAAAAAAATGCGGCCAAAAAGTTGCAACACCTTCATGGCGTTGTAGTGGCACCCGGCTTTGGAGAACGTGGAATTGAAGGTAAAATTGAAGCGGTACGTTTTGTACGTGAACAAAATATTCCATTTTTTGGAATTTGTTTAGGGATGCAAATGGCAGTTATTGAATATTCTAGAAATGTGCTAGGTCTTTCTGAAGCCAATTCAACCGAAATGAATCCCAATACTGAACATCCTGTAATAGACCTTATGGAATCTCAAAAGACTATCACAGATAAAGGTGGTACTATGAGACTTGGTGCATGGGATTGTGATTTAAAAGAGGATAGTATTGTAAAATCTGTTTATAATACATCTACCATCGCAGAGCGTCACCGTCACCGTTATGAGTTCAACAATCATTATAAAACTCAAATTGAAGACGCTGGAATGATTGCTACAGGGATCAACCCTGATACAAAACTGGTTGAGATTATCGAAATTCCAACTCACAATTGGTTCGTTGGTGTACAATACCATCCAGAGTATAAAAGTACGGTATCTAATCCGCACCCTTTGTTTGTGGCATTTGTACAAGCCGCATTGAATTTTAAAAAAAATAAAAATAGTGTCAGTATGGCACAAAATCAATAATGGAGAGCATTTTGATAAATTAACGTATTTACGCCCTACATAAAAGGGACACTTAAACACATGGAAGAAAAAAAATTTGATCTGAATTCCACTATAGGCTTTGTCCTTATTTTTGGAATTATTTTATACATGTTTTGGCAAAATCAACCCACGCCAGAACAATTAGCAGAACAGGAAAAGGCGAAACAAGAGCAGGTAGAGGCTGAAAAAAAAGCAGATACTAGTAAAAATCAAGAAGAGACTTTTGTAAGCTCTAGTGAAGATTTTAGTAATGCTTCGGTGTCTGATTCTACGCAATTAGTTAGTTTGCAAAACAAATTGGGTGCTTTTGCTTATGCATCAACCTTGCCTTCTGCAACAGATACAGAAACTTTAATAGAAACCGATGTACTGTCACTTAAATTCAGTAACAAGGGCGGTTATCTGTCAGAAGTTAAATTGAAGAATTATGTGAATTACGATTCGATTCCTATCTATATAATAAAAGATGGTAATGCACTTTTCAATATTAATTTTGCAACTACAGACAACAGAATACTAAATACTCAAGATTTATATTTTCAGCCTACGATTACCAAAAACGGAGACCTAACCATAGTTTCCATGAAATTGAAGGTGTCAGAATCTAAATTTTTGGAATACCGCTATGAGCTTAAGCCCGATGATTACATGTTCGATTTTACAATTCGATCACAAGGCTTAAATGATATCATTAATGGCTCTCAAGAAGTTACTTTAGATTGGAGATTGAAAACGTATCGTAATGCCAAAAGTATTTCGTACGAAAACAGATACACCGAAGTAGTATTTGAATATGAAGATGGTAAAGATGATTATTTAGGTCAGCAAGCAGTAACTGACGACCAAGCAAATGATGTTACTTACGTGGCTTATAAACAGCACTTCTTTACTTCAATTTTATTAGCTGATTCACCGTTTAAAACGGCAAGTTTAGAATCAAGAAACTTGGTAGAAGATGAAGAAATAGATACAGTATTTACCAAAACATTTGCTACTAAATTACCTTTAGAGCTTCAAGGTGGTGAGCTGAACAAATCAATGGACTGGTATTATGGTCCTAGTGATTACAAAATTCTTAATGGTTACAACAGAAATTTAGATGAAATAGTGCCTTTAGGTTGGGGTATTTTTGGCTGGATTAACCGCTACGTCTTCATTCCATTATTTGGGTTTTTAAGTTCATTTTTACCTTACGGATTGGCCATCGTTTTCATGACCATATTAGTTAGAATTCTCATGTCTCCGGTTACTTATAAATCGTATGTTTCTCAGGCCAAAATGAAGGTGTTAAAACCTGAAATCACTGAAATTTCAGAGAAGTATAAGGACAATCCAATGAAGAGACAACAAGAAACCATGGCGCTTTATAGTAAAGCTGGAGCTAGCCCAATGGCAGGTTGTTTACCTGCTTTGATGCAACTTCCGGTGTTCTATGCCCTTTTTCAGTTTTTTCCTTCAGCATTTGATTTACGTCAAAAAAGTTTCTTGTGGGCCGAAGATTTATCGTCTTATGATACCATTGCGAAACTTCCGTTTCATATTCCGTTTTATGGAGATCACGTAAGTTTATTTCCAATTTTGGCATCGATCGCCATTTTTATCTACATGAAAATGACAACAGGCCAACAAATGGCATCACAACCAACCCAAGAAGGCATGCCAGATATGGGCAAAATGATGAAATATATGATTTATTTCTCACCCATTATGATGTTGTTCTTCTTTAACAACTATGCCTCTGGATTGAGTTTATATTATTTTGTGTCTAACATGATTACCATTGGTATTATGTTAGTGATAAAAAATTATATTATCGATGAGGATAAGATCCATGCACGTATTCAAGAAAACAAAAAGAAGCCTAAAAAGCAAAACCGTTTTCAAAAGAAAATGCAGGAAATGATGGAGCAAGCTGAACAACAAAAGAAAGCACAACAAAAACGAAAATAAATTAAAAGCTACCTTATGGGTGGCTTTTTTGGTAATACAATTTCAAATTAAAATTAACGTTAGTGGATTTATGAAAACTATTAGTTTGTTATTTTTAGTTCTAGTTTCTTATACAGTTAAGGCTCAAGACATCAATCAGATGGATATAAACGGTGAGCGTCATGGAATGTGGAGAAAGAATTTTGATAAAACCAATCAACCTCGTTATGAAGGTCAGTTTGCTCATGGAAAAGAAATAGGGCTTTTTAAATTCTATAAATTAGTAAACGGCAAGAGCGTTTTAAGTGCCACTAAAGAGTTTAATGCCGATAATGAAATTGCCATCGTCAAGTTTTTTTCCTCCACAGGGAAACTAATTAGTGAGGGTAAAATGGATGGTAAACTCTTTATTGATAAATGGACCTACTATCATAAAAAGGTCCCCACAGTGATGTCTATTGAACATTATAATGATAAGGGGCAATTGCATGGTGAAAAGATAGTGTTTTATGAATTGGGACAGATTGCCGAAACGTCAAACTTTATTAACGGGAAACAAGAAGGCAAGGCAACTTGGTATTCAGAAAAAGGCGTTCTGATTAAGGAATTTATGTATGAAAATGATGAACTACATGGTCTATCAAAGTACTACGACAATAAAGGACAACTCATTGCGGAAGGTGCTTATAAGCGCGGACAAAAACACGGCATTTGGAAGTATTATACCAATGGCAAATTAACTGAAGAGAAAGATTTTACAGTGACTAGTAAAAATCCTAAAAAACAATAGAAAACAGTAATACATTACATAACTAATTTAAATGGCAAGTTGAATAGCTTGCCATTTTTTATTTTGTAATTTTGCAAAATTAAATCATTAAGGCAATTTTGAAACGAGTTATTGTAGGACTTTCGGGAGGTGTAGATTCTAGTGTTGCAGCCTATTTATTAAAGGAGCAAGGCTATGAAGTGATAGGCTTATTTATGAAAAATTGGCATGATGACTCGGTGACCATTTCTGACGAGTGCCCTTGGCTCGACGATAGTAATGACGCCATGCTCGTGGCCGATAAATTGGGAATTCCTTTTCAAACTGTAGATTTAAGTGAGCAATACAAAGCACGTATTGTAGATTATATGTTTGATGAGTACCAAAAAGGGAGAACCCCAAACCCAGATGTACTTTGTAATAGAGAGATTAAGTTTGATGTCTTTATGAAAATTGCTTTAGACCTTGGAGCCGATTTTGTTGCTACAGGGCATTATTGCAGAAAAGGAGTGATTCAAAAAAACGGGAAAGCTATTTATCAACTCCTATCTGGGGTTGATACCAATAAAGATCAGTCGTATTTTTTATGCCAACTATCCCAAGAACAATTGTCCAAATCGCTATTTCCTATTGGTGAATTGACAAAACCACAGGTTAGAGAAATAGCTTCAAAATTGAATTTGGTTACTGCCGAGAAAAAAGATTCTCAAGGGCTATGTTTTATTGGTAAAGTGAGGTTGCCAGAATTTCTTCAGCAAAAACTGAAACCCAAAGAAGGGATTATTATTGAAATTTCAGAGCAAAAGGAAATTTATTCAGAGGATGTACCAAAATTTAATTCAGAATCTGAAAAGCTGGCTTTCCTTTCACGAAAAATTAATTATAAGGCCACTGATGGGAAAGTAGTTGGTAAACATCAAGGTGCCCACTATTTTACCAAAGGACAACGAAAAGGTTTGGCTGTAGGTGGTACCGTGGAACCTTTGTTTGTGATTGAAACCGACGTGGACGAAAATATTATATATACGGGACAGGGTAAAAACCACCCAGGATTGTTAAAAAAAGCCTTGTTTGTTACTGATGCTGAATTGCACTGGATACGGGAAGACCTAGCCTTAAAACCTGATGAAACTATGGAGGTGATGGCACGCATTAGATACCGCCAACCTTTGCAAAAAGCAACACTGCACAAAATTGAAGGAGGCTTATATGTAGCCTTTGAATCTGCCCAGTCTGCAATCACAGAGGGTCAGTTTGTGGCTTGGTATCTCAATGATGAATTAGTGGGTTCGGGAGTTATTTCTTAAATTGCATTACAATTATCCCAAATTGTTGTGCTATGAAACATCTATTCGTTGTTTTTATTTTTTTTGCAGGGTCATTTCCTGCGCTTTCCCAGCAAGATGCTTGGGTCTATTTAAGCGACAAGGAAAATGTTTCGGCCTCATTAGCTAATCCTACTACTATACTTACTCAAAAAGCGTTAAATAGAAAGAACAGACATAATGTGGCCATAGACGAACGCGATGTGCCTGTTAATGAAAATTATATTTCACAACTCAAATCTCAAACAGGAATTACGGTAATGGCAAAATCAAAATGGTTTAATGCGGTACATGTGAGAGGTAGTGAAACCGACATCAACGCGCTTAAAAATTTGAGTTTTGTATCTCGAGTTGATTTTGCTGATAAAAGCTTGAATACTAGTAGAGTCTCACAGCCTAATGATAAATTTGTAATTGAAGATATTCAAGTGGATTTTGCTTATGGAAGTACTCAAAATCAGGTTGAGATGATCAATGTAAATTCCTTGCACATTGATGATTTTACTGGCGAAGGGATAACTATCGCAGTCTTAGATGCAGGGTTTCCAAATGTCAATACCATGGGGGCATTTCAACGTTTAAGGAACAATGGAGATTTATTAGGCGGCTATGATTTTGTAGATCGAACGCCTAATGTTTATGCCTTTTCAGGCAATAGTCACGGTACTAATGTTTTAAGTACTATGGCAGGATTTATACAAGATCAATATGTGGGTACAGCACCCGACGCTTCCTATTATGTCTTTAGAACAGAAGACGTATTTAGCGAAACTCCGGTTGAAGAAAGTTATTGGGTCGAAGCCGCTGAACGTGCTGATAGTTTAGGGGTTGATATCATTAATACATCTTTAGGTTACTTTGGATATGACAATCCAAATTATTCATATACCGCAGCTAATATGAATGGTCAAACGGCATTTATTAGTAAAGGAGCCAATATAGCTTCAGAAAAAGGCATATTGGTCGTGACCTCTGCAGGAAATGCAGGCAATAGCTCAAGCTATAAAGGCGTAGGTGCTCCAGCAGATGCTGCAGGTGTGTTAAGTATTGGCGCTGTGGATGCCAATGGACAGTATGCGTTTTTTAGTTCAAGAGGAAGTGAGATCCAGCCCACGCAAAAACCAGATGTTGTCGCCAAAGGATTAGCTGCAGCAGTTATTACAAGTGGAAATGCTATTGCGAGCGCCAATGGTACATCTTTTAGTTCACCAATTATGGCCGGAGGGATTGCCTCATTATGGCAAGCTTTACCAGATGCTTCAAATTTTGAAATTATGGATGTCGTTAGACGATCGGCATCACAGTATGAAACTCCAGATTATTTTCTAGGTTATGGCATACCAGATTTAGCTCTAGCATTTGAATTAGGCTTTGAGGCCGAAGAAGAAGTGTTTGAATTTAAACTATTTCCTAATCCAGTTTGGCAGGATTTGTTTATTCATATTCCTAGTACTATTGAAGAAATTAAATTGATCATTTATGATGTACTCGGCAAGGCCATAATCCAACAACAACTATCTAAATCTAAAACCAGTATTGATGTTTCAGAGCTGTCTTCTGGATGGTATATGGTTAGACTTCAAAATAAAAACACATCAAAGACTTATAAACTTATCAAATCTTAAATGACTAATAAAATAACCGACCTTTTTCAAATTAAATATCCTATAATTCAAGCAGGTATGGTTTGGAATAGTGGCTGGAGATTAGCTTCAGCTGCAAGTAACGCTGGAGTTTTGGGGCTTATTGGTGCAGGTTCCATGTATCCAGAAGTGCTTCGTGAACACATTCAAAAATGTAAACAGGCTACTCAAAAGCCTTTTGGGGTTAATGTACCCATGCTGTATCCGGATATTGAAAAAATCATGGATATAATTGTTGAAGAAGATGTGAAAATTGTGTTCACTTCAGCCGGAAACCCAAAAACATGGACCTCATATCTCAAAGAAAAAGGGATTACGGTTGTACATGTGGTAAGTAGTGTCAAGTTCGCACTTAAGGCTCAAGAGGCTGGTGTAGATGCTGTTGTTGCTGAAGGCGTTGAAGCTGGTGGACATAATGGGAGGGAAGAAACAACCACATTTACGCTTATTCCCATGGTAAAAGAGCAGATACAAATTCCATTGATCGCAGCAGGTGGTATTGCTTCTGGTCGAGGTATGTTAGCCGCTATGGTTTTAGGTGCCGATGCTGTACAAGTAGGAAGTCGTTTTGTGGCTAGCGAAGAAAGTTCTGCACATCAAGCTTTTAAAAAGGTGGTAGTTGATGCCAAAGAAGGCGATACCGTATTGACACTTAAAGAATTAGCTCCAGTTCGTCTCATAAAAAATAAATTTTATGAAGACGTCCAAAAACTTTATAAAACCTCACCTAATATTGAACAATTAAAGGAGTTATTAGGCAGAGCCCGAGCAAAAAAAGGAATGTTCGAAGGCGATTTGGAAGAAGGAGAGTTGGAAATTGGGCAAATTGCGGGCTTGATACATGATATAAAACCAGTAGCACAAATTGTGAATGATTTAATGCTGGAGTTTGAAGATGCAAAACAAGCGATTTCAAATTTATAATGCTCGCTTTAATTCTTATATATATTAGCATCAAACGGAATTTTATACAATCTGCTCAATCCATTTTCATAACTGTTGAATTCCTGTAAGAGTGCAGGCATATCCAACGGTGTTGAGTGTTTCGTTCGTGTTCGGTCTAATTTACTGGTAAAATATAAGCTATTGGTATCTACAAATGGGCAATAGTCCATTTTATCAGAGTTGGCAATAGCTAGGTTTTTGGCTTGTGTCCATCCTGTTTGTGTTTTAAAACTTATATACAAATCGCCACTTCCTAAACCATCTTCTCGAGCATAGGCTCCAAAAATAAGATAGGATTCATCGGGTGCAATAAAGGCATTATATTCGTAACCGTCAGAGTTAACAGTATCTGGAAGTACTTTGGGAGGGCTATAGTTTCCGTTTTCAAAAGTACTCACATAAATATCGTCTTTGCGTTTTAATTCTGGTTGATCTCTTGTAAAGTAAAAATTACCATTATTGGCGATTGAAGGGTAAAATTCGCCATGCTCGGTATTAATTGGGCTGCCCATATTTTTAGCTTCAGACCAAGGAGATTGTAATGAAGTACGTTCAACAAACCAGATATCAAAGTCTTTGGGTTCGGTTTCAGTAGGACTTAGAGGTCGTGTAGAAACAAAATATAATCGTAAACCATCCTGTGAAAAGAAGGGTTCGAGATCAAAGTGCTGTCCCGAAAATGGCGCAACTTGAGGTTTGCCCCAATCTTTTCCTACTTTTTTGACCACGACAATGGCCGACAAGTTGCCCATGATACTTTGTGCTGTAAACATAATTTCATTACCGTTAGGAGCAATAGCAAGATCCCTAACATTTGGAAACTGCGATACAATTTCTTTTAAAAAGGGTTGAACCTCAAGTTCATTTGATTGTGCAAATCCAAACTGACATAAGAAGATCAAAATAATAGTAAAGGGCTTCATTATAAGATGATTTTGAGTAGCAATTTAGTAATCACAGCGATGCTTTGCTTAAAAGAAATGTTAATTTCTTAAGTAGTAAACAACAAAAAAGGGGCAAAAATGGCCCCTCTTTAATGTGAAACTTTTTAACAACATAATTTTTAAATCCCTCTAAAATAATAGCTAAAAGTCTCTAAGTAATTTGAATGGTATCAATCTAGCAATCGATACTAAATAACTAATAGTAAAAATAAAAATTTTAAGGATTCTTGTAAAGAAAAACAAGGTTTAGTTATCAACAATAATATTTTTTAAAAGCATAATTGTCAATTTGTTGGGTTTAAGATTTCAATATTGTTATTAATTAATTTAAATATAAAATTCTAAAACTTACCTTTGGCCCAGTAAAAACTTCAAGTGATTTTATCAAACTACACAAAAGAATTTAAATACAATTGGAAACTAGCTGCTCCCGTAATGTTGGGTATGTTAGGGCATACCTTTGTGAGTTTTGTCGATAATATCATGGTAGGACAATTAGGTACTGCCGAGCTCGCTGCTGTCTCTTTAGGGAATAGTTTTATGTTTATTGCAATGTCACTGGGGATTGGATTTTCAACCGCCATTACCCCTTTAATTGCAGAAGCTGATGCCGAACAGAAATTCAATAAAGGAAAATCTTCATTTAAACATGGTTTGTTTTTATGCAGTGTTTTGGGTATTTCTTTGTTTTTAATGGTGATTTTGGCCAAGCCATTAATGTATTTGATGAAACAACCTGAAGAAGTAGTAAAGTTGGCCATACCTTATCTAGATTTGGTAGCACTATCACTAATTCCACTAGTTGTTTTTCAAGCTTTTAAACAGTTCAGTGATGGTCTGTCCATGACAAGATATCCAATGTACGCCACTGTTGTTGCGAATATTATCAATTTAATTTTGAATTACCTCCTCATTTTTGGAAAGTTCGGTTTTCCAGAAATGGGCATTGTTGGTGCGGCACTTGGCACATTAATTTCGCGCTTTATAATGGTGTGGTATATGTGGCTTTTACTTAAAAACAAGGAAAAATCAAAAGCCTACGTCACTAATATTAAGTTGTTAACTCTACAACGACCCATGCTCAAAAAACTTATGAGTTTAGGGGCTCCGAGTGCCATGCAAATGTTCTTTGAAGTGGCCATTTTTACAGCAGCAATATGGTTAAGTGGCTTATTAGGAAAAAATCCGCAGGCAGCAAATCAAATTGCCTTGAACTTGTCGTCCATGACATTTATGGTCGCTATGGGATTGAGTGTAGCAGCTATGATTCGAGTAGGAAACCAAAAAGGGTTAAGGGATTATTTGGAACTGCGACGCATTGCTTTTTCAATTTTTCTGTTGGCCATTTTGCTGGCTATTTGTTTCGGACTAATTTTCTTTGCGTTCCATGAGCAGTTGCCAAAATTATATGTTGATTTTGCTGATACCAAAAATCTAATCGACAATACCGAAGTAGTCAAAATTGCCTCCACTTTGTTAATCGCAGCGGCTATTTTTCAAATCAGTGATAGTATACAAGTGGTAGTATTAGGGGCCTTACGCGGCTTACAAGACGTAAAAATACCCACTATTATTACCTTTATTTCGTATTGGGTGATTGGCTTCCCAGTGAGTTTTTACTTCGGAAAGGAAGAGCAGTTAGGAAGTTTTGGAATTTGGCTAGGACTTTTGGCAGGATTATCATCTGCTGCAATTTTATTGTATTTTAGATTTAATTACTTAACAAAAAAGTTAATTTTACAAAAAGAAAACCAAGCGCATGCAACTTCCTAAATTTATTCTAGGTGATAATACTGATTATCCCAACGCCATTTTTATTATTCATACCGAGTTTCCTAGGTTTATTATTAACCTAGAAGATGATGAGGTAGAATGGTTTGAGGAGTTTGATGCTGAAGATGAAAAGGAACTCGAGAATGAAATGGAAAACCTAATTCAATTGGCGAATGATTTTTACGACCGCGAAATTAAAAACTACGAAGACTAATATAATTCTATAGACTATGATCGATCAATTGGTAGCTTTTGATAAAGAATTATTTTTATACCTCAATGGTCTTGGAAATGTATACTGGGATGCGTTTTGGCTTACCTATACTACCAAAGTATTTTGGATTCCTTTATATGCTTTATTGGCTTATTGGATGTATAAAAAATTGAATACTAGAATGTTTATTCTTACATTATTAGTGATTGTACTCATGATTTCATTCACTGATCAAGTGACCAATTTGTTTAAGCATACGGTGCAACGATTACGACCATGTCATGAAGACGGTGTATCAGAATTTATGCGTTTGGTTAGAGCTACCTGTGGTGGACAGTATGGTTATTTTTCAGGGCATGCTAGCAATTCAATGGCAGTAGCAATTTTTGTTGGATCTATGTTACGTTCTAGATTTAAATACCTCATTCATATCTTGATTTTTTGGTCAATAGTTATGGGGTATAGTAGAATTTATGTTGGTGCACATTATCCTTTAGATGTGGTTAGCGGTCTGATATTTGGTGCCCTATCAGGGTATGCATTTTATAGACTCGATAAGTATTTACACTCAAAGTTTATACTTGCCTGAAACTATTTTTTGATTAAGATATAATAGTCGGCAAATAATCGTCCATTATATTGTCTTGAATCTTGATCAGCTCTATTTAAATCGTAGGTTGTAATTAATTCAATGTGATAATTGGCATTCAAAAGATTTTGATCTTCTGGACTAATACTAGTTGCTAACATCCCAAACTTGGTTTCGTTAGGAAGATGAATTTGGTTGTCTTCATTTTTTAATTCAGGAATCTTATCTCCAAATTGCCAAATCATTTCTGGTGCAACAGTACTAAAGCTATAAACCTTTAACCCTTGTTGAGATGCCTCTTCGCTGAGGCTAGAAATTGGGTGATAGTTTGATGCAACTTGGGTTTTAGTCAGTGGTAAAACAGCAATAAGAATAGCAGCTATAAAACCAATACAAGAATAGAACACAAGTTTAATGTTTTTAGACTTTAATTGGATTAGAATGAAAAGGCCAATGCCGAATAAAGCCAACGAAGCCAGAGCAAACCAAAATAGCAACACACCATTCAATTGTGGTGCAATAAAAAAACCAACGAGAGGAAAAGCAAGTCCAATCAAAGCAATTAAGCCAAAATTAAAATAAACAGGAAAGGTTTCCCTTTTGTCATTTAATGTTTTGAATGAACGTATCAAATATTCTATATAAAACCCAGTGTTGATCGCCATTGGAATAAGTACTGGCATAAGATATCTCGATTTTTTTTCAGGAATTAAAGACAATAAAACAACGGCAGTAAGCGTCCAAAGGAGGCTAAAATGATAAGCTCTTAAATTGCTAACTCTAGATTTCATATAAGGATAGAGTAGGGCGATAAATGCAGGAATAGTCCAAATCCCGCTTTGGGTAAAGAAGCTCCAGTAATAGTAAAAAGGCTTTACATTATAACTGGACCAGTTGCCAGTTTCTTTTTGTGCTATGGCCAAAAAGGTTTCGGGGTCATTTATTCTTACGTAAAAATACCACCATCCGCCAATACATAATGCAATAATAATGCTCATAAAAATAGAACCTATTTTGGTCCTGTTGAGTCGATAACCATAAACAAAGCCATAGGCTATTAAAAAAGGTAATAATAAAGCGTAAATGGAAATGGGACCTTTGCATAAAATGGATAACCCCATGAAACTTCCAGCTAATACACTATATTTTAAGTTTTGTTCTGTTCTAAATAATTGAAAAAGATAATAAATTGAAATAAGCATGAAGGCATGTGTATATATATCCCAAGGTGCTTCTATAACAATGCCAATTACATAAAATGACGTTACCCCAATTAAGGCGTTGTAAAAACTGTGTAATTTGTGTTCCAGGATGTTAAATGAAACTTTATAAATCCCTATACCTGCTAAAGCAACACATAAAATGGCAGGTAATCGCAATGCCAGCAGATTTTTAATACCGCATAACATACCAAAACATGCCGTAAGCCATGTTGGTAAAGGAGGTTTTTCATATCGGGCCAAACCATTCATAGTGGTTAAAAGCCAATTGCCATCGATTACCATTTCTCTTGCAGTAATAAAATTACGTGCTTCCATAATGCTTACCGGTAGATAGTCTATACTAAAACCAAGCATGGTTACTACAATCAAAAAGATGGATAAAATAGGCTTACGTTCAATCGTTTCTAGCATCTTCTTTTTTTATTAATATAAGATTTCTGGCATAAATAATTAGTCCAAGGCCGTGACCTAAAAATAGTACAGGGTCACGTCTAAAAATAGCATAGATTAAAATTAATAACGAACCTACTAAACTTAATAACCAAAATCCAAATGGTAAAGTAGATTGTTTTTTGTATTCTGAATATAACCATTGATATACAAATCGAAAGGTAAAAACAACTTGCGAGATGATTCCTAAAACTAAAAGCCATAATGGGATAGCCTCATTTTTAAATAGAATATCTCTATCAATTACATTATTATTAAAGTAGTAAATGACAATAAAAGTTGGTACACCTAATAATAGATAGCGTATGATTTTTGGAAATTTAGACCATTCGCCTTGAAGCTGTAAATTTCGAATGTATATAAAATATGTTAAGCCTTGCCCAAGCATAATAGCAAAATCGCTTCTTAAATACCCATAAATAAAGAGTAAAAAAGACGCAAATAAACTTAAGGTCCAAAATAGGGTAGGTGTAATGACCTTCTTTTGCTTTTCCGAAGTAATCCACTGTACAACAAGCCTAGAAGAAAATAAGATTTGAGCAATAAACCCTATGCTATAGATGATCCAATTGCTCATTTACTTTGTTTTGCTACCGTATAATTGATGTACTTTTTCTTCATCCACAAATAGGCAAAACAATCCATAAGCGGCCCCAATAAACGATTCCATAACCCAAATTTTGCGGTTCCAGCTACCCTCGGGAAATGTTGTACGGGTACTTGAATTACTTTACCATGCTGTAATAAAATCATGGCTGGCAAAAAGCGGTGTAATCCTTTAAACATGGGAATACGTTTGGCATACTCAGTCTTGATTACTTTTAAAGGACAGCCAGTGTCATCCATACCATCATGTGTAAACGTCCTGCGAATTCCATTGGCAATTTTGGAAGACATATTTTTAACAAACGAATCTTTTCTATTGGCGCGAACTCCAGTGACCAAATCATAGTCTCCAATGTACTCCAAAAGCAGGTTGAAATCGGATGGTGCCGTTTGAAGATCAGAATCGATGTAACCTACGAGCTCAGTTTCGGCATAGTCAAAACCTGCTTTTATAGCTGCACTTAATCCTCGATTCTCTTTGAACGCGATGTATGAAAAATTAGAGTGCCGTTCACAAATATTTTCAATTAAAAGTTGGCTACCGTCTTTAGAGCCATCATTCACAAACATTATTTTCGTGGGAAAAGTGGCTATTTTGGTATACGCCAAGAGTTCTTGTTCAACTCGCTCTAAATTTTCTTCTTCATTATAAACAGGAACAATAATGGTGAATTTATAGTGCATTTATTAGTGCTTTGTTCTGGCAAAAATATTCTTTTTATGTTAATATATAATGATTCTTATTGATATAAAAATCGTTATTTTGCACGGGATAGCCATTTTATGATGAAAATACTTGTTACCGGAGCGGTTGGATTTATAGGGTCACATACCGCTGAACGTCTAAAAAAAGAAGGCCATGAAGTGATAGGTGTGGATAATTTTTCACCTTATTACAGTCTTGAATTGAAACAGTTAAATGCTAAAGCATTAGAGGCGAAAGGCATTAAAATTATTAAAGCCGATTTGAGGGCCGAAAACTTAAATAGTATGTTGCCTGAAGATGTAGATTATATTTTTCATTTTGCAGCACAACCTGGAATTTCATCCACGTCTACATTTGAAGATTATTTTAGTAATAATGTAATTGCCACAAAGCAATTAATAGATTATGCTTTGGGTTGTAAGCGGTTAAAACTTTTTGTGAATATCGGGACCTCTTCCATTTACGGTCTAGAAGCCACCTTTCCCGAAGATGTGGCACCAGAACCTGCATCACATTATGGAGTGACTAAATTGGCTGCGGAGCAACTAGTACTACAAAAAAGTCGCGAAAACCAGTTTAAAGCCTGTTCATTGCGATTGTATTCGGTTATTGGCCCAAGAGAACGCCCTGAAAAAATGTATACAAAACTTATTGATTTAGGGTTGAAAGGTGAAGCCTTTCCACTTTTTGAAGGTAGTGATGTACATTTACGCAGCTTTACTTATGTTGGAGATATTGTTGATGGTGTGGTTAGTGTTATTGGTAATGAAGAAAAAGTTAATGGTGAAATAATTAATCTAGGAACTGAAGTTGAACATACTACTCAAGAAGGCATTGAAGCCGTAGAGCAGGTATTAGGAAGGTCAATTATGCTTCATGTCATTCCAAAACGTCCGGGAGATCAATTGCGCACTAAAGCCAATATTGATAAGGCTAGAAAGTTACTGAATTACAATCCAAAGACCACTCTGCTACAAGCGGTTAAACATCAAGTTGATTGGTTTAAGTCAAATTTCAATGCGATTAAGTAATAACCTGTAACGACTTCTCCATTACAGATATCGAAATAGATTTTTTATTTATAGGAAAATACTCGCCATCAATTTGGGAGTGAAATAGCTTTTCATGGGATTGCGAAAGTTCTGCATTTTTAATCTGAAAACTTTTGACTTCTTTTAAGATATGATGCTTTTTAAAAAGCATTAAAAATCCAAACAAAAGGGTCCTTAACTTATTTGTTTTAGGCACCATGACTATATCTAATAAACCATCTTGTAGTGAAGCTTTTGGGGTTAAACTAACCTTATAGCCCATTTCATTAGAATTAGAAATAAAAAGCAGCAATGGATTAATGGACAGCTTTTCATTGTTTGTTGAAATTTGAATCAAATGGTCATCTTTAGATTCCAAAAGTGATTTTATAGAAGCTTTTAAATAACTATAAAATCTTCTTTTTTTGGAAGCTTGGTAGTGTTTAATCACTTTAGCCGCAATACCAAATCCTGCATTGCTAAAAAAATAATTATCATTAAACCGTCCGACATCTATTTTTTTAATGGCTTGTTTTTTTATCACCATTAAGGCCTGTTTTTTATTCTTGGGGATATTAAGATGGGAGGCAAGGCCATTTCCAGACCCCATAGGAATAATCCCTAAAATTACAGGCGTATTAACAATACACCGGGCAATTTCATTGATGGTGCCATCGCCACCACAAGCCACTATAATTGAAGCTTGTTCTTTTAGAGAATCCTTGGTAAGTATTGTGGAATGTGTTGGATATTCTGAATATTTTATAGACACCTCATAGTGTTCAGGATCAAAGATGTCATACACATCTTCAAGACGTAAATCATTGTTGCCAGATCCAGCGACTGGGTTAATAATAAAGTGTATGTGAATGGCTTTTGTCATATCATTGTAATCCATTAAGATAAGACGCAAAAACGAGATAATAAAGTAAATGCACTAACAAACACTTTTGGTAATGCAAAACAGTCAAGACAAAACAACTTCAACATAATTGATTTTATTAAATGTTTTGAGCAAATGTAGAGAAGTATCAACTTATTATTTGCTAAAATTATTGTAAAAAATCAGTGCTTCAGAAATTATTTTATTTGGAGCCCTAAAAGAAATTCTGCGGCAGCAAATGGCGTAGTTTTACCAGCTTGAATTTGTTGTAATTGTATTTCTAGTGCTTTTTTGACTTTTGGAAGGGCATAAAAATCCGATTTCAGGCGGTCTTCAATGGTTTGCAATAGCCAAAATTTATTTTGTTCGGTTCGATGAGTTTCAAACCATTTGTTTTTCTTGGTAAACTTTAAAAAGTCCTCAATCATATTCCATAATTCATCAATGCCTTCATTGTGAAGGGCACTACAGAGACGTACTTTGGGTTGCCACCCAGACGCTTTAGCAGGATAGAGATGCAACGCCCTACTAAATTCAACTTTGGCAAGTTTTGCCTGTTTCATATTCTTTCCATCGGCTTTATTTATGGCAATAGCGTCTGCCATTTCCATAATGCCTCGCTTTATGCCTTGGAGTTCATCTCCAGCACCAGCCAATTTTAATAATAAAAAGAAATCAACCATACTATGAACGGCCGTTTCGCTTTGACCAACACCTACCGTTTCTATAATAATGGTATCAAAACCTGCTGCTTCACATAGGATAATAGATTCTCTAGTTTTTCGTGCAACTCCACCTAAAGAGCTTCCCGAAGGTGAAGGCCTAATAAAAGCATTCGGACTTTTAACCAAATCTTCCATGCGAGTTTTATCACCAAGGATACTACCTTTTGTGATGGAACTACTAGGGTCAACTGCTAAAACTGCCACTTTTTTACCTTGAGATATAAGATGTAGACCAAAAGCTTCAATAAAGGTGCTTTTCCCTACCCCTGGAACACCTGTGATTCCTAGCCGTATAGATGGATTGGAGTAGGCCAAACATGCCTTTAATATACCATTTGCCTTTTCTAAATGACTAGGATTAGAGCTTTCTAATAGGGTAATGGCACGACTCAATGCTGTAATATCACCAGAGATGATACCTTTGACCAACTCATCAGCTGATGGTTGTATTTGTCGTCTTTTTTTTAAGGCATCAATAGATGATGAATTAGTAAGATCTGTATCAGCTATTCCTTGCCGTTCATTTAATGCTGAAGAAGATTTGCTTTTTTTGTTCACAATAGATGCTATTGGTTTTAGTCACCTTGAGGAGTTGCCTCTTCTAAAGGTACTTCAATTTTTGTAGTATCCCAAGCCATAGTAAGCTTTAAATGTCCGGTAGTATTATTAAAAGCAATAGTAAACTGTTCTACTACAGAGTCTAATTGTTCTACAGGAACATCAATTTCTAGTAGGTCATAATTTGGATCCCACATGGGTTTCATTTGCTCATCTACCCCCCATTTGTACTTTTTGGTATTAAACATAACTTTCCAAACACTGTCATTGGGCACGGTCCATAAAGTATATTCGCCTTTTGGCACAACATAGCCTTTAATGAACAGATCTTTATTGGTTATAAAAGTTGTAGCTTCATTGGCTCCTGTTCGCCATACTTCATTAAATGGCACCAATCCTCCAAAAATAACGCGCCCTTTTTTGGAAGGCCTATTATAAAACACTTCTAATTTTAAGTCGTTAAGCTTAAACTCCACCGAATCTTTAGGGCTTAATCTAGAAGCAAAAATGTTTTCAACAAAAATAGAGTATAAAAAAAGACCTAAAGTCACAATAGTCAACAAGACCAACAGTCGTTTTAAAAACGTATTCATAAGCAATTTTATGTGTTTTGTAATTTATGATAAATATAATTTAAATACCATAGGTGTAAAATACTTAACGGAATTTTATTACATTTTGTATGAATTTAAAAAAAAAGCATCGCATTTTGCAACACTTGTTTTTTTGTATCGTCCTTATAACGAACTCAACCATTAACCAAAAGATCTAATAACGCATGTTTCAAGTTGATATTATTGAAAAATGCAAGCAAAACAACCGAATAGCACAATTGCAATTGTATAATCAATATTGCGATGGCATGTTTGCTGTAGCTATGCGTTTTGTTAAAGATACTATGGAGGCCGAAGATGTAGTACAAGAAGCTTTTATAAAAGCTTTTTCCAAATTACATCAATATAAGGCCGAAGTTACTTTTGGAGCCTGGTTAAAACGTATCGTAATCAATAAAAGCATTGATTTACTTAAATCTAAAAAACAGCAAATGCTGCAATTGGATGAGGTGCACCTTAAAGTAGTTGATGATAATTATGATAACGAATGGTTGGTAGACGATAGTATAACTCTAGACGAGGTTAAACACGCGATTAATAAGCTTCCTGACAAGTATCAATACGTAGTGATGCTGTATTTAATTGAAGGTTATGACCATCAGGAAATAGCCGAAATTTTAAATATTTCAGAAGTTGCTTCGCGAACACAGTTATCTCGAGGAAAAACACAATTAAAAGAACTTTTAACACACAAACATCATGGCGCAGGACATTAGAAAATTATTGGAGCAAGAGACTCAACTATCCAAGCTTAAAATGCCAGATGGTCACGAAGCTCGATTTTTAGATAAACTAGATCAGGCCTTGCCGGTTGAGACTAAAAAGAGGTCAATATTTAATTTTATAAATATTGCGGCAAGCGTAGTGGTGCTAATTGGTTTGAGTTTTGGAGCGTATAAAGTATTTGAAACCCCTGTTGAACAGCCAAAAACAGAAGTGGCTACACAACTTAAGTCCTTAGGAGATATTTCCCCAGACTTAAAAAAAGTTGAAGATTATTATCTGGCGAACATCAATTTAGAATTGTCTAAAGTAAAATTAACGCCAGAGAATAAAGAGCTTTTTGATGGTTACGTGCTGAAACTTGAAGAGTTAAATGACGAATACACGAAACTTTCGGTTGAGTTGACCGAGAATGGTCCAAACGAACTTACAGTAAGTGCTCTAATTGATAATCTTAAACTTCGTCTTAATTTATTATATCGTCTTAAAGAACAATTACAGGATTTAAACGAGTCAGATTTAGATCAACAAACAAGTTAAAAACAATAAAAATGAAACACATAAAATTAATAATGACACTACTCTTATGTTGTGGTACATTTAGTATGTCGGCACAACAGAAGATGACTAAATTGTCAAAATCAGTAGACGTCACTAAAGATGTGAACATCAATCTTAACACCAGTTATGTACAAATTGAAGTAGACACCTGGAACAAAAACACTTTAGAGATTGAAGCCTACATTGGTAGTGACAAGTTGAGTAAAGAAGAGCTCAAAAAAGCACTAGATGCTTGGAATGTTAAGGTAGAAGGTTCAGGAAATAATGTGACCATTTCGGCTCAAGGTAATCGAGGGTCATGGGGTGATCATGATTTCGATTTCAATTTCAATTTTGATGCCTTAAGGGATTTGGAAATCCACTTGGCCGACTTGCCAGAAATGCCAGTGCTTCCAGAAATGCCTGAAATGCCAGTTCTACCTGAAATGAAAATGCCAAAGATGCCAAAGATGCCCGCATTACCAAAATTACCAGAAGGGATCCATAATGTGAATTTTGATACCGAAGCCTATAAAAAGGATGGAGAAGCATATTTGGAAAGATGGAGTGCAGAGTACGAAGCCAAATACGGAAAGGCTTACAAGGACAAAATGAAAGCTTGGGCTAAAGAGTTTAGTAAAGTCGATTGGAAAAGCTACGAAAAGGAAATGGAAGCCTGGGGTGAAGAGTTTGGTAAAAATTTCGGGAAGGAATACGAAGCTAAAATGGAAGCATGGGGTGAAAAATTTGGCGAACAATGGGGCAAGGAGTTTGAGGAGAAAATGAAAGTTTGGGAAGAAAAGCATGGCAAAGAAATGGAAAAACGTGCTGAAGCTATTGAAAAGCGTTCTAAAGAGTTTGAAAAACGTATGGAGCAACGCGACAAAGAACTCGCTAAACGTATGGAAGAGCGTCAAAAGCGTTTGGAAAACAGACAATCAGAATTAGAACAATCAATCGAAAATCGAAACAGTAAAGTTATCAGGACGATAAAAATTAAAATGCCAAAGGATGCCAAATTGAAAATGAATGTAAGGCATGGTGAATTAAAATTTTCGTCAATCATCAATAACTTGAAAGCAGATATATCACATTCTACATTAGTAGCAAATCACATTGGTGGAAGCGAGACTTCCATCAATGTGTCCTACTCTCCAGTGTTAATTAGCACCTGGGATTTAGGAGAGTTAAAATTAAATTTTGTGGATAAAGCTCAAATTAAAACCGTGAATAGATTGGTGCTTAACTCCAATTCTTCAAACATTGGAATTGATACCTTAACGGGTAATGCAGTAATTGATGGAAGCTTTGGTGATTTGTCTGTAAACCATATTGCCAATAGTTTTTCAAATCTCAATATTGTTTTGGAGAATAGTGATGCCCTTATACATTTACCTGCTACTGATTATAATCTGCAATATAAAGGTAGTCGTTCGCGATTAAGCCACCCTAAAAAGAAGTCTTCAGAATCTGTTTCTACCTTTTCTACAGGAAATTTAAGCAGCCCAAAAACCATTGTGGTTAATGCTAAATTTAGCCAAGTTGTTATGCAATAGTTTCCTATTTTTGAGGAAATATATTCGTGCATGACCAACATCCAATTTTCTGACTTTATTGCCCATATCAGCTCAAAATCTTTAAGGGTTCTAGATTCTAATATTCCTTTAAAAGACTATATTTCATTAGATCTTTCAAAAAATAATTTAGCATTGAAAGCTATTGATACTTCCAGTTCTGAAGCTCTGGGGAATTTTGTGTTTAGCTATATCACTTCTAATAATGCTCAAGTAGCATTTGGAGGTTATAATGAAGTGAGAAACATATACCAACGCAGCACCTATTTTAATCAGAATGATGATGCCACCGAGCGTAATATACATTTGGGGCTAGATTTATGGATTGAAGTAGACACACCTATATATGCACCCTTGGAAGGAACCATTCACAGTTTTAAAAACAATGAAAATTATGGTGATTATGGCCCTACACTTATTTTAAAACATAATGTTAATGGGGTTAAATTTTATACACTCTATGGGCATTTAAGTCTTGCTTCCATATCTAATTTAAAAAAAGGGCAACAGTTTAAACAAGGGGAGGAAATAGCAACTTTGGGAGAAGCTTCTGTTAATGGGGATTATCCACCGCATTTACATTTTCAAATCATAAGGGATCTTCAGGGATTTGAAGGTGATTATCCAGGTGTATGTTCACAACAGGATTTAGAATTTTATCTAGGTAATTGCCCAGACCCAAATCTGCTTTTAAAATTAACTGCGGGTTCCTAATGGTTGAGATACAAACCAATGGGCTTGCTTTTAAGAGTTAAAAGACTAATGACATGATGCAAACGGCTCCAAATCCAACAAGTGCCAGAATTGTAGTCATCATCGTCCAGCTTCTAAAAGTTTGTTTTTCGTTTAGTCCTAAATATTTACTCACTAACCAGAAACCACTGTCATTCACATGCGATAAAATGGAGGCCCCTGAAGCAATGGCGATGACTAATAGCGCTTTGTCAATGGCACTAACATCAATGGCTAATAAAGGGGCAGTGAGCCCGGCGGCGGTTATCATAGCCACAGTCGCTGAACCCTGAAGCACTCTTACAATAACGGCAGCTAAAAAGGCGAATAATAAGATGCTTACACCTTGTTCTGCAAAATAATTAGCAAGCATTTCTCCTGTTTTGGTATTCACCAACATTTGCTTGAATACGCCACCAGCACCGGTCAACAAAATAATTATACCTGCTGGAGCCATGGATTTACTAGTAATCTTTAAGAGCGTAGCGCTCGCAACGCCTCTGGCAACGCCAAGTACATACCAAGCAATAAGATTGGCTAAAATCAATGCCGAAAACGGGTGTCCAAGCATCTGAAGCCAAGATTTAGTAGTGTTGGAGAGCTGTAAATTGCTTGCCATAGGGCTGTTTAAAAGCGTATTGCTTACAATCAGTATTATGGGAATTCCAATGATGGTTAAAATCAACCCAACGGCAGGGTATTTGGTGACTTCCGTAGGATTGTCATCTAATGGAGGGGCATCAATGTGAATCTTTTTTGCGATATAATTTGCAAATAAAGGCCCACTAATGATTGCTGCTGGAATGCCTGCTAAAAATCCAAAAGTTATTACCCAGCCGAGATCAGCCTTTAAAATATCTGCCACAGCAACTGGACCTGGCGTCGGTGGAATGAAGGCATGTGTGATAGCCAAACCTGCCAACAGGGGAATGCCATAGATTAATAATGACTTTTTGGTTTTTCGTTGTAGGGAATAAATTAATGGCACTAAAATGATAAAGGCCACATCAAAAAATACGGGGATGGCCACAAAAAAACCGGTAAGCATTAATGCCCAGGAGGCACGTTTTTCACCAAATGTGTTTAGTAAATATTTGGCCAAGGCCTCGGCGCCACCACTATGCTCCAAAATGGCTCCAAACATTGCGCCCAAGCCAACCACCATAGCCACAAATCCTAAAGTGTCGCCCATGCCTTCTTGCATAGTACTTATAATAGCCATTGGAGCCATACCAGCAAGGATGCCAACAATAATACTCGATACTAATAGAGCGATAAAGGCTTGGATTCTTAATTTTAAGATAAGAGTCAGAAGGACTGCAATTCCAATTAGAACGGCTGCTACTAGGTTAAAGTCGATCATGCTGAATCCCAATTGGCGTGAAAAAATTGATTTAATGGCGCATCAGTACGTTCAAAAGTATGGGCTCCAAAATAATCGCGTTGGGCCTGAATTAGGTTTGCAGGTAATCGATCGGTTGTCATACTAATCCAATAATTATAGGCCGACCAAAAAGTGTCTACAGCCACCCGATTGATCATGCCCGATTGTATAAGATGGATGATGTCAGGTTCTGTAGTTTCCAAAGTTTTAAATATGGAAGGATGGGATAAAAGATCATTAGAGGATTTTAAATATAAAATAGAATCCTCCATAAATTGAGATCGGATAATACAGCCATTGGTCCAAATACGTGCAATTTCAGAAAGATTTAGCTCCCAAGAATTGACGTCAGAGGCTTGCTGCATAAGTTGAAAACCTTGATGATGATTTAAAATTCGAGCCATCCTATAGGCGTTCTCCAAAGCTTTTAAATCGGGTGTTAACCCTTTTGATTTTTTATGATTTAACTGTTTTGCAAGTTGTTCGCGAGAGGTTTTAAAAGCGGATAGATACCTCGCAAACAGAGCCGAAGTCATAATATTGGCTGGAACCCCAAGATCTAAAGCGGTTTTACTCGACCAATTGCCAGTGCCCTTATTTCCAGCCTTATCCAGTACTTTGTCCAAAAGGTAGTCGTCACCTTCTTTCTTACGGAGGATATCAATAGTGATTTCCAATAAATAACTGGATAAATCGCTGTTGTTCCATGAAGTAAATAATTCCGCAATGACTTCATTGGTCATAGATGTTGAGAGTAACGCATAGAGTTCAGCAAGCAGCTGCATTTCTGCATACTCCATCCCGTTGTGAATCATTTTAACAAAATGTCCAGCGCCATCCTTGCCAATAAACGTACAACAGGGATTACCTTTAGTATCTTTGGCGGCTATAGACTCCAAAATAGGGGCGACTAATTTATAACTTTGAGGATGACCTCCGGGCATAAGTGACGGTCCTTTTCTAGCACCTTCTTCACCGCCAGAAACACCACAACCTATAAAATGAATCCCGTTTTTATTTAAATCTGAATAGCGTCTTTGCGTATCATTGTAATGAGAATTTCCGCCATCGATAATAATATCATTTGCCGATAAATAGGGTAGTAATTGGTCAATCACTAGATCTATTATAGCACCAGCTTTAACCATAATAAGAATTTTTCTTGGAGTTGCTAATGAGGCCACAAATTGGTCAATGTTTGTAAAGCCTTGAATGTTTTTAAAGGAGGAATTGTGTTCTAAAAAAGATGACACGACATGTGCTTCATTACCTTCACTTCGATTATAGACGGAAGTGTCAATACCATTTTCGGCCAAGTTGAGACTTAAGCTCTTTCCCATAACGCCCAGGCCAATGACGCCAAATTGTGATTTACTCATGTGTTTTTAAATTTGATACAAGTGTTTCTATAATGCGCTCTGGTGATTGATCAATGGTAATGTGATAACCATAATTTGGTTCTTCTAGAGCATCAAATTGCGATTGCAATAAATGGGATGCCATATAATGACCTGTACGTTCTTCAATGCGCGATTTTATAAGCTCAAAACTGCCTTTTAAATACACCCAGGTGACAGATTTTGATGTTGAAGCTAATACTGTTCGGTAGGATTCTTTTAATGCTGAACAAGAAAGTACTGCACCTCCGCGGGTGTCCCAATCCGCTATATGGTTGGCTAGTGTTAGTAACCAAGGATGACGGTCTACATCGGTTAAGGCAATGTTTTGTTTCATTTTATCAATATTCGCTTGTGGATGAAAATCATCGGCATCGTAAAATGGCAGATTTAAAGCTTTAGCCAATTGTTCACCAATTGTCGTTTTTCCACAGCCACTTACACCCATTACAATAATCATGTCTTTCACTTATTCTGTTTTAAAGAAGGTATTTTTAACTCCCTTTACTCCTGGAACTGCCTTAAATACCGAACCGGCCAAGGGATAGCGATGTTGCTCTTCTTCTGACATATCTATACTCGCTGTTGTTATAAACAAAGTGTCTAATGTAGTGCCGCCAAAAGCGCAGGACGTTACATTATGTGCCGGTACTTCAATTCTAGAAATCACTTCGCCTGTTTTTGGGTCAAAGCAAAGTACCGCATTACCATTCCACATACCTACCCATAAATTGTCATGTTCGTCAATGGTCATACCATCAGGATAGCCCAACGAATCTGCAACTTTTACCGCAATTCTTGGGTTGGAGATAGTTCCTGTGACATCATCATAATCAAAGGCCTTGATTTCCAAAGTTGGGGTGTCTATATAATACATAGTAGCTTTGTCTTTAGTCCAGACAATACCATTAGAAATAGTAATACTATCCAATTTTAAGTGTGCTTGTCCTTTTGCATCTATCATATAGAGATTGGCCACATGAGGACGTTGTTTCAGCCCCATGGAACCTACCCAAAGTCGACCAGAGGGGTCGCATTTCCCGTCATTAAATCTATTGGTAGGTATATTCTGTTCTACATCCGAAAGTAATGTGGTCTCTCCAGTTGTAATATTCATTTTATAAATCCCATCTTCAAGTGCAACTAAAGCAGAAATGGTATCAATAGGAACAACGGTGCCAATACGAGAAGGGGTTTCTAACGTTCGATTGGTTTTTGTTTTAGGGTTATAAATATGCAATTGCTTCGCCTCAATATCAATCCAATAGAATTCTTGGGTTTGATGATTCCAAAAGGCACCTTCACCTAATTGCGCTTTAATATTGTATTCAAGTATAGCCTTATTTTTAAGTGTGTTCACAGTTTCAGAGGGTAATTCTTGTTTTTTTTTGTTCTGACATCCAATAAGTGACATGGTGAATGTAACTACTATGAAAAGCGTTCGTAGTTTCCAAAACAAATTTAGTTGGTGCTTCATTAAACGTGGATTTGGAATAAAAATAGAAAAAAAACTCCTAACAGTGGGCTGTTAGGAGTTTTAATGTAAATCTTGATTTTTAAAACGATTTATTCGTCTACCAAAACCCATTCACCTTTGGTGATAAGCGGTTCGGCTTGCTTGTATTTAAGAGTTTTATTTTCACCACTGATGACATGTTTTATGGTCACACGGTCATTACGTCCAATCTTTGGTCGATCCCTAACAATGGTTTCTACTACTTCGGGTTGACGCTGTGTGTTTCCAGCAGCTCTGCTTTGTGCGGCACGTTCATCCATATTTGGAATTTCATCCTTTTGGGTATTCAATTTTTCTTGTTTACGCGCTCTGGCCTCTCTAATAGTGTTCTGTGTTTCAGTAGGCAATTCTCCTTTAAACAAGAAGGAAATCACATCTTTGTTCACCTGGTCAATCATCGATTTGAACAACTCAAATGCTTCAAATTTATAGATCAATAAAGGATCTTTTTGTTCGTGAACCGCCAACTGTACCGATTGTTTTAGTTCATCCATTTTACGCAAATGGGTTTTCCAGGAATCATCTACAATGGCCAGTGTGATATTCTTCTCAAAGTCATTAATAAGTTGCTTTCCTTGAGATTCATAGGCTTTCTCCAAATCGGTAACCACTTGAAGGTTTTTGACACCATCAGTAAAAGGAACCACGATGCGTTTAAATTTATCACGCTGGGTTTCATATACATTTTTGATAACAGGGTAGGCTAATTCAGCATTACGTTCCATTTTTTCTCTGTAATGGGTAAATGCAGCCTTATAAATTTTACCTGCAATCTCTTGAGCTGTTAATTTTGCAAATTCAGCTTCAGTAATTGGTGAACTCATTGAGAAGAATCGGATAAGTTCAAACTCAAAGTTTTTAAAGTCATTGGCTTCTTTATTTGAAAGCGCAATGCCTTCAGAAGTATCGTAAATCATGTTAGCTAAATCTACACGTAAACGTTCACCATGAAGAGCATGACGACGACGTTTGTATACCACTTCACGTTGGGCATTCATCACGTCATCATATTCCAATAGACGCTTTCTAACGCCAAAGTTGTTTTCTTCCACTTTCTTCTGGGCGCGTTCTATAGATTTTGAAATCATGGAATGCTGAATCACTTCACCTTCCTTCAATCCCATTCTATCCATCATTTTGGCAATACGTTCACTACCAAAGAGACGCATTAAATTATCTTCTAAAGACACATAAAACTGTGAACTTCCAGGATCACCTTGACGACCTGCTCGACCACGTAACTGACGGTCAACACGTCTAGAATCATGGCGCTCTGTACCAATAATAGCTAAACCGCCTGCTTTCTTAACGTCATCACTTAATTTAATGTCGGTACCACGACCTGCCATGTTGGTAGCGATGGTGACCTGACCCGATTGTCCAGCTTGTGCTACAATATCGGCCTCTTTTTTATGAAGTTTGGCGTTTAAGACGTTATGTGGAATTTTTCGAATATCCAACATCTTTCCTAACAACTCACTGATTTCAACTGAAGTGGTACCAATCAATACTGGGCGACCAGCTTGCGAAAGTTGGGTAACTTCGTCAATAACGGCATTGTATTTTTCCCGTTTGGTTTTATACACCAAATCTTCACGGTCATCTCTGGCAATTGGTCTATTAGTTGGGATTTCTACTACATCTAATTTGTAAATTTCCCAGAACTCACCTGCTTCGGTAACCGCAGTACCCGTCATACCCGATAACTTACGGTACATTCTAAAGTAATTTTGAAGTGTTACAGTCGCAAAAGTTTGTGTGGCATCTTCAATTTTTACATTTTCTTTGGCTTCAATGGCTTGGTGAAGTCCGTCGCTATAACGACGACCATCCATAATACGTCCCGTTTGCTCATCAACAATCATGACCTTATTGTCAATCACGACGTATTGAATATCCTTTTCAAATAGGGCATAAGCCTTCAATAATTGGTTAAGGGTATGAATGCGTTCAGACTTGATGCCGAACTCTTTAAACAGTTCTTCTTTTTCGTTGGCTTCTTCTTCTTTTGAAAGTCCTTTAGCTTCAATTTTGGCGATTTCTACACCAATTTCAGGCATTACAAAGAAGTTGGGATCATCTTTACCAGAAAGAAAATCGACACCTTTATCCGATAGCTCAATTTGATTGTTTTTTTCATCAATCACATAGTACAGTTCGGCATCAACCTTTGGCATTTCACGGTTATTGTCCTGCATGTAGAAGTTTTCAGTCTTTTGAAGCAATTGTTTAATTCCTTCTTCACTTAAAAACTTAATTAAGGCCTTATTTTTAGGCATCCCGCGGTATACGCGTAATAATTTAAAACCACCTTCTTTGGTGTCACCTTCAGCAATTAATTTTTTAGCTTCAGCAAGGACACCTGTTAAGTATTTACGTTGTACGTTTACAATATCGTCTACTTTTGGTTTTAACTCGGTAAACTCGTGGCGGTCACCTTGAGGTATAGGACCAGAAATAATTAATGGCGTACGGGCATCATCGACCAATACCGAATCCACCTCATCCACAATCGCAAAGTGATGTGGGCGTTGCACCAAATCATCAGGTGAATGTGCCATATTATCACGCAGATAATCAAAACCAAATTCGTTATTGGTACCATAAGTGATGTCGGCGTTGTATGCTTTTTTACGTGCCGCCGAATTAGGCTGATGGTAATCTATACAATCCACACTCAAACCATGGAACTCAAATATAGGTGCCATCCAAGCACTATCACGCTTGGCCAAATAATCGTTAACGGTTACCAAATGCACACCACGACCTGATAAGGCATTAAGGTACATTGGAAGCGTAGCAACCAAAGTTTTACCTTCACCAGTTTGCATCTCGGCAATTTTACCTTGATGCATGGCGATACCACCTATAAGTTGTACATCATAGTGCACCATATCCCAGGTAATAGGTTTTCCAGCGGCATCCCACGAATTGGACCAAATGGCTTTGTCATCTTCAAGAGAGACATAGTCTTTGCTTCCTGAAATTTCTCGGTCAAAAGTACTGGCTGAAACTTCAATGGTCGTATTGGCTACAAACCGTTTTGCCGTTTCTTTTACAACCGCAAAGGCTTCTGGTAAAATTTCATTTAATACGCCTTCGGTGATGGTGTATATTTCGTCTTTAATGCCATCAATTTCTTGGTAGATGTCTTCACGTTGGTCGATGTCTTCTGTAGCTTCAGCATCTTTGAGTAGAGCTTCAATTTTATCGTTTAAGGGTTGTCGTGCTTCAGCGATTTTTGCTTTAAAACTTGCGGTTTTAGCTCTTAATTCGTCATGTGAAAGTTGTTCAAGTGCCTGTTCAAAGGTTTTTACTTGTGCTACTATTGGCATTATGGCTTTGACGTCCTGTTTGGATTTGTCTCCCACAAATACCTTTAATACTGAATTTAAAAAACTCATGTGTATATTATTTTATGTTCTGTCCTAATTAACCACCGTTTGCTTTTTGGTGATTTTAATAGGAGGTATATTGATTAATCTCGTTTGTTTTTGCTTTAGCCTTAAAAAAGGCAAACAAAGATAGGGTTTGTGCGAGGTTTATTAAAACAAAGCGCACAAAAAAAGTCTCGTAATGAGACTTTTTAACTTTTCTTTTTATGTATCAACCTTTTAGGTAAAGGTTGTTAATATTCGTCCTCATTCCAGAGGTAGTCTTCATCTGTTGGATAATCTGACCAGATTTCTTCGATAGAATCGTAAGAATCTCCTTCATCTTCAATGGCCTGTAAATTTTCAACAACTTCTAATGGCGCTCCTGTACGGATGGCATAATCAATTAATTCATCTTTAGTTGCTGGCCAAGGCGCATCACTTAAATACGATGCTAATTCTAGTGTCCAATACATGTTATAATGTGTTTTAATTTTGTGCAAAAATAAATTTTTAGTTGAAAAAGTCAAGGAAAAATCCAATTATTTTTCTGTATCTTTTTTTACAGCGATATTTCAGTCGCTCAAAAGGATTAAAATCCCTGTTTCGCAGCAGATTACAAACGCGTTCTGGATGTTACATTACTACAAAGAACGTGTAATTTTTTGTTCTGGATTTTAATTATCCAAAGATGAGCAAAAGTTACAATAAGCTTAAGGGATTAGGATTCTTTTTTAGGAATCCATTTAATTTCTTCGGCTTGCAAGTCATAAGACAACTTCCGTGCCAAGACAAAAAGGTAGTCGGATAAGCGATTCAAATACATCAAAGTTTCAGCCTGAAAAGGCTCAACGTCGTTGAGTGCCACCGCTAAACGTTCGGCTCTACGGCATACGCAACGTGCGATATGACAGAATGACACAGTTTGATGTCCACCAGGTAAAACGAAGTGGGTCATTGGTGGTAAAGCTTCATTCATGCGGTCCATTTCGTCCTCTAATGCCTGAATATCTTCAGAAGCGAGTTTTGGAATGTTTAAACGCTCCTTCCCACTTTTTAGAATGGCTTTTTCAGGATCGGTCGCTAATACCGCACCAACGGTAAACAGTTTGTCTTGAATATGTATTAAAAAGGACTTGTATTCTTGGTGAATATCCTGATCTCGGATGAGACCTAAATACGAATTGAGTTCGTCAACGGTTCCATAACTGTCTATTCGTATATGATGTTTAGGGACACGTGTGCCTCCAAAGAGTGCTGTGGTGCCTTTATCGCCGGTTTTGGTGTAGATCTTCATAATTCAAAGGTAGATATTAGAAATAAGAAGTTAAAAGTATTTTTCTGGAAATTCGTGTTATGGATTGAATAGGAATGGACTTTAATTTTGGTGTGTTAGCTTTATTTGGGACATGTGAACACCTCCCGTCTCTTCGAGACACCCTCCTCAAGGAGGGAATTTGCAAAGTTTAAAAGGCAGGTATTAGAAATAAGAAGTTAAAAGAATTTTTCTGGAAATTCGTGTTATTGATTGAATAGGAATGGACTTTAATTCTGGTGTGTTAGCTTTATTTGGGACATGTGAACACCTCCCGTCTCTTCGAGACACCCTCCTCAAGGAGGGAAACTGAAAACTACTTTTTAGTATCGCTTTCAATAAGTCCATCACGCAGGCGAATTACCCGCTCGGCGTGCGCAGCGATTTCTTCTTCATGAGTGACCATGATTACGGTATTTCCAGCTTTGTGTATGGCATCAAACAAATTCATAATTTCAACGCCTGTTTTTGAGTCTAAGTTCCCGGTAGGTTCATCAGCAAGAATAATAGAAGGATTGTTCACCAAGGCTCTCGCTACCGCAACACGCTGACGCTGTCCTCCAGAAAGCTGATTGGGGCGGTGATCCATGCGGTCGGCCAAGCCAACATCGGTAAGTACCTGTTCTGCACGTTCGGTGCGGTCGCGTTTGGAGGCGCCACCATAGACCATAGGGAGGGCAACATTATCTAAAGCGGTGGTACGTGGCAATAGATTAAAGGTTTGGAATACAAATCCAATTTCCTTGTTACGTATTTCGGCCAATTCGTCATCACTCATCTTACTCACATCTTTTCCATTTAAGATGTAAGAGCCCGCTGTAGGTGTATCTAAACATCCCAATAGGTTCATCAATGTCGATTTTCCAGAGCCCGAAGGCCCCATAATGGCTACATATTCACCCTTATTAATATCTAAATCGATTCCTTTTAAAACATGAACGGTTTCCTGTCCTAATTTAAAATCCCTGATAATGTCTCGAATTTTTATAATGTTAGCCATTGGTAAAAGTTAAATTTATGAAGTTTGAAGCCATATCAGCTGTCCAAGTTTAATAGTTGTTTTCATGTATGTGAGCTAGAGACATACGTTTAGTATGACGTTAAAGACTAAAGGATGTTACATTCTTATTTTAAAATTTTCTTTAACCTGTTCTTTTCTGAATAGCACGAGGCCCCAAAAAAAGCTGTCAATGGTCACCGAGACTTTAGGATGTTGTTTAATGTTTTCCCAAGCTTGCGTCATGCCTTTAGACCAATAGATATCATCAAAGATCATAATGGTGTTATTATGAACAGAAGGGAGTAGGGTTTCAAAATACTGTAGTGTGGGTTTTTTTTGATGATGACCATCTATAAAAATTAGATCCCATTGCTGTTGGTTTAATTGTGGGAGTTGCTCTTCAAATCGGCCTATTTTTAGCTGCTGATTTTGTATGCCAAAGTCTTGAAGTTGTTGAGCAGCAATGGCTGCGATTTCTGGACTACCTTCAATGCTGCTGACCTGACCTTCAAGGTTGCCAAGGGCAATCGCCTGTGTGCCTATTCCTAAAGAGGTGCCAAGTTCCAAGCTCCGTTTTGGTTTTAAGTAGTGTGCGAGTCTGAAAAGTAGTTGTGCACGATGTAGTGTGGTTCCAGAAGTTTTTGCAATATGACCTACTCGTCGCTTTGAGGATTTAAAACGTTTAGAGCCTGCACCATAATCGGTGATTTGAATGGTGTCTGAATTTTTAAGTAGTGAATTTCTGTATGTCTTTAGGGACTTATAGGCGGGATAGGAAACCTTATCGTAAAAACACTTCGTTATTAAATCATAAACAAAGGGGGAGTGCACACCGTGCTGGTTGGTAGATGTTAGTAGGAATTTAATGTATTGAATACTTTGATACATAATGTTTGCAAAACTATACAAAAGAACTCATATTGTTCCAGTGAGAGTATTATGGAATAGTATTAGTTTTGTCATATTGAGTTTGCCTACCCAAATCAGGTCGAAGATTCGAGGTGTTTCCTATAAAAGTATGTCACACTGAGCTTGTCGAAGTGCAATTGAAAAACATATATTCAATCTATGAAATTCTATTTTGTTTATATCCTACTTTGTGCCGATAAAAGCTACTATACTGGTATAACTAATAATTTAGAATATCGTCTTATACAACATCAAAACGGATTGGCATCTGCCTATACTGCGAAACGGCTTCCAATACGTTTGGAATGGCATTTACAATGTACAGATCCGAAAGATGCCATCGCCATAGAAAAACAACTTAAGGGCTGGTCAAGAAAAAAGAAACAAGCTCTAATCGAAGGTAAGTGGGAGGATCTTGTGAAGTTTTCTAAAAATTATTCTGAATATGGAAACCCAAAATTAGACAACCTTTAACTAAGTCAATGTGACAATAGAAGTAGATTTGGATAACACTTCGATGGGCTCAGTGTGACAATAGAGATAGATTTAGATACCACTTCGACAGGCTCAGTGTGACAATAGAATATGGTTTGGGTAACACTTCGACAGGCTCAGTGTGACAATAGAATATGGATTTAGTCACACTTCGACCCCTTCAACTGGCTCGGAGCAGGCAGGTTCATTGTGACAATAATTCTAGTTGATTTTAATTTTCCAGTTTTTCCGAAAGTTCAAACCAACGTGCTTCCTTGGTTTCGATTTCAGTTATGAGTTTCTGCAAGTCTTTGGAGAGGGCATTGATTTGATCTTGAGTCAAACCACTATCATGAAATTTGGCTTCCAAAGCCTTTTTATCCAATTCCAAAGCCCTAATCTTAGTCTCTAAATTTTTGAGTTCTTTTTGTTCATTATAGTTAAGTTTTTGCGCTTCGTTTTGTTCAAGTCGACTAGGATCTGGAGCCTCGTGTTTTGCTTTGTCTTCTTCAGGAGCACTGGCTTCATAGTCGCGATAATCGCTATAATTGCCTGGAAAATCCTGCACCTCGCCATCACCCTTAAACACAAATAAATGGTCTACAATCTTATCCATAAAATAACGATCGTGAGAGACCACTAACAAGCAGCCTGGGAAATCCAATAGAAATTCCTCCAAGACATTTAAGGTGACAATATCGAGATCGTTGGTAGGCTCATCTAAAATCAGGAAATTGGGATTTTGTATAAGCACTGTGCAGAGGTAGAGTCGTTTTTGCTCACCACCGCTTAACTTTTCAACATAATCGTATTGTTTTTTACTGTCAAATAGAAAGCGTTCCAAAAGTTGCTTGGCCGAGATTTGTCGTCCTTTGGTTAAGGGGATGTATTCTCCAAAGGCTTTGATAACCTCAATCACTTTTTGCCCCGGCTGCACCTGTATCCCAGATTGGGTATAGTACCCAAATTTTACGGTTTCACCAATCACAATCTTTCCGGCATCGGGTTGCACCGTTTTGGTGAGCAGATTTAAAAAGGTGGATTTACCTGTTCCATTTTTACCAATAATGCCAATGCGTTCGCCTTTTTTAAAGACATAATCAAATCCGTTTAGGATGGTTTTGTTTGTAAAAGCTTTGGATACCTTATGGAATTCGACAACCTTACTACCCAGCCGTTCAATATTCAATTCTAATTGGATGGTGTGGTCCTTACGGCGTTGCTGTGCACGTGTTTTGATGTCTTGAAAGTCATCAATCCGAGATTTAGACTTTGTGGTTCGGGCTTTAGGCTGTCGGCGCATCCATTCCAGTTCTTTTTTAAACAGTTGTTTGGCTTTGCCTGTTTCCACCTGTTCTTGAACTACGCGCGCTTCCTTTTGCTCCAAATAATAGGAATAGTTGCCTTTGTAGGTATAGAGTTGCCCATGGTCTAGTTCAATAATCTCATTGCAGACCCGTTCTAGAAAATAACGGTCGTGGGTGACCATAAAGAGTGTAAACTGGGCTTTGGCAAAATACTGTTCTAGCCATTCAATCATTTCGAGGTCTAGGTGGTTGGTGGGTTCATCCAGCACCAATACATCGGGGTTGATGATCAGGGCTTTGGCCAGTGCTAATCGCTTTTTTTGTCCTCCAGAAAGCGTACTGACCTTTTGGTTAAGCTGATCGAGTTTAAGTTGAAACAAGATTTGTTTGCATTGCAACTCGTATTCCCAGGCATTGTGGATATCCATTTGCTCAAAGGCTTTTTGGTAAGCTTCGGTGTCCTCTGGATGTAGCAGGGCCTTTTCATAATTTGCTACAATCTTGAGGATGGGCAAGTCAGAATTGAAAATGGTACTTTCAACGGTTTGGGACTCATCAAATTGGGGGGACTGTGATAAAAAGGCCAGACGAAGTCCGTTGCGCATCACCACTTGTCCAGCATCTGGCGTATCGGTGCCACAGAGGATATTTAATATAGAGGTCTTCCCGCTTCCGTTTTTAGCGATAAAGGCAATCTTTTGATCTTTATGAATGCTAAAGGAAAGGTCTGTGAAGAGTTGGAGCTCTCCATAAGCTTTTGAAATCTGTTCAACAGTAATGTAATTCACAGTAAGTTTTTTGCAAATAACGGGAATAAAACAAAAAAATACAGAATAGTTTTGATATTCCTAGTGATGCGCTATATTTGTGAGGATCATGGCCTCTATTTGTATGAAATACCCTTTGCTAGTTATTGGAGTTTTATTGTGTAGTTTTTTTACCTCCTGCATTCCGTATAAAGATACTTTGTATTATCAGCAAAAAGGAACTGCCATAGATTCCACACAAGTATTACAACAGATACAGCAACCTTATCGTGTACAGATCAACGACATCTTAAGTATACGTATTAAAGTGCTGGATCAGGACAATGTGGCTATTTTTAACCCCATAGGTGATAGTGGTGATCTTAATGCCACTTCAGCCGAAAACGCTTATATGAATGGCTTTACGGTGGATCTTCATGGCAATATTCGTATTCCGGTTTTAGGAGAGCTCCAAGTTTTGGGATATACCACTGTAGAAATCCAAAGTAAAGTGGAGGCATTGCTTCTAAAGGAACAATTTAAAGAAACAGCGCGCATTTTTGTGACGGTAAAACTTGCAGGGCTGCGTTACACGACCAGTGGAGAAATTAACAATACAGGAACACAGACACTATATCAGGAACGCGTCAATATTTTTGAGGCTCTGGCCAATTCTGGTGATATTCCCGTAACAGGCGATAAAAAGGATGTCTTACTCATACGGCAATACCCCCAAGGCCAGGAGATCCATCATCTGGATCTCACCGATATTGCTATAATGCAGTCGCCCTATTACTATATACAACCCAATGACATGATCTATGTAAAACCCTTAAAGCAAAAGGCTTTGGGTACAGGGACTACGGTATTAGAAAATATCACGAGAATTGCTTCGGTGTTGACCTTATTAACCAGTATTATATTAATTGCAAAACGTTAATGGATGAGCTAAATTTATGTCAAATTCCGAATTTCAAGATATAGACACTTCCGAACCGCAGGGCACTACCTTTGATTTTAGAGGCTTTTTATTTAAAGCCCTTAACTTATGGAAGTTGGTTTTGGTGAGTATAGGAGTAGCCTTGATTATTGCTTATCTCATCAATATCCGTAAAGAGAATATTTATAGGTTGGACTCTCTTATTTCTGTGGAGAGTGAACAGAATCCCTTTTTTACGGCCAATACCAGTATCTCCTTTAATTGGGGTGGGGTTTCTGGTAAGGTAGGTAAGATTATGACCACGATTCGTACGCGCACCCATAATGAAAAGGTGGTGGATTCTCTAGACTTTTTTATGCGTTATTTAGTTCAGGGCAAATACCGAATGGTGGATATCTACAAAAGTTCACCTTATGAAGTTAAAATTAATCGAGCAGAAGGTCAGATTCTCGGGAAACAATTGGGTATACGTTTTATCAATGATAAGGAATTTGAACTTTTTACCACGTTTGAAGGCACGAGTCAAACCGTACAACGCTATAGCGACAAATCTACCTACGCCGTTCCTGTGCCTAATGGACCCTTTGTAAAGCGCTATAGGTTAGGCGATTCTATTCAATTGCCCTTTTTTAATGCAGTAATCACACAGCGACCAGGCAAGCGTCTTCTTCCCAATTCGGAGTTTTTTATCCAATTTTTAAATTTTGATGGGGTGGTGCGCTCGTTTCAGTTTGCCGTGGGTATTAAACCGTTTGCGGGTTCTTCAGCCGTGCTACAGTTAACCTTGTCGGGGACTAACAAAGCCAAGATTGTGGATTATTTAAATGCCACGGCAGCCATTTTAAGCAAAACAGAGTTAGAGCGTAAGAATTTATATGCCACCAATACCATACGATTTATAGATAGTAGTCTGGCCTCTGTTGATGGTAATTTAAAGAATATTATTGAGGAGATGAATGCCTTTAGGAAACAAAATAAGGTGTTCGATGTGAGTGAAGAAATGGCGCAGGTGTCCGCCAAACTTAAAGAGTTTGATCTTAAGAAAGAGGAAGAACAATCTAAACTTAATTATCTTAATTCGTTAGAGCAGTACTTAAACACAAAAACTGATTATAGTCGAATTGCCGCGCCAACGTCGGTGGGTATAACCGAAGGGAATATTTTAGGCAGTGTGGCCAAAATTATTAGTTTAGCCATTGAGCGTCAAAACTTGGAGCATACGGCCAAAGAAGGTTCGGTCTTGTTTGAAGATATCGATCGTCGAATTAATTCGGAAAAGAATGTATTATTAGAGACTATTGATGCCACTAAAAAAACCATCGGTATCCAACTTAATACGCTTAATAAATCCATAGCTATTTATGAAGGCCAATTGAGTAATTTACCAGAAGATCAGCAGCAATATCTCAAGATACAGCGCAAAATGGACATTAGCCAAGAGGCTTATGACGTGTATCAGGCGAAGCGTGGTGAGGCTGCCATTGTGAAAGCAGCCAATGTTTCGGATATTACAGTAGTAGATGCGGCGAAAGATATTGGCAATGGGCCTATAGGGCCTAATAAGAGCCTTAATTATATGATGGCCTTGATGGTCGGCTTTTTTACCCCCATGTTTTTTATTTTTGTCATCTTTTTATTAGACAATACCATTCATGGCTCTGATGAGGTGGAACGCCTGTCTAAAATTCCCATTTTAGGTCTAGTTGGGAAATACAACTACCCTAACAATCTCGTGGTTTTTGAAAAGCCCAAGTCGGCGGTCTCCGAGTCCTTTCGTTCCATTCGTTCCAGTTTGCAGTTTATATATAAGAAACAGGACAAAGATGTTAAACAAGGCCGTACTTTAATGATTACTTCTTCAGTGAGTGGGGAAGGGAAGACCTTTTGCTCCATTAATGTGGCCACTGTATATGCGCTCTCTGGTAAAAAAACTATGCTGTTAGGGCTAGACTTACGTAAACCTAAAATTTTTGGAGATTTTAATATTAATAACGATCAAGGGGTGGTTAATTATCTCATTGGAGAAAGTTCTATTGATGAAGTGACCTACAAGACACATATTGAAAATCTGGACGTGATTCCTTCTGGGCCTGTGCCTCCTAATCCGTCGGAATTATTGATGAGTGATTCTATCAAAACCTTGATAGCCCAGCTCCGAGAAAAGTATGATATGATTATTTTGGATACGCCGCCTCTGGGGCTGGTGACTGATGCACTAGAACTTACTCAGTATTCAGATGCCACCATTTTTATGATCCGTTTGGACTATACCAAAAAAGGTATGTTGGCCCTGGTGAATGCCAAATACCGCGTTGGGGAGGTTAAAAACATCAGTTTTGTACTCAACTTCTACAAGCATAAAACCAATCATAATTATGGTTACGGTTATGGTTATGGCTATGGTTACGGCTATGGTTACGGGGTTTATGGCAATGCCTATCACGAAGATGACAAGCCTAATTTAGTTAAAAAAGTACGCCGTTTTTTAAGACGCTTTTAATTTTTCAACCTTTAGCTTTTGATTACTAGCCAACAACTGCTCTATAAACGCCTTTTTGATTTTAGTTTCAGTCTGATTTTGCTGTTGTTTCTCTTTATACCGCTGCTTTTATTAGTGCTTTTTGCTAGTGTAGACACTCAACAGTGGGGTCTGTTTAAGCAAGTACGAGTGGGTCAGCATGCCCGTTTGTTTCACATTTATAAAATACGAACGCTGCGTCAGGCCAAAAAAGGGCAAGGTTTAGGCGCTGAAATCATAAGTCCATTTGGACAGTTTTTAAGAGCGCACCGTTGGGATGAACTACCACAACTGTTTAATATTGTGTTTGGGCAGATGAGTTTTGTAGGGCCACGACCCGATCTCCCTGGTTTTGCCGACATGTTAGAGGGGGAGGACCGTGTCCTTTTAAAGGTTAAGCCCGGACTCACGGGACCCGCCAGCCTTAAATATGCCCAGGAAGCGCAGGTCTTGGCACAACAAAGTGATCCTGAAGCCTATAATCGCAGGGTGATTTGGCCTGATAAGGTTGAAATCAATAAAAACTATGTGCAGAGTTATCGATTTTCTTTAGATTTGACCTTTATTTATAGATCTTTAAGCCGCTTAATATGACGCAAGGTACATCAATCAGTATAATTGGATTAGGTTATGTGGGTTTGCCCTTAGCCGTAGAATTTGCCAAACATTTTTTAGTAGTAGGTTTTGATACCAATCCCAAACGGGTTGCCGAACTGCAGGCTGGAAAGGATCGCACCCTAGAAGTAGATGCCGAGGTCTTGCAGAGTGTATTGACCAGCGATCCTAAAGCTGAACGTGGCTTGTTGATTAGTGATGCCCTAGATGCTATTGCCGATTCCGCTATCTATATTGTCACTGTGCCTACCCCAACCGATGAGCTTAATAAGCCAGTTTTCACTTATTTGATTAAAGCCAGTGAAGCCGTGGGGCAGGTGTTACAGCCTGGCAATCTCGTTATTTATGAGTCTACAGTCTATCCTGGGGTTACCGAGGATATTTGTGTGCCTATTCTCGAACGGCAATCAGGACTAACATTCAATACCGATTTCTTTGCCGGCTATTCACCAGAGCGCATTAACCCTGGGGATAAAACCCATACGGTTACTAAAATTTTAAAAGTCACTTCAGGGTCTACACCCGAAGTGGCCAGGCGTGTAGATGCCCTGTATAAAACCATTATTACCGCTGGGACCCATATGGCACCATCGATCAAAGTGGCCGAGGCTGCTAAGGTTATTGAAAATGCGCAACGTGATATCAATATTGCTTTCATCAATGAATTGTCGAAGATCTTTCGCATTTTAGATATTGACACCAAAGCCGTGCTGGAAGCTGCAGGCACCAAGTGGAATTTTATCAATTTCACGCCGGGCCTTGTTGGCGGTCACTGTATTGGAGTGGATCCTTACTATCTGGCACAAAAGGCCATTGAGAGTGGTTATACACCAGAGATTATTTTAGCAGGACGAAAAATGAATGACAGTATGGGGCATTATGTGGCACAGGAAACCGTTAAGATGATGATCAAAAAGGGCGCGACCATTAGGGATGCCCGTGTTCTGGTGTTAGGCATTACCTTTAAGGAGAACTGTCCAGATATTCGTAATTCACGGGTGATTGATATCATCAAGGAGTTTCAAACTTATCAGGTTAAGGTGGATGTGTATGACCCTTGGGCATCAAAAGAAGAGGTGTTTGAGGAATACGGTTTGGATTTGATGTGTTCTGATGCGCTTTTGCATTCCGACTATGATGCGATCGTTTTGGCGGTATCCCATGAGGCCTTTAAAACCCTTGATGTCTCTAAATTGAAGTCGGATATTGGAGTGATTTTTGATGTGAAGTCTGTGTTACCAAAGGAATTGGTGGATGCAAGGTTGTAAAATCGCTATTAGTTGCGGTTAGATGCTGAACTAAATTCAGCATGACAAAGGATAGCATGACAAGGAGGTTCTCAAATTAAAAGGGATGTCATCCTGAACTCGGTTCAGGATTTCATTAATTTGTCAAGTTGTATTTTAGATTTACTTGAAGATAGATGCTGAACTAAATTCAGCATGACAAGGAGATTCAGCATGAGAAGGAGGTTCTCAAATTAAAAGAGATGTCATCCTGAACTTGGTTCAGGATCTCGTTGACTTGTTTTGTTGTTTTAGGTTTATTTGAAGATAGATGCTGAACTAAATTCAGCATGACAAAGGATAGCATGACAAGTGAGTTCCACATGACCAACGAAATGTCATCCTGAACTTGTTTCAGGATCTTTTTGTATATGATTACTATTTATTGGATCCCACAGATACACCCAATTGGGATTTACTGTTTCGATGAGATTGATTTTCCAATCTCTATGCCAATTTTTTAATTGTTTTTCTCGATAAATGGCCTCTTTGATGTATTGAAATTCTTCATAATAGACGAGTAACTTTAGTTTATACTTTGAAGTAAAATAGCTTCCTTTTCCTTCAATGTGCATTTCCATGCGTTGATCAAGATTGCTAGTGACACCAATGTATAAGACGCCTTTCGGTTTATTTGTTATAATATAAACCCAATACTTATGATGCTTTCGACTTGCCATACTTGAACTATTATGCTATGTTGTAGTCCTGTTTTGTAAAGATAGATGAAAAACTCATTGCCAGCCTAAACTTGGTTTAGGATATCGTTGATTTTTGTTGGTGTTTTTAGATTTGTTTGAAGATAGATGCTGAACTAAATTCAGCATGACAAAGGGATTCGGCATGACAAATAGGACTCTTTGAATAAACGAACTGTCATCCTGAACTTGGTTCAGGATCTCGTTGATTTGTTTAGATGTTTAGATTTGTTTGAAGATAGATGCTGAACTAAATTCAGCATGACAAGGAGGTTCAGCATGAGAAGGAGGTTCAGCATGAGAAGGAGGTTCTCAAATTAAAAGGGATGTCATCCTGAACTTGGTTCAGGATCTCGTTGATTTTTGTTGGTGTTTTTAGATTTGTTTGAGGATAGATGCTGAACTAAATTCAGCATGACAAGGAGGTTCTCAAATTAAAAGAGATGTCATCCTGAACTTGGTTCAGGATCTCGTTGACTTGTTTTGTTGTTTTAGGTTTTTTTGAAGATAGATGCTGAACTAAATTCAGCATGACAAAGGATAAGCATGACAAAGGACTAGCATAACAAAGGATAATCAATTCAGAGGAGTTTTCATTGCCTATTAATAAAAGCAAAAACCTTACATTTGCACTTTAATTAAATTCTACTGCATGTACCATACCCAAGATCTTTCAAAGTTTAACTTTCTCGTCACCGGAGGCGCCGGTTTTATTGGTTCCAACCTTGTTGGCTATCTTTTACAAAATGGAGCCAAGAAAGTACGGGTACTCGACGATTTCTCTAATGGCTATCGTCATAATCTAACCGAATTTATGGATCATCCAGCCTTTGAACTTATTGAGGGGGATATTCGTGATTTGGAGACCTGTATGAAGGCTATGGAAGGGATGGATTATGTGTCGCATCAGGCGGCCTTAGGCTCGGTGCCGCGTTCTATAAAAGACCCGGCTACCACGCATGCCGTGAATATAACGGGTTTTTTAAATATGTTGTTGGCCTTAAAAGCGCACTCTAATGTGAAGCGCATGGTGTATGCAGCCTCCAGTTCTACCTATGGTGATAGTAAGAACCTGCCTAAAATAGAAGAGACTATTGGTAAGCCCTTGTCACCTTATGCGGTGACCAAGTATGTGAACGAACTCTATGCCGATGTGTTTGGCAAGACCTATGGCACCGATGCTATTGGCCTACGTTATTTTAATGTGTTTGGTCCTAAACAAAGCCCGAATGGCGCTTATGCGGCAGTGATTCCTTTATTTATGCAAGCGCTAAAGGTTAATGAGCCACCGACTATTAACGGTGATGGGGAACAGACGCGCGATTTTACCTATGTCGCTAATGCGGTACAAGCCAATGTGAGAGCTTTTTTTGCTTCCAATGAAGCTGGAAATCAAGTGTTTAATGTGGCCTGTGGGGAACGCTTGTCTTTAAATGCCCTTTGGGGGCATTTGAAACAGGTAGCCGGATCTGATTTGGAGGCCCTGTATGGTCCTGCCAGACAAGGTGATGTGAGGGATAGTTTGGCGAATGTATCTAAAGCAAAAGCCTTGTTGGGGTATCAACCAGAAGTAACCGTTAAAGAGGGATTAAAAATGGCTTGGAACGACTTCAGCTCTTAAAATGTTATGAGTCTCATTCTAATTAGCCATTACTACCTAGTCTAAATGGGCTTGTCCATCACAATACGACCTCACTAGATAGAATGAGGGTTGTCGCCTATTAAGTTTTGATAGTTTCGAATAATACATTTATTCTCCCATTTAAGTATTTTATATAATTGGAGTCTTGGAGTCTTTAGCTTATTGCCTATATTGAGCTCACATTAACCGATTGATTTTATTAAATTTGTTAGTAATAAGCGTGCATTTTGGAATGCAACTCATTAACATGGAGCAGCACAATTTGTAGGGATTTAGTTAATTTGAATTTGTAATTTTATAGTTTTATCAGCAATTGGTAACTACCAATAAATTGAGTATAAGTATATGAAAACTGCCTTAATCACAGGGATTACCGGTCAAGATGGTGCTTATTTGGCACAACTACTTTTGGGGAAAGGGTACCGGGTTCACGGAATCAAAAGACGTTCCTCTTTATTTAATACCCAGCGCGTGGATCATCTGTATCAAGATCCTCATGAAAAGGATGTGTTATTTAGCTTGCATTATGGAGATTTGAGTGATGCCATGAATATTACGCGGATAATTCAGGAAGTACAGCCAGATGAGATTTATAATCTTGGTGCCATGTCACATGTAAAAGTGAGCTTTGATACTCCAGAGTATACCGCCAACGTAGATGGATTAGGGACATTGCGAATATTAGAAGCGGTTCGATTATTGGGGCTTACCGATAAGACCAAAGTATATCAAGCATCTACATCCGAATTGTATGGGTTGGTGCAAGAAACACCTCAAAATGAACGCACCCCTTTTTATCCTCGTTCACCCTATGGCGTTGCCAAACTATATGCCTATTGGATTACGGTAAACTATAGAGAAGCCTATGGTATGTTTGCATGTAATGGTATTTTGTTTAATCACGAATCCCCTGTACGAGGTGAGACCTTTGTTTCTAGAAAGATTACACGTGCCGTGAGTAGAATTGCTTTAGGTCAACAAGACGTGCTTTATTTAGGAAATTTAGATGCACAAAGAGATTGGGGCCATGCTAAAGATTATGTTGAAGCCATGTGGCTCATGTTACAACAAGACGAAGCTGAAGATTATGTTATTGCAACTGGAGTTACAACCAGCGTACGAAGATTTGTAGAACTTGCGTTTCGTTATGTAGGCATAGCTATAGAATTTTCTGGTTTGGGATCCAATGAAGAAGGCCGTGTGGTATCCTGCACTCAACCTAATTATCAACTGCCTATAGGAACAACTTTAGTTAAGGTTGATCATAATTATTTCAGACCGACAGAAGTAGATCTCCTGGTAGGGGATGCTACCAAGTGCAAAACGAAATTAAAGTGGACGCCTAAGTATGATTTGGATGCCCTGATTCACGATATGATGGCGAGTGATCTTAATTTGGTTAAGCAAGAACAATTATTAACCGATAATGGCTTTGATGTAATGAATAACAATGAATAAAGACGGCAAAATATATGTGTCTGGACACACGGGCATGGTAGGCTCGGCACTAGTGAGACTGCTAAACCAGCAAGGGTATACCAATTTATTATTTAGGGAGTCTTCGAATTTAGATCTAAGATGCCAAGAACAGGTGAGGTCCTTTTTTGAATCAGAGCGACCAGATTATGTGTTTTTGGCGGCCGCGAAAGTAGGAGGTATAGTAGCCAATAATACCTATCGCGCTGATTTTTTGTACGATAATTTGATGATACAATCTAACGTTATTCATGCTTCACATTCTTATAATGTTAAAAAGCTGATGTTTTTAGGCTCCTCTTGTATATATCCAAAAATGGCTGAACAGCCTATAAAAGAATCTCAACTATTAAGCGGATTGCTAGAGCCCACTAACGAGCCCTATGCTGTTGCCAAAATAGCGGGTCTTAAGTTGTGTGAGAGCTACCAACGACAATATGGACATCATTTTATTTCGGTAATGCCTACCAATCTTTATGGACCTAATGATAATTATGATCCGGAAACTTCTCATGTGCTTCCTGCCTTACTTCAAAAATTCCATGACGCTAAAATAAAAGGAAGCCCAATAGTAAAACTTTGGGGTACTGGACGTCCGTTACGTGAGTTTTTGCATGTTGATGATCTGGCAGAGGCGTGTGTATTCTTAATGCAAAAGGATGACATTTTAGATCCTATCAATATTGGTACAGGTGAGGAAATTACAATAAAGGATTTAGGCTTATTAATTAAGACTATAGTGGGGTATGAAGGCAATCTCGTTTTTGATACTTCTAAACCCGATGGAACACCTAGAAAATTATTGGATGTTTCTCGAATACACGCTCTTGGATGGCAGCATAAGATAGCTTTGCAAGATGGGATAAGGCAGGTTTACCATGCAAAATTCATGAGTAACTCGCGTTAAAATTGGCATGGAATAATAGTTGGCGTCCAACTCCCCGTCTGCTTGTAAAGCAGACACCCCTTACTTTGACGGAACTCAGTACAGGCTTTATCTAAAGAGGTGAGCTTTTAGTCTTGAACTCCATGTCTTCTTTAAATGCAGACACCCCATACTTCAACAAAGCTGAATACAGACTTTATCTAAGTAGGGACGCTGTTTTAAAAATTAAACGAGTTTAATTTGAAATGGACTTACACTAGGTCTATCAACTGAAGAGCGTTGTAGGCCCCATTGTTTAAGGCGTATTGTATGCCATTGACCTGCTGGAAAAAAGCCACTTTTAAAAAGTAAAGCTGATTTCCTGATCCAGTTGGTACTCCGCTAGGTGTTAAAGTCACCGTTGAGGAGGTTCCATTGATAGGGAGGTTCAAAACTGGACTTAACTGTAAATCTTTGTCTCCTGAATCAAAGTCAAGATTCAAAAATCCTGCCGTAAAGCTAACGTGCGTTGCTCCTTCGGGGATTTGCAGTTTAAGGCTAGGTGTGAAATCAGCGATTACTATTTCTCCTGTTGAGGTATTAAGCGTGAAATCACTTTGTAATACCGCATTTAAAATAGCAAGGCGATTAAAATTAAAGCCTTTCAAAGGTGCTTTCCCATCTGGAGTTTGGATGCCTACATTTACGCTTCTCTCACCTCGTACAGACGTTAAGTCGGCATTTTTGACCAAGGTCATCTGCGTCGTGAGTCTTGCGGATAGTTTAGAGTCTTTAGCATCGGCCACTAAATTAACAATCGCCTGCCTTAGCACTTTTGCGCTTTTTGCACTTGAGCCGAACTCGCTATTGTTTTCGCGAGTTCTTACAAATGCAGGATCATTTAAAATTCGGTTCTTGCTTACACCTCCTTTGGTGCGCATGTGATATCCGTCTTCACTTTTGTAGAAGTTCACTTCTCCCAGTGTCCCCTCTACTTTAAAAAGGCTACTATACTTTGCCATGTTTTTAAAAGATTATGTATGGGTTTTCGACGTTTTTATGAAAATCACCATACGGTTAAACAATTACATTTTATCAGTTTAAGCCCAATATTCTTATTTGAGTCCTTTTTACACGGGCCCTTGTAAACTCTCAAAACCGAATGCGTGGTTTAAACTTGATGAGCCAAATGTATTACTAGGGTTTTCGAGGTGTTTTCATTTTTGGCATTTTGGATACTACTACTGATTCTTTGTCACTACTTTACAGTTTAAGACCAGTTTATGCTATTCCATCGTTTCCTTCTGTTTTTTTGACATTTTTATTTTAACTCCTGTTTTTGTTGAAATTGCTGTTTTTGCTGTTTTTGGCAACACTTATGTGTTTTTTATGTTGGAATTGATATTGGGCAGTGTTGGGAGTATGTTGGACGTATGTTGGGCTTATCTAGGGCTTAAAAGTTTTTTGTGACCCGTCCTGAAACAACTATACAGGAAATTAAATTAATCCTGATATCATTATACTGCTCTTTACTTCTTCCTACAAATTTTACCATTTTAACTTAAAACCTTGCGTTTTAACGACTTTATAGATCAAACTGTGGGGTTTTTATTGTTAAAAACTTGTTGACAATGTTTATAAGTTTTTTATCGATGAACGAACGATTTGATATAAATTCGTTTTAATCAACACTGAAAAATAACCTTAATGAACACAATATGAAAACAATGAACACCAACTACAGATTTCGACCCCGATCACGGACTTTAATTTTACATTTAAATGAACAGATTATGCATTTACCCTAAAGAAGTGGCCACTATTACAGGCAAAAGTTTGAGTTCATCGCGAGCTTTGATTCGCCTGATCAAGGACGCCCATGGCAAATCTAAGCGTCAGCTGGTCACTATCAAAGAATTTTGTGACTATGAAGGATTACCTTATGAAGAGGTATTTAATATGATTAACAAGGTTCCATATGCAATTGAGCACTAGGCTTAATTATTATTTTACTAAAGATGGTCTATAGGTCTATCCATTTACTATCATGCTACTACTATCGCACTAGTTAGTACGACTTTTTATTTCTACAATTTTTCGCTTTTTTCGATTATCCAAAAGACTATTTTTGGAAACTATTCTTTATTTAATATTGTTATTTTAGCCCAGATCTAAAACAAGAAGTTTTTTGAGTACACAAAAAAGGAATATTTGGTTATATCCTGTTATTTATAGGTGGAATAATATTCAATAAATTGTAAAATATTTTCATTTATTATTTTATTGAATTTTTGATTAAAACATAATGAGAATTAAGATCTATTATGTTATAATTGATAAAATATTTTTTCCAATCTTCATTTAATCCATTTTTATCAATTAATACATAGTCCGGCTTGTTATTAGTATTATACTTGATTGGTATGTAAGTGTGACCATTTAAACGAGTACATTTAGGAATGAAACTTGTATCTTTAGAATTAACATCATTTTTAATTGCATAACTTTGACAGTGATTATCAGGAATAATTTTGGAAGCCAAAATTAATTCAGATTGTAGAAACACTGTATTTTTTACAAACACACCAATTTTCGATTTTTCAGGTAAATCAGAAACTAAAAGCTTAATTTTACTATAAGAAGCTTGAGGTTCGTTATTTATGAAAGCATCTCGCTTTTTTAATAGAAAAAGGTTGCTTAAGATAAGAGTTATAAATAAAAAGTAGGATCGATAGATGACATTTTTTCCCTTATTTGTCTCTTTAAAAATTAGAATTATCAACAAAACTAATAAAGGGGTAAGAACAATAAAATATCTTGGATTAATTAAATCAATATGATATTTCGAATTAGAATAAATTTGAGATACCACTTGTATTATTGGTGTAAGGCATATAAAAAATAAGAATACTGACCTCTGACTCTTCCTAATTATAAAAAACGAAATAATAAAGGTTAAAAAATAAATGATCCATTCTGGGCTAAAGTTGTAATACAATACTCTAATTGTACTCTTTACATTAGTGGCTAGAGATATTGTTGCACTTTCTCGTGCTCCAGAAAAATGTCCTGAAAGTAAAAAGTTATTTAAAACAAGAATAGTGATGGGGATAGCGCTCACGACTAATTCAATCGCTCTTTGAACGATTTTATTTTTGCTATGAAAAAGGTAAACTAATCCTAAATAAACACTTAAAATAGCTCCAATATATCTTTGTAATGGTAAAAGAGCGATTGAAATAAGAAATAGTATTTTAAAAGCCTTATTATTAGAAATTTTAAATGTATAAAGGGAAGATACAGAAAACATTAATAGTGCACTATAGCCTAGTTCAGTCCAAACAAACTTAAATAAATTGTTGGTTGTCAAATTACTTAAGACGACACAAAGACAACATATCGTTAAGCCAACATTCTTTAATAAAAAATGAAATCCAATTAATAAGCAAAGGTATGAAGCCCACCAGTAAATAAAAACACTTCCTATAGTACTTATTCCTATTAAATTTAAGAACCCTAGTGACCAACCATAAAGTGGCGCGTAAACTGGAGGTCGAGTAAAATCTAAATTTTCACCAATTTTGCTTGCATTATAAATATACCAATTGCTATCATAGCTAAATCTTATGCCAAGTTGATATTGCAATAAAGTCACTAAAAAAGCAACAATAAAAAACCATAAATAAGGATTTCTCAGATTATTTTTAGTAAGAATTATTTTCATTTAATATTAAGGTTGTATTTGGTAAATTACTTTAACTGTATGAGAATTTATCAGGTATTTAATGCGTTTTTAATATTGGATCCATAAAAATCAAACAATGTGATGAACTCCTTAAACATAGAATCTTTATTTATTCTTGTAAAATATAGTTTTCTTTAATGTAACTATCTCTTTTTTAGAAGATATATTGTAGAATCAAACAGTGTTTGTTCTTTTATCGTAGGTGCATACCCTATTTCATTCAATTTTTGTAATACTAATTGCCTTTTTTCTATTGAATTCTCATGATATTCAAGGTTACTAATGTATAGGAGTGTTGGCGCATTTGAAATTTCCGGTAAATCCTTTACTAAATGATCCTGAGATGAGGCATATACTTTAGTAGTCTCATTTACATGCCACAATACAGGTGGCAAACTACCCCTGCCTGCCGTATCTAAAATTATTGGGATGCCCGATTGCAGGGTATTTGAAATGTTTTGTGCAATCTCTTGAGATTGTTGCGCATACCTTTTCACATTAAATGCTGTGTCAAAGGTTTGAAGCATCAGCAAGGCTATAATGATGTAATTGATTTGTTTTTTAGGCAGAACCCGATTACAAAATTGTGCAGCAACGATAAAATAGAATGGGGTAACCAGAATGATGTATTTGGGGTTCATCGCGTGTTTTGGACTGAACTGAAATACATAGAGGGTAAATATACATATGGAAATGCCAAGAGCCACTATCAAGGGAAGCCCTTGGTGTTTTTTAAACATGGATTTAAAAGAGGTCACCCCCTTTTTTTGTTTGAAGGTATAGTTAAAACTCAACAGAAGTGCTACTATTATTCCTAGCCATAAGGTGAGTTTTTGAACCCAAGCGATAGGCAGCTTGGGTTTAAACAGTTCAATTAGTGTACTTTTAAAAATGATGGTTCGGGGTAGGATGTTTTCAGCAGCAAAGACTTGGGCCTGATGGGCCTGTCGTTCAAATGCCACATAAAAATCGGGATGCAGCAAGATAAAAAGTACTGCCCCAAGACTTAAAGCGACAGCATACTTAAGTAGATGTTGCCACTCGTTTTTCGTCAAAAAGAAGAAGATTAGATAGATTACTGATACGCCTATCAACAGGGCAAAATGGTAATGGGTTAGCATGCCCAAAGTGGCTGCTATGGCAATTCCACCCAAGGCCGCATTTGATTTCTTTTGAAGGTAAACCAGGACACAGCATACATAGAGAACCGCCATTAGTGCTAGTAGACTATATTGTCTGGTTTCTTGAGCGGCGGTTACCATCGAACTATTAAGAAACCAAAATAAGCCCGCCGCAACTGCGACATAGGCCCTGGAGCGCAACCTTAGGCAAATAAACACCATTAACAAGGCTGTTAGCAGGTGAAAGCCTATATTTAATAAGGGCCCCGTGCTTAATTGCACACCAACTATATGTGTCCATACATGAAGTACCCAGAAATATAAAGGTGGGTGAATGTCATAATGCGCCATATCATGACGAATGGTATTCCATTGAAATGAAGATGCTTCCTTCCAAAACGCCTGCCATTGGGAGGCCTCCACCCATTGGCTAGTAAGGATGTTGTGTTCATATAATCCTTGATTTCCTGTTGCGCCCATATAGGACACCCCATCGGCGTAGGAAACCAGAGGGACTTCATTCGCTTGCCATAGCAGCAACAGTGTGCCCACAACCAGTCCAAGCACTAATAGCAAAAGGGGTTTCCTATTGAGTGTTGGATAATCACTCATAACTACCCGTTTGTTGTTGATTTAGGCCGCCTAAAGTAGGTGCTTCTCGTTGTGCTGAACTTGTTTTAAAACGCATTATTAATTTTTATTGAGGCTAATATAGGTTCTAAAATACATTTTTTTAGAATTATTTTAGTGATAAATACAGACATTCTTGAGGGATTAAATATAAAGTTAGTTTTGGTTGAAGTAAATTAATTATAATATATTTACCCAAGTCAAATTAACCCACTTAAGCATAAACTTATCAAAATTGCATATGACATTTGATTTTGCCGTTGTTATCCCCATGGCCAATGAGGCCCCAGATTTTGAGCCATTTGTGAGTACTTTGAAGTCTGTATTGGACAGGTTAGGGAGTGGAGCTGTTTACTTTGTGGTAGATAGGGTGTCAAAAGATACTACTTTAGACTTATGCCAGGATTTATCACGTAAGGATAGTCGCTTTAAAACCATTTGGGCTCCAGATAACAAGAATGTGGTGGATGCTTATATGCGGGGTTATCGAGAAGCCTTAAACAACCAGCACCAATTTATCATAGAGATGGATGCAGGCCTATCCCATGATCCTAGGGCACTTCCTATGTTTTTAAGGGTGCTTAATGAAGGTAATGAGTGTGCCTTTGGGAGCCGTTTTATCAATGGTGGATCCATATTTGAGTCTACTTGGAAGCGTTCGTTTCTTTCGAAATCAGGAACCATACTTTCCAATATTTTATTGGGCACCAGCATGTATGACATGACCTCTGGATTTCAGGGTTTTCACGCCGACATTGTTCACAAGTTTCTAGCTTATGACTTACGTTCAACGGCCCATTTTTATCAAACTGAATTGCGCTATTTGCTGCGAAAAACGCGGTATGCTGAAATTCCCATTCATTACAGAGCGCCATCGCCCAGCATCTCTAAAAAGGCCATACACAATTCATTACATGTTTTAAGTTATTATTTTATTCAGCGCCTATTTCATAAAAGCATTGTGATTAGATGAACAGCATAATAGTTATTATTTTAATACCGAATTTATAAATGGATCGTACTTTTTTAATCATTACTTCTATTGCAGATCAAAGCAATCCGGTACTGCAACAATTTGCCAAGGCTTCCGTTGATAGCACGCGTGGATTTATTGTTATAGGCGACACTAAAAGTCCCAAAACCTTTCATTTAGACGGTTGTGATTATTATTCGGTAGCGCGGCAACATGAATTGGGTTTTGCGCTCCATAGTGCGTTACCCTATAAGCATTATGCCCGGAAAAATTTAGGGTATTTGATTGCTATGCAGCAGGGTGCCGACATTATTATTGAAACCGATGATGACAATTTTCCGCTAGACAGTTTTTGGGCGCCAAGAGAACGGCAGGTTAAGGCGCATGTGCTAGAGGATACGGGTTGGGTGAATGCCTATAAGCATTTTACAAATGCCCATATCTGGCCTAGAGGTTTTGCGCTTGAACGCATCATGGATCATTTTCCTCTACTCCATAAGCAAACAAAAGTGCTCTGTCCTATACAGCAAGGCCTGGCGGATGAGAATCCAGATGTGGACGCCATATATCGATTTACGCAACCACTGCCCATTTCGTTTTCAAAAGCGGTACCACTAGCTTTAGGGCAAAATGCTTTTTGCCCATTTAACAGTCAGAATACCACCTGGTTTAAAGAAGCCTTTCAGTTGCTGTATTTGCCTTCCTACTGTAGTTTTAGAATGACCGATATTTGGAGGTCGTATATCGCACAGCGCATTGCATGGACCTGTGGATGGTCGGTATTATTTCATAACAGCACTGTACGACAAGATAGAAATGAGCATAATTTGTTAACCGATTTTAAAGATGAGGTTTCAGGTTATACCAATGCGCAGCAGATCTATGAGCATTTGCTGGCTTTAGATTTGAAAAAAGGCCCTGAACATATTGCGGCTAATATGACTCTATGTTACCAAGCCCTTATTGATTTGAAGCTTATTGGTGAGGCCGAACTTGAGTTATTAGCACTTTGGCTCCAAGATGTTAACTCGTTAACCCAGTAGCTCATTTGAGATTGGTTGAAATCGCTCTAAAAATAATACAGTTACGACTAAAATAAGTTTAATTTTCTGCTGAAGTTGTTTTTTAACTTGAAACCGGGTTTTATGACTGTCGTGGTCAAGCTCACTCTAATTAAATTATTATATTAGCTTTTAAATTTAAACCCCGAGAATTTGAACACTTTAAAGGACGACGAGTGGCTTTATACCATTTCTTCCAAGCGGAAGCTTATTGATTTTAATTTTAAGGAGCTTTGGCACTATCGCGATTTACTGGTGTTGTTTGTAAAGCGTGATATTACTACGGTGTATAAGCAGACCATTTTGGGGCCTTTGTGGTATTTGATTCAGCCTTTATTTACGGCACTGACCTTTACCTTGATTTTTAATAAGGTCGCCAATATCGAAACGGGAACCGTGCCTCCATTTTTATTCAATTTGGCAGGGATTTCGGTCTGGAACTATTTTAAAAGTTGCTTGACGGCTACTTCGGGCACCTTTAACAGTAATGCCGGTATTTTTAGCAAGGTGTATTTTCCAAGATTGATTTCGCCCTTATCTGTTGTGATTTCCAACCTTATCAAATTTGGAATACAGCTATTAATTTTTATTGGGTTTTACGTGTATTATGTAAGTATAGGGGCCAACATCAGTGTCCATGGAACCTTGGTGTTTTTTCCATTGCTGGTTATTTTGATGGGGCTTTTGGGCTTGGGTCTAGGGATGATTATTTCGTCCATGGTTACCAAATACCGTGACTTAAAATACCTGCTCAATTTTGGGGTGCAATTGCTCATGTACACCTCGGCGGTGATGTATCCTTTGGCCCTGATGCGCGAAAAATTACCCCGCTTTGCCTGGTTGGTGGAGTATAACCCCATGGCTTACGTGATTGAAGCATCCCGTTATATGCTCTTAACGACTGGAGATTTTTCCATAAAGGGACTACTTTTTACAAGTGTGTTTACCATTAGCGTCCTGTTTATAGGCATTATTATTTTTAACAAGACCGAAAAGAATTTTATAGATACCATTTAAACTTTTGAAAACAACAACTAAGACCATATTACGCATTGAACATGTTTCCAAACAATACCGTTTGGGTTTAGTTGGTACGGGTACCTTGAGTGATGATCTTAAGCGCTGGTGGTATACCGTACGCGGTAAGGAAGACCCGTTTTTGAAGGTAGGTGATCTCAATGATCGTAGCACCTATGGTGAGTCTGACTATGTCTGGGCTCTACAAGATATTAATTTAGAAGTGCAACAAGGGGAAGTTTTGGGCATTATTGGTAAAAATGGGGCTGGTAAATCTACTTTGCTTAAATTATTGTCGCGTATTACTAGTCCTACTACAGGCAGCATCAAGACCCGAGGGCGTATTGCCTCCTTACTGGAGGTGGGTACTGGATTTCACTCCGAACTTACAGGTCGGGAAAATCTGTATCTCAATGGGGCCATTTTAGGAATGAGTAAGGCAGAAATCCGAGAAAAAGAAGCTGCTATTATTGCCTTTTCGGGTTGTGAACGCTATATCGATACCCCTGTAAAGCGTTATTCGTCGGGGATGACCGTGCGGTTGGCCTTTGCCGTGGCGGCCTTTTTAGAGCCTGAAATTTTAGTCGTAGATGAGGTTTTGGCCGTAGGTGATGCCGAATTCCAAAAAAAAGCCATAGGTAAAATGCAGGACATTAGTCGAGGAGAAGGACGCACTGTGCTGTTTGTAAGCCATAATATGGCCTCGGTAAAAAGTCTATGTACCAAGGCTGTGGTATTGGAGCATGGACGGGTGGTGTTTGAAGGCGATACTGATGCGGCTGTTAGTTTTTATCTTAAGGGCGGTGGCAGCAGCCTTGAAAACGCTAAAACATTTGATGCCAGTTATGACCATGCCCAATTTCGATTATTGGAGATGAACGTCAGCAGTAAAGGTAAGGCTGTAAGTGCCCCCATGCTTGAGGATGATGAACTGGTAGTGTGTACCCGTATAGAACTAAAGGTTCCAAACCCAGAAGCTTACCATATCACCTACCATTTGCATAACGAACTGGGTGATGCCCTGTTCTCGTTTTCTCATGCCCGTAGCGAGGTGGTATTGCTGCAGGGGCTCAATGTTTTGGAGTGTAGCCTACCCGCTTCCTTTTTACAATCGGGGCAGTACTTTTTGTCCTTTTTTGTGATTGAGGATAAGCGCAGGGCTATTTTTTTAGAAAAGGATATTTTAAGTTTTACCGTTGTGGATGCGCAGCGTGAGCTCGGCAGCTATATGGGGAAAGAACCGGGATATATCAGGCCACAATTTAAATGGACACAGACCACATGATTCCAGTCACCAAAACCTTTTTACCGCCACAAGTGGTGTATCAGGCCATTTTAAAACAGGCTTGGGATGCCGGTTGGATTACGAATCGAGGTGCATTGGTGAAACAGCTGGAACAGGAGTTATGCCATTATTTACAGGTGCCTCAACTCATTGCCACGACCAACGGCACTTTGCCCTTACAAATCGCTATTAAAGCCTTGGACTTAAGAGGGGAAATTATTACTACGCCATTTAGCTATGTGGCTACGACCAGTAGTATTGTGTGGGAAGGCTGCACACCTGTGTTCGTAGATATCCATCCGGAGTATTTCACTATAGATGAAACCAAAATAGAAGCCGCCATTACGCCAAACACCACGGCTATTTTAGCAACCCATGTGTATGGGAATCCTTGCGATGTAGCAGCTATAGAGCTTATCGCTAAAAAACATCACTTAAAAGTCATCTATGATGCGGCCCATTGTTTTGGGGTTACCTATAAAGGCCAATCTCTTTTTAATTACGGCGATGTAAGCACCTGTAGTTTTCATGCCACCAAATTGTTTCATACGGGTGAAGGCGGTGCCTTGTTTTTTAAAGATCCGGCACTGTATGAGCGTTTGTTTTACCATCACAATTTCGGGCATGCAGGTAGTGAAGCTTTTCAAGGCTTAGGTATTAATGCCAAAATGAGTGAATTGCAGGCCGCCATGGGTTTGGCCGTTTTACCACAGGTCTCCCAATTAATAGACGCCAGACGTTTGGCTTATATTCAATATGAAGAGCGTTTAAGCTCATTAGAAGTAGCATTGCTTCAGTTACGACCTCATACCCAGTGGAATTATAGCTATTGCCCAGTCATTTTTAAAAGTGAGGCGCAATTACTAAAAGTAAAGCAGGCTTTAGAATCGGCGGAGATTTACCCTAGGCGTTACTTTTATCCGAGTTTGGATACCTTACCGTATCTTGAAGGATCATCGTGCCCTATTGCTCGATCTATAGCTACTCGTGTGCTGTGCTTGCCATTGTACCATGACTTAAAGAGGTCTAGTATAGACCAAATATGTGATTTGATAAAAGCACAGCTATGAGTAGAGTCGCAATTATGCAGCCCTATTTTTTGCCTTATATTGGGTATTTTCAATTGATTAAATCCGTTGATGTTTTTGTGGTTTATGATAATATTGAGTTTAGTAAAAAGGGATGGATCCATAGAAATCGATTATTGCTCAATGATGAGCCTCGACTCTTTACCTTACCCTTAAAAAAGGATTCTGATTATTTGCCTATCAATCAACGTTATTTAAGTACGGATTTTGAAATCGCTCAAGGAAAATTATTACGCTTGATCGCAAATGCCTATCATAGAGCCCCTTATTATGAAATGGTCTATCCTTTAGTTGAACGCATTTTGAATTTTAAGAATCACAATTTATTCGATTTTGTACATCATTCCCTTATTGTGCTATGTGAGTATCTTTCTATTTCTACAAAAATTGTGGTATCCTCAACTTTAGATATTGACCATGACTTACGATTTCAGGACAAGGTGATCACTATTTGTGAACATTTACATGCCAGAACTTATCTAAACAGTATAGGCGGGAAGACTCTTTATGATCATCAAAGTTTTTTAAGTCATGGTATAGCTTTACATTTTTTAAAGAGTAATGCTTTAAGTTATGATCAGTTTGGGGCATCTTTTGTACCTTGGTTATCCATAATCGATGTGATGATGTTTAATTCGAAAGAAGATATTGATGTTATGTTAAATGCCTACGAATTAATTTAATGTATAAGATAGCGATACATAGTGTGCCTAGAAGTGGTTCTACTTGGTTAGGAACTATATTTAACAGTCATCCTAATGTGAGTTTTAGATACCAGCCTTTATTTTCTTATGCGTTTAAGGATTATTTACATCTTAATTCAACCACCGCCGATATTGACAGTTTTTTTGATGCTATTAAAGAATCGGATGATGCCTTTATTAATCAGCTAGAAAACATCCAAGATGGTAGAGTTCCCAAATTTCAAAAAGACACGAGAGTCACTCACAGTTGTTATAAAGAAGTTAGATATCACCATCTTTTAGAGAACATGTTAAAGCAAAGTGCTGATCTTAAACTAATCTTATTAATTAGAAACCCTTTAGCGGTCTTGTATAGCTGGTCTAGAGCTCCCAAAGAGTTTAAGGCTGAAGAAGGCTGGCTTTTAGAAGAGGAATGGTTGAGTGCAGCAAAAAAGAACCTTAATCGTGCTGAAGAGTATAATGGTTATCTAAAATGGAAAGAATCAGCTTTGTTATTTCAAAACTTAAAGTCGAACTACCCTAATCAAGTATTTTTATTAAATTACCAAGAATTGCTTAAGAATACCTCTCTAATGATTCATCGATTGTTTAGATTTGTTGATCTGACTATGCACGAGCAGACATTGCAGTTTATAAAGGATAGCCAAACCATACATCAGAGCGATGCCTATTCGGTATTTAAAAAGCGGATTACGGATGAAGATTGGAAAGAATTGCCGAGTACAATTATTGATACTATAAAAAACGATTTGAAAAGCACTAGTCTAGAACTCTATTTAAATGCCTGAAGTTTTGCCCTTAATATCTGTTTGCATACAAACCTATCAACATGAAGCTTATATCCAACAATGTTTAGATAGTGTTTTACAGCAGAACACTACTTATGCTTATGAAATTATTTTAGGCGAAGATTGTAGTACCGATAAAACACGTGCTATATGCCAAACCTATGCCGATGCGTATCCAGACCAAATTCGGTTGTTTTTAAGACATCGCAAAGATGTCATTAAGATGAATGGGATTCCCACAGGCCGATTTAATTTTATCCAGAATTTGAAGGCTTGCCGTGGTAGATATATTGCTATTTTGGACGGTGATGATTATTGGACAGACCCTTTGAAATTACAAAAACAGGTTGATTTTTTGGAAGGTCATCCTGATTATAGTATTTGCTGGACTAAATATGAGATTTTAGAAGCGGGTCATTTTTCGGCACCAGATTGGGACGCTATCATTGGAGAAGACTCTTTTTATGAGCTCCATTATGATAATTTTAGTTCTCCCTATTGTACCCATACCTTAACGTGTATGTTTCGCGCAGAAGCCTTTCATTACAAGGATATTTTGCGATTTCGTTTTTTTAAGGATAATTCCATATATCTAAACTGTTTACAAAGAGGTAAAGGCGCTGTACTTAATTTTTTTGGAGGGGTCTATCGCAAACATGCCCAAGGTATTTATTCCTTGCGCTCCGACTATCAGCAGGCCATTTCCAATTATTCCAATTATGAAGAGTTACTGATTCTGATTCCTGAAAGTCGGGTTCCCAATCTTATTGGGAAACGAGACCATTGGAAGGCACAATTTTTAAAGACCTTGTATGCCCAACCTATTCCTAAACTTAAAAAATGGTGGATCCGTGGGAAACTGCATGTTTATTTTGCCTGTTTAAATTTTCGCTCTATATGAGACTTCCTTTAACACATACTGATGTCGTGGGTGTTACTATTGCCATAGTCACCTATAACGGGAACTCGCGATTAGGTCCTACCCTGGAGCATTTGGCACAACAGGAGGGACTTGATTTTAACTGTGAATTGCTGGTGATCGATAATGCCAGTACGGACGGTACTGCCGAATTTGTCAAGGCCTTTTGGCAGCAGTTAAAAAGTCCATATCCCTTACAGGTGGTCCATGAGGCTCGACCGGGGACCATGTATGCACGGGAGGCGGCGATTAGCTCGGCACAGTATCGTTATCTGTTGTTTTGTGATGATGATAATTGGTTATCAGCTCATAATGCCCATACGGCCTTTTATTATATCCGACAGGATTCAGGTATAGCGGCACTTGGTGGTAAGGGTATTATGACTTATGAGCCGGGATTTGAAGTGCCCGATTGGATGTGTGAGCGCTATGAACGCAGTTTTGGTACAGGGTCACAGGGTGTTGATGACGGGGATATTAGCCAAACAAAGGGCAGTTTGTATACCGCAGGAGCACTCTTTGATCGGGTTTGGTTGGACCAACTTTATCGACGGGGTTTTACAAGTTCCCTTAAAGGGCGTGACGGGAAATCGTTGGTGGCTGGCGAAGATACCGAGCTGACTATGGCTCTAAAACTTATTGGTGGACGATTGCATTATTCGTCACAACTTGAATTTAGACATTATATGCCCTCTGGGCGCATGCAATGGTCGTATTTAAAACGTCTATGGTTTGCTTTTGGGCAGTCTAATTATGTGTTGGAGCCTTATTATAAGCGTGGGGATACTAACACGCTATTTCAATATTATAAGGAATTGGTAAAAACCATTTTGCGTTATAGCTATCATGCCCTTAAGTTTGCAATTTTGGACACTAAAGAAGGTGATCAAAGATTACTGAATTACGAACAATTTAAGGGTCGTTTGTATGCCCTGTTATTTAAACGGGCTCAATATCATATGACAAGACGTATGGTCAACGCACTCAAAACACAAAATGATGTCTAGACCTTTAAAAATAGCGGTTGTGGTAGGGGTGTTCCCAAAAGTTTCGGAAGCCTTTATTGTTAATCAACTTGGATTTTTAAAAGGAGCGGGGCATCAGGTAGAGGTGTTTTGTACGCGTGAAATACGAAGTGATTATTTGCCCCATCCCCAATTAGAACAGTATGAATTACTAAAGCATACGCATATGTTTCGTTGGCGCGACTTGATGCCTACAACTGGTTTGGGACGCTTTTTTAAAGGTATTGAAATCTTCTTTAAAGCTAGTAAGGATGAGGGATTTGAATTGCTTAAAGGCTTAAACATTTTTAAGTATGGTAAAAAAGGTGTTTTTGGATCTCCATTTTATAAGGTCTATTGGCAGCATTATTTTCTAATTGAAGGGTTTGATGTGGTGCATGTGCATTTTGGAGATAATGCCGTGCATTTGTACAAGCATTTAAGCAAGTTTAAAAAACAAGTCATTGTGACCTTTCATGGCTATGATTCCCATCATTATACTAAAGAATTTTATAAGGATTTAATAAAGCTCAAGGGTCTTAAGATTACTGTTAATACAAAGTATACCAAACAAAAAGTTCTGTCGCTTGGATTTGAAGCCCAACAACTTCATATTTTACCAATGGGGGTTGATACCTCCTTTTTTAAGCCAGAGAAGATTGTATCCAAACCTGAACGTTTTACTATTTTATTTGTTGGGCGGTTTATCCCTTTAAAAGCGCCACTATTTGCTATAAAAATAGTAGATCATTTACTAAAAATAGGTTATGATGTAAGGTTTATTATGGTAGGTAGCGGTTCTGAGTTTGAACCTTGTAGAGACTATATTTTTAAACATCAATTAGAAGGGCAGATTCATTTACTTGGCAACAGGACCCAGCAAGAACTCGTTGCTTTGATGGCTCAAAGTCATGTGTTTTTATTTCCGGGCATTGTTGATGCCGAAGGCAGGTGTGAAGCACAGGGCCTGGTCATACAGGAGGCGCAGGCTATGGCCTTACCAGTCGTTGTTTCGGATGTAGGAGGGATTCCTGAAGGTGTATTACCAAATATTTCTGGGTTCGTCATACCTGCAGGTCACTTGGAAGGCTTTGTTGACCATATTCAATATTTGATGGAACACCCAAAAGAACGTGAAGCCATGGGAGCTTCTGGACGTCAGTTCGTGATGAAGCATTATGATACTAAGGTCTTAGGGGAACAACTTTTAAGTTAATATACTAATAAAAATTAATTTAGATCAAACGAGCAAGTTTTTATATAAACTATTTAAGCTTTATTTACTATTAATTATGCTTTAAAATATTTTATGATTTTATCAGTGCACATTCCCAAAACCGCAGGGCGAAGTTTTAGAACAATCTTACAAACCCATTTTAAAAAGGGTTTTTTAGACGATTATGTTGATGGGCCTTTGAATAGGACTTTAGAAGAAAGTATTAAAGATGCCAATAAGTTCCATAAAACATACAAATTTTATAGAAAATATTGTTATCAGTTAAAGGGTGTTGATTGTATTCATGGTCATTTTTTGCCCTATAAGTATAGATCGGAGTGCCACAATAAAAATACAATGTTTATTACATGGCTTAGAGATCCAATTGAGCGATTGGTCTCTCACTATTTGTATCGCGAAAAACTATTTAATGAAGCTGAACAACAGCTTCCGAACACTATAAAAAGGAGGTTTAGTTCTTTCGAAGCGTTTTGTATGAATCCTAAAATGCAAAATTGCTATGCTCATTTTTTTTATAAATTTCCATTAGAGCAATTTGCTTTTATAGGGATTTCCGAATATTTTGACGAGGATTGTATGTTTTTCGCTGAAACCTATTTAAATACATCTTTAGATATAATTCCACGAAAAAACACAAATAGTGACAAAAGAAAGCTGGTTATTTTGGACGATACCGAATTTTTGAATAAAATAAAAGCATTAAACAGTCTAGATTATACGATTTATAATTTAGCCCTTGAAATAAGAGAAAAGAGAGTTTCTAATGATTATGAATAATCTCATGGATTTAATATCTTATCTAAATCTATGCATTGATAGGTGTTTATATTACTACGAGTATAGTATGATTATAACGATTTGTTATCTTAGTTCCAACCTATAACTTGATTTGAATGCCTGCGTTAGTAAGTATTATTATCCCTAATTATAATAGAGCACACTTAATCCTTTGTACTCTTGATTCGATTATCTCACAAACCTACCCACATTGGGAATGTTTGGTCATTGATGATGGTAGTTCAGATAGGAGTGCTGCGGTGATCCAAGATTATGCAGATCGTGATGCTCGTATCCGGTATTATGAACGTCCTGCCAATAGGCCTAGAGGGGCCAATGCCTGTAGGAATTATGGATTGGAATTGAGCCAAGGTGACTATATTAATTGGTTTGATAGTGATGATTTGATGCATCCCGAAAAATTGGAGCAACAGTTAAAAGCATTGGAAAGTGTTGATTTTCCTTTTTGTGTTTGTCAATCGTTAGAATTTGAAGAGTCTGTTTCTAATATTATAGGTTTAAAATCGAAACATATTTATTCTAATAATCCTCTGGATGATTTTTTACAGAAGAAAATTATATGGTTAACCCAAGCTCCTTTGTTTCGAAAATCATTTCTATTTGATCATTATTTCCGTTTTGATGAAGCTCTTCAAGCTGGTCAGGAATGGGAATTTTTTACAAGAATTCTTATAAAGCAACAATATTATTGTACTGTTGAAGTTCCATTAGTCTATATTAGAAGGCATGCAGACAGCATTTCCAATCAAACATCTTTGATTAAAGATTGGAATTATTATTTGACAAGGGATAAGATTTATACACTATATAAATCAGAGTTGTCGATGAAATCCCAAAAATATTTACGTAAGTTTTTTATAACAAGTTTCAAGTTGTTTTTAAGGAATAAAAAAATACCGTATGCTTATAAAATATGGCGAAAAAATATTTGTTTTGATTTTAACTATTCTTTAAAATCCCATTTTTATATTTTAATGAGTTTGTTATCATTTCTTATGTTTAAAAAAGGTGAATATTTCTTAACAAAAGTAAAGCCCTAAATTCTTATTTTCATCAAGTCTTTTCTATATTAGCCAATGTAATATGCCTTAAATAAAGATGTATCCATTGGTTTCCATAATCATACCAACTTATAATCGCTCAAGATTTATAGGTGAAGCACTAGATTCTATTATCTCACAAACTTACCCTCATTGGGAATGTTTAGTTATTGATGATGGCAGTACTGATGATAGCGAAAGCGTAATAATGTCATATTGTGAAAAGGATCTGCGTATTCAATACTATAAACGACCTATTTCTAGAATTAAAGGAGCTAATGCTTGCCGTAATTATGGATTAGAACTGAGTCAAGGCGCTTATATTAATTGGTTGGACAGTGATGATTTAATGCACCCAGATAAATTAAAATTACAAATACAAGTTTTAGAAAATTCAAATAGTTCATTTTGTATATGTCAATCGCTGGTCTTTGAAAATAGTATAGACAATATCCTAGGATTAAAATCAAGGCAGCTTATAACTGATACTCCTTTTGAAGATTTTATTCAACAAAAGCTAATTATACCTATACAGGCACCAGTTTTCAATAGAACATTTTTAGAAACTCATAAGTATCGATTTGATGAAGGGCTACAAGCTGCGCAAGAATGGTATTTTTTTGCCCGTATTTTATTTGAACATACAAAATATGCTATTGTCGAACAGCCTTTAGATTATATACGCAAGCACTCAAATAATATTTCTAACACCAATTCTAAAAACAAGAATTGGCATTATTTTTTAGCCCGATTTCAATTGTATAATGATCTTAAATCTAAACTTTCTGCGGAAAGTGTAGACATATTGTATAGGTATTTTTTGTTTTTTTATAAGTCTTTTGTCCGAACTGGTCAATTTAAGCATGCCATTTATGTATGGCGATTATGTTTAATTCATGTTAAGCCATTAAGATTGCAGGATCATTTTTATTTGATAACAGGATGTATTACCTATAGTCTTTTTAGAAAAGGTGATGGATTATTAGCTAAAGTCTCACTTTTATAAACTGAAAAGTTATGACACTAATTCATCTTAATAATTCATTACCTAATAGGTTGTCTAAACTTAAGCAATGGTTTTGGCATAGGAAAGGATTGGTATATCATCGGCTTTGTAATGGGACAGTGCAAGCACAATTACGAGATTATAAGTCTATCCCCATCATCATTATTAGTTTTAACCAACTTTATTATTTGCAACAACAGATTGATTTTTTACTTCGTCATGGTTATAAACGCATTGTTGTTTTAGATAATCATTCTACCTACCAACCTTTATTAGCTTATTTTGAAACTTTAGATCCTAGGGTTACTTTGATTCGCTTGTCTGAGAATTTGGGGCATCTGGCCTTTTGGAAATCGGAAGCTGTTTTCCAGACCTATAGTAAAGGGTATTATGTGGTGAGTGATGCTGATATCGTACCCGTTGACGATTGCCCTCATGATGTTTTACTACAGTTAAGAGTCTTGCTGGATAAGGCCTATGATCGGACCAAAGTTGGGCTATCATTGGCATTAGACGATATTCCTGAGACCAATCCCAATAAGGCCGCTATTTTAAACTGGGAATCTCAATTTTGGACTAGTAAACTCAAGGCTAATGTGTATAAGGCTGAGATTGATACCACTTTTGCCTTGTATCGCCCGGGCTATAGATACCACAAAAAACGGTTTACCAAGGCATGGCGCACCGATTTTCCCTTACAAGCACGGCATGGTGGTTGGTATATTGACCCAAAACAGCTCAGCGAAGAACAGGAGTATTATATGAAAACCGCCAATGCTTCCGCGTCTTGGCAAATCAATGCTCAAGGAGAATTAGTCAACAGCATTCATAAAACCCTTTACCGTGATGAGTAACAATGCTTTACCTTTAGTCTCTATCTGCATTCCTACTTATAACGGGGCAGCTTACCTAGCTGAAGCCTTGCAATCAGCTCTGGCCCAGACCTATAGACCGTTGGAGATCGTTATTTCTGATGATGCCTCTTCTGATGCTACTTTAGAGGTAGTCGCTTCTTTTAAATCGAGCTGCGATTTTCCGATAAAAGTGCTACATCATCATCCATCAGGAATTGGTGCCAATTGGAACCATTGTGTCCAACATGCCCAAGGCGATTATATTAAGTTTTTATTTCAGGATGATGTGCTGTTGCCAGACTGCATTAATCAACTTATGGACCTTATACAAAGGGACACTCACATAGGCATGGTGTATTGTAAGCGCGACTTTATATTGGATGTGTCCAACAAACAACATCTGGACTTTGTAAATGCATATGGTGATTTACACCACAATTGGGGAGTAGTAGACGTAAAAGAAGGCGTATTGCCCGGAACCAACTACCTGAAAGATCCACAATTTTTAAATGCGCCTAAAAATAAAATTGGGGAACCTAGTGCCATATTGTTAAGAAAAGGTTGTTTTGAGAAGGTGGGTTATTTTGATGAACAGTTACATCAGGATCTGGATTGTGCCTATTGGTATCGCTTAATGCCTTATTATAAGGTAGGTTTTAAAGATGCCGAGCTTGTGCAATTTCGATTGCATAACCAGCAGGCCAGTGTGATTAATAAAGCCAAAACCATACCCGACCGCGAACTTTTGTATTGCATGTATTATCAAAAATTGTTTTGGTATTTGCATTGGAAGTGCCAATTAAAATTGCTTAAATTGTTCCATCCTTTAGTTAAACGGTTAGTAAGCTTAAAACAATGGTTCCATGCCAAATGACTCCGTAATAATTAGTATTCTACTGCCTGTTTATAATGGGGATGCCACCTTGCAGGCCACTTTGGAAAGTTTGCTGACCCAAAGCTATAATCATTTTGAAGTGCTGATTGGGATTGATGGGAGTACGGATGGTTCTAAAGCGATTGCTGAAGCCTTTAAGGATACTCGTATTAAGATTTTTGAGCACCCTGAAAATTTAGGCCTGGCCAATAATATCAATTTTCTCATTGCACAGGCCCACCCCAACAGTCAGTTCTTTGCGATGGCCGAGCAGGATGATGTGTATGTAACTGAACGCTTGCAATGGCAGTTGGAAGTCTTGCAGCAACAGCCCGAGATTGGAGTGGTGTCTGGAATCGCGGAATTTGTGAGCGCACATAACCGTGTAAAGTTTCCAGGACTCTTGGTGCGCGGTCAACAATTTTCTCAAGGTGAGGCCCTGTTCCGATTTTTATATACCCATCAACTTAAGGTTGTCAATACCTGTATGATGTTTAGGCGTGAGGTACATGAACAGTGCAACCTACAATTTAGAGCTACCTATGGCAATTTTAATGTGGACTGGGCTTATGTGTTGCGCTTTGCGTTGGTGTCTAAAGTTTATGGGCTATCGAAAGTGTTGGTGCAGATGAATAGGCGTCATGATCAGGCCTCGGTGACTCAAAACAAATGGGCGCAGTTTAAGGCGTCGAGACAATTGCTTAAGGATTTTAGGGATGAATTCTCAAATCTTATAACAAAACACGATTACAAGGCGGCGCTTAAAATGCATCGAAAAATTGAGTTAGGGCATCGCTCAAAGTTAGGAATTGTGGTTTACAGTCTTTATTATTTTTTATTGTATTTTGATGTTTATTTTTTGAAGTATTTAGCGTATCGTTTTCAAAAACATTTAAAAATTTATATTCCCAAAAAATAATGTTATATTCAGAATACATGAAATTTTTACCAGATTATAATAAGTTACAATTAAAAACAATTGCTTATGGGCTTTGATATAAATGGTTTAAGATTGCTTGTAAATGCTAAAAAATTAGGCGTAAATTTTGAAAAGACGATTACAATTGGAAGACAAGGGCTATACCTAGAAAGTAGTGAAATTAAAAAAATAATTGAAGAGGCAAAATTGGTCAATGATGGTGACGAAATCAGTTTTAAACGTTTTGACTTTGCGGAGTCATTTCTAAATTTATTAGGTGCCAAAGTTACTGATTCAATTGATGCTTCTAACCATGAAGGAGCAACATATATATATGACTTAAACTTACCCTTGCCAAATAATTTTGACTCCAAATATTCTTTGGTTATAGATGGTGGTACATTGGAACATATTTTCAATTTTCCCATAGCTATTGAAAATTGCATGAAGCTAGTTGCTAAGGATGGTTTTTATATTGGAATAACACCTGCAAATAATTGGTTTGGGCATGGGTTTTATCAATTTAGTCCAGAATTATATTATAGAATCTTTAGTCCAGATAATGGATTCAAGATTATTAAAATGTATTTTTTTATTGATCGTAAAAAATCTCCAATATATGAAATCCGAGATCCATTAGAGTTAAAGCATAGGGTGACGATGGTAAATTCATTCCCATCATATTTATTCGTAATAGCTCAAAAGGTGGAAGAAAAGGAATTATTCAAAAAAACACCTCAACAGAGTGATTATGAGCATGTAGTTTGGAAAGGAGAAGATTATAAAATTCATGAAGAGACTAAAAAAGAAATAAAATTTAAATTAATAAAAAAAATTATTCCCAAATTCTTAAAATTTAAATTGTATAAATTAAAGCGGAAAATGATAAAAAGGAAAAATAAAGTCACGAAATTATACAATTTATATACAAAACCAACAGGGATAAGTAATTCAGCGTTTATAAATAAAATAGACGAATCAGAAATAAATAATTAATACCGGAATAAAAAGCTGTTACTATTGAACTGTATTCGTTATTATTTCTTGTAGCATATTATTGACCAATAAAATATTTTGATGAATAAAATTAATTACAGACATACGAAAGAAGTTCATAATTCAAAGGACGCATTAGAAATATTACCACTACTTTTTAATTATGTATCTCCAAAAAGTATTGTTGATATAGGATGTGGAAATGGTAGTTGGTTAGAAGCTGCAAAATCCTTAGGCATAACAAAAGTTCAAGGAGTTGACGGCATAAAAGTTGATAAGGAGGAGTTGTTAATACAAGAAAATGAATTTCTTCAACATGATTTAACAAAACCATTGAATTTAAATAAAACTTTTGATTTAGTAATTAGTTTAGAAGTTGCAGAACATTTACCCGAGGTAGCTTCAAATATATTTATAGAAACTTTGTGTACTCATGGTGATCTCATTTTATTTTCAGCTGCAATTCCAAATCAAGGCGGCCAGTTTCACCTTAATGAGCAATGGCCAGAATATTGGCATGATAAGTTTAAAGAGTATGGGTTTTCGGCCTATGATGTTATAAGAAATAAAATTTGGAATAACGAAAATGTGTTTTATTGGTATAAACAAAATACAATATTGTATGCGAAAAAAGGATATTTTAAAGGAGAAGAAATTGAACCTTCAGAAATTGTAAATGCTTTAATACATCCTGATATTTATAATAGAAAGATTTATCATCCTAAATACATCAAAAATCAAAGAGAACTTTTTAAATTTATTAAAAGTACTTTAAAAATATATTTAAAAAGATGGTTTGGTAAATATAAAATCTCACACTTATAATTTCTAATAGTATTAATTAAATGAAACCTAATCTTTTAGTAAGTGTTATAATTACCACATATAATAGGGATACCTATCTAGAAGAAACAATTAAGAGTATTCACAATCAAACCTATTCTGAATTAGAAATTATTTTGGTAGATGATGGTTCTGAAAAGGATATTGCTTCTAAAAATAAAAGTATATGTCAAAAGTACTCTAAATGTACATATTATTATAAAAATAATACAGGGCAACCTGATTCTAGAAATTATGGTATTAAAATAAGTAAAGGATGTTATTTAGCTTTTTGTGATGATGATGATATTTGGGTTTTAAATAAGCTTGCAATACAAGTTAAAATATTGAACAACTTTCCAGATTATGGTTTAGTCACAAGTTGCGTAGGTAAAATTGATTCGCGAAGTGTAGATTTAGGAAAAGTACTTTGTCATGATGGTCATAACCATGGTTATGTTTTTGAAAGCTTGTTAATTAATAATAGGGTGCCATCACCAACACCATTAATACGCAGAGAAATATTTAGTAAAGTAGGTTATTTTAATCCAAATTTTACTATGGCAGAAGATTGGGAATTCTGGAGAAGAGTCAGTTATTATTATCATTTTTATGCTATTAAAAAGACTTTAGCATATGTAAGAATCCATCAAGCCAGTATGACGAGCAATGCAAACTATAGTCCGATTAATCGATTTATATTATATAGAAAACTGACTAAATCATTAGTGTCATGGGGTAAAACAGAATTCACTAGAACAGATTTTATATTGATTTATTTAAATGAATGGGCAACATATAAAAAAATTATCACTAATAATTATTCAGGTATCTGGAAAAAGTTACTATTCTTTTTTAAAATATTGATTTTTAATTTTAAAGATGCGTTCCATTTATTACATCTATTTTTAAGATTTGAGTTTTTCAAAACATCAAATCTTGGAAAGAGCTAAAATTAAGTACAATGATAATTGAAAATAATATACCTGTAGTTAGCATCATTGTAACCACTTATAATCGAAATCGATATTTAGAACATACTTTAAGAAGTATTCAAAACCAAACTTATACTTATCTTGAGATCCTAGTCGTTGATGATGGTTCAAATGCGGAAGAATCCAAGCTAAATCAAAGTATCTGCTCGAAATTCCTAAAATGCCATTATTATTACAAACCCAACACGGGACAGCCTGATTCTAGAAATTATGGAATTCAAAAAGTCAAAGGTAAATTTATAGGTTTTTGTGATGATGATGATGTTTGGGTTCTGGATAAACTTGAAAAACAGATTAAGGTCTTTGAAGCCCATCCAGAAATTTTTGTTGTTACCGGTGATACGGCTACAATTACACAATCAGGTGAACGAACTGGAGACATCAAATCACATGCTGGATTTAATCATGGTTATATTTTTGAGCATTTACTATTAAAAAACCGAACTGCGTCTATTATTCCTTTAGTGCGAAAAGAAGTTTTTGAAAAGGTTGGTTATTTTAATCCGTCATTCACTATTGCTGAAGATTGGGAGTTTTGGAGACGCGTGAGTTACTATTATCCGTTTTATGCCATCAACGAGGTATTAGGGTATGTGCGATTGCATGATAGTAATATGTCGATTACAAGAGTTAATTCGGCAATAGAACGAAGTTTATTATATAGAAAGTTGACCAAAAGCCTACTTGATTGGGGAAAAGACAAATTTACAAGAAAGGATTATGATCTTGTTAAAAGTAAAGAATGGCATTATTATAAAACTATGTTAATCAATAGGCATCCTAAATTTAAAGATAAAGTGTCGTTTATTTTTAGACTCACAAATTATCAGCCAAGAGAAATTATAAATTTTCTTTATCTATATTTAAGATTCCAATTATTTAATAATTAATCATGCGATTAAAAACGACTATAAAGCGTATTGCTCCGAAACCAATTCTAAATTTATATAAAAGCATAACCCGTAAATCTGAACACAAAACCATTAGTCAAACTTTTAATGAAATATATACGACCCATTATTGGGATAGTGACGAAAGTATATCTGGGGCTGGTTCTGATTTAATACATACTCAAACATTAATAAAAGAGCTCAATAAATTGTTGAAACAATATGATATTAATTCAATGCTTGATATTCCTTGTGGGGATTTTAATTGGATGAGAAAAGTAGATCTTAATGATATTAATTACATTGGTGCAGATATTGTTCCAGATTTAATTAAAAATAACATTTTGATGTATGAGCAGGCAACTATCAAATTCCAAACCCTTGACTTAACCTCTGATCCGTTGCCTAAAACGGACCTGATATTTTGTAGAGATTGTTTAGTGCACCTTTCCATCAAAAATATCTATAAGGCACTGGTTAATATTAAAAAGAGTAAAAGTCGTTATCTTTTAACAACTAGTTTTGTAAAACATTCGAAGAATAGAAATATCAAAACAGGGGCTTGGCGAAAACTAAATTTAATGAATTCCCCTTTTTACTTTTCAAAACCTTTAACGGTTATAAATGAAAACTATACTAAAAAAGGCGAACTGGATAAGGACAAATCAATGTGTCTTTGGGAAATTAAATCATTGAAAATTCCATTAAAATTAAAATTATATGGGGTAATATTCAGATATTAAACAAGATGAAAAGTAAAATAAGTATAAGTTGTATCTTTGAAAGTTACCCTGTGTTTTATCAGCCGTATATGCCTCCCGTTATGGAGGCGCTTGAAATTGAAAAGCAATTGGAGGTCTCTATACAAACTTTTAAAGGTAAGGCCTCTTCAAAAGTAGAGGTGATGCCCGGGTATTTTAGACGTCGGGTTGTTGAGCGTTGGCAGCGGTTGATAGGCTATACTAAAATACCTCTTCAATACAATGAGCTTCAAGCTTTAAAGAAGAAAGTCGACCTTGTACATGTGCAGCATTCGTATTTATTTCCTAAAGTTTTAGGCTTATTAGCAATGCCTAAAGACCAAGGGCCGAAGATCGTTATTACCTTAAGAGGCGGGGATACCTATGTGAAACCCTGGGTGAGCGCCAAATGGCAAGATTTTTACAGGGATTTTGGTAATCGTGTCGATGCTTTTGTAGTGATGAGCCAGCACCAAAAGCAGTATTTACATAAAAAATGGGGGATTGACCTGGAACGGATACATGTGATTCCTATTTCGTTTGGACATGCTTTTAAAGCTAGTCCAAAAGCACCTAACAGTAAGATTATTAAAATTGTCTCTATATTTCGAATGTGTTGGGAGAAGAATATTGAAGGCAATTTAAGGGTCATTAAGTTGTTAAAGGAACAGGGTTTGCCTGTGAAGTATGACGTGTACGGGGATGGCCCTGATTTGGGACAGCTGTATTATTTAGTGGATCAACTGGGTTTGGGAGATATAGTTACGATCAAGGGTAAGGTCTCCAATACGCAACTTAAAACCTTGCTTCCGAGCTATGATTTTATTTTGCAATTGAGTCATTCAGAATCATTCGGTATGTCGGTAGTTGAGGCACAATCTATGGGTATTCCAGCCCTGGTTTCAACTAGCGATGGTCTACCTGAGGCTATTGTGCCTAATCATAGTGGTTATTGCGTTGCTCCCAATGCTTCAGAACAAGCCTCTTTATATATTGACCAGCTTTGGCGAAATAAGAACTTGTATTTGCAATTTTCAAAAGCCGCAATTGATTATGCTCATTCTAATTTTTCAGTAGAACATGAGGTAAAGCGGTTATTAACACTTTACCAAAAACTTTCTGTATAATGTGTGGGTTTTTAGGTGAATATTTATTTGATACGGGTGTTGCATTAACTCAACAGGATGTTTTTTTAAAACTATTGGCTTTATCAAAGCATCGAGGACCAGATGCTACCGAAACTTCTAAGTCAGATTATTATCAATTAGGTTTTAACCGTCTCGCAATTTTGGATCTTTCTGAACTTGGAAATCAGCCTAAATTTAGTCCTAGTAAACGCTATCTAGTAGTTTTTAATGGTGAGATTTATAATTATACGTCGTTAAAGGAACGCTATCATCTTGAAAACCTTAAATCTTCGTCTGATACAGAAGTCTTGGTTCATTTATTGGATGTTATTGGGGTTGTCAATACTATAGGAGAACTTAATGGTATGTTTTCAATTGCCATTATTGATACTTACAAACAGTGTTTGTATCTGTCTAGAGACTTTGCGGGTATAAAACCCATGTTTTATGGCGTATCTGATCAAGGCGTAGTAATGGCCTCTCAATTTGATCAGTTATTTAAACATCCATGGTTTAAAAGTCAATTGCAATTACGCCCTGAATTAATGAAGGAATATTTTGCTTTTGGATATATGCAAGCTCCTAATACTATTTATAATCATATTTTCCAACTTAAACCTGGGCAGTTGTTAAAAATCTCTTCAAATGCTACTATTGAAGAACTTGAACTAAACGAGTTGTGTAGTACAAAAAGATTAGACCTGAAAGAAGAGGATGACATTATTATAGATATCAAAAATCAAATAGAACATGCTGTTGAACAACAGATGGTGAGTGATGTGTCATTAGCTACTTTTTTAAGTGGTGGTATTGACAGTCCTTTAATTACAGCCATAGCAAAATCGAAAAACACGAAGATTGAAGCCTTTACGTTAGCTGTGAGCGATAAAACTTTGGATGAATCGGAAACGGCAAGTGCCTATGCCGATCATTTAAACATTCAACATCATATTGAGCATGTTAATACTAATGAATTATTGAATTCTGTTAATGAGCATTTTGAATACTTATCTGAACCCTTTGGAGATTATTCAAGCATACCAACTTATTTACTCACAAAAAAAACGAGACAAAAACATACGGTAATGTTGTCTGGAGATGGAGCGGATGAATTATTTTTTGGGTATCCAAGGATGTTAGATGTTGTAAATAAGCAATTTTGGTTTAAGCTTCCATTTAATTTACGGAAACCAATTATTAGGTTGTTGAATAAACTCAATATTATAAATACCTGGGCGCCCTATAATTATAAAACCATAGATGAATGGTTATTAGGAAAACATTCCCATATTTTAAAGCCTGCTTTAGATTCCTTTTTTCCAAGAATACCATTTTCTGATGCTATCTTGGCATTATATTCAATAGATATAAAGACATCAAAAAGCTTACTACAAGATCTACGAAGGAATGAATTTTATGGTCATTTACAACGCGTTTTAGTAAAAGTAGATCGGATGAGTATGGCGAATAGTTTAGAAGTCAGGGTTCCATTTTTAGATAAGCAATTGATTAATGAAAGTATGAATTTTCATCCAAAACAATTTAACTCGAAAAAAGACCTTAAGCGCTTGCTTAAAAAACTGATGACTAATTACTACCCCGAACCTCTTATTGCTCATGAGAAGCGCGGCTTCACGGTTCCCATTCATACATGGTTACGAGGTGCCTTAAAAAAAGATGTATTGCATGTTATTTTTAATTCCCCATTTTATGGGGAGAGTAACATCGATGTGATTGAGGTCAGGAATTATGTTTCCCAGTATTTGGACCATAAACATGATAGTGCTTGGGGTGTTTGGCACATTTATGCTTGGCAAAAATGGGCTATAAAACAGCAGTTGGTATGAAAATAGCAATTTTTTCTGGAGAATTACCCAGTTCTACTTTTATCGAACAGCTGATTGAAGGTGTTAGTGAACGGCATCAGGTGTTCTTGTTTGGGGTGCAAAAGCAACCAAAAACCTATGCGTCTCCTCATATATATAAATATATAAGTCCAAAGCGGCATTGGGTCAATTTTGCCTATACCCTTTATCGTTTAGTCCTTTTGCTGTTGAAGCGCCCGGGAGATTTAAAACCCTTGTTAAACGAAATACGACGTTATCATACTCGTTATGAGCAGTGGGTGTGGTTGACGCGTTTTTTACCTATTATTTTATATCGCCCTGATGTGTTTCATATGCAGTGGACTCGGGATTTGGAGTTTTATGCCTTTTTAAAGACCAGATTTAAGATTCCTATGGTGGTGAGTTTGCGCGGTGCCCATGTGCATTATACGCCTATTGTAGCCCCTTATATTGCTGATGTATATCGTACAACATTCCCTCTCATGGATGGGTTTCATGCGGTTTCAAAATCTATGGCAAGCGCAGCTATGGAGTATGGTGCAGAGCTTTCTAAAATCGAAGTCATCCATTCACCATTATCGCCTCAAGTATTTGAAGTCTATAAGCCCTATCAAAAGCGAGTACATCAGTCCTTTAGAATTGGTGCGGTGGGTCGATTTCATTGGGTAAAGGGCATGCGCTATGCCTTTGATGCCTGCGCTATTTTAAAGGAACGGGGTTTTTCTTATGACTTCACCTTTGTGAATTCTAACCCCATAGATGAAGCATCCTTGTTTCAAATGGATCAATTAGGAATTAGGGATGAGGTTCAGATCCTATCCGCCTTAGAACAACAAGCATTGTTCAAGGTTATGCAGGACTTTGATGTGCTTATTTTACCTAGTTTAAATGAGGGTATTGCCAATGTGGTCTTAGAGGCTATGGCTTTGGGTATACCAGTCATTTCAACGGATTGTGGGGGAATGCCTGAAGTGGTTATTCCTAATGAAACCGGCTGGTTGGTACCTGTTAGAGATCCGGAAGCTTTAGCTAAAGCTATTGTCGAGGTGGCAGAAAGTTCAGAAGTTGAATTACAAAGAATTACGCAAAATGCCCATGATTTTGTAAAGGAGCATTTTGGTGCGGAGGATTCTATACAGCAGTTTTTGGACTTGTATGAGGATGTTGGTTGTTAGTTGTTGGCTTTAGGCTTTAGGCTTTAGGCTATAAGCTGTAGGCTATATGCTATAGGCGGTAAGCAGTCTTCAGTTATCGGTTGGTAGAAAAGATGCTGAATACTGAAATAAATTTAGCACAGGCAAGTTTAGCATGACAAAAGCAAGTTCAGGATGATAGGTGTTGAATTCTGGGTGTTAAAGATTAAAGGATATAATTTTATATGAAGTATATAAAAGGTTTTGACGGGTTGAGAGGACTGTCCATTCTGATGGTGCTTCAAACACATTTGGGTTTTGGTTCTAAATTATTTGAATATGATTTTATTACTGTGCGCACATGGATGCTGTTTTCTGGAAATACGGGTGTTCAAATATTTTTTACTTTAAGTGGATTTTTAATTACATCTATTCTATTGTCAGAAAAACTCAAACATAAAGTCAGTCTAAAAAATTTTTATATCCGACGTTTTTTAAGACTACTTCCACCACTCATTATCTTTTATGTCATAATAGCTTTATTAATGAAGTTTGATTTAATATCCTATTCATTGGCAGGTTTTGCTTATTCATTCTTTTATCTCTATAATTTTGTTCCTAAAGAATTTTATATCTCTGAACTTGGTCATACCTGGTCTTTAGCCGTTGAAGAACAGTTTTATTTAACCTGGCCTTTTATAATTTATTATCTTAAAACAAAGTCAATTGTAGCTATTACGTTATTTGTGATACTATTATGCACTTTATTTCTGATAGTATACAATGAATTTGAGTTCATTAAGAATGGATTTAATCCACTTCGATGGTTTATCCCAGCGGTTGGACCTGTAATTATAGGTAGCTTGCTGGCTATAGTTAATTCTTCTTTTTCATCGCTTAAGAGCTTTTTGAAGCCTAATATTTATTTGTTTCCAATGAGTATTCTGCTATTTTTATGTCCGTTGTACTTGCCAAATTCTCTTTTATTAGGCGCGTATTTAATTCAATCTTTAGGAGTAGCTCTTTTTTTGTTGTGGATTTTTCATAATCAAGATTCTGTATTGGTATCTATTTTAAATTTTAAGTATTTAAATTATATTGGAAAGATATCATATGGCTTATATGTTTTTCAGGGATTGTTTTTAAGAACAGGGCCTGGAGGTACATTATCTTTTCAGCAGTTTCCGTATCATATTCTATTCACATTTATTGTAGCTATTTTGTCGTATGAATTAATAGAGAAACGAGTTTTGAAATTAAAGGTTCATTTTAAATAGCAGTTTTTGGACATGTATGAGGATGTTGGTTGTTAGTTGTTGGTTGTTGGCTTTAGGCTTTAGGCTGTAAGCTGTAGGCTATATGCTATAGGCGGTAAGCAGTCTTCAGTTATCGGTTGGTAGAAAAGATGCTGAATACTGAAATAAATTCAGCACAGGCAAGTTCAGCATGACAAAGGCAAGTTCAGGATGACACTAACGATTTAACAATGTATCAATGTATCAATGTATCAATGTATCAATATATCAATGTATCAATGTAGTAATGATGCAATTAAACGAATTAACGATTAAACGAATCAACGATTTTTGAATTGTCCATTTCGGTTACAAGTTTTTTATTGTATTTTGAACCGTATTTAAAAAAGCCCTTTACATGTTATTCAAAACCACTTTTAAGTATAATCAGCTATTCATATGAGTACCGGAATTATCATTGTTACGCCTGTCTACAATGATTGGCAAAGTTTTCAGTTGCTCATCGATGCCCTTCATAGTTTATCAGAACATGCGCCTTATCGAGTGGACCGGGTGATTGCAGTTAACGACGGGTCTACAGAGCCGACCCCTAAGCTTAAGGCTTTTGCAAAGGTCCCCATTTCAATACTGGATTTAAGTAGTAATATGGGGCACCAACGTGCGATTTCTATTGGTCTTTCCTATGTTGAAGCCCATGTGTCAGGTAGCGACGCGGTTATTGTTATGGATTGCGACGGTGAAGATCGGCCTGAAGATATTGAGGTCTTAATTGGCAGACTACAGCAGGAGGCTCAACAGACTATTGTTTTTGCAAAGCGTAAAAAGCGTACAGAAGGTCCTGTTTTTAAGTTTTTTTATAAGCTATACAAACTTTTGTTTAATGCACTCACGTCTCAAACTTTAGACTTTGGAAATTTTAGCTGTATTCCATATGCATTTTTGACGCGGGTGGTATCGTTACCCGAGATTTGGAATCACTTTTCGGGTGGTATTATTAAATCGAAAACTCCTTATGTTTCGCAGGGCACCAATAGGGGTGAGCGTTTTGAAGGGCGTTCTAAAATGAATTTTCAGGATTTAATGTTACATGGATTAAGTTCGATTTCTATCTATCTTGATATTGTTTCTATACGACTTTTGTTGGTTTCGGCTTTATTTTTTGGGTTGACTTTAGTGGGCTTATTGGTATTTTTAATAGTGACCGTTATTAGCCCTGTTTCGGTACCAAGTTGGTCATCGTTGCTTGTTTTGAGTGCCATAAATATTTTAACCCTGGTTGTTTTATGTAGCTTTTTAATCTTACTATTTCAGCTTAACCAGAAGACAACCGTGCAACTACCTCCAAAAACCTTTTATAAGAGTTTTATATTAAAGGTCAGTGATGTTTAATGTTAAACCCATGCAGATTTTCAAACAGCTAATATGGAACAGCTTATAGGAAAGATTAGTAGGTATTTGTGGGAATTCGATGCTGAAGCCTTGCTTCGCGCTATCCCTAGAACCGTCTTGGTTTTTTGTATTTTATTATTAGGTTATTTGTCCTTCGATCTTAATGGAAATGAGGAGCAGTACCTCTTATATGCCAAGCAATTTATGGATCCCGATTGGATCGCATCGCGCTATTTAAATGAATTTCCGGGGACGCGGTTACTGTATCAATTTATCACGGGTTTCTTATTACAATTTATGAGTTTTGAATCGCTGCTTATAAGTATGCGGCTTCTGTTGTGTTTGTTATATGCGATTGCTCTAGGGAAAATTTATAAAACACTTAAAGTTTCTGCCCTTCATATTTTATTGCATCTGCCTGTTTTGTTTTTATTGCAACAGTCGTTTTTTGGTGGCTCTTGGTTATTTGTATCGGTAGAACCCAAGGGGTTTTCCTATGTTTTTATAGTATTCGCGCTTTATTATTTTATGAAAGCGCACTATAGAACTATGCTCGTGCTTCTTATTATTGGGACTTATTTTCATGTGTTGGTTGGTGTCTATGTGTTTTTATTTTTTATGGGTACACTAGTATTTTTCGAAAAACCAAAACAAGGCTATGAATTTTTAAAACTTGGGCTCATATATGTTCTGGCGCTTGTGCCTTTTGTACTTTACCTCAGACAGGCCGTGACGGGAGCTGTTGAATTTTCGCCATCGGTAGATTGGATATATTCGTATTTCAGGCATCCACATCATTTAGGTATTTTTAAAGATCTGGGCTATTTTTATTCGCATCACTTTTATGGGGTTTGTACTACGTTTATTGCTCTATGCTTTAGTTTGTACTTTCATAGGTTTGCCACTAGCGAACAATTGAAACGTTTAAATGGCTTTGTACTCTTATCCTTAAGTTGGGTGTTGATTGCTGTGGTCATCGCGTTTTTTGATAAAGAAGGTGTGCTGCTTAAATACTATCCATTTCGCATACTTACCATATCAACTTTCGTAGTGAGCTTACTATTTTCAATATTTATATTTTCAAGCTTGCGATCAAAATATTTGCAAGTCTGGAAGACACTCATCATTTTAATATCATTTATATGTATTGTGAAATTAGCTAAACCCAATTTGAAGGGTCTATATGTCTATTTTAACCAAAACCCCTATCTTGCCTTAAATGCCATGGGTAGTTATGTAAAGACGCATACGAAAAAGGATGCTGTTGTTTTGAGTTTTTTGAGTGATTTGTCACTTAATAGACGGCTCGAGCGGGATCGCTTTGTGGTTTATAAATTTATTCCGGCGGATATGAAGGCTATTCCAGAATGGTATGAACGGGAACTGTATAAACGTCAACTGGCTAACAATTTGGAGCTCTTAAAAGACAGAAAACCTAGTTATAAAATAGATTATGTTTTAGCGAAGCAGCCTTTAAAATCTAACTTATTAGAACTTGTTCACCGGGAAGATACTTACTATTTATATAAATTAACATCAGAGTGATTTGAGTACCAGTATTAGCACAGCTATTATTCCTTCAAAAGCCCAATTTGCAAATCGTGAGGCAGCTCATGAATTGCATTTAGAAGCGATTTGCGTATTTGTAGCAACGGGTTTTTTTTTAGATCAGGATAGCTATTGGAAAGACCAGGTGGTGCTGTCGCCTGCTTCCAAGCATACCATTGATGAATCGGGGGTGCTCATAGATTCCAAACCTTGGTTTACATGGCATTACAGTCCAAGAGACATTAGTTTTGAACAGGCCTTGGAGGAGTTTACAGATCTTTTTGAGCGCATCATCAAGGAACAAACGCAAGGCAAGACAATCATTTTGCCCTTGTCTGGAGGACTGGACAGCCGTACCCAGGCGGCTGCCTTCAAACATCTGGACACAGAGGTGGTGAGTTATAGTTATGAATTTGAGAATGGCTATCCTGAAACTAAAATCGCAGAACAGCTTGCTAACACTTGTGGTTTTGAATTTACTCGGGATGTAATTCCCAAAGGCTATTTATGGAATCAACTGGATGCCTTGGCTAATTTAAATCAATGTTACAGTGATTTTACGAGTCCGAGACAAATGGCCGTGCTGGATAAATTCCCAAAACTCGGAGGAGACCTATTTTCACTAGGGCATTGGGGTGATGTCTTATTTGATGATATGAGAGTGCCAGATGCTTTAGGCTTTGATCAGCAAGTGGATCACGTGCTCAATAAAATCCTAAAACAAGGTGGATTGGAACTGGCTGAAGGCCTGTGGGACACTTGGGGTTTAGATGGCGGGTTTTATGACTATTTAAGAACCAGAGTGACACATTTGTTAGCTCAAATTGATATACCACAAAGTGCCAACGCTCGTATTAGGGCTTTTAAAAGCCTGTATTGGGCACCACGCTGGACCTCGGTCAATTTAGCGGTGTTTGAGGCCTATAAGCCTATTAGCTTACCTTATTATGATGATCGTATGTGTCAATTTATTTGCACCATCCCAGAAGCCTATTTAAAGGACAGACAACTACAGATCGCTTACATAAAAACAAGGGCTCCCGAATTGGCGCGAATCACCTGGCAAGATCATCGCCCTTTTAATTTAAACAACTACCGATTAAATAAATTCCCATATAACACCACCTATAAGGTGCTTGATAAGTTGAAGCGGCAATTTAATGCCCTAGGAGGAAAGCCTTATGTACAGCGCAATTGGGAGTTGCAATTTTTGGGAAGCGATAATGAACAGCAGTTAAAAGCAATCTTGAATCAGAACGCATTTTTAGAGTGGATACCTAAGACTATGGTGGATAGCCTTTTGACTGATTTTTATAAACAGCCAGCACCTAAAACAGCCCATCAGGTGAATATGTTGTTGGTTTTGGCGAAGTTTAGGGAGATTGATAATTGATAATTGATGATTGATGAAAAGTGTAGATTTGTGTTTGGTTCTCTCGACCTTTCGACTGCGCTCAAGGCAGGCTGGTTCGATGCTTCGACAGGCTCAGCATGACAAATTTGGGGAGATTGCTAATTGATAATTGATAATTGAGAATTGATGATTGATGAAAAGTGTAGATTTGTGTTTGGTTCTCTCGACCTTTCGACTGCGCTCAAGGCAGGCTGGTACGAGGCAAGTAAGCTCCAGTTGGCATAGATGCTTCGATGCTTCGACAGGCTCAGCATGACAAGTTTTGGGAGATTGATAATTGATAATTGATGATTGATGAAAAGTGTAGATTTGTATGACAAAAAAGATAAAAATAGCGTTTACCATTCCAAATTTTGATACCGCGGGTAGTGGTAAGGTGGTTTATGATCTCGTCAAAGGTTTGGACCCCAAACGGTTTGAGGCCCATATTTGCTGTACCCACTCGCGTGGGGCTTTTTTTAAGGAAGTGAAGGCACTTGGCGTGCCAATCCATGAGTTTGCATTCTACACGAGTTATCGGCCGTATCTCACATTACCATTACGGATTTATAGGATTTCCAGGTTTTTTAAACGACAACACTTTGATATCATCCATTCCTGGCATTGGAGCAGTGATATTACGGAACCCTTGGCCGCCAAACTGGCTGGCATTCCCTTTGTCTATACCAAAAAAGCTATGGGCTGGGGCAATAAGGCGTGGCGCTGGCGCAGTCAATTGAGTAGCCATATTATTGCCATTAATACGGATATGATGCAGCAATTCTTTAAGAAGTTGGCTCATAAAACCAGCTATATTCCACTCGGCGTTGATACCGATTATTTTATGCCTTTAGAAAAGTGCTATAAAAGTCCAGAAGGGCTACAGTTTTCCAAATCTGATTTTGTGATCGTTAGTGTGGCCAATTTAGTGCCGGTGAAGGGGATTGAACTTTTATTAGAGGCCGTCGAGCAATTAAATGATCCAAACATAAAGGTGCTTATTGTGGGTGATGACCAAAATGCCTATGGCACTGAACTTAAAGAGCGCTATGCGAATCCCTGTGTGTTTTTTGTGGGAAAGCAACTGGATGTGAGGCCTTATCTGGCCTTGGCCGATGTGTTTGTGATCCCTACTAAAGATGAAGGGCGTAAAGAAGGCTTGCCTATTGCGCCATTGGAGGCCATGGCTTGTGAGCGTGTAGTAATTGGCTCAACTATCTCCGGTATTAAGGATATTCTTTTGCCTTTTCAAGATTGTTTGTTTGAAGCTGGCAATCATAGCGAATTAATGAAATATATCCTTAGGATTAAAGCCCTTTCGCAAACACAACGAAATGCTATAGCATATTCCATGCGAAGCTATGTGCAAAATGAATTCTCTATTGATGCTTTCATCGTTCAATATGCCAAATTTTATAAAACATTAGTAAAATGAAAATTGGACTCATCTTATCTACTACACCTTCATATTCAGAAACTTTTTTTAATTCCAAAATTAAAGGACTTCTGGCTAACGGGCATAAGGTCCAACTTTTTGTTCAGAAGAAGAACCCTTTATTTACTGGTTGTCCTGTAGTGCGTGGGCCTAAGGTTTATAATAGAAATTTATTATTTCAAGGTGTTAACTTTGTTATAATAGGGATTAGACTTATGCCTTACTTTAAACGTTTAAAACGTTTTGTAATTCTTGAACGAAAGGCGCAGCGTTCATGGAAGCAGATTCTTAAAACTATTTATACTAATTCACATCTTTTAAGGGCCGATTTAGACTGTCTGCATTTTGGGTTCGCAACCATGGCCTTACAAAAGGAGCATGTGGCTGCAGCCATTGGAGCTAAAATGGCTGTAAGTTTTAGGGGTTATGATTTGGATGTGTATCCTCTTAAAGCTCCAAAGTGTTACGATTTGTTGTGGAGGCAGGTGGATAAGGTGCATTCCATCTCACAGTATCTTTTAGATAAGGCCTATGGTTTGGGATTAGCCCAAAGCAAAGCTTACCAAATTATACCCCCGGCGATAGATCTCGATACCTTTAAGAGCAGGGAGCCTCAAGCCTACGATGGGACAGCAGTGGTTCAATTATTGACTATTGCTCGTTTGGAATGGATTAAAGGTTTGGATTATACTTTGGAAGCTTTGTACTTGCTTAAGTCTAAAGGCCTGAAGTTCCATTACCGTATTATTGGGGATGGTAAAGAGCGGGAAGCATTGGTGTATGCGATCCATCAATTAGGATTACAGGATGAAGTTAGTCTCATCAGTCGCGTAGGTCATGAAGAGGTGGTAGCGTATCTATCACGGACGGACATCTATATACAATACAGTCATTCTGAAGGCTTTTGCAATGCCGTATTAGAAGCCCAAGCCATGGGCTGTTTGTGTGTGGTGTCGGATGGTGGCGCCCTTCCTGAAAACATCGTGCATGAAGTAACAGGATGGCTAGTCAGGAAACGACATCCCGTTTTATTAGCTGACACTATTAATTCCATCCTAGCATTGTCTGATGAACAGAAAGATGAAGTTAGATATAAGGCCCGATTGCGCGTTGTTAATGGATTTAGTAGTTTAGAACAACAAAAGGCTTTTCATGACTTCTATACAGTAAACCTAACTGAACTATTATGAAGTTAAGGACTATTTACCGTCGGCTAAACCGATATCAGCAACGCATAACCAAGCGTGTTTTACGACGCTACAGAACTTTGGTCTATCGTGGGACTCAAGTATATTGTCCCATTTGTAATTGGAAAGGGCAGCGCTTTTTTGATGAACATTGTCCAAGCTGCCATTCACAGGCCAGAACACGACTGGTGGCCTTTGCTCTTGATTATTTTAATTTGATTCACCCAAATTTGAAGCTATTGCATGTGGCACCCAATATGAATGAGTTTCGATTTGTTCAAGGGCGATTTAAGGATTTAGTGTGCCATGATCGGGTGGATATTAAAGTTCGAAAACAAATTAATATCATTGATGATATCAGCAACCCAAAACATTTAAATACGAACTATGATCTAGGTATTGTTTGGCATGTATTTGAACATATCAAGGAGGATATCAAGGCTATTGCCCATCTGTATCGCGTGATGAGGTCCGGCAGTTCCTTGATAGTCAGTGTGCCTATTTACCCCCAAGGCAATCCTACAACTTTTGAAGATCATACGATGGCTTATGCCGATTTTGAGCGCGTTCACGGGCATTATGACCATTGCCGGAGCTGTGGTTTAGACTATTACCAGCGCTTTGAAGCCGCGGGATTTCAAACAGAAACTTTAAGCGTAAGCGCCTTGGATCCAAATACAATTGTTAGATTTGGACTTCAGGAGGACCATGTGGTCTGGTGTTTTACAAAATAAACTATGTTATTCCAATTTCTTAAATATTTACAACCCACGCATTATTTTACGCTCCTAAATAAAAAGGGGCAATCGGTTTTTCCTCGCCCCGATGCACTGCCCCAAGCGGTATTAGACCAATTAGAGCCTCGGGTTTATTATGTGTCTGAACAAGCGCGACTCTACGACCTTTCCTGGCAGGCTATTCATAAAGGCTATATAGGCGATGCTCCCACCTTTACCACCTTTGACCTACTACCTCTGCAGGATGAATACGCCTTTAGCAGAACCTATTTTAGTAGGGTATGGGTCTGGTATGTATTACTACTGCGGTTGTTGAGTCTAAAACACCCTATTAAGAATTTAAGCGCGTTTTATAGGACTAGAAGCATCAGACGTAGCCGCTATTTGGAGGCACCTATACCGCATTCGGATTGGAATGCCTTCAATTCCCCACTGGTTGCCCAAGCGCCAAAAGTGTCGGTCATTATCCCTACTTTAAACCGTTATACCTATCTCAAGGATGTCTTGATGGATTTGGAGCGTCAAGACTATTCTAATTTTGAAGTGCTGGTGGTGGATCAGTCTGAACCCTTTCAAAAGGATTTTTATAAATCGTATGCATTAGATTTAAAAGTAAGCCAGCAAGAAGAGAAAGCACTTTGGTTGGCGCGCAATACGGCCATTCAACAGGCTCAAGGCGACTACCTCTTGTTTTTTGATGACGATAGCAGAGTGGACAGCGATTGGATTCGGCAGCATTTAAAGTGTTTGGATGTTTTTAATGCGGATTTATCTTCTGGCGTTTCCATCTCTAAAGTAGGCGACACGGTGCCAGCCCATTATGCATTTTTTAGGGTTAGTGACCAATTGGATACCGGGAATGTGATGATCAAAAAGAAGGTGTTTAAAGAATTAGGAATGTTTGACCGGCAATTTGAACGGCAGCGCATGGGTGACGGCGAGTTTGGCTTACGCGCCTTTTTGGCTGGGTATTTGAATGTGTCCAATCCGCATGCTAAACGCTTGCATCTGAAGGTCGACCATGGAGGCCTGCGACAGATGGGCAGTTGGGACGCCTTTAGGACCTCATCACTCTTGGCACCAAGACCTATCCCAAGTGTATTGTATTTTTTTAGACGTTATTTCGGGAATCGGCAAGCAGGCTATGCCTTGTTGCGGACTGTGCCTATGTCCATCATGCCTTATCGGTTTAAGGGCAATAGCTACCTTAAAGGCATTGGTGTTTTGATTAGCCTACTTCTTTTACCTATCGTCTCGATTCAAGTGCTGCGATCCTGGAGACTTTCAAGCAAAGCATTGCATGAAGGCCCATTAATAGAACCCTTACCATGACACACAAAGCCCAACGATTGCTTATCGTCACTTCAGAGTTTCCACCGCAGCCCGGTGGTATTGGTACTCATGCCTATCATTTGGCAAAACAACTACAGGTACAAGGCTGGCAGGTTCAGGTTCTTTGTGATCAGCGCGATCTAGATGGCTCGGCAGAAACAAGGTTTGATAGTGCCTTAGAGATCAATGTCCACCGCATAGCCATGCGGAAGCCTAGGATTTTGATGTATATAAAACGGCTTCAGCTATTGTTTCGACTTACAAAAAGCGTTGATGTGGTGCTAGCTTCAGGAAAGTTTTCACTTTGGGCTGTGGCTTTTTCCAGCTACTTCCACCATAAGAACTATATTGCCGTGGTGCATGGTACGGAGGTTAATTTTAAACCTTTGGTCTTGAGGCAATCTATTGCTTTTGCCTTAAAGCGTTTCCATAAGGTCATTTGTGTGTCCAACTATACCAGATCCTTGATCGCGCACCTTAAATTGAAAGAGGTGCATGTGATACCCAACGGAATAGAGGTTTCTAAATGGCAGCAGGTTTCTGAAGCACCAATAACACTTCAAGGACAGCCTAGACTAGTGACTGTAGGAAATGTTACAGAACGAAAAGGGCAGGGCCAAGTGATCCAACAGCTTCCTGAACTACTCAAAACTTTTCCGAATTTGCAGTACCATTGTATAGGTATTCCAACACAAAAGGAAGCGTTTCTCGACCTTGCCAAACACTTACATGTTGAATCCCAGGTCACCTTTCATGGTCGTGTGGCGGATAAGCAGTTGAAACAACTACTGCATAGTTGTGATATATTTGTGATGTTGAGTGCTGCTACAGCCAGCGGTGATGTGGAAGGCTTTGGAATCGCGATTTTGGAAGCCAATGCCCTAGGAATTCCAGCGATAGGGGCTTTGGGCTGTGGGATTGAAGATGCTATAGATCACCAAGGTTCGGGGCTGTTAATTCCTTTAAACGATACCTCTGCTTTTTGTGCAGGGATTCAAACGATTCTTAATCAAAAACAAGACTATGCTGCTCGGGCTAAAGATTGGGCAAAACAGCATGATTGGGCGATTATTGTGAAGCGATATGTGGAGGTTATTGGTAATTGATGCTTCGACAAGCTCAGCATGACAAGTTTTGGGGGATTGAATATTGAATATTGATTATTGATAATTGATTATTGTGATTTGGGATTTGTGATTTGGGATTTGGGATTTACGATTAACGAATTAACGAATTGATAATTGTGATTTGAGACGGAAGACTGCCAACTAAACCTCTCCAGCACTTCGAACTCTTGACCTCTCGACTGCGCTCGAGGCGGGCAGGCTCAATGTGACAAAGTTGAGCCTTATTATCATCTTGTACTGTCAGATTGAGCTTGTCGAAATCTTTTTTTGGAATTTCTTTAGATTGGTTGTTGGGATTTGTAATTTCGGATTTGCGACTGTGATTGTACACTAAAAACAGAATGATGTTAAGTGGTTTTGGATTTACGAATTACGAATTACGAATTAATGAATTGATAATTGATGCTTCGACAAGCTCAGCATGACAAGTTTAGGGGGATTGAATATTGATTATTGATAATTGATAATTGATAATTGGGATTTGAGACTGAATACAGCCTTGTGTTCATAAACAACACTTCGACAGGCTCAGTGTGACAAACCAATTATTGACTAGAACTTATCCGTTTTAATTTATTAGATTTGTTGACATTGACGACCCTTGCTATTAAATGAATCTTGCCATTATTTCCCATACCGAACATTATACCTTAGCTGACGGAACGCTGGTAGGTTGGTCGCCCACGGTGAACGAGATTAACCATTTACTAGAGATTTTTGATCGTATTTATCATGTGGCCATGCATTATGAGGGTGAAGCGCCAAAGAGTGTTATGGCCTATAGTTCCGATCGCATCAAATTTGTGCCTATTCCGGCGGTAGGCGGAACAGATTTTAAGGATAAACTCGCCATATTGTATCAAGCGCCTAAAATTATACGTATCGTATCTAAGGTCTTAAAGCAGGTGGATTGTTTTCAACTGCGTACACCTACGGGGATCGGCGTGTTTTTAATTCCGTATTTAAGCGGGTTGGTTAACTTACCGGGCTGGTATAAATATGCCGGCAACTGGAAACAGCATCCCGCACCATTGGGCTATGCTTGGCAACGTTGGTTGTTAAAAGGCCAAAGTCGCCCAGTGACTATCAATGGGGTTTGGGAGGATCAGCCCAAACATTGTTTGTCTTTTGAAAACCCCTGTTTAACCTTGAAGGATGTTACTTTTGGTAAGACTATTGGAGAGAGGAAATCCCTAGAGGGGGCGTTGAATCTTTGTTTTGTTGGTCGCTTGGAGGCGGAAAAGGGTGTGGGCCGGATTTTAGAGGCTTTACAATTATTGACTGAAGCAGAACATGAACGTATCAAGAGCATAGATTTTGTGGGGGAAGGCCCAGAATTACAGGAATTTCAAAACCTAGCGCAGCAGTTGCCCATGGCCATTAACTTTCATGGAGCCTTATCCAGAGCAGAGGTTTTTGAGATTTATAAAAACGCACATGCCATCGTGATGCCTACGACGGCTTCCGAAGGCTTTCCGAAGGTATTGGCCGAAGCCATGGCCTTTGGCTGTATTCCTATCGTCTCGAATATCTCATCCATTGGGTATTATATACAACATCAACAACAAGGCCTCTTATTGGAACCGATAACTGCCACAAGCTTAATCACCCAAATTCGGTATTTACTAGAGCTATCTCCTGAAAATTACAGAAGAATGTTAACTTTACAACATGCAGTGGTAAGTCGTTTTACATTTGAACATTACACGAGTCAACTTGCCGAGCAGGTATTATCCCAATTTAAAGCATAGTGTCGAGACCTTATTTAAATGATCCTTATGTTAAAGAAGTCCTGTTTCATATAGGAATAGGTATTACTCTTTATCTGTTTGAACCCTTATCAAAACTCTATTTCATGATTTTCATGATTTATAGTCTTTGGTGGATTATTACCTGTCCAAAGGCGGAAAAAACGCGAGCAGTTTTGATAAGCTGTGCCTATATTTCGGGTGCAGAGGTCTTATTTAGAATGACCGATGGAGGAATTGCCTATGAGGCTTCTAAATACTTGGTGATTTTATTTATGCTCATGGGTATGTTTTTTAGAGGCTTGTCGGGGAAGGGTTACCCTTATTTTTTCTATTTGATTGCCTTGGTGCCTTCTATTTTAGTGGCCTCAATGACCTTGACTTTTGACGCCAATTTTAGAACCAATATCGCCTTTGTGTTGAGCGGCCCTGTATGTTTAGGGATTGCCGCCTTATTTTGTTATGATCGGAAAGTAAGTCATACATTGCTACATGATCTGGTGAAGTATTTGGCCTTGCCGAGCATCGCCATGACCACCTATTTATTTTTATATAATCCAAGTATCAAGGACACTTTGTCCGGAACCGCATCTAACGCCGCAACTTCCGGGGGCTTTGGACCCAATCAGGTGTCTACGGCTTTAGGTTTAGGAATGTTCGCTATTGTTGTACGCTTGTTTTTAAAGTCGCCGAGTCTGTTTTTAAAATTACTCAATTTGGGAATTTTGGGCGCCATGACCTTTAGGGCCATTGTAACCTTTAGCCGTGGAGGTGTTGTGGCAGCCATACTTGTTATAGCGGCATTTTTATGGATTTTATTTTTGAGATCGAATACTAATCAAAAAGGGAATATTTTAGGCTCTTTTGCTTTATTTTGTATTGCCATTGCAATCACTTGGACTATAAGTTCTAACCAAACCTACGGTCTAATTGATAAACGTTATGCTAATCAAGATGCTCAAGGACGTGAGAAGCAGGACCTTACCACGGGTCGAATAGGCTTATTTATGGAGGAGGTAGACGGATTTTTGAGTAGCCCATTTTTAGGGATTGGCGCGAGTCGAGTGAAAAACAAACGCGTTGAAGAATCAGGACATCATTTACCTAGTCATAATGAATTAGGGCGTTTACTCTCTGAACATGGGTTTTTGGGGATTTTGATCATTTTGATTTTAATCATCAAACCCTTGAGTTATTTTGCGGCTAATAAACGCAATCTGTTTTTTTATGCCTTTTTTGCCTTTTGGTTTGCGACCATCAACCACTCCGGAATGCGCATTGCGGCACCGGCCTTATTATACGCTTTATGCTTATTAAATGTGATTTATGAAAACCCTGCTGTACATAGGCAATTACCTGCAAAGTAAACGCAATAATGTGTCCTCCATTCATGTTTTGGGGCCTTTATTTGAATCTGAAGGTTATCGGGTCATCTTTCGCTCTTCAAAAGTTAATAAGGGCTTGCGTTTAGGTGCTATGCTATGGGCTTGTGTTAGATACAGAAAACAGGTGGATTTGGTACTCATCGATACCTATAGCACCTTGAATTTTTACTTTGCGCTCTTGAGTAGTCAATTATGCCGACTTTTAGGTTTACCCTATATTTGTTGTCTTAATGGTGGCAATCTGCCCCATCGTTTAAAGCAAAACCCCTATTTAAGTAACTTGATTTTTAAACATGCCAAATGTTCAGTAGCACCCTCTTTATATTTAAAAAATGCCTTTGAGTTTCATGGCTACACGAATGTTGAATTTATTCCGAACACTGTAGACTTACAGCACTATCCTTTTGAGGACAGGACTTTTGATGTGCCAAAATTGTTATGGGTGCGGTCATTTTCCAAAATCTATAACCCACAATTGGCGGTTCGCGTCTTAAAGTCCCTGCAGGACCAAGGCTATAAGGCGAACTTATGTATGGTTGGTCCTGATAGTGACGGTAGTTTAGAAGCAGTACAAGCCTTGGCTTCTCATTTGGGTGTCGCGGTAAGCATTACAGGAAAATTAACGAAGGCTGAATGGATTAGCTTGTCTAAAGACTATAATGTTTTTATCAATACTACTAACTATGATAATACGCCTGTGAGTGTTATTGAAGCCATGGCCCTAGGCTTACCGGTGGTATCTACCCATGTTGGGGGGATGCCTTTTTTGATTGAGCATGGGGTACACGGCTTACTTGTTCCCCCGGAAGATGTGGAAGCGATGTGTACTGCTATTGTTAGCCTTTTTAAGGATTCTAAACAACGAGAGCACTTAATTGCAGCAGCGCGGCAACGCGTAGAACAATACGATTGGCAGCAGGTACGATTATTATGGCATGAGGTAATCGCTTAAAAATTATAGGTCTTATTAACAAGATCTTAGTATATTTACATGTTGACACACCTTTGCAATGACCAAAACTACCGCTATACACTTTGAGGTATCAGAGCGCAAGATTTTGTTGCGACTAATGGATATTCTTTTTGTTTTACTAGGGATCTATATCTTGGAACTCTTTTTTGATTATACTTATCTTACCATAAGTCAGCCTGATTTTGTCGCCATAGGTGTGCTTATTGTGTACCTCTCGGTATTTGGGTCTATTTTTGAAATTTATGATTTGCAAAAAGCCAGTAAGCTTGATGTCACCTTTAGAAATGTGGTACTTACCGCTTCTATTACGGTGTTATTTTATTTGCTTACGCCTATTTTAACGCCTTTTTTACCGCCTAATCGGTTACAGATTATTTATTTTTATGTCACCATGATTGCGGCTATATTTTTATGGCGTTTTGCTTATGTGACTTTTATATCCTCACCACGATTTTATAAAAAGGTATTGTTGGTAGGGGAGATTTCAAATATTGAGAATATCATTCGTCCGCTTAACCAGGCCGATCCTAATTACAAAATTATTGGCTTTATCAATTGTGAAAAAGAACATGAGGACCCTATTAAATTTAAGGGCTTAAAGGAGTTTCGTCCTAATCAACTTAAGCAGGTGATTAGCGAGTACCAAATCTCGGAAATTCTGGTCGCGAGTTATAATTCAGAAACGATAACCAGTGATATTTATCATGATCTCATAGCCTTATTGGAGCATGGATTTATTATTCGGGAATATACTCAGGTTTATGAAGAACTCACTAGTAGGGTGCCTATTCAGTTTGTGGGTAAGGATTTCTACAAGTACTTTCCGTTTAGCCGTAGTAATCAAAATACCTTGTATCTGTTTTTTCATCGCTTATTTGATATTCTATTTTCGTTTTTTGGATTACTGTTTGGGATTGTAATTGCACCCTTGATAATGATTGGAAATGCTTTAGGTAATCGAGGTCCTATATTGTATATGCAGGAGCGAATAGGCAAAAACGGGGAGATATTCTATATTTTTAAATTCAGGACTATGGTTGCTGATGCCGAGATGTATGGCGCCACATGGGCCACCAAGAACGATACCCGGGTCACTCGTTTTGGTAAGTTTTTGAGACGTAGCCGCTTGGATGAAATCCCCCAATTTTTTAATGTGCTGCGCGGCGATATGAGTATTATTGGTCCCAGACCCGAACGTCCATTTTTTGTTAATGAATTGTCTAGAGTGATTCCGTTTTATGAGACCAGACATATTATTAAACCAGGTTTAACGGGTTGGGCACAGGTGAATACACGCTATGGCGCATCAGTAGATGATAGTTTGATGAAGCTGCAATACGACCTTTATTATATCAAACATCGCGGTCTGTTCTTGGATATCAATATCATTGTGAAAACCTTAAGTACGGTATTGTATTATAGAGGACAGTAAGAATTGATTATTGACTATTGATTAATGACTATTGATTAATGACTATTGATTGCTTTTTAGCTATTGAACTTGAGAAGGTAAATATAGCGTATTCCCAATGCGATTAAGAGTGGAATCCACCCAATGGCAAACACCTGAATCCCGATGAACCAATGCATAGTGAGCAACACTAGCATAATGATCAAAAATTTTAGGTATTTACGTCCTCGTGTTCCCAATTTTGGTTTTGATAGGGGGAGGAGCATTAGCAGATTTAGAGGGAAGGCCCAAAGCAGATTGTAATTTTGTGCTGTAGCGGTATGGTCTGTGGCGAGCCAAAGGAGTAGCACAAACATACCTATGAGACCGGTGAGACCAAATAGAATGAGATCTAAACTTTTAGTACGTGTCTGGGATTTGTAATCTCTATAAGTGATCCAAAGAATTAACAAGGCTAGCAGCGTCATTATAAATAAGGGACTAGTCACTATAGATGTCTGATGTTCCACGGTACGTGCCTCAAATAGTGTGGTTGTGGTTTTTACCAAAGGTTCTTCTCCATTTTTAGTGGCCACTGCAAAAAACCGAAAAATGTATTTGGGTAAAAACATGTACTCATAAGGCGTGGCTTCTTCATCAATCACTGCACCTAAAGCGGTATCAATGCCTAAACTGCCCCAGGAATTTCTGTTCACATGTTCATGAATTAAAGCCCTGAAGGATTTAGGTTCTAAATTTGAAGGGGTATGAAAGGTGATGGGTGCTTCAACAACTTTAAGAAGCACATCTCGCATTTTAGTGGCACAGTTGTCATAAAAGAAATCGTATAGATAGCCACGGTTTTCGGGTTGATAATTCTCCTGAAGAAAGTCGAATAGCTTTTGTTGTTCTATAGTGCTAAGATTTAACACCTGCTCACTAATCGTTCTGTTTTGATACACATAAAAATTATAAAGTCTGTTGAAGTCGACCCGACTTACTAAATAGTTGAGTTTACCTTGCGCAAACTTGAGATAAAAGTTGGGTGCATCAAAGTCGTATTCGCCATAACCATAGGTGATGTCCAAACCTTGTGCAGTATCTTTTATTCTGAAAGCATTATGACCGAAGGCATCGTTGAGTTCAGTGCCCGGACCAATAGTCAATACACTAATCTCTGCATTAGGGGATAAGTTAAACTGCGCAAAACTAGAGGTTACACATACAAACAAAAGAGCGAACAGTAGTTTTAGTTTCATGGGTAGTGGCTATCTAAAGATGCTAAAATCGATTTTTAAGGAAAACACGTTGGAATATAAGGCTGCGCTTTGATCGCCGATATCGGTAAAGGCATAATCAATTTGAATACCGTTATATTTAAAACCTAGACCAAAACTGGGTTGAAAGCTCAGGTCTTCGGAGTTGTCTATTTGTAATTCATTTTGAAAATTTCCTACACCCGCTCTTAAAAACACAAGATCGGTATAGCCAAACTCAAAACCTAATGCTGGATTCATACTCACCACCGAAGAAGAGATGATATCATTATTTTCTTCGAAACGCATATTGAGATCAAAGGAAGCCAGTAAGGTATAATCGTAATGAAACTCGAAGGCTTTTGAGAGCCCAAGTTGTAATTTAGGAATAGTGATTTCGGTTTTATCAGGGACGGTTTGGTTTTGACCTTCTACGGCATCTCTAATGGTGGCTAATTTTTCGTCATCAAAAGCCCAGGCATTGAAGGTGGTGGTGATGTCTCGAGCCATAACCCCAAATTTCCAATCATTGGCTTCATACTGAACACCAAGATCTAGACCAAAACCCCATGAGGTGGCGAAATCGCCTATTATCCGTCTTATAATTTTTGCATTGACGCCATAACTAAGGCCGTCAATGGGGAGGCTTCTGGCATAAGAAACCGTTAGTCCGTAATCGGCTGTTGAAAAGAGACTGATGCGATCGTAATTGATATTGCCTTGATCATCAATGAGCTGGGTGGTGTCTAAAATGTCATCAACCCCAAACCGGATAAGGGAGATACCAACAGCACTGCGGTCATCCAATGGCATGGCATAGCCTATATAGTTGTAGTTGGCAATGTTCGCAAAATAGCTGGAATGCATGAGTGCCAATTGATTGTCTTCGATTTTTACCAAGCCGGCGGGATTCCAATAGCCTGAATTCACGTCGCCAGTGTGAGACACCACCGAATTACTCATACCCAAGGCCGCTGCATCAACACCAATATTCATAAACTCATTAGAGTATTTACGTGTGGTTTGGGCAGTGATTAGTGCGCTAACAAGTAGCGCCATGATGAGTAATGGTGTTCTCAATCGCAATAATTTTTACAAAGATGCACAATATTTTAATTTTATTAACTTCAAAACAATGGACTTATTGCGCAAGTGTTGTATTAGACGGAAATTGTTTGTTATTTTTACTAAAATTACCAATTCATGTTAAAACATCTTCCTAACGCCCTTACACTATTGAATCTTTTCTGTGGAGCGATTGCCGTTATCTTTGCCGTTCAAAATCAGTTTGCTGCTACAGCACTATTTGTGTTTTTAGGCATTTTCTTCGATTTTTTTGACGGTTTTGCTGCGCGATTGTTGAAGGTGCAAAGTGAGTTGGGGCTACAGTTGGATTCCTTAGCTGATATGGTGACAAGTGGTTTGGTGCCAGGAATTGTGATGATCAAATTATTGGCTTTGACCACCATTACTAATACGCATGCTAATGATGATGCCTGGAATACCATGCTCGATTTTCAGCATTTGGAATATTCGTTGCTACCATTACTTGGTTTGTTGATTACATTAGCCTCGGCCTATAGACTGGCCAAATTCAATATAGATGATGAGCAGCAGAGTTTTTTTAAGGGTTTGCCCACGCCCGCCAACACCTTGATGATTGTGTCCTTGCCGGTTATTTTGGAGTTTCAGAAGAGTGAACTTATAAGTCAAGTGATTCTCAATCCTTGGTTTTTAATTGCTTTGACCTTATTGAGTTGTTATTTGTTAAACTCAAATATCAAGCTCTTTGCACTGAAGTTTAAGACCTGGGGTTTTAAACCGAATAGCATGCGTTATACCTTTATCCTTTTAAGTTTGCTACTTTTAATTACGCTGCAGTTTGTAGCGATTCCACTGGTGATTTTACTTTATATTCTTCTATCACTTGTTGATTCTTATGTTTTGAGGAGTTAGGGGTTAGGAGTTGGTTTGGGGGAGTACTATAATTGATTAGTGATAAATGATTAATGATGAATGATTAAGGAATAATTAAAAATTAAGCTTCTTTTTACGGAGTTCGAAATTTTGACCTAGGTAGACTTTACGTACCATTTCATCTTCAGCCAGTTCTTCAGGGATACCGGCTTTGAGGATACTCCCTTCAAACATCAAATAAGTCCTGTCAGTAATTGCCAAAGTCTCTTGTACGTTGTGATCGGTGATTAAAATGCCAATATTTTTTTTGGTGAGTTGGGCAACTATTCGTTGAATGTCCTCAACCGCAACAGGATCGACACCAGCAAAAGGCTCGTCCAATAAGATGAAATCAGGGTCGGTAGCTAAAGCACGGGCAATTTCGGTACGGCGACGTTCACCACCCGATAATAAATCACCGCGATTCTTGCGAATGTGTCCTAATCCAAATTCTTCAATCAGCGACTCCATTTTAGCAACCTGTTCTTTTTTACTCAATTTGGTAAGTTGCAAGACGCTTAAAATATTGTCCTCTACACTTAATTTTCGAAATACAGAGGCTTCTTGAGCCAAATAGCCAATGCCGTTTTGGGCACGTTTGTACATGGGGTATTTGGTGATGTTGGTCTTATCTAGAAAAATTGTTCCGCCATTAGGTTTGATGAGGCCTACAATCATATAAAAGGAGGTGGTTTTACCGGCACCATTAGGCCCTAGTAAACCCACGATCTCTCCTTGATTTACTTCAAGCGAAACATCTTTTACCACTTTACGTCCACTATAGGACTTCATTAAATTTTCGGCTCGTAATTTCATTTGGCTTATAAAACGTCAAAAATACTAAATTCATATACAATATAAATTTAGTTGGGGATTTTAATAGGAATTTAACCTTGGCTTTCCAAAGCTTCCCAAAATTCATAGGCGCGACGTAGGTGCGGTACTACAATCGTCCCACCTACCAAAGTTGCAATACCTAATGCTTCGGTAACTTCTTCTTTACTCAATCCTAATTTATAAGAAGTTTCCAAATGGTATTTTATACAGTCATCGCAGCGCAGTACGGCAGAGGCCACAAGACCTAAGAGTTCTTTGGTTTTGACATCTAATGCTCCGCCTTCGGCATACGCATTCGTATCTAAATTAAAGATGCGTTTGATGATTTTATTATTGTCTGCCAAAATCTTCTCGTTCATTTTAGAACGGTAGGCATTAAATTCGTTAACTAGGTCTGACATGCTTTTTTTCTTTACGTTTTTGATTTCTAACGACAATAGCCGAAATATATATACTCACTTGGTATAAAATTAAAATGGGAATAGCTACAATAATCTGGCTGGCGATATCTGGTGGCGTGATAATGGCCGACAGTATCAATACCAAAACCAGCGCATATTTTCGATATTTTTTGAGGAATTGCGGGGTTACTAATCCTACTTTTGTTAGAAAATAGATGATGATTGGCAGTTCAAATACCAGGCCAGACGCCAAGGCCGACGAACGCACCAAACTAATATACGAACTGATATCAATTTGATTTTCTACAATGTCAGAAATGTTATAATTGGCTAAGAAATTTATAGATAGTGGTGTCACAATGTAATAACCAAACAAAACGCCCAACAGGAATAGTAATGAGGAAATGATTATAAATCCTCTAGAATGTTTGCGCTCATTTTCATGTAATCCGGGGCTGATGAATTTCCAAAATTGGTATATCACATAAGGAAATGCAATTACAAAACCCGCAAAAATAGAGGTCCAGATATCGGCCGAAAACTGTCCGGCCATGGTTCTGTTTTGAATGATCATTGGCAGTTCTTCACCACAAAAGGTGGTATCAACATTAATGAATGTTGCACATTTACATAAAAAAGTATAGGTAGGGAAGTTCATATAAATGGGCGCAAAAATAATGTCCCTAAATATGGCCCTACTAAAAATAAAGGCCACCGTTGCCACTAACATAATAGCAAGCGTTGCCCGTATTAAATGCCAGCGTAAATCTTCGAGATGGTCTAAAAACGACATCTCATTTATATTCTTTTTAGCCATTATATAATACCTTCTTTTATGAGATCATGTAGATGAATTACTCCTGCATAGTTGCCGTTATGCTCTACCAATAGCTGTGAAATTCCGTTTGTTTCCATCATTTCCATAGCATCAACAGCCATGGCATCTTCATCAATGCGCTTTGGGTTGGCACTCATGATGTCTTTGGCAGTCAATCCTAAAAAGTTTTCACTTTTAGACAGCATTCGTCTTAAGTCACCATCGGTTATTATACCCACGATCTTATTCTCTTTTACAACCGCAGTTACACCAAGCATCTTTTCAGAAATCTCAACTATAACATCTTTCAAGTTTGTATCTAAACTCACCTGGGGTTTTTGATTTAGTGAAGATAAATCACTAACCCTTAAGTATAAACGCTTTCCTAAAGCGCCACCCGGATGATATTTGGCAAAATCCTTACTTGAAAAGCCACGCAGTTCCAGCAAACAAACCGCTAGCGCATCACCCATCACCAATTGGGCTGTTGTGCTAGTAGTTGGCGCCAAATTATTTGGGCAGGCTTCTTGCTCAACATAAGTGTTCAACACATAATCTGCCTGCTGTGCCAAAAAGGATTGCAAATTGCCGGTTATGGCAATCATCTTATTTTTTGCACTTTTAATTAAGGGCACCAACACTTTTATTTCTGGTGTATTCCCACTTTTAGAAATGCAGATGACCACATCATCCTTTAATATTAGACCTAAATCACCATGAATGGCGTCGGCGGCATGCATAAAAATGGCTGGTGTGCCAGTAGAATTTAGTGTCGCTACAATTTTATTGGCGATAATGGCGCTTTTGCCTATACCTGTAATGATGACACGGCCCTTAGAATTGTATATTAATTCTACGGCATTTGAAAAATCGTCGTCAAGTAAATTACTTAAGTTGGCTATGGCATCACGCTCTAAATCAATGGTTTTTTTGGCAGTATCAAGAATTGAATGTTTACGATTCAAAATTTATTAATTTTTGGGTTTGATGTCGCTAAAGAAATTGTTACCTTTAGTCTTATGCAAATGTATATAAAATACTAATAGGGATTAATGAGTAGCAAAGAAATTGACTTACATGGTGCACTAAAACAGTACTTTGGTTTTTCAAAGTTTAAAGGTCTTCAAGAAGCAGTTATTAAAAGCATAGTCGCAGGGAATCATACGTTCGTGATCATGCCTACGGGAGGTGGTAAATCCTTATGTTACCAATTACCGGCATTAATTAAAGACGGGACGGCTATTATTGTTTCACCGCTTATTGCCTTGATGAAGAATCAGGTAGATGCCATACGTGGTGTTTCCAACAATGAAGGTGTGGCCCATGTTTTAAATTCATCGTTGAATAAAACGGAAGTTAAGCGGGTTAAAGAAGATATTGTTAGTGGTGTGACCAAGTTGCTTTATGTAGCACCTGAATCTTTAACCAAAGAAGAGTATGTAGATTTTTTGAGATCGGTGCCTATCTCTTTTATGGCAGTGGATGAAGCGCACTGTATAAGTGAATGGGGGCATGATTTTAGACCCGAATACCGCAACTTAAGACATATCATCAAGCGTATTGGTGATCATATACCAATTATAGGCTTAACTGCTACGGCTACGCCTAAAGTGCAGGAGGATATTTTAAAAAGTTTAGATATTGCAGATGCCAAGACGTTCAAAGCTTCGTTTAACCGTCCCAATCTCTATTATGAAATACGTCCAAAGACCAAGCAGGTGGACGCCGATATCATTCGATTTATCAAACAGCATCCGGGAAAATCTGGTATTGTATATTGTTTAAGTCGCAAACGTGTGGAAGAACTCGCACAAGTGCTACAGGTGAATGGTATTAATGCAGTGCCTTATCATGCTGGCTTGGATCCTAAAACACGGGTGAAACATCAGGATATGTTTTTAATGGAAGATGCCGATGTTGTTGTGGCAACCATTGCCTTTGGTATGGGCATTGACAAGCCCGATGTGCGTTTTGTGATTCATCACGATATGCCCAAAAGTATCGAGAGCTATTATCAAGAAACCGGGCGTGCCGGTCGCGATGGGGGTGAAGGCCATTGTTTGGCTTATTACGCCTATAAGGATATTGAAAAATTAGAAAAGTTCATGTCGGGTAAGCCCGTTGCCGAGCAGGAAATTGGTCAGGCCTTACTGCAGGAAGTGGTGGCGTTTGCCGAGAGTTCTATTTCAAGACGTAAATTCATCCTTCACTATTTTGGAGAAGAATTTGATAACGCTACGGGTGAAGGTGGTGAAATGGATGATAATGTGAGGCATCCTAAAAAACGGCATGAGGCTCAAGAAGATGTAATCACTCTTTTGGATACGGTATCTAAAACCAATGAAAAATATAAATCGAAGGACCTCGTACATGTTTTGACTGGCAAATCAAATGCCTTGATCGCCTCTCATAAAACTGATGCTCAAGATTTTTTTGGTATTGGTGATGATAAGGATAAACGGTATTGGATGGCGCTTATTCGTCAGGTGCTGGTGGCTGGATTACTGAAAAAGGATATTGAAACCTATGGCGTACTCCGACTATCCCCAGAAGGGCGCGATTATTTAGAATCACCACAATCGTTTATGATGACCGAAGATCATGTGTTCGATGAAGATGGTGACGACAATGTGATTACAGCATCAAAAGGTGGTGGTGCGGTTGCAGATGAGCAATTAATGAGCATGCTTAAAGACTTAAGAAAGCGAAATGCCAAGCGATTGGGTGTTCCGCCGTTCGTAATTTTTCAAGACCCTTCGTTAGAAGATATGGCTTTAAAATATCCCATCACATTAGAAGAATTAAGCAATGTACATGGGGTTGGTGATGGTAAAGCAAAAAAATATGGCAAAGACTTTATAGAACTAATCGCCAATTATGTAGAAGAAAATGAGATCACCAGACCTGACGATATGGTGGTAAAAAGCACAGGCTCTAATTCGTCCTTAAAACTCTTTATCATTCAAAATATTGATCGCAAGCTCCCTTTAGATGATATAGCCGCTTCAAAAGGCATGAGTATGAGTGATTTTATCAAGGAAATGGAAGCCATTGTGTATTCAGGTACAAAATTGAATATAAATTATTGGCTTGACGATATTTTGGATGAAGACCAGCAGGAAGAAATCCATGATTATTTTATGGATTCTGAATCCGATAAAATTGATGATGCCATTGAAGAGTTTGATGGTGATTATGATGATGAAGAGTTGCGTTTATACCGAATAAAATTTATTAGTGAAGTGGCTAATTAAGTTGAGGTTATGTGAAAACTAAAGTATTAGTAATATTGTGTATTTGCATGTTTCCTGCATGGCTATTTTCACAGGAAACCGAGCTCGTTATTGAATACCCTACACAACTATTTATTTCAGATACGCTTACCATAAAAGGTTATTTTGACGGACATCCTGAAAATACAACTATTGAGATTGACGGTCAAAAATTCAGCGCCATTTCAGAAACATCGTCCCAAAGTTCATTTTTGTTTTTAAATTCCAGATTGGGCCATGTAGATGGCATGCTCACTGAACACAATTTTTCAGTGCCTCTTCAATTACAACTGCTTAAACTGAATACAATACTCTCAAAATCTAATTTAAAGCGAGGATCACGAACTGTTTTGGAACTTAAGGTTGAAGGTGTGAACGATAGCCAAGACGCTATACAAATTCAACTTACCAATAAAACGCCAAATTTAATAACTCTTGATGGTGGTGAAGATCAAATTTGGAAGTTGCCAGCTCTGAATAAAAAAAATGAAGCGTCTAAAAATTTTAGAATAAGAGGAATAAAGCCTGGTAATTTTAATTTGAATGTGAGCTTAAAGGATGTCGAAACAAAAATTGTAAAAGTTAATCCCTTTATTAATAATGAAACCCTATCTGAAAACACTGAAGCGGAAGAGGAAGAAGAAAAAATTGCTTGTGGTTCTATTTATGGTAAGGTTGAAAACAACATGGGGCTAAAATTTCAGCATATTGTTGTTTTTGTAAAAAGTGAATGTGATTTGTGTCCGCCAGCTAAAGCCATAGATTCTGTAACAATAACCTATAACTGTGAAAAAATAGAACCTTCATGGGTCATAGCCCCAAAAGGTGCTACAGTTGTTCTCAAAAGCTCCAAAGATGGTTGCGATTTTGCAGCTTATCAAGTTACAAAATTCAGTGATGAAACTAATTTTGATGATGTAGTAAAATTTGATAAACCTAAAAGCTTTATAGCAAAAGAATATTTCGAGTTTAACGATATCCCTAGAGACTACGCTATTATTAACCGTTGGAATAAACGAGCAGATATGACTCTTTTTATAGCACCAAACTCCTGTTATAGTGAAATCGATCAGGACGGTAATTACGAAATAGGTGAATTACCTCCAGGAGATTATACCTTAAAAGTGTATACCAACCGTACAATCTTAGCACCTCCAGAAGTTACCGTGACCGTAAGGTCTAACGAGCGTACGCGCCAAGACTTTGAACTTAACAGATCCATGCGGAAGCTAAAAAAGAAAACAAACTAATTTTATTCTTCCTTTTATTTTTAAAATAATACCTTTGCATTTCATAAAAATAATTGACAATGCAAGACGGATTATACGCCAAATTCAACACCAGTAAAGGTGACATTTTAGTAGCTTTAGAATATGAAAAAACGCCTGGAACGGTAGGTAACTTTGTGGCCTTGGCCGAAGGGAATATAGAAAATGCTGTAAAATCGCAAGGCACACCGTATTATGATGGCTTAAAATTTCATAGGGTCATTCCAGACTTTATGATTCAAGGAGGTTGCCCTCAAGGTACAGGAACAGGTAACCCAGGTTATAAGTTTGATGATGAGTTTCACCCCGACCTTAAACATGATGGTCCAGGGGTACTTTCAATGGCTAATGCTGGCCCAGGAACTAATGGAAGTCAGTTTTTCATTACACATATTGAGACGCCTTGGTTAGATAATAAACATACGGTTTTTGGTAAGGTAACTGAAGGTCAGGATGTGGTAGATGCCATTGCACAGGGAGACCAAATAGATACTTTAGAAATTATTAGAGTAGGTGCAGCTGCGGAGAAGTTTAATGCTGTTGAGGCCTTTAGAACTTTTGAAGGCGCTCGCGAAAAGCGTATTGTTGCAGAACGTGAAGCAAAACGTGCAGAAATGGATAAATTGTCTGCCGGGTTTGAAGAAACTAAAAGCGGACTGCGTTACCAAATCATTCAAAAAGGATCTGGTAAGAAAGCAGAAGCAGGTCAAATGGTGTCTGTTCACTATAAAGGGCAATTGGCTGACGGTACTGTATTTGATTCTTCATATAAGCGTAACCAACCTCTTGATTTTCAAGTTGGAGTAGGGCAGGTTATTCCAGGTTGGGATGAAGGTATTTGTTTGCTTCATGTTGGTGATAAGGCACGATTGGTTATTCCAAGTGATTTGGGCTACGGATCTCAAGGTGCTGGAGGTGTTATTCCTCCCCATGCGACTTTAGTATTTGATGTGGAATTGATGAATGTTAAATAAATTCAAGATATTATATTCGATTTGGTAACAAATCATAGTTAAAAAAGTCTCATTAATAGTGGGACTTTTTTTTTATTTAAATTTATAGAGTAATTCATCACATCACATCTAATTCTTCATGACATTTCACAGAAGCCATATCAAGTCAATACTTTTATTACTATGTGTGACACTTCATATATTAAGTTGTGCCAAACGCGTAGACTATTCAGAAGAACATATCGTCCAAACTTCTGGACGTTATTTGTACAGTTTAGATGAAGTTATGGATGTGTATTATGACAACAATACCTTGTTTTTAAAATGGAGAGGTGCCGATAATATGAAGCCCGTTGCTTTAGATGAACACACCTTTTTTGTACCCGATATGTACAAAAAGTTGCGTTTTGTTCAGCATCCTCAAACCAAGGAACGTTATTTGGGAGTGGTTAATGAGGATGACGAATCTCAAGTCACCTATACCTACTTAAAAGTAGCCGACTCTTTTAAAACGCCTAGTATGTACCTTAAAGAAAAGAACTTCGACAAGGCTCTTGAAGGCTTTATAAATATTAAGCAACAAGATTCAACTACGACTTTAGTTGATGAGCGTGAGTTTAACCGTTTAGGCTATAACTATTTACGCAAAGAAGATTACACGAGTGCCATTGCCGTTTTTAAGATGAACGTGGCGTTTTACCCAGAAAGTGACAATGTTTATGATAGTTTGGCCGATGCCTATTTGCGGTCTGGTGATAGTTTACAAGCCTTTACCAATTACTCTAAAGCTTACGAGTTGAACACGGGCAATGAGCGTGCTAAACGTTATATGGATGCCTATAATAAAAACCAAGATTCGAATTAATTTTTTAAAATCGAAACAGCTTGCTCTACACTCTTGACAGGTAACTTGCAAGCTTTATTCACACACACGTAAATATAGGTTTCACCATCTACATAGCGATTTTCTAATAAGGGTAAATGACTCTCGGAAGTACTTCCTACAATGAGTTTATTGGGTATGTAAGATCGGTTCAATTGTTCTTTTTTAACCAGGGCTTCTTCGCCCGATATGGCGACTTCATAATAAGGTTGTGTGAAATTGAGCATCAAATCGAGCCAATTGGAATAGGCAGGACCATAGTCTTGCATTTCGGGTTTAACATTATTCAAAAGTGTTGTTGCCGTTTGTCTAAAATGGTCGTTATCGAAATAATGCGCTAATTTGAATAGATTTTTCGCCATGATAGAATTGCTTGCAGGAATCACATTGTCACGATACTCAATGGTTCTGGCCACTAAAGGATCATCTTCATTGGAAGTGAAATAGAACATTTTGCTTTGTGCATCAAAAAAATGATCAAAACTATAGAGGGTTAAATCGCGTGAGAGGTGGAGCCATTTGTCATTTAAAGTTGCTTCATAAAGATTTAAAAACGCATCAATAGTTGCCGCGTAATCTTCCAGATAGCCGTTAATGGTGCTTTGGCCATTTTTATAGCTGTGGTTAAGTCCTCCATCATCCCGCAATTGTTGCTTTTCTATAAAATTGGCATTGTTTATTGCCGTTTGCAGATAGGTTGAATCTCCCAAAACACGATAGGCATCTACATAACCTTTGAGCATAATGGCATTCCAAGAGGTTAAAGTCTTGTCGTCCAGTCGCGGTTTTTGACGTTTCTCTCGCTGTTTAAAGAGTAGTTGTTTCCATTGGTTTTTTTTGTCATTAAACTCTGTACTGGTGAGTTTGTGTTTTTTTAAAAAGGTGGCATCATCAGTTTTTCTGATTAGAACATAGTTTCCATGCTCCCAGAGTCCGTAGTTGTTAATGTTGTAGTAGTCTGCAAACAACTCAAAATCGATTGCCAATAAAGTTTTTAGCTCGTCCTTTTTCCAAACATAAAAGGCACCTTCTTCTAATTCGTTTTCTGGGGTTTTGCTATCGGCATCTAATGAGGAATAAAATCCGCCTTCTTCATTGGTCAGTTCGCGCTTTACAAATTCTAAAGTTTCTACTATGACCTCTTTATAGAGTTCGTTTTTAGTAATTAAATAGGCATCTGCATATAAACTTACCAGTTGGCCGTTATCATATAGCATTTTTTCAAAATGGGGGACATGCCAATTCACATCGGTGGCATATCTTGAAAATCCACCGCCTATATGATCATAGACACCACCATAGGCCATTTGCGTTAGGGTGAGGTTGACGAATTCCTGAAGTTTCTCATCGTTCAATTGATAGGCATAGCGCAACAAAAACTGGTAATTATTGGGCATCATAAATTTAGGGGAACGTTGGAGTCCGCCTTCGCGATGATCAAACTGTCTAGACCATTTGTCTATGGTTTTCTCAATGAAAGCGTTGCTAAAAGAGGCTTCATCTGTATTCAGGGTTACCAAATCCGCATTTTTAATGCCTTGTTCCAGTTGGTCGGCATGGGCTTCCAGTTTTTCGGGGTCGTCTTTATATAATTGGGCGATTTGGTTGAGGGCTTTAGTCCACTGCTCCTTTTTAAAATACGTCCCACCCCAAACCGGTCGACTATCAGGTAGTGCAATCACATTTAGTGGCCAGCCACCGCTTCCTGTTAAGAGTTGAACAGCAGTCATATAGACTTGATCCACATCAGGGCGTTCCTCGCGATCTACTTTTATGTTTACAAAATGAGTATTCATGATTTTAGCCACCTCTTCATCTTCAAAACTTTCCTCTTCCATTACATGGCACCAGTGACAGGCAGAATAGCCTACGCTGATAATAATTAATTTATTTTCGTTTTTGGCTTTTTCCAATGCTTTGGTGTTCCATGGCATCCAATTCACAGGGTTGTGCGCATGCTGTAACAAGTATGGGCTGGTTTCATTGATGAGATCATTTGTGAATTTGTGTTCCATAGTGTTTTTGTTTTGCCCAGAACAATTCATTAAAAGGGCAAGTGTAAGAATAAGATAATAGCGCATAGTTCAAATTTAATCAATTGTTTGGATATCTATGCGATATAAAGGGCAAGACTATTTCTAAACTTATTTTAGGGTAATTACAGTTCATCCTAGGTTTTTTACACTTCGGTCATTCAGTTTTTTAAAAACGAGGATGCCATATGATATTTGTTTCAAATTTAAACTTTACAACCTATGAAACATTTAATTTTAATTGCCGTGCTATTAGTTGCTACCGTAACACAAGCACAGTCGAATTTTGAAAAAGGCATGCAAAAAGCCTTTGAATTATGGGGCAGCAAACAAATGGATGATGCCGAAAATGTATTTGAGCGCATCTCCAATGCCGAAACCAATCAATGGTTGCCTCATTATTATGTAGCTCAAATCAACAGTCTAAAAAGTTGGAATCAAAAGGATGCCACAGTTTTAAAAGCACAGTTGGACAAAGCGCAGGCGCATCTGGATAAAGCCATGGCGGTTAGCCCTAACAATGCAGAGTTGCTAATCCTGCAGGCCCAAGTGCTTACCAATTGGGTGGCCTATGATGGGCAGACCTATGGTATGAAATATTCGGCCAAGATTAGTGAGCTCTATCAAAAAGCCTATACTTTAGATCCAAACAATCCGAGAGCTGTTTTTGGTAAAGCCGAATGGGATATGGGAAGTGCCAGATTTTTTGGTCAAGATCCTCAGGTCTTTTGTAAGGACATCGAAAAATCCATAGAACTTTTTGCTAACTTTAAACCCGAAACACCTTTTCATCCTAATTGGGGAAAGGAACGTGCAGAGGCCTCATTTAAGAGTTGCAACTAATTAAATTCTAACTAAAGACAAGACACCATGTCAAAATCAACGAAAAATATTATTCTTACTATAGCCATTGGGTGTGTTGTCTTTGTGGTTGCTAATCTTATTTTTGACGACTTCAAATTTGAAAGCTTCGGGGAATTTGTAGAAGAGTTTCTTCTATATCAAGTATACTCATTTGTTTTGGGCTATTCCAATATGTATTTTTTTGATTATATGGAACGTCGCCACTGGAACAAAGGTGACAGTATAAAACGAATTGCCTATGGTATTATTGGCTCAACCGTTCTGACCTTGATTGGTTTGTTTGTGTTGCGATTCTTTACCTATGTATTTTATGTTGGCACCACTTGGGAATACTTCATTAGTCATGAAACCCTTGAGAGTTACCAGTTTGGCTTATGGATTACCTTGACCATCGTGATCATCTTTCACTTCGTCTATTTTTATAACAAGTACCAAAAAAATAAGATAAAGGAACAAAAGGTCATTGCAGGGACGGCCAGTGCCAAGTTTGACGCTTTAAAAAATCAATTGGACCCACATTTTCTCTTCAATAGTTTAAATGTGCTTACCAGCTTAATTGAAGAAAATCCAGAAAGTGCCCAAAAGTTTACCACGTCACTATCAAAAGTGTATCGGTATGTGTTGGAACAAAAGAATAAGGATTTAGTGACGGTTGATGAGGAATTGGATTTTGCAAGAACCTATATGTCGCTTTTAAAAATGCGCTTTGAGGACAGCATTATTTTTGAAATCCCCGATAAAGCTACAAACCCCGAAAGTAAGGTGGTGCCTTTGTCACTTCAGCTGCTTTTGGAAAATGCCGTCAAACACAATATGGTGACCACGAGCAAACCTTTACATATTAAAATTTATGAAGACAATCATGGGAATTTGGTCATAGAGAATAACCTTCAGCCCAAACAAATTGTCAAAAAGAGTAGTGGTGTTGGATTAGAGAATATTAAACAACGCTATCAATTACTCACCAATAAAAAAGTATACATTAACGAGCAAGCCGGACATTTTTCAGTTGCTGTGCCAATGCTCACAAAACAAATATCAATTATGAGAACACCATTGCAAGAAAATATAGACGATAGTTATTTGCGTGCAAGAAACCATGTGGAAGAACTTAAAGCTTTTTACTACAGTCTTGTATCCTATTTTTTAGTAATCCCGTTTTTAATATTCATTAACTATAGAACCTATTGGGAATTTCAATGGTTTTGGTTTCCTATGTTTGGCTGGGCCTTAGGCTTAACAATTCAGGCATATAGGGTGTTTGTGAATAATGGGGCCTTTGGCCGCAATTGGGAAAAGCGCAAGATTGAAGAATTTATGCGCGATGAAGAAAAAAATGATCTTTGGAATTAAATACAAAACCTATGAATCGATTAGACAAAAATTATAACACAGAATACCGAAAGGAAGACGCCTATTTAAGGGCTCAAAAACGACTTAAAGAACTAAAAGGCTTTTATGGACATGCCTTCTGGTATGTGATAGTCAACCTCTTTATCATTATAATGGTAGCATTTAACTCAAGAGGGAATATATGGCATTTTGGAACCTTTTCAACCGCATTTTTTTGGGGAATAGGATTGGGTTTTCACGCTTTAAGTGTATTTGGAAGGAATTTCTTTTTCTCTAAATCATGGGAAGATAAAAAGATCCGTGAATATTTGGAAAAAGAAGAAGAAGCTGAAAAACGTAGATTTGAATAAGTATGAAAACGCCATCTGAAAATAAAGACAAACTTATAAGAGCAAAAGAGAAGGTAAGACATCTCAAAGTATTTTATGTCCACTTGGTTGGATATATAATTGTGGTCCTGCTACTATTGTATAATTTGTACATTATTGATGACCACAACAGGTATGCTGATTTCTTTAAAAAGTTTAATACTATTATTATACTGGCATGGACTGTTTTTATAGCCTTTCATGCATGGAATGTTTTTAAGGGAAGACTGTTCTTCAAGAAAAGCTGGGAAGATAGAAAGCTAAATGAATATTTAGAAAACGAAGATACTAAATGGGAATAAAAGTTATTATCATAGAAGATGAAAAGCCGTCGGCACGACGCTTACAACGGATGTTAGAAAAATTAGAGGTGAAAACCGAAATCATGCTACATTCAGTTGAAGAAGCCATTGATTGGTTTCAAAACAATGCGCATCCCGATTTAATATTTTTAGACATTCAGTTAAGTGATGGGCTATCCTTTGAAATTTTCGAGGCAATCGATATCAAGTCGGCAGTTATTTTTACAACTGCCTACGACGAGTATGCGCTTCAGGCCTTTAAGCTCAATAGTATTGATTATCTATTAAAGCCTATCGATGATGAGGATTTAAAAAAGGCAGTCGCAAAATATAAAGAACGTCTTCCGGCGCAACAATCGGTGACTCTAGACTTTGACGATATTAAAAAATTATTGGTCAATCCTATTGATCGTACCTATAAAAAGCGATTTTCGGTTAAAGTTGGTCAGCATTTAAAATTGTTAACTATTGATGATATTGAATGTTTTTATAGTGAGAACAAAGGCACCTACGCCTATACAACTGATGGGCGAAATTACTTGTTGGATACCACATTAGATCAATTGGATCAGGAATTAGAGCCTAAAACATTTTTTAGAATTAGCCGAAAATTTATTGTAAATATTGAAGCAATACAGGATATGGTGAGTTATACCAATTCGCGACTACAGATTAAGTTGCATTCGTTTAAAGAGCATGACATCATCGTAGCTCGAGAGCGTGTTAAGGATTTTAAAGATTGGTTAGAAACTAGCTCATAAAGCTATCATTCTTCAATTCGATTATCATCAAAGGCAGTAGGTAATAGTTTGGGGATAAATTTAACAAATAGTGGCAGAAGAATAGCACCACCAGGGAGCATGAAAATAGCAAGACTAGGAATAGATTTGATAATATCTAGTAATTGCGTCTGCATCTTTTTTTGTTCTTCTTCAGTAAGGTCCCTAGTGGTTGATTTGGTTAAAAGCACTAAAAGTTCCTTGCTTTCAGAAAGTTCTTTAAGCAATCGTTTGCTGTTCCGTTTTATGAGTTTACTCACCATTTTACTGGAGTTGTCATAAAAATTCTGTACTAAATTTTTTGATCCCAACAAGGCAATCTGGTCTTGGTTGGTAATATAAAAGGTGTTGATGTCTTTAATAGATTGGTTAATGACGCTTTGGGTAAGCTGTAGATCATCACCCAATTGATTGAGAAATAAATACTCTTCAGGATCAATCATTTGATCGGTCCAAGACGCCATACAACCCAGATCGAAGGCATAGTGTTTTTCCAATGAGTTTTGGAGCACTTCCAGAGCCTCCTTATATTCAAGATGGTGCTCTTTGCCCTGATATCGTCTTGAGGCTTCAAAGAGTTTGATTAAACTTTCGTCATAGTTGCTTTTTACCTGTTTAGAATCCAACACATTAATCACGATGGTTTCTAAGGCCGCTTCCATAAATTGGATATCCTCATTTGAAACTTCACGGGTATCTAAAAACTTTTGATAAGCCAATACGTCTACAAACAATAAGGCATTGGTAATAAAATAATTGAAATTCTTCGTAAAAAGGTTGTCGTTAATATAAACGCGCTTGTCAATAATGCCTTCTAAACTAGTAGCCGATTTTTTCTCACCCAAAAACCCATCCAGAAATGAGGTTTTAGGTTGGATAATGGCTGCATAAAATTCGATAATACTGTTTATGAAACCAGAATCAGAAGGATTGGTTTTGAAACAATAGTAGAAGGCTATTAGTAAATTGACTTTGCTTAATTCTTCTGAAGTGAGATCGTTTTTTTCAATCACTTGGTGCACCACATCCACATTATTCCCATAAATAAAACCACAAGATTTTAATGCTTCATAAAAGTCATTCTTAGATAAGTGAATAAAGGACTCTTGGTGAGTCACTAGCTTAAGTAATTTTTTTATCCAGCCTGCCGCAGAAGGATTCATGAGTTATATGCTTAGGCCACAAAGATACTTTTTAATTGTAAAATCCCTCTTAAAAAAGCATTAACAAAATTTTAACAAAACCGCTTTTGTTTTTTTTCCGTAGGTAGAGCAGAGACAATTAATAATTAACAAAAATCTCATTTATTATGAAAAAATCAAAAATTTTAATTGGAGTTGCAATTGTTGCAATTGCAGGTTTCATTGGAATTGCAGCCGATCATATCGATGCCCCAGCAGTCCAAGGTGGTTCAAGTGACATCACCGACTATTATGCCTTTCAAGGTAGCAACACTAGTAATTTGGTATTTGTAGCCAATGTGCAAGGTCTTTTAAGCCCATCAGCAACAGGAAGTGCTTCCTTTGATGAGAACACACTGGTTGAATTCAATATCGACACTAATGGTGATGCTGTTGAAGACTTGGTGATTCAAGCTACTGCCAGAGACGGAAAAATGTACTTTTTCGGTCCTACAGCACCTTCACAACCCGGAACTAGCAGCTCTATTTTGACTACTGCAAGTGCTCAAGGCTCTGTAGACATCACCCCTTACGGATCACAGGCTATCGTAGCCACTAACAGCGGAATGAGCTTTTTTGCAGGACCCCGTGACGATCCCTTCTTTATGGATTTTGCACAATACAGTGCTATAGTAGGCGGTACCGCCACCAGTTTTAACAATCCTGGAGCCGATACGTTTGCAGGAACTAATGTACTCTCCATTGTTGTGGAAGTCCCAAAATCTATGATTGGCGGTTCAGGTACGATTAATACTTGGGTTGAATCAAAAAGAAAACAATAACAACTTAAAAACAAGAATTATGAAATTTAATACTATAAAATTAATGGCTATTGCAGTACTTGTGTCACTAGGTGCCTATAACTGCAGTAACGATGATGATAACAATGGCCCTGATGGTCCTGATTTTTCAGGAACCTATGCTCAAGAAGATCAAATGGGTCGTCCAGCAGTAAACACCGTGTTTGTTTCTGCAGGCAGTAAAGACCAATTCAACACCACTGCGCCATCTGCGCAAGGAGTGGCTTTTCAAAGCATGTTTCAAGCTAATTTACAGGCATTAAGCCCTGCATATGCAAATCCAGGAGATCAAAATGCTTTAGGATTGGATGCAGCAACTTTTACTGCGGTATTAGCTACCGATGTATTAAGTGTGTCCCTTGACGGAACAACTACATTTTACGATGGTACTAACGTATTAACTGGACGCGCTTTGGCTGATGATGTTATTACCGTAGAGCTTCTCTTGATTTTTGGAGGTGAAGATTTTACTGAAAACCCAGGATTATCTGATGACCATGTGGACGCTAATGATAAAGCATTTTTATCAAGCTTCCCGTATTTGGCATCTCCTTGGTAAACCACAATAAGCACCAAAGCCTAACAGTGCTTTGGTGCTATTAAACATCTAATGCCTTTTAAAGGTTTACCCAAAACCTATTCTACAGAGACCTTAACCTAAATGTGCTTGGAGAACTGAATTATTAATAAATCAAATTTTAATTATTATGAAAAACTTCAAACCAATTTTAGGAATCAGTTTGCTTTTAGTAGCTGGTTTATGTGTTATCGCCGCCGATCATATCGACGCACCAGCAGTAACTGGTGGCACTAGCGATATTACCGATTTTTATGCCTTTCAGGCTGAAAATCCAGACAATGTGGTCTTTGTAGCTAATGTACAGGGGTTATTGAGCCCAGCAAACACGGGCAATGCTTCATTTGATGAAAATCTAATGATTGAATTTAATATCGATACTAACGGTGACGCCGTTGAAGATCTTGTGATTCAAGCCGTTCCAAAGAACAAAAAGATGTTCTTTTTCGGTCCCTTTAAACCCGAACAAACAGGTTTGGTGAGCACCGTAGAACCAAAGAATTTTGGTGGTTCATCTAATGTTAAGATTACACCTTTCGGATCTGAAGCCATTGTGTATACTTCCGATTTAGGAATGAAATTCTTTGCAGGTCCACGTGACGATCCTTTCTTTTTTGACTTTGGTCGATTTGTTCAGATTTTAACACCTGGCGATGATGACGGCGATGGTCAAGAAGAAGGCGCTTTCAACGATCCAGGGATGGATACTTTTGCCGGAACCAATGTATTATCGGTTGTAGTAGAGGTGCCTAAATCCATGATTGGAGGATCAGGAAGTGTGAACACATGGGTAGAAACAAAACGTAAACAATAATCTTTAAAACATTAGAATCATGAAATTTAGAACTATAAAAATAGCAGCATTAAGTTTAATCGTAGCTGCGACTGCATTTAATTGCAGTAACGAACGCATGGACAACACTTACGAGGTTGAAGGTATTGATAATGTGGGTAAAACCATTAAGGGTACCTATGTGCAAGAAGATCAAATGGCGAGACCAGCCGTAAACACGGTTTTTGTATCTAGCGGAAGCAAGGATGCTTTTAATACCACAGTGCCATCAGAACAAAAAACGTTTCAATCAAGTTTTGAAGCTAGATTGTTAGCATTAAATCCTGGATACACTACTAATGCTTTAGGATTAGACGCCGCTACCTTTACTACAGTATTGGCGACGGATGTCCTAACCCTTTCGTTAGACGGGACCACCACCTTTTTTGATGGTACCAATGTATTAACCGGACGTGCTTTGGCCGATGATGTGATCACGGTAGAACTTATCTTGATTTTTGGTGGACCAAACGCTTTAGCGGGTAATCCAACAAATCCAGGATTGATTGATGACCATGTAGATGCTAATGATGTTGCATTTTCAACATCGTTCCCCTATTTGGCAGCGCCTCACTTACAATAATAATTTTCAACTCTGAAATACGGTCTAACAAACGTATTTCAGAGTTCTTTTAAAAACTCTAAAAAACAAAACAATGAAAACAAATATTACCTTAATCATTTTAGCTTTAGCAACACTATTTAGTTGTAACACTACAACAGAACCCATTACAAACCCTAATGATTATAATGCCTATTTAGAAGCTTCAGATAAAGAAGCTTTAGAATTGGCTCTAAACGATAAAAACTTTTGGGAACAAAAATTATCAGACCATCCAGACCAATTTCCTTACGCCTCTAAATTAGGTGCCTCCTATTCGCATTTGTTTGCCCAAACTGGCAAAATTGATTATTTGATTAGTTCTGAAACCTATTTGAGACAGGTTGTAGAAGCTACTAATTATAAAGATCCTGGAGCATTAAAATCTTTAGCTGCCAATTATATTTCGCAGCATAAATTTAAAGAGGCTTTAGAGTTGTTGAGTAAAGCCGAGTTAATAGGTGACACTCTAGAAGGCACTCAAAAAATGCTGTTTGATGTGTACCTAGAATTGGGTAATTATGAATTGGCTAAAATGTACCTTGATACATTTAAAAACTTTAGTGACTTCGACTACTTGATCCGTCTTTCCAAATGGAGTGACCATCAAGGCAATTTAGATGCCGCCATCAAGTATATGGAACAGGCTATGGTTATTGCCGAGTCGTCTAACTTACCGGCAATCAAGAAATGGGCCTATACCAATATTGCCGATTTTTATGGCCATGCCGGATTGATAAACAAATCTTACCAACATTATTTAAAGGCTTTGGCATTAGATCCTCATGATGCTTATGCCAAAAAAGGGATTGCCTGGATTGCCTATTCCTATGAGAAAAATCCCGAAGAAGCCCTTCGTATTTTAAATAAAGTCACAGAAAATTACCAGGCACCAGATTATTATCTTTTGAAAGCCGAAATCGCCGATTATATGGGTGATACTGCTTTAAAAAATACACAGCTGGCCTTATACAAAACAGCAGTTGAAGATGCTGCCTATGGCGCTATGTATAACAAATACAACGTCCTGCTTTATACCGATGAAGAACAAGCTATCGACCAAGCACTGGCGATTGCTCGAATTGAAGTAGAACATCGACCAACACCAGAATCTTATGATCTATTGGCTTGGGCACTTTTTAAAAATGGCAACACCAACGCTGCCTTAATTATTGTAAATGATCATATTATCAATAAAACTTTTGAGCCGGCTATTTTATATCATGTGGCAGAAATTTACAAAGCAACAGGCAACTATGCGGCCGTAAAACCACTCAAAAAGGAATTATTGGGCAGTCTGTACGAATTAGGACCTACTATGAATCAAAATATTCAACAATTATAAATCTAACATTATGAAACTTAAAGTAGTGTATCTCATCATGTTGTTATGTTCTCTTGAACATGGCTTTGCTCAAGAGCAGGAACTCCCTGTATTTGGTGTTTCTGGATCTATGTATCTCATGCCCATATCAGAGACCAGTCCTGCTGTATTCAATGCGCCGGAATTATCAGCACAACAGCCTTTTCAAGTACTAACGTTTACTGATAATCCATTTAATCTAGGACTATTTACAACTGAATTCAATGCTATGAATATGGGTATGAACCTGCGATTAGAAGATGAGTTACCCTACGAAAATACAGGATATGTCTATTCAGGATTTTACTATTTAGATATGAGTATTAATTATAGTTTGGGTGCTTTTGACCTGTCCTTTTTAGTGGAAAACCTTTTTGGTCTCCAAACACGCGATGTAAGCATTACTCCTGAAGTGATGCAACAGCATGGGGTTTATAAAGAAGTGGTGTTGGTCTATGATTCTCCATTTTTGGTGAGTGCGGGCATCAGCTTTAGTTTTTAAATGATCATGCACTAAATAAAAGTATTCTGCCTAACCTACGAAAGTTTACCATACCTATGCTATGGTATTTTTAGAGTTTTTTTGTTAGTTGAAAGTGGCCCAATCACCCAGTGGTTGGGCGCTTTCTATTTTAATGTGCGCTATAACGTGTTAATTGCCTTTTCCACCTTTGACCAACAACCAAATGGCTAATGAGAGTTCACCAATGATACTTGGTATGGCTACTAAAGCCAAAAAGAGACTGCTATAGGCATCATAATTAGTCAACATCAAATGTGCCACCGTATCCAACATATACATTAATCCCGCAATGACCAGAAATAAAGCAATAACTTTGGGCTTTCCAATAATCTTTGCAAGTAGCATTAAATGGATGCCGAAGAAAAAGAGTCCAAGCAACCAGATGGTATTAAAAGTATCTACCTGCTTGATGATAGCTTCAGCAGTTGTAGATACCAATACTTGTTGCAATGCAAATAGGGCAACACCCATGATCGCGGCGTGCATGAGTCTAAAATAGGTGCTTAATCGTGATAAAACATGTTCCTTGAACAGTTCATAGAGTGCCCAGGCGATAATGACGTCTAATGCCACCGTCACCATAAAGGCCAAAATACCCCAGCGCACCATAAGGTGGTTATCTTGTAGTGATGCTAAAGGATCGTTAAGTAGGGCTTCTAAAACAAAAAAGTTAGCAAATATCGCTGTGAAAAATATACTTAGGTAACTTAAGCCTATAATCTTAGCGAGTGTTCGTGTGTTCATACCTGTCGCCATGTTAGTTTAGTGTTGTACTCAAATTAGTTTTCTTAATTTTCAATTTCTTTTTCTAATATGTTTAGCATATTTAAGATGCGATCTCTTAAGGTTTGTGACTGTATATTAGTCACCAGATTAAAAGTAATAGCTTGACTAATGAGCCCTTCTAATTCAACATCGTTAAGGACTTCTTTTAAGTCGAGCTCTTTTTTTGTTGATTTTATAGTGAATTTAGAGCTAGTTTTCTTGTCCAAGGCTTCAGTTGGGGTATAGCCATTTTTCCATAAAATATCATTTACATTTCTAGAGACTCCTAGTCTGTTGTAGCATGGGATTATAATTTCACTTCTGAATTTTTTATACTCCAATTCCAGTTCTTGTACCTGATAGACTTCAGTAGACCAATTGGATAAAATTCGAACTAATTCTTGATTTCGTATAAGACGTAAATTCTCTGAACCAACAATGTCGTTCTTAATAGGGTCAAATGTAGGGTCTCTTAACAGTTTCCAAAGTGAATTATAAAACACCTCTTCATTAATCTGTTCTGGATGATCAATTTGTTGGAGTAATTGGTTACAGGCCTCGAGTCCCTCATTACGCATCAGTACTTTCTCATCGAGTTGCGCCAAATTACTTTGGTATTCATTGTAGAGTTGTTTAAGTATGGTTTGCTCCTTGGCCAAATTCTTTTGTTGTTCATTCCAATTATTAATTTGAAGGGCGATCAATATCCCTATTACCACAAGAATAATTTCGCCTATGGCGTAAATGAGGTATTTACTGAATTTACTTTGGTTTAGAAGTTGATGACGGAGTTTTCTGAAGATTTTAATCATGTATATGAGATTCAATAAGTTGTAAAGTATCGGTTAAATAATTTTCAAACACCTTGTAGGAGTTAAGGGTGTACATATAATTTAAAGCATTGTTATAGACTTCATTTTCAAAAGTAACGGTTCTAATCGTTTTGTTATAATCCAATTTGAAATTAGATTTTGCAATGGGTTTTAACTTTAGATCGTCTTCAAAAAAATCGGGATTCGACATATTTCTTAACAGGGCTTTGTTAGTTAAGGAAGGAATAAAGAAGTCGAATAAATAGTCTCTGTATATGGTTATATCATCTTCAGTATCGGTTTGGTAATAGGACCAATTAGAGAGTTGGTATTTCAATGTCGCATCTTTTATAAGGTTAATGGATCCTGTACTACGCATTTCGTCTATGGCGCCTGTAACGATATCCAGCGACATGGTTTTATTGATGATTACATCTAATAAGTGTTCAATTTCACTGGGGTTAATGGGGTCATCGTTTCTAATTATTTCAAGGAGCTCGGCCGAGGCCTCATAGGCTTCCGAAAAATTGGTAAAAGCGAATTGCGCAGTACTGATATTGGTTTGAAAGTCGGTTTGAAGATTCTTTAACATGGCCTGCTCTCTAATTCTGTCCTTACGTAACTCGTTCCAATTGTTAATTTGTAAGGCCAACAAAATCCCGATCACCACCAAAATAATTTCGCCAATAGCATAAAAGAGGTATTTACTAAATTTGTTTTGGGTAAGGAGTTGTTGACGGAGTTTTCTAAAGATTTTAATCATTTGGCGGATGGTTGTTTTTAAGTACGTGTTAGGGTCGTTACAAATTCATTATAGTTTAGCTTCTAAATACTTTTCAATATCCGAAATTAATAAATCAATGTCTTTGATGGTTCGGTTAAAAAAAGCAATATGATTTTTCTCTAAAGTAATGTATCTATAATTGACAATGTTTTTGTAGTAGCTGTCCTTCCAAATTTGATCATAGTTTATAGGATGCGCAGAAACCGAAAACTCAATATTCTTGAAATGCCTTAAGTAATAGGGCCTTATTAGTTCATTAACGTGTAGTTCAAAATTTTCTAGCCCCATAATCTCTGCATAATTATCCTCAAATAGAACCACTACTTTTTCTCTGATGTTTTCATCTTTTATCAGTTGAATACCAGAAGTTTTTAAATCTTCATAAAATGCTTTGTTTAATTTGATGTTCTTCATTCCATACACGGGTCCAAATAAAGTATCGAGTTCAGGGTTATATTTATGTTGCGGATGTTCTAATAGGCGCTCTAATGTTTTAATGGACCTTTGGATTTGAACTAGATTATTAAGTTCAGCTTTCATCTTGTTTTTATCTATAGCTAAACCTTCTTTTAATTGCAGCAGAATTTTAGTTTCTTGTGCTTTATCCTTTTGATGACTATTCCAATTATTAATAGATAAGGCAATTAAAATTCCAATTACTACAAGCACAATTTCGCCTATGGCATATTTAAGGTATTTTGATGTTTTTCCTGTTTCCATAAGGTTGCGTCTTAAATGTCTATAGAATTTTATCATGACTTAAGTGTTAATTGCTCAATCTTCCTTTCTGTAAGTGGTTGCTTCATGCCCTTCATATTCCGTGAGAGTAATAGCTCCTGTTCCACTAATTTTATTAAAACGATAATATCTATTTTTTGGATTAATTGGAAAGAAAACCTGTTTAGAACTTAAACCTAAAAGCGGATTACCCTCTTCTCCTTTACTTTTCAATAAAAGAAATTCTTCTTTTAACGAAATATTAATTTTGGCGTCTGGAAGAGAGTCGTTTACATAATCACCTTCATATTCCACAAGAGCCTTATAGTCAATGATAAATTTCAAAGAGTCTGTAGATTTATGCAAGATTGAAGCTATTTCTTCATAAGCTTTAATAGCAAAAAATCTGTACCAACCTATAAAGACTTGATGGGTAAAAGCTTCACCCTTAAAGCGCTTGACTTTATTTTTATATTTATAATTATTTAATCTATAATCTATAGCCGCTTTACTTATTTTATAATTGGGCTCATTATACCAATCATAGTTTTGCTCAAAATCGTCAAGATTTTTTTTCACAAGATCCCAAACCATATTATTATATATTTCAATATGGGGTTTCAATCTATTGTGCAATGTATCTAAAACACCTAAAGTTTTATTGTATTTATCTGGTATAGCATCTATATTAGACATTAATAAATTATAAGCCTTATTAGAAGTATCAAAATTTGAAAAAGAAGTCGCTACTCTCCATAATAAAGTACTGCCTTCATTTTCATAATCATCATAAGTTAAATTGGTATTTAAAACCAAACTCGATAATGAATCTGTTATTCTATAACTACTAATCATTTCTGTACTTTGATTAATATCATTTTCAAGCTCTACTAAAACATCTTCAAAAATAGCATCAATTTTTGCTTCGGCTTTTTTTTGCTCACTGCGTTGATTGAGATTTAAAGCAATGAGAATACCAATAATAACGAGTATGATTTCGCCAATAGCATAGAGCAAATACTTGCCTATTTTGTTTTTGGTGAGTAAGTTTTGACGGATTTTTCTAAAGAATTTTATCATAACTTTAAGGCTTTATTTCGGTGTAAGTGATTGGAATGTGCCCTTCATGGATTATCATAGTAAAACTACCATCTGAATCTTGTGTTTTAAATTGAAATATTCCGCCACCATTAGGATTTACACTCGAAAATATAGTTTTAGAACTTATATGTCTTAAAGCATCTTGGTGCAAAGGATTCGTCCTTGTGACTCTTAAAAATCCATTTTCGTCAATGGCGACCTCTGCTACCTGTTCTGGATTAGTGGTACTTATATAGTTACCAACATAGTTTTGCAATTCATCTTTTTTAATAATAAAATCTAATGCATCAGTAGACTTATTTAAAATTGAGGCAATTTCTTCATAACTTTCAATGGCTGTGGCTCTATATTTAACAATATGAATTCTAAGGTTGCGTATGGCTATGTTGTGATATTTCTTTACACGATTTTTATAGCGATAGTCATTAAGCATGTAGGCAATGGCTGCTTCACTTTTTCTATAATTTGGCTCTGTAAACCATGGCATTTCAGCCTTAATATCATTAGAACTTTCTACATGTTTTTCAAGTTTAGCTGTAGTATTTTCAAAGTTTCGTCGCAACGGACCATACAACTCATTTAATAATGCAACCGAATGGTCATACCTCTCTGGTATGGCGTCAATATTATTCATTAATACAGCATAGGCATTAGCGGTAATGTCGTATGGCGCATTAGTATCAGCCGCTCGCCAAATAGGGTTGCTGTTTTCATTAGCATAATCGGCATAGGTTAAATCAGTATTTAATACCAGACTTAATAACGAGTCTTTATACTTAAAGTATCGAATAGCACGCGTACTTCTATCTATATCTGTTTTTAAATCTTTAAGTACATCTTCAAAAATGGCATCTATTTTGGCTTCTGTCTTTTTTTGCTCACTGCGTTGATTGAGGTTTAAAGCGATGAGAATTCCAATAACAACTAGTATAATCTCGCCAATGGCATACAACAAGTACTTGCCTATTTTGTTTTTTGTAAGTAAGTCTTGACGGATTCTCCTGAAAAATGTAATCATACCGTAGACTCGAGAAAGCGAGACACTTGTTGGTTAGTTCGGTTTCGATAATTTATACGAACGAAAAGATACTAAATTTGTAACTATTAATAAGCTGTAAAAGCTTAAGTTTTAAAGTTTTGTAGCAGTTAGTTGCCTTTTCTTTAGCCAAATCTAGTTTAAGCCTCCTGAAGCACGGGATCGAGCGCCTTGCGTTTATTCCAAAAATAAAGAGCAAATCCCACAGCGACTATGGGCAGAACGATTCCAAATTCATCAATATAATAGGCTGTGTTTCCGGTGTCTTTAGTTAAAGGCGTAAAAATACTCTGAACAAATAGATTGTGACTGCCGTGCAAAATAACCGCCGTCCACAAGCTTCCCGATTTCATCCGAAACCAAGTATACACAAAACTGATGCTCACCACCAAGAGCATAAAACACAACATGCCATACCAGGCCGGTGTACCGCTGTTGTAGTCGGCAAACAACAAAACGGGTAAATGCCATACGCCCCAGATCACACCTGTAATTAACGAGGTTTTGGTGAAGCCCTGACTTTTATAGAGTTCAGGGACTAAAATGCCACGCCAGCCTATTTCTTCGCCCAAGGCGCTAGACATGCTGCTAATCACTCCAAAGGTGCCCACCAAAAGCACATAGAGCAGCATGGCGATGCCATCGCCATGATCACCAAGTCCGAATGAGGATTTTATCCAAGTAACCGTGGCTTCGTTATAAAATGCACCAAAGCCAAAACTCCAAACTATAAGGTAGGCAATCAATGCATATAGGAACGGAATCAGATAACTTTTAAGCTGATATCTTGTTTTTCCCCAGGCCCAACCCAGATCAGCAACCTTTCGCTTTAACATCTTCATGGTGATGAGGGCAGCAATCCCAGGACACCACATCAGTCCCATGGCATAGTACCCGGCACCGCCGCCTACTTTACCTGAATAAATTATTAGCGCATAAAAAATAGCACTTAAGGCAAAGGTGATGGACAGAAAGATGCCGATGGGATTGTATTTGTTTTGGCTGGCTTGGTTCATGGGTATTGAGTTTAGTTGGTGTACATAAGCAACTAATTTAGTGAAAATCAATGAGGATTTTCGTAAGTAAGTGAGTACTAGCAATTAATTATACACTGTGTTGGCGTTAGTTATTCCTTCTTTTTAAACCTGTAATTTTATTGATTAATTCGAAAAATTTGGAATTAAATTCTTTTGAATACTGCAAGCCAGATTTTAATTTATTAGTTACCATTTCTGCTAATATTGCTTTTTTATATGATATTCCATTTGCCGTAATATTATCACCTTGAATTAAAATCTTACATCCTTCGCCAAATATTTCATTTAAAATTGATTGTGGGTAGCAATATTCTATACCGTTATTCTCCCAAACGATAATATTGTCCTTTGAAATACCAAGTGTTTCAATTTTATTCACAACATCACCTCCATGCACTTTGTCCAGTATAGGTATTATTCTTTCTCTATATGGACTTCTTTGAATGTCTCCTAAAATACTTCCAGCGACATTTACTATATCTTTCATCCGGCTATCTGAATTCGAATTTATTACACTGAATTGTACATCAGGATATTCCAATTCTAGTATTCTAGCAATAAATTGTTGGTCGGAAATTCCCTCACAAAGTAAAATTACACTTGGTAAGTATAGTGTCTCAAATCTGTTGCCTAAAAGGAAAAAATGTATTCTGTTAAAATCACTAAAAGTCGAAACTTGAGATATATCAATTACATCTCCATCTTTACTAATAGTGTAATTGTTCTGTATTTTATTATGGTCAAGGAAAATTGTTGAATGGGTGGCAAAAATCAAAGTCTTTATATGTGGAAAATACTTATTTCTTTCAGTCTTGTTGAAAAGAAAATCGGCCAGAATCCCTTGTGCCTCTGGGCTGATACCAAGTTCAGGTTCATCGATTAAAAAAATGTCATGGTCATCATCTAAAAGACATGTTAGTATAGTAGCTATTAATCTAAACCCACTACTTGTAAAGGAAATATTATGTTGATTTGTACTCAAATATTTTTGAGACATTGTATTACCTTCAACTGTTTGAAGAATTTCAATTTCAGTTCCTAATAATAGCTTTATTATTTCGAAAAGAACTTTTCTTTTATCGTCAGTAAACTCCGCAATAGATTGTTGAAGACTTATTGGAGAATTATCTATATTTTGATTTTGTTGCTGAAATTGTTGGTTGAACTGGTTATATTTTTCCTGCTTCTTATTTTTATTTGGTGTGTAAAATCCAAGAACATGAAAATTATTATATCTAGCTGGACCTAAATACGAGGCGTTGACACCTAAATCTTGAGTTATTGTTTTTAGAAGATAGGATTTACCACAATTATTCCGCCCAACCAAAACTGAACATTCAGATGTCTTAATTCGTTCAATTAATTTTTTTCCATTGTCTGAAATAACTGTGTTTGGTTTTTGGTCAAACAAGTATTTATGTTCTGGTATTTCTTCTTCCATATTTTATTCAATAAACGCCAACTAGTTATATGCTCTAAAAAACTGCTATATAACAGCTTCTAGTCAGCTATAAGTAAATGTAAACTTTTTTTGTTTTCGATGCTATACGTAGTTCTACGTATTTCGTAGTTGTGAACGTTTTTTTAAACCTAGAGTTCTCGATACGTCCCGCTATTATCGAGAACGACATCTTTACTTTCTACCAAAGTTGAAATTAATTATTTGGTATATTCAATTTCAACTATTTGGTCATTCACCAATAGCATTTTAGCCTTTTCCTCATCTGGAAAAATAAATACTAATTTTCTGCTTTTTTCATCTCCTTTTCGAATGTATGAATCTATTTTCCCCCACATATTTATGGGTCCAGGAACCATTGACCATTCTGCTTTATGTTTCGTTTTAGTTGTTGGGTTTAACAAGAGAAAGTTGTCAAAATCTAATTCTTGTGTTTTGTCCAAATTGTTTTTTAGAGTCAAATACACAAATACAAATTTATTTCCACGGCTAGGGTGATAAGAGCCATTTCCTGTGGCAACACTTTTACCTTCTTCTATTTTGTCAATAGTAAAACTTATACTTTCAGAATAATTATAAGTTCTTGGGATTACTTGATAAACTGTATAACAAGAAGTTGCTAGAATTCCAATTAATGATACTAGTAAAATTTTCTTCATTAGTTTTTTTAATTATTGCAAACTAGTTAGCTACGACTATTTAATATTTTTAATCCATGATAAATATGGATATAAACTAGTCTCAATTTTCCTTAAAAGTAAATGTAAACTTTTTTTGTTTTCGATGCTATACGTAGTTCTACGTATTTCGTAGTCGTGGACGTTTTTTTAAACCTAGAGTTCTCGATACGTCCCGCTCATTAGCGGGACACTCGAACTGACAGTGTTTTTATTTTTGTCACTTCGAGTGGTTTTGCGAAGCAAAATTGTATCGAGAAGCACTACCCATGAGTTTTCGATACCCACTTTGCGCTACTCGAACTGACTTAACAGATTAACGTATCAAGGTTTTAACGCTTCAACACGTCAACAGTTATACATTAGTTTACCTTTGTTCGAGACTTCTCCCAAAAAATCAAATTTTTAAAACATAGCCTAAAGCCTTTCTTGAACCATCCTCGAACAAGACTCGAACAAAACCCCTCAAAAATGGCCAAAGTGTGCCAGCGTAGGTCAGTGTGTGTCAAACTCGGTCAGCATGTGTCAGCATGTGTCACGGTGTGTCAGCATAGGTCAGCGTGTGTCAAATCAGTAAGCGATTACTTACATTTTATGGCATTAGGGAAAAAAGTAAGGTGCAAAAAAAAGCGCATCAACTTGTGGTTCATGCGCTTTTTAAAGTTATGTCTTGCCGATTATGGACCAGAGGCCACAACACCCAGCGTATAGAGTTGCTCCATAGTTGGGCTTTCGCTACCGCCCTCGGGCTCTAGAGTAATTCCAAAGGCCTGACTCTCGTTGGCATTGGTGATGGCAAATATTTTATTGTCGTCGGTATTAAACTCGTCAATTGTTCCTAAACTGGTAGGTGTTAAGGGGTCTAAAGTCAAGGACCATACCTGATATACTTTACCAGCCGGGGCTTCGGGTAAGCCTTGGGCATCTAGGTAAATACTGTTGGTTTTTTTGTCCCAATACACCTTGGCATAGGTGCTTGCAAAATTACCTTGTCCCGCCAATGGCACCGAAATGATGTCCTTGTCGCGTAATACATTCAATAGGTTTCGTGTCGCTGCCAAATTGGATTTAGCCTCTTCTATTTGCTGTTCTAAATAGGATTTTTCGATTTCAACCGTAGTGATAGTACTTTCTAATGCTTTGTTTTGATTGAGCGTCCAGAATAAACCAAGGCCAACCACAAGGGCTGCTGCCCAACCGGTATAGGTGAGCCAGTTGTATTTGCTAGGTTCAATAGAAACCACTTTAACTTCTTCATTGCCAAGTTTCAGTTGCGCTTTAATGCGACCAAATACATTGGTTTTGGATGGTTGCGCCGCCGCAGCGGTCAACTTCATCACGGCCGACTCGATCTCCAGCACTTCCTGAAGTATTTCAGGGTGTTGTAACATAAGGTCATAGACCTCCTTACTCTCCTGTTCAGAAAGTGCCCCTGCAACGTAAAGTTCCAAGATTCCAGAGTCTATGTAAGCTTTTATATCCATTTAATCTAATACAATGGTTCTTAATTCTTTAATACAATTCCGGTTTCGAGTTTTTATGGTCCCTATGGGCATATCTAATGCTTCAGAGGCTTCCTTTTGGGTATAGCCTTTAAAGTATAACAGTTCAATGACCTTAATACAGTTTTTAGCTAATTTTTTTACAAACTTTTTAATTCCAATAGCATCTGTGCTGTCATCTAAACTCTCACTGGTTTGCAAAATATCTACGAAATATTCGGCATCAAGGTTTTTACCAGCGTTTTTAAATGCTTTGGAACGTGTTTTATCAATGGCGGCATTGCGTGCAATATTGAGAATCCAGGTAAAGAAACGCCCTTTTTCTGCGCTGTAACTTGCTGCATTATGCCAGGCTTTTATAAACACATCTTGCATCACTTCTTCAGCAATATCCTGATCTCTCACAATGTTGTAGATGACGCCCTGCATGCTGGCTCTATACATATTGTATAAAGCTTCAAATGCTTTCTCGTCTTTGTTTTGAAATTGGGAGACCAAAATGTCTAATTGCATATCAACAATTTTTATAGGCCGAAAATAGGGATAATAATCCAAAGAAAAAAGCTACAGAACCTGTAGCTTTTAAAATAATGTGTTTATGTTTTGTTTATTGAATAATACCACCACAACTTACACGTCCGCCAGCAGCGCCTGTGGGTTGGGTCACAAAGTCGTCTGTGCCATCATGTACAATAATGGCCTTGCCTATAATATCTTTGGTCACATCACCACAGCCAATACACCACTCGTCGGTGACTAAAGTGATAGAGCCCTTGCCCTCGGCACTGGCCTCAAAGTTGCCAATATCACCTTTGTGGAAACCTGCTTCGCTGTTCCATTTGCCATGGGGTTGCCCGGTTGGGTTCCAGTGGCCACCGGTTGAGGTGCCATCGGCTGATGAACAGTCTGCTTTTTCATGGATATGAATGGCGTGAGTACCTTCGGTAAGTCCGCTCATCATGGCCGTCATGGTGACCATACCGTTTTCTTCCTTAAAAAACACAGAGCCGCTTACCTGACTATCGCTTTTGGGCTCTAGTTTAATCATTAGCTCTTTACTTTCGGCAGTCGTGGTGTCTTCCATTTCCATTTCGGTTTCTACCTCGTTTTCCTTTTTGTTGTCTTTACAACTAAAACTCATAGTTAGGGTGACTAGTAGGAGTACTAAACCTAATTTTTTCATAATGTGAATCGTTTTTTATTTAGACGAAAGTTACGCATTATTTGATAGAATTTAAAACCAATTTGGGATAAGCTATGAACTTTTATAATATGCTGGTTAGGGGAGGCCTTGGGCTGCTCTTGCGTGCTCAAGATATAAATAGTATGCGTGCATGGTAATGTATAGGATAAATTATCTAAATTAACTACATTTAAACTTTTGTAATTTAATTGATCATTTAATCATTGCAACATCTAACAAAATTTTCTTTTAATTAGTAGCAACGCAGGGTACACATGGTGCTTTGCAAAAAAAATAGCTTGGAGATGTTCCAAGCTATTTTTATTATAGGGGTCAACTAAATTTTAGTTAGTTTCAGGTTGAATTGCGGTATTTGGCGTTTCACCATCTAAAGGTTGATTTTCTTTTTTAAGGTATTGATCAAGGAATTTCAAAATGCGACTATAGGCCTCAATCTGATTTTCCTTTTTAACAAAGCCATGACCTTCGTCCTCAAAAAGTACATATTCTACAGGTACTCCGTTTTTACGAACACCGGCCACAATTTCATCAGATTCTATTTGTAGCACTCGAGGATCTTGTGAGCCTTGAAGTACGATTAGCGGTTTGGTCACTTTATCGGTGTGGAACAAGGGTGAAATACGCTTTAATCGCGTAGAATCGGCCGAGTAGGGGTCACCTAACTCCAGGTATAAGGATTCTCTAAACGATTCCCAATAAGGCGGAATACTTTTTAGTGTTCTTAACCAATTGGTAACTCCAAAGATATTCACGCCCACGTCAAATTCTTCAGGCGCATAGGTCAGTGCTGCCATGGTCATATAACCCCCATAAGAGCCGCCTATAATGCCTATTTTTTCACTATCAATTTCTGGTTGTGTAGCCAACCAGTTTTTACCTTCTACACAATCTTGCAGGTCTTTTTCACCGTGATTTAAATCGTCCATTTGGAAAAAGGTTTTGCCATAGCCACTACTGCCTCTATTATTTACAGCTAAAACAGCATAGCCATGATTGACCATATATTGAATGAGTGAGCTGAAATTTTGACGGGACTGTCCACCTGGACCACCGTGTACCCAAACCATGGCAGGCACTTTATTGTCTTCTGAAGCCTGATGTGGTAGATAATAAATGGCAGGAATTTCTACGCCATCAAAGGATTTAAAGCGAATCACTTTGGCAGTTACCAAATCTTTAGGATGAATAGCTTCGTTTAACACATTGGTGAGCTTATGTTGGGCTTTGGTTTCGAGATTGTAGGTATACAAATCGGAAGGGCTGTTGGAACCACCTACATACATGCGCATCCAAGTTTCGTCATTAGAGAAGGCTACACTGGTGATGCTTTTGTCTTCAAAATCTGGTAACTGAATAGGCTTCATGGTTTTGGTGTCTAAAACCTCAATCGCGTTTTTACCATCTTCATTGACATACACTACCAGATACTTGCCTTTTTTAGTGAATCCGGCACCCATAACATCCCATGGTTTTTCAACCACCTTTGATTTTTCTTTAGTCTTTAAATCGTATTTCATTAAGTAAGCGAATTCAGAGCCCGCATCGGTGGTGTAATAAAACGCCGAATTGTCTACAGAAAAATCTTGAGCCGAATTACCACTTTGGGTCTCATTGATTTTTATTCGTTCTTTAGCCTTGATATTGTATAAGAAGAGATCACTATCGTTGGTATTGAGTGATTTCACTAAAGCGATATAATTTTTGTCCTTTGAAATCCCACTGAAATTTAAGCCATCATTGTTTTGATATACCATGGAAGATTTGAAATTGGTAATGTCCATTTCATACACGTCAAAATAGCGCGGGTCGCGTTTGTTGGAACCGTAATAGAAGCCGGTATTATCGGCATTCCAATCGTAAAAATCAGATTTTGCGCCCTTTTCTGGTGTTAAATCGGTGATGTTGCCATCGAGATCAATCCTATAAATATGGTTAATCTCGTCCCCATTTCCATCGGCCGAGTAAAGGATGCGATCATCATTAGGAAAATACGATTGCGCAAATATAGACGTGCTATCAGAAGCGGTAATGGTGGTATAATCACCACCAGTTGCAGGGACGCTATAGAGATTATAAATCCCAGACTTGTTACTTGAAATCAGTAATTTAGAATTGTCTGAAGAGAAATAGCCTCCAGTAACAGCCTCGTTATCCATAAACTGCTCTATGGTATATTCTGATACCGTATGGGCTTGGTCGTCGCCTTTATCAGCATCAGTTTTACAACCTGCTAAAAGTAGAAGGAGGATTAATGTGCGTATTGGTTTCATATATTTTAAAGTTTTTATTAGTCTAAACCAAAGGTTTTAACCTCTTTAAATGGATTAATTTGCAATTGTTCCATTTTTGCTTTGTAGGTGGTCCATGAGTCATTAAAGAACGCGTTGGTTTTACCCAAGGCATCATTCAAGGCGTCTTCGGCATTCTTCATCAAGGTGCGTTCGGTTGAGGTGATGCCCTGTTGTCTAGACCCTACATACTGACGGGCTAAACCATAGAGTTGCGTTACGGTAACTTCGGGGTTACGGGTAATCCCTTGACGCTCATCTTCCTTGCCTAAATAGATGTCTAGTATACCGTCAATATCCTTAATGATATCTTTTGAGGCCTTTATTTCATCCTTGTATTTATCCTTATCTAGCTTTTTGAGATCTGCCTGGAATTTTTCGGCAATTTGTTTGCTTTCCACAAGCTGTTTTATGGCATCAACCGCAACTTGCCCCATGCTTTCAAGTTTTTTTGACGTGGCATACACCTCGTTTATACTCGCCATGGATACATTAATTCGTGGGTCGGTTTTAACACTAATGGTTTCTTCAGAAGTTTGATCTCCAAAAGCAATCTTTAAGCGGTAAGTGCCCGGTTTTACACTCACACCACCTGGTTCTCTGTTGCTCTTACGCATAGATCGCGAAGGACGATCGATACCAGCTTCATCCATATACCAAGTCCATTTTTGAATTCCTGATGAATCTGGTGCTTTTCGTTTTAAGGTTCTAATCAGTCTATCACCATCATAAATGGTAAGTGTTAAAGAGTCCCATTTTACTTTAGCATCCTCTTTTTCAGCAGCATCCTCATCTGCTTTTTTATCGGCATCATCCTCTTTTTTAGAGGCTTCTTTTTTCTCATCAATTTTTACAAAATAGCTCAATTGTGCACCGTATGCTCTATTGTCGCCATTGTATTCGGCATCTGCACCAAAACGACTACCTGTAGGTTGCTGGTAGGCTGCCTGATATGCCGTAGGTGGGGTGAATAGTTTGATTTTTTGGTTTAAGACCTGCTTGTTTTTGGCAATAGCTCTTAAAGGTCTGATATCATCAATAACCCAAGCCGCACGGCCAAAGGTGCCTATTACCAAATCCTGTTCTCTAGGATGAATCACTAAATCTTTTACAGGTACGGTTGGGAACCCGTGAGTCCATTTGGTCCATTTGTTTCCAGCGTCTACAGAGAGGTATAAACCGTCATCGGTTCCTAAAAACATTAAATTAGGCTCTTCAGGGTCTTCTACAATAGAGAGGGTATAGCTGGTGACATCAGTCTCATCTACAATACGCTGCCAGGTTTTTCCATAATCTTTAGTTCTATACGCGTAAGGCGTGTAGTTAAATCGTCTATAATCGTTAGCAATTAAAAGGGCTTCACCTTTAGTTTTATTGGATGCTTTTATTTGTGCAATCCAACTTCCAGCTGGTAGTCCTTTGATATTTTTAGACACATCGGTCCAGGTTTGCCCAGCATTTTGAGTGATATGAACGCGTCCGTCGTCACTACCTACCCAAAGCATGTCCCTTTCAACAGGTGAAGGTTCAACCACTAGAATCGTGGTATGATTTTCGGCGCCGGTAGCGTCCATAGTGAGACCGCCACTTTCAGATTGCTTTTGCTTTTCAGGATTGTTTGTAGTAAGGTCTGGAGAAATGATGGTCCAGGTTTCGCCTTTATCGGTTGATTTGTGTACAAACTGACTTCCGAAGTAAATCGTACTGTTATCGAAGGGGTCAATATTAATGGCCGAATTCCAGTTAAAACGCAAATCTACATTAGGGTCGGGATGCGTAGGTCTTACAATATAATTGTTACCTGTTTGCCAGTCATAGCGCAGCACATAGCCTTGCTGACTCATGGTCCAACCATAGCGTGAATCGTCTCTATCTGGAACAACATCAAAACCATCTCCAAAACTAATTTCTTGCCAGTAGCTGTTGCGAATCCCTTGATCGCGCCACACATAGGCAGGGCCTCTCCATGAACCATTATCTTGCATGCCGCCATACACATTATAAGGAAACTCGTTATCGACATTGATATGGTAGAATTGTGCTACCGGAAGATTACCTATAAAGCGCCATGACTTACCACCGTCTTTAGTGATATTTAACCCGCCATCGTTACCGTCGATCATAAAATTCCCATTTTTGGGATGAATCCACCAGGCGTGGTGATCGGGGTGTACACCGTTATCTACACCATAAGCAGGCATGAGTTGTTCAAAGTTTTTACCGCCATCTTCTGAAACGTTCACATAGGTGAACACTGAATACACTCTATTTTCGTTTTGAGGGTCCACATAGATTTCGGAGTAATAAAATGGACGGTTTCCAATATCGCTTTTATCATTGATTTTTTTCCAATTAAAACCACCATCTTCACTTTTGTATAGTGCATTCTTTTTAGCTTCCACCAAGGCATATACAATATTAGGCTTGTTAGGCGCAATGGCAATACCAATTCTTCCAAGATTTCCTTTTGGAAGTCCGTCTTTATCGGTTATTTTTTTCCATGTTTTTCCACCATCATGCGTCATATGCAGTCCAGAACCTTCGCCACCAGAATTAAAAAACCAAGGCTCGCGTTTATGTTCCCACATGGCCGCGAATAATTTATTTGGGTTTTTGGGATCCATCACCAAATCGGCTGCTCCAGTTTTGTTATTGGCAAATAAGATGCGTTCCCATGATTTACCGCCATCGGTTGTTTTATAGACACCACGTTCGGGATGTTCGCCCCAAGGAGAGCCTATAGCGGCCACATACACCACATTTGGATTCGTGGGGTCGATGATGACACGATGAATATGACGTGTTTTTTCTAAACCCATTAAGCTCCAGCTTTTACCGGCATCTAATGATTTATAAATACCATAACCGCCATTTAAACTATTACGCGGGTTACCTTCGCCAGTACCCACCCAAATGACACTTGGGTTAGATTGTTGGATAGCGACTGCCCCAATAGAAGCGGTGGCTTCATTATCAAAAATAGGCGCCCATTTAATGCCGCCAGAAGTTGATTTCCATAAACCACCCGAAGCGGTTCCTACGTACATGATATCTGGATTACTGTGAACCGCGTCAATCGCTGTTACACGGCCAGACATACCACCCGGACCAATGTTTCGAGGGGTCATGTTTTTGATTAAATCTGTTGAAAAGTCTTGGGAAAAAACTGAAAATGATGCGAGTAGCATCAAGGAGAGTAGTATCTGTTTCATTATTAAATTGATTAGTTGATTTAAAGATAGTAAAAACTAAAATTGAGAATGTGAAGGTTTTGTTAATGCTTCATAAAATTGAATTAGAATTATTGATTTTTTTAGGCTAATTAGAAAGTAATTTTGGGATGTTAGTACTCGCACTTTCATCATTTTCGTTGCTCAATAACCATTGGGTTCCATAAACATCTTCATAGGTTATAGCAAAGTCAATTGCTCTAGAATTTAAAACTTGTTTAAACACTTCAATATGATCCGATTCCTTTATTTCAATGAGTTTAATGTCTTCATTGGCTGGCATTACAAAACCTTTTATTAAGGTACTAGTTAAATAGGGAATGGAGTCTAGCTCTGGTGCGGTTTCAAATAGTTCATTAAATAGGTCATCAGAATTGTTAAACATCTTCATGGAGTCTAAAACAATTTCAACTTTTGTGATGAAGGCTGGCCCTACACCTTTATTACCTACAATGAGATGGAATTCCTGTCCATTGTCACTGTACCACTGATGCAGATAGGGTAATACAGAAGCGCTTTGTTGTTTTTGAATCAATTTATTTTCTTCGCGCGCTAAATAGGATTGATAGAGTAAGGCTACCAGCGAAATCACACTTATAAAAAGCGCAGAGGTACTCATGATTTTATCGGTAGTCCACTGAATTTTCCATTTGTTAGCTTTTGGTTGTGAGTTTTCAGACATAAAGCGTTGTATTTTATATATCTAAATTGAATTTCTAATTTCTGCTTTTTAAATTATTGAAACACAGTTTTATAATTTCATCGATACGTTTTGCACGCGTTTCTTGTCGTTTAGCCTGATTAAGCCAATAGAGGTAGCTTTTTCGATAGGAAGGCGCAAAGTTTTGGTAATTTTTATAGGCTATATGGTTTTTGTCAAAAGCTGCTTGTAGATCGTCGGGTATGATTCCTTTTTCTACCTCGTCTAAAGCTGTCCAACTGCCATTAGCCTTGGCTACTTCAATTTTTTTGAAACCACTTTCGTGCATTAAATTTTTCTTGATTAACTCATCAATATATTTCTTGTTTAATGCACTCCAAACACTTTTGTCGTTTCTAGGAGTGAAATATTGACGCCGTTTGCCATTGCCTAAACTTTTCACGGTAGAGTCAATCCAACCATAACAAAGGGCAACTTTTACGGCTTCTTCCCAACGCATAGAGTCCTTATGATGATCCACCTTATAGAAAATTAAATAGATGCCTTGAGAAGACCCATGGTTGTGGTGCAACCAATCGCGCCATTCGTGATCTGTTTTGAAATAAAGTTCTTCAATAGCGGTCATTAATCCCTTAAAATTTTATTAGGAAAGGTGACTATACTTTCATGGCCGTTAGCTCCAACAGCGGCAACTCCAAAGTAAAAATTGTCAACTACTATACCTTCTAGAGTGAATTCGGTGAGGTTGCCTACATATCGGCTATGGTCCCAGGTTGGGGACGTGGTGTCTCTCCAGTAAATTTTATAGCCAGTGGCCCCTTCAACAGGTTCCCATTTTAATTTTGTCGAGGGTTGTACGGCGCCACCAAGTTCAACTGTTTTTGGTGCTGGTGGTGCAGAAGCAATACTTGCCAAATTAATGGCATTTACAGCAGTTAATTTTTTGGCATAGGGCATATTAACATGCTCAAAGGTGTCTCCATAAGCAATACCATTTTCGGTTCTAATATCCTGATGCTGTTGGGTATAATTTTCATGGGCTTCCATAATACGAATACCAGCAAAACCCACATCATTAAATGGACGATGATGCCCACCACGACCAAATCGATCTAAACGATATACCATCATCGGGTTCATTTCGGGCATGTAGGTTTTTACGGTTTTATGAACATAACGGGCTAATTGACGAGAGATGCCATCAACTTCACCACCATAAAAACGGCGTGCATTACGTTCGCGTTCGGTTTCAGTAGGAGGAACGGGTTCAGAGAAAATTCTAAAGGTTCTATTATCAATGACACCATCAACTCCGGTAATGTTACCAATCATATCATTATTAAGAATGCCAATCACATTCCAGTTTTGTTCTTGCGCATGTTTGGCTAGACCTTGTCCTCCAAATAAACCCTGTTCCTCGCCCGAAAGACCTACATATATGATGCTATTTTCAAACTTGTATTTAGAAAGTACGCGTGCCGCTTCAATAGTGCCCGCCATACCAGAGGCATTGTCGTTAGCTCCAGGAGAATCTGAAGTATAATCTGTGGGGTCTGAGACTCGAGAGTCGATGTCTCCACTCATTATAATGTAATTATTGGGATATGTCGTGCCTTTTTGAACTGCAACAACGTTTACTACCCAAACATCCTTAACAATACGCCCATTAGTGCCTTCTTTTACAAAATTATTCTGGTAAAACACATCCAAACAATTGTTACATGACTTTGAAATGGTTTCAAATTCTTGTTTGATCCAACGTCTTGCAGCACCAATACCTCTAGTACTCGAAACCGTATCGCTTAAGGTATGTCGTGTTCCAAAATCGGCCAGAGTTTTAATATCATTTTTAATACGTTCTTCTGAAACGGCTTTAATAATATCATAAATATTTTGATCGGTTTGCGCTGAAATTGTTGTAGAAACAAGTGCAGCAAGGAATACTAATTTTTTCATTTTTAATAGTTTGGTTTAGCTTTTGCTAAATGCCCATTATGGGCTATTTTATAAAAGTTACTTTTTTAATTAATCCGTTTTCAACTTCGTAGATAGCAACAGCATTAATGTACTCGCCATTTTTTAAAACATACTCATGGTCAATGACTTTATTTCCTATAACTATTCGTTTTTTTATTTCACAGAATAAATCGGGAGTATTATTAAACATTTCTGTATAATTTTTTCGCATGGTTACACTGCCTAAACTTCTTATAGTGTCTGGGAAATAGATTAAGATTATATCATCTGTATATGTTGCCATAAAGGCATCAATATCTCTTGCGTTGTAGGCGTCTAATTGTTTTTGTACAATAGCTTCAGGGTTTTCTAGTGATGGCATTGTTGTTTGTGCTTTAGTTGTTTCTTTTTTATAGTTGATTTTTTCTGTTTTTATAGTGCCATCTTTTTGATGAAGATCGACGTAAACATTCATTTCATTAGCATTGACTTTTTCAAAGGTCATGCCTTCAAAAATCACCTTATTGGAAGTGATTTCTTTAAGAGGGAAATCTATCGTTTTGTCTTTTTCTTCCCAGCCTTTTAAGTCGTTGTTAAAATGCTTTAATTGAAGAACTAAAGTATTGTCAACTTCGCGGATAATTTCAATTTCGTAAAACGATACTTTTCCATTATTGATTAGTTTGAATGTTGCCATCATTGAACCTCCTGAAGGCTGACTCCAGTTTTCTTCCACTTGTCCACCAAAAGCTTCTCCTTTCCAGTTACCGGCTATCCAAGCAATATTTTCGAGTTTAGGCTCTAATTTTAGATCAGCAAGTTCGCCAACGACGGCCAGTTTTTTACCATTAGGACTTACGGCTAGGCGGGTAATATTTTTAATGCCAACATCAGAAAATGAGAAGGCTTTGACCCAATTGGTATGTAATTTTGGATTGAACTGGTATAACTCACCATCATATGCCATAAGGATTGTTCCATCATTTAGCCAACATAAATCTTCGCTTTGAGGCAGTGTATTGATAATGGATGCTGTGGTTCCAGTGGTTGGGTCTACCGATTTGATATCCCAAACACTATCATTGTCCTTTGAAATATAGCTTACTAAATTTGTATTCGGGATGTTGTGCAACGAACGCCCCACTTTTTCTTGGATTCTATGATTTTTATGGTCTGGAAATGTTGTTGAATATAAGGATAGGCCATTGTTTTCCAATACCGAAGACAATAGCAGGTTTTTGTTAAACCAGACATGATAGCCAATAACGATGTCGTCAACTAAAATTTCTGACTCCCCAGTTTTAAGGTTATATTTTTGGAGTGTTTGTGTACCATTCTTATCTAGCCTAATGGCAGAAAGTGCATTTTGATTAGGAATTTTTAAAGGTGAATATTCACTGCCTTCGCTACTATTAACCCAACGTTTGGAATGATTGTTCAATTGGTATTCGAGTATATCTGTTTGTCCATTTCTGGTTGCAGCATAAAAAAGTGTGTTATTGTCCAAAAATGATGGTTGGTTATCGTAACCTTCGTTATTGGATATATTTTTGAAATTAGAAAGTTTTATGGTTTGATTATCTTGAGTTAAATCGAATAGAAATACTTCTGTGTCAGGCTGCGCAAAAAGAAATAATGGAAGTAGATAGCATATTAAAAGGAGGTGCTTTTTCATATGCTAAATTTAAACATTTTTGAAGATACTAAAATAAAAAAAGCCAATTCTAATTAAAGAATCGACTTTTCCATCATTTGAATTAGTCTAAATGTTTAAAAACAGTACTTATTTTCTGCTTTTACTTTTTCGGCAATTTCTTTGCGCAAATCAACTATATCAGGATAGTTAGCGTATTTGGTATAGCGCTTTAATCCCATAAGCATCATGCGTTGTTCATCGCCTTCGGCAAACGAAATAATACTTTCCTTGCCTTTTTCTTCAACAATATCAACAGCGTGATATAAATATAATTTTGCCATTGCTATTTGGGCCGATTGCTCTTTTTCTCCAAAGCGCTTGGCATTTTTTTCAGTTCTTAAAATCGCTGATTCTGCGAGATAAATTTCTATTAATATATCAGCAGCTGCAATTAAAAGTTGTTGGTGTTCCTCTAAATCTGGTCCAAACTTTTGAACCGCACCTCCGGCAACCATTAAAAAAGTTTTCTTCAGTTTCTTGATCATATCTTTTTCTTCAGAAAACAATTCAGAATAATCTGGAGTATCGAACGATGGAATTCCCATTAGTTCTTCTTGAACCGCTTGTGCCGGACCTAATAAATCCACATGACCCTTCATAGCTTTTTTAACTAACATGCCCACCGCTAACATACGATTGATTTCGTTAGTGCCTTCATAAATACGTGCGATACGTGCATCTCTCCATGCGGCTTCCATAGGTGTTTCTTCAGAGAATCCCATACCACCGAAAATCTGTATGCCTTCGTCTGCACAGTTTTGAACATCTTCTGAAACTGCGACTTTTAAAATAGAACATTCAATCGCATATTCCTCCACACCTTTAAGCTCGGCTTCCTGATGTGAGTTGCCTGCAGCCTGCCTTAAAGCAATACGGTCTTCAATATTTTTGGCAGCACGATAAGTTGCTGATTCTCCGGCGTAGGCACTAGCTGCCATTTCGGCTAGCTTAACTTTAATAGCGCCAAATTCTGATATGGGCGTATTAAACTGTTTACGCTCATTAGCATATTGCACTGCTGTTGTTAAAATTCTACGTTGAGAATCTAAGCAGGCGGCTGCTAACTTAATTCGACCAACATTAAGAGCGTTCATAGCAATTTTAAAACCTTCACCACGGCCTGCCAACATGTTTTCAACGGGCACAACAGTATCGTTAAAAAATACCTGTCGTGTAGATGAGGCACGAATGCCTAGTTTATGTTCTTCTTCACCTAAAGTAATTCCATTAGGGTTGTCTTTATCATATTCTACGATAAATCCAGTAATGTTTTTGTCATTTTCAATACGAGCAAAAACAATCATTAAACGGCAAAATCCTGCGTTTGATATCCACATTTTTTGTCCGTTTATTTTATAGGATGTTCCGTCAGAAGATAGGGTAGCTGTGGTTTTGCCAGAGTTGGCATCTGATCCTGCTCCAGGTTCAGTTAAACAGTATGCTCCAAACCATTCTCCCGTTGCCAATTTTGGTACGTATTTTTGTTTTTGTTCTTCGGTACCATACAATGTAATGGGCATGGTACCAATGCCGGTATGCGCTCCAAAGGCTGTACTAAAAGATCCAGTACCACTAGAGATGTAGTCGCAGGTTAAACAGGTAGAAACAAAACCCATCCCTAATCCGCCATATTCTTCTGGGACTGCTACCCCTAAAAAGCCTAATTCACCGGCTTTGCGCATAACTTCTTCAGTTAAGGCAAAATCTTTTGCTTCGAATCGTGGCTTGTGTGCAATGATTTCACGCTCGTTGAATTCCATCACTGCTTCCTTCATCATTTTTTGTTCTTCCGAATAATCTTCGGGGGTAAAAACGTCTTCGCAGATTGTATCCTTAACCAGAAATTGGCCTCCACGTAAAATTTCTTTTTCTGTTGCTTCCATTACTTAAATAATGTATTAGTTTTTAATTTAAAAATTCAAATATTCCGCAGGCGCCTTGTCCAGTTCCTACACACATGGTTACGGCTCCATATTTACCTTTCATATTGCGTTTACGCATTTCATCAAACAATTGCACCGACAATTTTGCTCCTGTGCATCCTAAAGGATGACCTAATGCTATGGCACCGCCATTTACATTTATAATCTCTGGATTTAAGTTCAATTCTCTAATAACTGCAATAGATTGTGAAGCAAAAGCTTCATTAAGTTCTATAAGTTCTAAATCGGATTGTTGAAGCCCCGCTTGTTTTAAGGCTTTTGGAATTGCTTTAACAGGGCCAATACCCATTATTCTAGGTTCGACTCCTGCTGCAGCATAATTTACTAGTCGTGCTATGGGTTCAAGGTTTAACTCTTTAACCATATCTTCACTCATTATCATTACAAAAGCTGCACCATCACTCATTTGTGAGGAGTTTCCAGCGGTAACACTTCCACCAGCCGCAAAAACTGGACGCAATTTTGCTAATGCTTCTAGATTTGTACCTGCTCTAGGGCCTTCATCTTTGGTAACTGTATAAGTTTTAGTGGCCTTTTTACCATTATCATCAATAAATATTTGCTCAACGTCAATGGGAACAATTTGATCTTGAAAACGCTTTTCTGCCTGTGCTTTTAAAGCTTTCATGTGGGAGTTATATGCAAATTCGTCTTGATCTTCGCGAGATACCTTGAATTGGTTTGCGACGGCTTCGGCGGTATTACCCATGCCCCAATAATAGTCGGGATGACCTGCTTTAACTGTGTCGTAATTCAACTCTGGTTTAAACCCAGTCATAGGCACTGCACTCATACTTTCTGCTCCACCTGCAATAATACAGTCGGCCATACCGGCTTGTATTTTTGCCGTAGCAACACCAATGGTTTCAATCCCTGATGCGCAAAATCGGTTTACAGTAACGCCTGGAACGTCTACGCTATCTAAACCAATAAGTGAAATAAATCGGGCCATGTTAAGGCCTTGGGCACCTTCGGGCATAGCATTACCTACGATAACATCATCAATTCGTTTTTTGTCTAAATTAGGCAGCTCATTCATCATGTATTTGATGGTTTCGGCAGCTAATTCGTCGGTTCTTTTAAACCGAAAAAGTCCTTTAGGTGCTTTGCCTACAGCGGTTCTATATGCTTTTACAATATATGCTTGTTTCATTTTAATTTATAGTATTGAGAATTGAGATATTAGTATTGAGATTTAAAGTTTTTGTTGAAATGTATAATTCATTTTCTGTATTTCAATACATTTTTCAATTACAGGTTGTACTTTTTCTTTTGTTATCAAATTTAATTCTGTTAATAATATTAATTGGGTTTGTAATTCGTAAGTTGAACCATTTGCTATACTCAAAAAGTGTTTAAATTCTTTATTGGAATTTCTTCCGGCACCTTCTGCTATATTTGAAGGAATTGAAACAGAGCATCTTTTTATTTGGAAACTTAAACCGTATTTTTCATCATTTGGTAAATCTGAAACCAGCAGATATACAGCTTTAGTTAATTCTATTGACTTATTCCATATTTTTAAATCTTCTACTTTATGCATAGCAATCTAAATACTCAATACTTACTACTTAATACTAGCAACATTTAGTTGCGAAGCGGTTTCCCTGTTTTTAACATATGTTGAATTCGTTCTAAAGTTTTTCGTTCTGTACAAAGTGATAAAAAAGCTTCGCGCTCTAAATCCAATAAGTATTGTTCGCTTACAAGTGTTGGTTCAGATAAATCTCCACCTGCCATAACATAGGCTAATTTATTAGCGATTTTTTGATCATGTTCACTAATGTAATGACTAGCCTCCATAGAATCTGTACCAACTAAGAACATTCCAAGAGCTTGTTTGCCTAAAACCTTAATGTCGGTTCTTTTCACGGGTTGGGTATAGCCTTGTTCAGCAATTAATTTGGCATAAGCTTTTGCTGTAGCTATTTGTCGATCTTTATTAACGACTATAGTATCTTTTCCTTGTTGAAGAATGCCTAAATCGAAAGCTTCGTAAGCCGAAGTAGATACTTTAGCCATTCCGATGGTTAGGAAATACTCTTGTAAGGTATTTAATTCAATATCACCTTTTTTAAAGGTGTCTTGTGCGCGAAGTGCCATTTCTTTTGATCCGCCACCGCCAGGAATTACGCCAACACCAAACTCAACCAAGCCTATATAGGTTTCTGCTGCAGCAACTACTTTATCGGCATGCATAGACAGTTCACATCCGCCGCCTAATGCCATACCGTGAGGCGCTGCAATTGTAGGGATAGATGAGTAACGCATTCGCATCATGGTGTCTTGAAAATACTTGATAGCAGCATTGAGTTCGTCATATTCTTGCTCGACAGCCATCATAAAAATCATACCAATATTTGCACCTACCGAGAAGTTTGCTGCCTGATTACCGATTACTAAACCTTGAAAATCTTTTTCTGCCAAATCAACAGCTTTGTTTAATCCGGCTAAGACGTCACCGCCTATGGTATTCATCTTGCTCTGGAATTCGCAGTTTAAAATACCATCACCTAAATCTTCAACAACTACCCCAGAATTTTTAAATACTTCATTTGATTTTCTAATATTGTCTAGAATAATGAAAGCGTCTTGTCCTGGTATTTTTTCTTGTGCTTTTTTAGGTATATCGTAAAAATAGGTGGCACCTTCCTTTACAGTGTAGAATGATTTATTTCCTGATACGAGCATGTCAGTTACCCATGATGCAGGTTCTAGACCTTCAGATTTCATTATCTCGATTCCTTTTTCAACACCAATAGCATCCCAAATTTGAAAAGGTCCATGTTCCCACCCGAATCCAGCTTTCATGGCATCGTCAATTTTATAAAGCTCATCTGTGATTTCTGGAATTCTATTAGAGACATAGGCAAACATAGCAGCGAAGTTTTTTCGATAGAATTCTCCGGCCTTGTCTTTGCCATTCACTAAAATAGGAAAGCGATCGATCACTTTATCGACAGTTTTGGTAAGTTCTAAAGTGGCAAATTTTGCCGACTTTCTATCGCGGTATTCTAAAGTATTAAGATCAAGGGTTCTAATATCCTTGCCTTCCTTTTTATAAAAACCTTGTCCCGTTTTACTTCCTAACCATTTGTTTTCGATCATTGTTTTGATGAAATGGGGTAGTTTGAACAGCTCATGAGCTTCATCATTAGGGCAATTGTCATAAATCCCATTAGCCACATGTACTAATGTATCTAGACCTACAACATCTACAGTTCTAAACGTTGCCGACTTTGGACGACCAATAACTGGCCCCGTTAATTTATCAACTTCTTCAACGGTTAGGTCCATTGTTTTTACTTGATGGAATAAGGATTGAATTCCAAAGATTCCAATTCTGTTTCCTATAAAGGCTGGCGTATCTTTTGCGATCACGGAGGTCTTTCCAAGGAATTTTTCGCCATATTCATTTAAGAAATTCAAAACATCTGGCGATGTTTTTGGACCAGGAATGATTTCAAATAATTTTAAATAACGCGCTGGATTGAAAAAATGTGTGCCACAGAAGTGCTTCTGGAAATCGTCACTTCGTCCTTCATTCATGAACTGAATTGGAATTCCTGAAGTGTTTGAGGTGATTAATGTACCAGGTGTTCTGTGTTTTTCTAAAGTTTCAAAAACTTGTTTTTTGATATCTAGTCGTTCTACAACAACTTCAATAATCCAATCAACTTTAGATACTTTTGAAATATCATCTTCTAAATTGCCAGTTGTAATTCTGCTTGCAAATTTTTGATGGTAAATAGGAGAGGGTTTCGATTTTAAAGCACTTTGTAATGAGCTGTTCACTAATCTGTTCCTAACAGATTTGTCTTCTAGAGTTAGACCTTTTGCTTTTTCAGTGTCATTTAACTCTCTTGGGACAATATCGAGTAACAAGACATCAACACCAATGTTGGCAAAATGGCAAGCAATACCACTGCCCATGATCCCTGAACCTATTACTGCTACTTTTTTAATTATTCGTTTGCTCATAATTATTTTAAGCTATTTTCTTTTTGATTATAAATCTGTTTATTCGCAATCATATTATTAATCACTTCAGCTACTTTGTGAAAGCTTGCTAATTCTTCGGCACTAATATTATTTTTGACGGCCTCATTAAACGTGAGCACTTTTTCTCTTGAATAGGCTCGTTTTTCTTTGCCAAAATCGGTTAAATGAATAATAACGCCTCGGCCATCTTCTGGATTTGGTCTACGTTCAATTAATCCTTTTTCTTCCATGGTTTTTAGAGTTCTTGATAAACTCGTAGCTTCCATGCCCATTTTAGGACCCAATGAAGTGGATGGTGTGCCATGCTCTTGATCAATACTTAAGAGTGCAAATCCGGTAGCCATGGTAGTTTCAAACTGAGCGGCCTCTTCATTGTACATCTTGTTTATAGCTAACCATGTGGTTCTGAAAATGTAATCAATGGTTTTTTCCTTCATTTGGTTGTTTTTAGGATTTCAAATATATGAAAAAATACTATGCGTGCATAATAAATTAGTAAAAAGTTTTAGACATTAACATTGTATAAAAAAACCACCTCAAATGAGGTGGTTTTAATATGTAAAAATAAATTCGTTTTATCCCAACTTGCCATTTACGGCGCCAACGACTGCACCAATAAGAGCAGACATGACTATGGAAATACCAACATCTAATGCTGCCAATTGCATTGTTAGGTCTGGTGTCATTGCTAGACCAAAAAAGTTATAAAATAAGCCTATAAACAGACCTATAGTGGCGCCTGCTTTTATACCTGCTCCTGCAGTAGTTATATTAGCCCATTTGGTAAAAATGTATGCCATAAACAATCCAAACGTCATACAGCCTAAAAATATCATAAGCATAGTGTTTGAACTTTCTTCAGGTTGAGGGAATGTATCTTTAAAAATAATTCCATAAAAAAGCCAACCCAATAAAAAGTCAGCAATACCACCGGAAATACCGGAAACCAAAAAGTTTTTTGTTTTCATAAGTTTTAAAATTATTAGTTAGTGCACTAAAAATATTAAAAAATTATGAAAGTGTTAAAAAAATGACAATAAAATTGATAAATCGATAGTTTGGTTCTTAAAACTAAATAAAGAAAATTTTAGAATTGATTTATTAATTTGACTACAAGAGTCAACTATTGCTGGTAAATTTTGTTATAAAGGTCAATGTATTTTTCCTTTATAATTTTACGTTTCATTTTCATAGTAGGGGTGAGGTGGCCCTTTTCTACACTCCATATCTCGGGAGTTAATTCAAAGGCTTTAACTTGTTCCCAATTCCCAAAGTTTTTATTAGTCACATCTATTTCTTTTTGAATTCTATCTTTAATGACATTAGAAGATGCAATAGATGCGATGTCGGTATTCATTGAGATTTGATTCTTTATAATCCAATCAGCAATAAATTCAAAATTGGGCTGAATTAAAGCGGCAGGCATTTTTTCACCTTCACCAATCACCATGACTTGTTCAATAAAACGAGATTGTTTTAGTTGATTTTCGATAATAGCCGGTGCTACATATTTACCACCTGAAGTTTTAAACATTTCCTTTTTACGATCAGTAATTTTAAGAAATCCTTCTTCATCAATTACTCCAATATCTCCGGTATGAAAATACTCGCCTGTCATAACCTCGGCTGTTTTATTAGGATCTTTATAGTAGCCAAGCATAACATTAGGGCCTTTGACTAATATTTCACCGTCTTCTGCAATTTTCACTTCAACATTGTCTATGATTTTACCTACCGTACCAATTTTAAAGCCTTTATGTCTTTGATCGTTTACAGATATTACAGGTGAGGTTTCTGTTAAACCATAACCTTCCATTATTGGCATGTTGGCCGCAGCAAATGTTCTGGTAAGTCTAGGTTGAAGCGCTGCACTTCCTGATACCATAAGGTCTAAATTGCCACCTAGCCCTTCTTTCCATTTACTAAAAATGAGTTTACGTGCCCATTTTAATTGAAGCTCATACCACCAGCCATTGGCAGCGTAGGGCTCATATTTAATACCTAAATCAACAGCCCAAAAAAACAGTTTCTTTTTAATGCCTGTTAGTTCTTCTCCTTTGGCGATAATTTTATCATACACTTTTTCATAAAGTCTGGGAACGGCAGTCATTACGTTAGGCCGAACTTCCTTTATATTATCACTCATTTTTTCTATTGACTCTGCAAAATGAATCTCTACTCCGCAAAATTGATAGAGGTAGAGGATCATACGCTCAAAAACATGGCAAATAGGAAGAAAACTCAAGGCTTTTGATTTTCCATAATCAAAAGGAACTCGCTTTTCACTGTCTAATACATTTGAAACCAGATTATTGTGTGAAAGCATGACGCCTTTAGGTGTTCCGGTAGTACCAGAAGTATAAATTAGGGTCGCTAAATCATGAGGGTTAACTTTTGCTTTACGAGAATCTACATCGTTTTGATTAGAAGGATCTGCTCCCAGATCTAAAACCTCGGTCCAATGCTGTTCATTCGTAATTTGATTAAAGGTGTATACTCCTTGTAATTTTGTATTCCCTTTTATGGCATTTAATTTTTCTAATACTTCTATATCCGACACAAAGCAATATTTTGCCTCTGCATGGTTAAGGATGTATTCATAATCTTCTTTACATATGGTAGGGTATATAGGAACATTTTGTGCGCCTATTTGAAGGATTCCCATATCCATAATATTCCATTCGGTTCTATTTGTTGAAGATATTACGGCTATTTTATCATTAGGTTGAACTCCTAATCGCAATAATCCACGACTGATTTTATTAAATTGGTCAATGTATTCTTGAGTTGAAATAGATTTCCATTCACCATCATATTTGGTGGTAAATGCATTTTGTAAGTTGTAAGTTTCCAATTGATAATAAGGAATATCAAAAAGGCGTGTAATATCAGTCATTTATCTTTTCTCTTTTGAAGACCACCAAAATAGCAAATAAAACAAGACTTTCAAATATGAATATAAAAAAGGAGTTGTAAATTAAGCTGTTGCTTCTTTTAAATGATTTAGCTGTACTACTATTTTTTAGCACAGATTCTTATTTTTTTTACAATAGTGTTTTATATTTTAATAATTGTAGTAGAGGCACGTAACTTTTTATGAGGTATGGGTTAATTCTTAATTAATTATTTAATAAGAGTTCCTTTAGTGAGAATGAATTAGGGTTTATTGATTAAAAATTAAGTAAATAATTAAAAAAAAATATGGTTTTTTAACGGAAATCATAATAATATCTTAGCCTTATTGTATATTAATTGTAAATAGTTTTATTTGCAAAAAAATGCAACAGCCATGACAAGAGAAATTACAAATTACGTATTGAGTATTACTCTTTTTTATTCCTTATCGGTCTCAGCCCAATTAGTCAATTCTAATGCAGAACTTAACACGGCGATTACGAATGCAACTGCTGGTACCACCATAATTTTAGCCGATAAAATATGGACTAACGTTCAGATTAGTATCAATAAAAATGGAACAACGGCCAATCCAATTACCATAAAAGCACAAACGCCTGGAAGTGTATTTTTTGAAGGAAATTCGTATGTTAAAATGGGAGGTCAATACATTTACTTTGAAGGGGTAATATTTCGAAACCCGTCGGGACTGACCACAAGTACACCGGTAATTGATTTTAGAGCCTCGAGTACTGATTGCAATAATTGTAAGGTAACTAATGTGAAGATAGATGCCTATAATGGTACTTTAAGTCAGCAAACTGAAGTTTTTAAATGGATTTTGCTAAGAGGGCAATACAACGAAGTGAGTTATTGTTCATTTCTTAATAAGCATGGTGTTGGAAGTATTATAAACGACAACCGAAGCTCAACAATGGCCAATTATCATAAAATCCATCATAATTATTTTGCAGGTCGTATTCCGGTTGGAGCTGTGAATGATTTAAATGATCAGGATGCCATTAGAATTGGTAGTAGTTCTACATCATTGTCTGATTCATATACAGAAGTTTATAACAATTATTTTTATGATTTTAGTGGAGAAATTGAGGTGATTTCGAACAAAAGTGGTAATAACAAATACTACAACAACACATTTGAAGACTATCAGGGGACTTTGACCTTAAGGCATGGAAATGGCTGTGAGGTTTATAATAATTTCTTTTTCGCCAACGGCAATGCCTTAACAGGTGGTATTCGAGTTATTGGTGAGAACCATCTCATTTATAACAATTATATAGAAGGCGTTAATTCTAGAAAGGCCGACAATTCGTTATCTAATGGTACAGGTGGCATTAATGTTTCTAATGGAAAACCTAGTAGTGCTTTGAATGAATATTATCAGGTTAAAAACACAACCATAATCAATAATACCTTTGTAAATTGCGATTACGGGTTGAGGATTGGTACTAAAATAAACAGTGAGTTGACGCTTGCTCCAGAAAATTTGGTAATTGCCAATAATATAATCTACGAAAACACGAGCAGGGCCATTCAAGTCGTTACAGCTCCAACTGGGACTTCTTCTAAATATGAAGGTAACATTAAGCAAAACGGTACTTGGGATATCACCACTGGAACCAATGGTAATAATGATGTCGGTTCAGGGTTACTTAATTCAAGTACAGATTTTTATAGATTAATTGGAGGTAGCGTGGCTATTGATGCTGGTCTGGGAAGTTATTTGTTTTTAACAGAAGATATTACTGGTGGTCCAAGACCGGTTAACTTTGATGCTGGAGCTGAAGAGTTCGGGTCTAATGGAACAGGAAAACCTTATAAACAATCCGACGTTGGAGTCGCGATAGGTTTTGGGGCCAACACCTTGTCTGTTTCTGATGCTTCATTAGCCACCGAAGATTTAATGATGTATCCTGTACCAATTAAAGATGGATATTTAAATCTATCCTTGAAGCACCAAAATTTAGAAACCGTTGAGGTTTTAGATGTATTGGGCAGAACTGTATTGAAAAATTATTTTGAATCTTCTAAAGGAATAATTAACCTTAGTCGTTTAACTAAAGGCACTTATTTCATTAGGGTTCAAGGCATAACCAAACAAATTATAAAGTAAATTTATAATTTTCAATGCTTTTAAGGTTAGTGGTTTTCAATCCACTTTCTGGCATTTACAAATGCCTCTAGCCAAGGTGATACTTCATCTTTTCTTCCTTTTGGATAGCTGGCCCAATTCCATTGGAATGTCGAGCGTTCTATATGAGGCATCGTAACCAAATGACGTCCTGTTTTGTCGCACAACATGGCCGTGTTAAAATCAGATCCATTAGGGTTGTGCGGATAATCAGCATAACCATATTTGGCAACAATATTGTAATCTTCTTCTGAATAAGGTAAACTAAATTTCCCTTCACCATGACTTATCCAAACCCCTAAAGTTGTACCAGAAAGTGTTGATAGCATTACCGAATTATTTTCTTGAACTTTCACCGAAGTAAAGGCGCTCTCATGTTTGTGTGAATCGTTGTAAGTCATTTTTCCGTGCACTTCATGTTCAGGATTGATGAGGTCAAGTTCCATCCACAATTGGCAGCCATTACAAATCCCAACTGATAAGGTGTCTTCGCGCTTAAAGAAATTATTGATGACTTCATTTGCTTTCTCATTAAATTTGATAGCACCTGCCCAACCTTTAGCAGAGCCTAAAACATCAGAATTAGAAAAGCCACCAACAGCTCCTAAAAATTGAATATCTTCAAGTGTTTCACGACCAGAGATTAAATCGGTCATGTGAACATCTTTAACATCAAAACCGGCAAGGTACATGGCGTTCGCCATTTCACGTTCGGAGTTGCTGCCTTTTTCGCGGAGGATGGCGGCTTTTGGGCGAGGTCTCGACTCCGCTCGACCGGACAACATATTGGTTAGGTTGCCTGTAAAATGTTTAGGAAAGGTGAATTTAAGCGGTTGGTTTTTATAATTGTTGTAACGGTCTTGGGCTAAACCATTAGCGGTTTGTTTTTGGTCGAGTAGGAAGGAGGTTTTGTACCACATATCACGTAAACGCGAAACGGTCATGGTAAACACATCGGTTCCGTTGATGATGCTCAATACATCAGAATTAGTTACTTTACCTATTTTGAAGTATTCAATATTCGCCTCAGCAAAGGCTGTCTCAATTGACGCATCTTTAGATTGCATAACTAAACCAGCGTTTTCAGCAAATAAGATTTTAAATGAATCCTTTTCGGCTAAAGCCGTAATATCTAGTTCTGCTCCTAATTGGTTATCAGCAAAACACAATTCTAATAAGGTGGTAATCAATCCGCCAGAAGCGACATCGTGTCCAGCAACAATTTGTTCATCAACAATTAATTGCTGAATGGTATTGAATACAGTCTTAACATATGCCGCATTCTGAACATTTGGAGTTTCATTTCCAATCTTATTAACGATTTGGGCAAATGAACTACCACCTAATTTAAATAGGTCTTGAGAAAGGTTAATATAATAAATAGGGCCCGCATCTTTTTGGAAAACAGGTTCCACGACTTTATTAATATCGATACAATTAGCTGCTGCAGAAATAATGACAGTCCCAGGTGCAATGACTTCGTCATTGGGGTATTTTTGCTTCATAGAAAGCGAATCCTTTCCTGTTGGGACGTTTATCCCTAAATCGATAGCAAACTCCGAGACGGCTTGAACTGCTTCATATAAACGGGCATCTTCACCTTCGTTTTTACAAGGCCACATCCAGTTAGCCGATAAAGACACATTCTTTAAACCTTCTTTTAAAGGAGCCCAAATAATGTTCGTCAAAGCTTCAGTAATCGCATTTCTACTTCCAGCAGCTGGATTAATCAGCCCAGAAATAGGAGCGTGACCAATAGAAGTTGCAACACCTTCTTTACCTTTAAAATCTAAAGCCATAACAGCAACGTTATTTAAAGGAATCTGTAAGGGGCCAACACACTGTTGTTTGGCAACTTTACCACCAACACAGCGATCTACTTTGTTGGTGAGCCAGTCTTTACATGCAACCGCTTCTAGTTGTAAAACCTGATCTAAATAGTCGTAGAATTTCTCTTTGTTATAAGTAACATTAGCATAATGACGTTGGACGGTATTGTCTGTCATAATTGTTTTTGGTGAACTGCCAAACATATCTTCCATGGCTAAATCCATAGGCTTGTTACCCGTGGTTTTAGACTCAAACGTAAAGCGGTGGTTTCCTGTTACATCACCAACAGTGTACATGGGTGACCGTTCACGGTCAGCAATTTTTTGAAGAATTTCAAGATGTTTTTCGGCGATTACTAATCCCATGCGTTCTTGAGATTCGTTGCCTATAATTTCTTTTGCTGAAAGGGTAGGGTCGCCAACTGGCAATTTATCTAAATCAATATGGCCTCCTGTATCTTCAACTAATTCTGAAAGACAATTTAAGTGCCCGCCAGCGCCATGATCGTGTATGGATACAATAAAATTATCGTCGCTCTCCACCATACCTCTAACTGCATTAGCAGCACGCTTTTGCATTTCTGGATTAGAGCGTTGTACAGCGTTTAACTCAATACCAGAAGCAAACTCTCCAGTATCTGCACTGGAAACTGCCGCGCCACCCATTCCAATTCTATAATTTTCACCACCTAAAATAACCACTTTGTCCCCAGTTTTTGGGGTGTCTTTTAAAGCTTGATCTGCCTTACCGTAACCAATGCCGCCAGCTTGCATAATAACCTTGTCAAAACCAAGTTTTCTAGCATCTTCTTCATGTTCAAAGGTTAAAACCGAACCACAAATAAGAGGTTGACCAAATTTGTTGCCAAAATCTGAAGCACCATTACTTGCTTTGATGAGTATATCCATTGGAGTTTGATATAACCAAGGACGTTCGGCCATGTCATCTTCCCATGGGCGATTTGCTTCCAAACGCGAATACGATGTCATGTAAACTGCAGTTCCTGCAAGTGGTAAAGAACCTTTTCCACCCGCTAATCTATCGCGAATTTCTCCTCCAGAACCTGTTGCAGCTCCATTAAAAGGTTCAACAGTGGTTGGAAAGTTATGGGTTTCGGCTTTTAAAGAAATCACCGAATCAAAATCTTGTGTTTGATAAAAGTCTGGTTTATCTGCAGTTTTTGGTGCAAATTGTTCGACTCTTGGCCCTTGTATAAAAGCGACGTTATCTTTATATGCTGAAACAATAGCGTTAGGATGTTGTTTTGAAGTTTCCTTAATCATTTTAAAAAGCGATGTAGGCTTTTCTACACCATCGATTACAAAGGTGCCATTGAAAATTTTATGGCGACAATGTTCGCTGTTTACTTGTGAAAACCCAAACACTTCTGAATCGGTCAAAGGTCTTCCAATTTTTTTGGCAACGCCTTCTAGATATTCCACTTCTTCGTCACTTAAAGATAAGCCTTCTTGACTATTGTAAGCAGCAATGTCTTCAATATTCAAAATAGGTTCAGGCTCAATGTTTATGGTAAATGATTCTTGATTCAATCCGTTGAATTTTTCTGAAATCATGGGATCAAATGCTTTGAAATCTTGAGATACAGCTTCAAATTCTTCGATGCGAATAATATCAGAAATACCCATGTTTTGTGTGATTTCAACAGCATTGGTGCTCCAAGGCGTAATCATCGCAGCACGCGGGCCAACAAAAAAAGCATCGAGAGATGCTTGTTCTAGTTTTGGCTGGTTGCCAAATAACCAGGTCAGTTTTGAAATGGTTTCGGTTGATAATTCTTTTGTTGTTTGAACGGCAAATACCTTGCTGTTTACGTTTCCAAAGAAATGAATCATTATGTCGTAGTTTGTGTGTTGTTTTGAAAGTGCAAATTTACTATTTTTTCATTCTATTCTAAATTTTAAATGTGTCCTAAAATGAAATAGTTATTCACGCATTTATTAACTTTAAGTGTACTATTGTTTTATGACTGTCGTTTTAATAAGGCCATGTAAAATCCGTCATAACCAGTTTGGTGAGACAAAACCTTGTGATCTTTTAAAAATTTAAAATCTTTTCCTGATTCAGAAGCTAAAAATTTCTCAACCTGCTCTTGATTTTCAGAGGGTAATATGGAGCATGTTGCATAAACTAATTCACCTCCAGATTTCACCATTTTTGAATACTGTTGCAAGATGTCTTGTTGTGTCTTTTTAATTTCAGTAATGAACTCTGGAAGCAATTTCCATTTCGCGTCTGGATTTCTTTTTAAAACACCTAAACCAGAGCATGGCGCATCAATTAAAACGCGATCGGCTTTGTCATACAGTTTTTTGATCACCTTGGTCGATTCAATTGGTCGCGTTTCAATATTAAAGGCACCATTGCGTTTTGCTCTACGTTTTAACTCATTAAGTTTGTTGGCATAAATATCTAAAGCAATAATTTGCCCTTTATTTTCCATTAGTGAAGCAATGTGCAGCGTTTTACCTCCTGCACCAGCGCATGCATCTACAACACGCATTCCTGGTTCTACATTTAGAAATTCGGCAACGCGTTGAGATGAGGCATCTTGAACTTCAAAGTAACCATTTTTAAAGGCGTCGGTTTGGAACACATTAGTGCGTTCTTTTAACTTCAGCGCATTTGGATAGTCAGGCAAAAATTTAGTTTCTATATCTAAATCGAACAGTTCAGATTGCAACTTTTCTTTCGTGGTTTTTAAAGTGTTTACCCTTAAAATCACTTCAGCTTGTTCATTTAGTGCTGAAATCTCTTTGCTCCAAATGTTTTTGCCAAGTTCTTTTTCACCCCATTCATCCAACCAATCAGGAATGGATTCTTTGAATTTTCTAATTTTTGAAAGCTCATCAAAACGACCTTTTATTTTGCGGGAAGGCGTATTTTCAAAATATTTCCAATCAGGTAATTTAATGCCCCTTAAGGTTGCCCATACTGCAAATATTCGCCAAAGGTTATCCCGATCAAAAGGTTCCTTTACTTCTGCAATTTCAGCATAAAGTCGTTTCCAACGCACAATATCGTAGGTGGTTTCAGCGACAAAAGCGCGATCGCGACTACCCCAGCGCTTATCGCGTTTTAGAAGTTGTTGGATAACTTTATCGGCGTATTGTCCTTCGTTGAAGATTAAAGTTAATCCATCAATAACCGAAAAACATAAATTTCTATGTAAGCGCATGGTAAAAAATTAAGCATGCAAAGATAGGTTAATTGCTACGAATACACGAATGTTTTTATTTTTTGAATGAATAGGATTATCTTTCTTGAAAATTATATTCATGAAAAGGTTACTCATATGTTTTAGCGCATTGGTTTTTTTGATTTCTTGCGGAAAGAAGGATGAATTTATCCCTAGGAACTTTAATTCGGTTGAGATTGAAACAATTTTAGAAGATTCTACTTTGAGTATTAGAGCGATAATATTGTTAGACAGTAATAGTTTGGCTTTTGCTGCAAATCGAAATACTTATGGTTTGTACAACATTAAATTAGATAAATGGTTGGTTTCTGAACATAATTATGATTCATTACCATTAGAATTTAGAGCTGTTGCACATACTATAAGTGATTTTTTTATGCTATCTGTAGGGAATCCTGCTCTTTTATTTAAAACTACTGAAAATGGTACGATGGGCCTTGTTTACGAAGAACATCATCCCGATGTATTTTACGATGCTATGCATTTTTGGAATGATCAAGAAGGGATAGCTATTGGTGATTCTATTGATGGTTGTTTAAGTGTTATTGTTACTAGAACTGGAGGCGAATTATGGGGTAAATTATCTTGTAATGATTTACCAAAAGCAGAAGCACATGAAGGAGCGTTTGCGGCTAGTGACACTAATATTGCCATTGTTGGAGACCATACTTGGGTAGCGACAACGGCTGGACGTGTATATTATTCACCCGATAGGGGTCATACTTGGCAGGTTTTTGAAACCCCAATTGTTAAGCAATTAGATACAGAAGGTATTTATTCTATAGATTTTTATGATGCTCTAAATGGCTTTGCCATTGGTGGTGATTATACCAAACCTGAAGGTAATTCTGCCAACAAAATACGTACTAATAATGGTGGAAAATCATGGAAATTGGTAGGACAAAATCAATATCCTGGCTATAGAAGCTGCGTTCAATATTTTCCTAATAGCGTAGGAAAGGAGCTAATTACGGTTGGCTTTAAAGGGATTGATTTTAGTAATGATTCGGGAAGTTCTTGGAAACATTTAAGCGATGAAGGATTTTATACCGTTCGCTTTTTAAATGACAGCGTTGCTTATGCTGCCGGAAAGGGAAGGATTTCCAAACTTACCTTTAAGGAATAAATTATAGTAATTATTATACTAAAAATTCCAAAATTCAGTACGATTAGAACTGGATTTTGGAATTTAGTTGTTGGAGTTTTATTTCTATTAAGGTTGTTCTTCTTTTTTCTGCCTTCTCTTTTTATACTCTTCAAACATGCGTTTGTTGAAGGCGTCTTCAGTTGCCTTTAAGAGAATTATTTTTTTGGCAGGAATGGCTTTTAATAAATCTTTGGTGAATTGTTCACGCAATTTGTGTTTTTGGTTTTCGATGACACTCATTTCAGTAAGCAAAGTTTTTGCTTCTTCCTCACTAAGCGACTCAAGATTTTCTTTTTTGCGTTTATCGTAGGCTTGTTTTCGCAACTTGTGATACGATTCTTCAAAGCTGTTGTAAATGGGCCAAAATTTTTGTGCCTCGTTTTCTGAAAGCTCCAAACGCTCTGTAATAAAGGCAACTTTAAGAGCTTTAATGCGTTCTCCTCGACCCTTGTCTTGTGCATTTACAAAAGCTGTGAACGTAAAAAAGCATGCTAATACTATTAATTTTTTCATGATGCTATTCTTCAATTAAATCTTCTAAACTAGAATTGTTTAACAAATAATCTTCAATATTGGAATCTTCTAAATTAGAATCCATAAATGCATTTAAAGTTAAGTTATCTTCTGCAAAAAGAGAAGCTAAATCTTCATTAGTAAAATCTTCGTCTGCAATATAATCTTCAATATTGGTGATTTCTAAATCACCAAAAGTAGGTTGGTAACTATTAGGATTAAATAAAGCTACCATAAGGACAATACTTGCGGCAATCCCAGAAACATACAAGGCATTTTTCCATGAAATTAATGAGACAACTTTAGTTTTATTTTTAGCGGATAATTTTGAAGTCAGTTGGTCATCTAAGGCTTCAAAATAATTATCAGGGACTTTAAATCCTGTTTCTATGATATTAGATATACTATTAGGTGTCTCTAATTTTTTAAAAATACGCTCATCAAAAGACTCCAAATAGTTATCTGGCATTTTAAAACCTGATGGTTTGATATTATGTAAATCCTTTTTCTTCATATTCATCCTAAATTTAGGATTTGTTTTCTTTTTAATTTGACTACAAATAGTTAAAAAGGTTTAATCGGCACTATAACTTGTTAAATACTCTTCAATTTTTTTGGTAGCGATATGATAAGATGCTTTTAAAGCGCCTTCACTTGTATCCAAAATTTCTGAGAGATCACTATATTTTATATCCTCAAAATAGCGCATATTAAATACCAGTTGTTGTTTTTCAGGTAACCTGGCTATCGCTTCCTGAAGTTTTAATTGTATTTCATCACCTTCAAAATAAACATCTGCCGTTAAATTTCTTATGGTTTGATGCTGAAGCTCTTCACTTGTAATATGCATTCTTTTGGCATTTTGGTTGAGATGTGTAATGGCTTCATTGGTTGCTATGCGATACATCCATGAGAACAATTTACTTTCCCCTTTAAACTTGTCAATATTTCTAAAGATTTTTATAAACGTATTTTGTAGAACATCATCTGCATCGTCATGCGATTTTACGATATGACGGATATGCCAATACAGTCGCTCCTTATAGAGCGTTAGTAGCTCCTTAAAGGCAGCCTCTTTAGTTTTGTCTGATTGTAATTGAAGTATTAAATCGGTTTCGTTCTCCACAAAATGACTTTTATATAAGACCTAACAAAGTAGGAAAAGTTTAATGAGTTTAGGATTAATTTTTATTAATTTATAATGGGTTGATATACAGGGTTGTAAGTTGAATAAAATCGATAAAAAGCAAATAATAACGATAAAATGCATTTTTTTCTTGATTTATACATTTTTTTGTTATAAGTTTACATCAGCCTAACCTACTAGACTATTACCAGTCTCCCCAAATCTGGTAATACAACGAAAGGGATGTAACGGATGTTGCGTCCTTTTCCGTTTTTATAGTGTTCATATTTTTTATTATTCGAAGCTCTGCATTTCAACCAATTTTTTATACATGCCGTTAAGTGCTAATAATTGATTGTGAGTACCTTTTTCAACAATCTCCCCTTTTTGCATCACCACAATTTCATCAGCATTTTGAATGGTTGAAAGTCTATGGGCTATAACAATTGAAGTTCTGTTTTTCATCATGTTTTCTAATGCCACTTGAACAAGGCGTTCACTTTCGGTATCAAGTGCTGAAGTGGCCTCATCTAAAATCATGATGGGCGGATTTTTTAAAACAGCCCTTGCAATGCTCAAGCGTTGTTTTTGCCCTCCAGAAAGTTTGTTTCCAGAGTCGCCAATATTGGTTTCTATACCTTTTGGAAGTTCTTTTACAAATTCCCAAGCATTGGCAATTTTAAGGGCTTCAATGACTTCATCGTCTGTGGCATTATCTTTACCTAGGAGCACATTGTTTTTAATGCTATCATTAAACAGAATAGAATCTTGAGTGACTAACCCCATTAATTTTCGTAATGATTCTTGCTTTAAGTCTTTAATGTTAATCCCATCAATACTTATCTGGCCTGAATTGACATCATAAAAACGGGTGACTAGGTTGGCGATGGTACTTTTACCACTGCCCGATTGACCAACTAATGCTACGCTTTTACCTTTTGGAACTTTTAAATTAAAGTCTTTGAGCACTAAATCATCATCATATTTAAATGAAATGTTATGGAGATCAATTTCAGTAGTGAAATCGTTCTTTTCAATAGCATTTGGTATATCTTCTAATACTGAAACAGTATCTAGAATTTCCAAGACTCTATCTGCCGCGGCATTCCCGGCTTTAACTTTATAGCTCGCTTTGCTAATCTCCTTGGCAGGAGTTAAAATTTGATAGGCTAAAGCCATGTAACCAATAAAGGCACCGCCAGACAAGGTTTTATCAATGAGTACCATACTTCCTCCATACCATAATAGAGCGGCAATAGTAACTATACCTAAAAATTCACTAGTTGGTGACGCTAGGTTTTGTCTATTTAATAAAGTGTTTGAAAAATCGTAAAATCTTGTTGTTGATTGCTGAAACTTATCATTAAACTTCTTTTCAGCATTGAAACTTTTTATGACTTTTAATCCTCCTAAAGTTTCTTCTAATGTGGATAGAAATACACCTTGTTCGCGTTGCACTCTATCAGATTTTCGCTTTAAACTTTTACCTATTCTAGAAATGATTAAACCTGCAATCGGGATAAATAAAAAGACAAATATGGTGAGTTTGGTTGAAATCGTAAACATGGTTATGATGGCAAAGAGAATGGTTAAAGGTTCTTTTACAATCAATTCTAGTACGGCCAACAGAGAATTTTTTACTTCATTTACATCACCCGAAATTCTAGCTATAATATCACCTTTTTTCTTTTCGGAATAATAGGAAATAGGCAAAGCAATTACTTTTTCATAAATGGCATTTCGTAAATCCTTTAAAACACCATTTCTTAAAAATGTAATTGAGAATAGAGCTAAATAGTTAAATAGATTTTTCAACAAAAACAAACTAATAATCAGAATGATCATATAAAGTAGGGTTCGTTGAGGACCATCATTGTCGGTTGTGGTCGTAATAAAATAATTTAGGCTATCTTCTAAATACGATTTTAAGTGGTTTATGCTCTTGTATATAGGTTTTTCGTACACTTTTTTGCTCTCTCCAAAGAGTACATTAATCATTGGCATTAGTGATACCATAGCCAAGGTGCTAAATAGCGCGTACAACACATTAAAAAATATGTTTAGATAAGCATATCTTTTGTAAGGAGAAATAAAGTGTGATAGTCTTTTTAAGTATTCCATTAAACAAGATTCATGTCGCTAACAATGTCATCCAATTTAGCCTCTAATTGAGAATTAACTTTTTCAAATTCTGAAGCCGAAGCTAAAGGTGCATTGACACTCATATAAAATTTAATTTTTGGTTCAGTTCCACTTGGTCTCAAGGCTATTTTACTACCATCTTCAGTATAATAAATCAAAACGTTTGATTTTGGAATTTCAATGACTTCTTGAGTTCCAGTGCTTAAGTGTTTTGTAATGGATAACTGATAGTCTTCCACCTTTACTACTTTAGACCCGTTAACTTGTTTTAGAGGATTTTCACGCGCATCAATCATCATTTGTTTAATCTCCTGTGCGCCTTCAATTCCTTTTTTGGTGAGCGAAATTAATCGCTCTTTATAAAACCCATGTTTCACGTACAATTGGATGAGTTCTTTATATAATGAACTTTCATTGGCTTTAGATTGTGCCGCAATTTCACAAGCCAATAATGTTGAGGTCACCGCATCCTTATCGCGCACAAAGTCGCCAACCATATAGCCAAAACTTTCTTCACCGCCACCAATAAAATTCAACTCTGGGAAATCTTTGATCATTTTAGCAATCCATTTAAAACCGGTAAGACCTTCTTTATATTCAACGCCATAAGCATTCGCCAATACTTGCATCATTGGTGTAGATACAATTGTGGACGCAATAAATTCTTTTCCTTGAATTTTGCCTTGGGTTTTCCATTGATTCAGAAGAAAATCGGTCATCAAGAGCATCGTCTGATTACCATTTAATAAAATGAGTTGGTTGTTATTATCTCTAACTGCAATTCCTAGTCTGTCGCAATCTGGGTCAGTGCCAATAACAATATCGCCATTGACTTTGTTAGCAAGTTCTAAAGCCATTTTTAAAGCTTCAGGCTCTTCAGGATTAGGGGATTTTACCGTAGGGAAATCACCGTTTGGTTCCTGTTGTTCTTCTACAATATGCACCTTTTCATAACCAGCACGATTTAAGGTTTCAGGAATTGTTGTGATAGAAGTCCCATGAAGCGAAGTAAAAACGATACTTAAATTATCTTTAGCAGCTTTTGTTGTGAAATTTGCATTTTTGACTGAAGCGTTTATGAATATGTCATCAACATCTTTTCCGATGTAATGAATGATCGATGGATTGGCTTTAAATTTAATTTCAGAATAATCTAAACTATTAATTTCGGCAATTATTTCGCCATCTTGTGGAGGTACCAATTGCCCTCCATCTTGCCAATATACTTTATATCCGTTATATTCTGGCGGGTTATGTGAAGCTGTTAAAACAATTCCGCAATGGCAATTCAAATGTTTTAGTGCAAAGGATAGCTCTGGAGTTGGACGTAAATCCTCAAACAGGTAAACTTCAATATTATTTGCTGAAAATACATCGGCTACAACTTTAGCTAAAGATTTACTATTATGCCTGCAATCGTAGGCAATCACTGCTTTAATAGTTTCATTTGGAAATTGCTGATACAAATAATTACTCAAGCCTTGTGTGTTTTTTCCAAGTGTATATTTGTTTATACGATTGGTGCCAACACCCATAACCCCTCGCATGCCGCCAGTTCCAAAATCTAAATCACAATAAAAGCTTTCCTTAAGGTCTGAAGTGTTGTTTTCTAGCAAGTTTTTAATCTTGGCTTGGGTATCCTGATCAAAGGTTGGAGTTAACCAAGAATTTACGCGTTCTAAAAGTTCAGGTTCCATAATACTAAATCTAGTCTTAAATATCTAGCAAAAATACGCAATTACAAAAATGTTAAAGGAAATTAATATGTTATTTTGAGATTAAATTTAGAAATTAAGTTCTTCTTTAATCGAATAACGTTCCTTATTGGCACTGTTTCTTAAAATGATTTCACCCAAAAATCCAGCGATAAAAAATTGCGTACCAATAATCATTGTAGCCAATGCAATATAAAATTGAGGGCGCTGACTAATTAATCTGCCATAAGGATTAAAGAATATCTTGTCAATGCCGAGATATAAGGTAAAACCAAAACCAATGATAAACATAATAACGCCTAAAGCACCAAATAAATGCATGGGGCGCTTACCAAAACGTGATAAAAACCAAATCGTAATTAAATCTAAAAAGCCATTAATAAATCGTTCCATACCAAATTTGGTTTCTCCGTATTTTCGAGCTTGATGCTGGACTACTTTTTCACCAATTTTGGTAAATCCAGCATTTTTAGCTAATACTGGAATGTAGCGGTGCATTTCACCATTAACATCAATGTTTTTAATAACTTCATTTTTATAGGCCTTTAATCCGCAATTGAAATCATTTAATTTAACACCCGAAGTGCGTCTAGCTGCCCAATTAAAGAGTTTAGAAGGAAGATTTTTGGATACAACAGAATCGAATCGTTTCTTTTTCCATCCTGAAACCAAATCGAAACCTTCTTTGGTAATCATGTTGTAAAGATCTGGAATTTCATTCGGGTTGTCTTGAAGATCGGCATCCATGGTTATGATCACATCACCTTGAGCTTTTTTAAAACCAGCGTGTAAGGCCTGTGATTTTCCGAAATTTTTTAAAAAATGTATGCCTTTAATATGCTTGTCTTTTTTAGACAATTCTACTATGGTATCCCAGGATGCATCGGTACTACCGTCATCAATAAAAATGATTTCATATGAAAAACGATTGGATTGCATAACTTCTGCAATCCAATCGTGTAGTTCGGTCAATGACTCTTTTTCGTTAAGTAGCGGTATGACTACTGATATATCCATGTAAATAGTTTCAAAATTCTCTGTTCAAAAATAAAGAAATTATTTAAGCATGCCTATTATTCTTTTTTCATTACTAACCCGGCTATTAGCGAGTAAATTAAACCAAAGAGCATGCTAGCACCAATCCAGATAGCAGATCCAATAGCAGGGTTCATAAACATTTCAACAACCTTCATTTGCTGATCAACCATGTCTTGTGTGGCATTTGGAGCTTCAAGCATTTTATCTCTAACAACATCTTTCATTTGGCCCATAAATTCTGGATCTATGATATAATTAAAAATAAGTCCATAAATCACATATACAACTGCACTTATAGCAGCAATGGCAACACCAGTTTTTAATGCTTCACCTAAACTTAAAACATTAGCATTCTGTTTTTTATATTGTCCTATAGCATAAAAAATAACTACTGGGAAAATAATATAATATAAAAATTGAGGCCATTGTACGCCTTCAAGTGACATGCCAGTGACATACATAATCACGCTTATCAATATCATGATTACTCCTAGAATAATCCCGTAGTTCATGGCGAATTTGCCAACAGTTGGTTTTTGAGTTTCCATAAATTCCTATTTATTTAATGTTATGTTAGTTGGTATAAATTTAGATAAAAATGTTACAAAATAGGGCTTATAATGGCTGAATAGAACTTTTTAATAGAAGTTGCTTTAAAAAACAAAATAAATTATTGGTAATTTGTAAAAAATGCCTAAATTTGCAGCTCGAAAAAACGAAACGATATAAAGCTTTTAGTGATGAAAAAAGGAATACATCCAGAAAATTATAGACTTGTAGCATTTAAAGATATGTCTAATGAAGACGTATTCATTACAAAGTCAACTGCAGATACTAATGAAACTCTTGAGGTAGAAGGTGTAGAGTATCCATTAATTAAACTTGAGATTTCAAGAAGCTCTCATCCATATTATACTGGTAAATCTAAATTGGTAGATACAGCTGGTCGTATCGATAAATTCAAAAACAAATACGCTAAATTTAAAAAATAAGTTTAGCCACTCAATTATAATAAGCCTTCAGGAATTAACTTGAAGGCTTTTTTGTTTTCAGTATTTAAGCTATTTTTGATATTATGCATAAGTTTAAATATTGTGCAGATCACTTCTAACTCCTAAAATTGACATGAACTACATATTATTTGATGGGCCATCGCGAAACAATTTATTGCCCTTTACCTATACACGTCCAATGGCCGATATTAGGATTGGGATATTGACCATTCGCGAAAAATGGGAATTGCATTTAGGATGTACAACAACAACGCTTACTGAAGATTATTTATCTGAAAAATACCCTATGGTAGAGATGGATGAAAATGTCATGATTAATGCCTCTTATCTACCAACTACTGAACTTGCTGAAATGGTAAAAAGCCTTGAGGACAATCAAGCCATTTTTAAAGATGAAGATGTGATTGCCTTTTTCTCAAAGGATAGTCAGGATAATATTGATTTTGAACGCTATGAAGCTATTGAGTTCAATGACGAACTTATAAAGATTGAACATACTTGGGATATTTATTCAAAAAATGGTCAAGCTATTCAAGAGGATTTTGAAATTTTAACCAAAAACCGAAAATCTAAACCAATACCTTCATCAAATAATGTCATAGGTCATGAGCATATTTTTATTGAAGAAGGTGCTACATTAGAATTTGTGACGCTCAATGCAAATAAAGGCCCTATTTATATTGGTAAGGATACCGAAATTATGGAAGGCAGCATTATTCGTGGACCTTTTGCCTTATGTGAAGGATCTACGGTTAAATTAGGGGCCAAGATTTATGGACCCACTACTATAGGTCCATTCTGTAAAGTAGGTGGCGAAATTACTAATTCGGTGTTATTTGCATATTCAAATAAAGCTCATGAAGGCTATTTAGGTAATTCAGTATTGGGCGAATGGTGTAATATTGGTGCAGATACTAATACTTCCAATTTAAAAAATGATTACTCGCAAGTGCGTCTTTGGGATTACCAAACAGACAGTTTTGCTAGAACTGGTTTACAGTTTTGTGGTCTCATGATGGGTGATCATAGCAAATGCGGAATCAATACCATGTTCAATACAGGAACGGTTGTTGGAGTGAATGCGAATATTTTTGGAGCAGGTTTTCCGCGTAATTTTATTCCAAGTTTTAGTTGGGGAGGTCATGGCGGATTTACAACCTATCTTCCCAAAAAAGCATTTGAGGTGGCCAAAGTAGTAATGTCCCGAAGACATATTGAATTTTCAGAACAAGATGCAAAAATCCTCGAACACGTTTTTGAACTTACCAAAAAATACAGACGCGAATAAAGTAAAACCAGTTTTATGTTAGGAATTATACTCATCTATTTTATTGGAAAGCAGTTTTATACACTAGCCGAAGATTTCAACAAAAACAAATGGCTTTATGCTATTTTAAGCGTCGTTATTTATTATGTAGCTGGTTTTATTTTTGGAACTATACTTGCCGTTTTAGATCTCATTTTTGAATGGGGAATCGACTGGGATAATAACTTTGGTCTTAATCTATTAGGGATTCCAATTGGTTTATTGGCCGATTGGGGTTTTTACTATATGTTAAAAAAGAAGTGGGAACAATCTACTGTTTTAATCAAAGATGAAATTCAAAATATTGGTAAGAATACAGAAGATTAACTTACTCCTTTTTTACCCGTTTTAAATCCAATAAATTAATAGGGTTAATTCCTAATCCCTTTACATTTTTTTGAGTAAAACGTACGACTTCATCATAATATAATGGCACCATAATGGCTTTTGCCATGGCCATGGAATCCATTTTGGTATATAAATGTTTGCGTTCTTCGATGTCAATGATGGTGAACGCCTTGTTGTACAAGCTGTCGAAGGTTTCACTTTTGTAGTGAAAGTAATTAGAGCCGTTAGGCGCAAAATTCTTGCTATAAAAAATGGATAAATAGTTTTCGGCATCTAAATAATCGGCTACCCAAGAGCTTCTAAAGAAATCTATTTTTCCGTTGGATCTGCCAGATCGTAAGGTAGCTTCTGGCATAACATCTACATTTATTTTTAAACCTAACTTTTCAAGTTCATGTTGTATAAATTCACAAAAACTCAAGTAATTACTAGTAGTGGTTAAATTAATTTCTGGACGAGTTATGCCGCTTTCTTTTTTAAATTGTTCAATAAGCTGTTTGGCTTTTTTGGGTTGATACGAAAACCCTATTGATGGATCATAACCAGCAATACCAATAGGTATAAAACCACCGTTAGCTGGATTTCCAATTCCATTTCGCAAATAAATCATCATTTTTTTTCTATCGAAACCGTAATTGATGGCTTTTCTAATTAATTCTGATTGAATTTCAGGTGTTTTAGAATCCAAATAAAATCCTAAATATTCAGTGTTTAAATAGGGTCCTCGAATCATATTTACGGTTTTAGCATACGATTCTCGAAGCTCACCATTACCTGTTAAAAGCTCATCCTTATATGAAGCATCTAAACTATTTAAAAAATCAATCTTGCCTTGAGCAAACTGCAAAAATTCACTTTGCTTATCGGGTAAAAATGTAATGGCAATGGCTTCTAAATAAGGCAGTGAATTACCAACACTATCTTTTTCAAAATAATTAGGATTCCTTCTAAAAATGAGTTTAAGATTTTCTTCCCAACGTTGAAACTTAAATGGACCTGTACCAATTGGATTAGATCTAAACTCATTTCCGTAATGCTCTACAATTTCTTTAGGTACAACAGAGCAATATTTCATTGATAAAAGACCTATAAATGCAGGAAATGGTTGCTTCAACTTAATTTCAAAAATAGTGTCATTTATGGCTTCGAAATCATCAACTTTGTTTAATACCCAACTACCTGGTGCCGCAACTTGTTTGTCCCTCAATCTATTAAAGCTGTATTTGAAATCTGAAGCAATAACCAATCTGGTTGAATCTTTGCCAAATAAGCTATGTTTATGAAAATAAATGTCATTACGAAGATTAAACGAATAAAGTAATCCGTCTTCAGAAACTGTCCAGTTTTTGGCAATACAGGGTATAATGTTCAAGTCAGCGTCGGTTTGAACCAACCCATTAAATAGTTGATTAGCTACCCAATTATCTTGTAAAGTTCTTGCAAAAGCAGGATCCAAAGTGTTGATATTAGCATGTTCATTATATCTAAAAACTGAATGATCTTTATCAAGATGAGAGTCAGAACCACAGGACAAGAAAGTCATAAACATGTAACTTATTGATAAATAGCATACTGTTAGGGTTAAATGCTTTGAAACATGTTTTATCATATAATTTTTTAATTGTAAATTTGCAGCCTTGGTAAAAATACAAGAATGAACGCTAGAAAAAAAGTCGCATTTTACACTTTAGGTTGTAAGCTTAATTTTTCGGAAACCTCTACAATTGCGAGAAGTTTTACAGAAGAAGGCTTTGATCGTGTAGACTTTTCTCAATCTGCTGATATTTATGTGATCAACACCTGCTCGGTTACTGAAAATGCAGATAAACGCTTTAAATCCATAGTAAAGCAATCGCAGAAGGTAAATCCTGATGCTTTTGTGGTTGCCGTAGGTTGTTATGCACAATTAAAACCACATGAATTAGCCGATGTTAATGGTGTTGATTTGGTACTTGGTGCTACTGAAAAATTTAATGTAACCAGTTACATTAATGATTTATTAAACCAGCCGGAGCGTAGTAAAGGAGCAGGTGAAGTACATTCTTGTGATATAGATGATGCCGATTTTTATGTTGGTAGTTATTCAATTGGAGATCGAACACGGGCCTTTTTAAAAGTTCAGGATGGCTGCGATTACAAATGTACCTATTGCACAATTCCTTTGGCTCGAGGGATTTCACGGAGTGATACCATGGAAAACGTGCTTAACAATGCCAGAGAAATTTCTGAACAAAATATAAAAGAGATTGTTCTAACGGGAGTTAACATTGGTGATTATGGTAAAGGTGAGTTTGGTAATAAAAAACATGAACATACCTTCCTAGATTTGGTAAAGGAACTTGACAAAGTTGAAGGTATTGAACGTTTACGTATTTCATCTATTGAGCCCAATCTATTAAAAAATGAAACTATTGAATTGGTTTCAAAATCAAGAGCGTTTGTACCACATTTTCATATTCCATTACAAAGCGGGAGCAATGACATTTTGAAGAAAATGAAGCGCCGCTATATGAAGGAACTCTATGTTGATCGTGTTTCAAAAATAAAAGAAGTCATGCCAAATGCCTGCATTGGCGTTGATGTTATTGTTGGTTTTCCTGGAGAAACGGATGAACATTTTTTAGAAACCTATAATTTTTTGAATAGTTTAGATATTTCGTATTTGCACGTGTTTACTTATTCAGAGCGTGATAATACTGAGGCTGCTGTTATGGACGGTGTAGTGCCAAAAAATGTAAGAGCAAAACGAAGTAAGATGCTACGAGGTTTATCTGCAAAAAAAAGAAGGGCATTCTATGAAAGTCAAATAGGTAAAAAAAGTGTCGTTTTATTTGAAAGTGAGAATAAAGAAGGCTACATCCACGGTTTTACAGAAAACTACGTAAAGGTAAAAACACCATGGAATCCTGAATTGGTAAACACTTTACACGAGGTTGAACTGACCAAAATTGATGAAGACGGTCTGGTCAGATTTGCGTTTGTAGAAGCCCTAGTAGTTTAAGTGAAGCATCCCAAATGTTTCATTTTAACTGCTTTTTAGCCTATTTATCTATTTTTTTTAAATATTGAAACATTAAAATATACTTTTCCGAAGTAATTAGCCCCTAATGAAAAAATCAATTTATTTCCTTGTATTCTTACTGATAGCTTCGTCATGTTCAAAAGAAGAGACTATAGATGCTAAAGTATTGATTGGTATTTGGGAGAGAACAAGTTTGACCGAAAATTCAACCTCTGTTGATAAATTAGTATTTAAGTCTGATAATTCAGGGATTAAAACACATACCGAAAACCATAAATCTGGAGAAGTTGTCTCTAGTGCCTCTGATTTTAAATGGAATTTGAATGATGGAATGGTTACACTTACCTCTGGAGATAATAGCACATTAGGGACGTATGTTATTAATATTGAAAACGAAATCAGCCTGGTCGCTATAAATGAATCGCCTTATATAAAGGTGTCTAATACCGTTTTAGACTATTAAATAAAAAAAAATCCGAAACTACTTGTTTCGGATTTTTAATTTTATATTCTTATGCCAACTGGCAATAATTTTTTGTATTTTCTATGACGCCTTATGAATTTTGCAATTTCAGGACTTGTAGGTACAACACTTATATTGCGCTCTCCAATATTTTCAAAAACCAAGGTTAAAAATTCTTGTTCAAAATCTTCAGAATTAATAGATTCTGGAATGATGAGCTTTGTTAAAAAAATCTTTCGGTCTTGAAGTGAATATTCAATTTTGGCAAGTTGTTCATCAACTTTTAGTTCAAATTGACGTAAAAAGTCATTGTCTACAAGTTCGGCTGCATCAATCATGGTGTAAATTATTAAATTCAAAAATTGGTAAGGATAAAAACTAAAATCTATAGCTTTGCTTTTGCAAAAGTACGAAAAAATTTCGGAATGTCTAAAAGTTGTTAGTTTGTAAATGCTTATTATGTAAACATTTACTGTAAATACTATTGAAATTTGCTGTATTTATTGGAATATAAAATGCTTAAGAGAACCTAATTAAAGCTATGAGTAAGGACCTAATTCATGTGTATTTTATGCCTGGAATGGCGGCAAGCCCAGTTATTTTTGAGCATATTAAATTGCCAGAAGCGCAGTTTGAGATTCATTGGCTAGAATGGGTACTCCCAATTAAAAATGAAAGTTTACAGGATTATGCATATCGCATGACTAATAACATAAAACATGATAACGTAGTGCTTTTAGGTGTTTCATTTGGCGGCATATTGGTACAAGAGATGAGCAAGTTTATCAATTTGAGAAAACTAATTGTGGTATCAAGTATTAAGTCAAAACACGAGCTGCCAAAACGTTTAAAGGTATTAAAAGTAACTAGGGCATACAAAGTTTTACCTACACAATGGCTAGCAAACATTGAATTTTTTGCAAAATTTGCCTTTGGTAAAAGTGTAGTCAAACGTCTAGATCTTTACAAAAAATACTTATCGGTAAGGGATAAACAGTATTTAGATTGGGCCATTGAACAAATTATTTTTTGGGATCAACAACATCCAAACCCTAATGCCGTTTACATTCACGGTGAAAAGGATATGGTATTTCCACATTCATGCCACGGAAATTGCATCGTTGTGAAAGGGGGAACCCATATTATGGTCATTAGCAAGTATAAGTGGTTTAACGAAAATTTACCAAAGCTTATACTCAACTAATTTTGAAAGATCTACTTAAATTATATACATTTATAAAAAAATAATATTATGAAAACCATTAAAAATATTTTAGCAGTTGTGGGTTTAGTTTGTTTGTCTGGGCTATTTATTTTTGCAGCCCAACAAGCACCGTCAGATGAAAACATTGATGACACTCCAAAATTAATTAACGATTACAATGTTTACGCACTATCAGTGCCAGATCGACTTGATTTTGCAGGCGAAGCACTTCCATTAAAGGATCCTGACGTTTATGAGCGTATGGACAGGGAATTATTAGTGAACACTTATTGGCAATCCAATGGATTATTAATGTTTAAACGTGCCGAAAAGTATTTTCCAATTATTGAACCTATTTTGAAGAAACATGGAATACCTGATGATTTTAAATATTTAGCGGTGATAGAAAGTGGCTTAACTAATGCAGTTTCTCCTGCAGGTGCAAGAGGGGTTTGGCAAATTATGCCAGAAACAGGAAAAGAGAATGGTCTTGAGGTTAACTCTAATGTAGACGAGCGCTACAATTTAGAAAAATCTACAGAGGTTGCATGTAAATATTTACTGAAATCAAAAAAAGATCTTGGATCATGGACTTTAGCCGCAGCAGCATATAACGCTGGTAATGCTGGAATTTCGAGACGCTTAAAAGAGCAACAAGTGAGTAACTATTACGATTTGTTATTGGGCGAAGAAACAGGACGCTACATGTTTAGGATTGTTGCTTTAAAAGAAATTTTAAACCATCCTCAAAAATATGGCTTTAATTTTACCAAAAAGGATTTGTACACAGATGTTCCAACGTTTAAAGTTGAAATTGATACCGCAGTTTCAGACTTTGCCTCTTTTGCTAAAAAATTCGGAATTAACTATAAAATTTTAAAAATCCATAACCCTTGGTTAAGAGAGCCGCATCTTAATAATAAATCCAGAAAAAAATACACTTTAGAAATTCCTAAAGAAGGGTATTATAGAACAGGACCTTAATGGTGGATTTTATTCGAGATAATCTCTGGAATATATTAGTTGTAATCAATTATTTGGTTGCGATTTCTGCAGCTATAATCATTCTATTAAAAAACATAAATCCGGCCAAAACAGTATCCTATATTATTGTTTTGGTTTTTTTTCCTTTTTTAGGCGTTCTTGTCTACTATCTCTTTGGTCAGGAATACCGGAAAACCAAAATTTTCAATAGAAAAGGTATCTTAAATCGTACCATTATTAAAAAAGTCAATGAGGATTTTGAACTAGGAAAAGCAGAGTTTGATAAAATTGATGCGAAGCTAGATGAAAAGATAAAACTGGTCAAACTTTTAAAAAACAGCGAAGACGCACCTTTAACGCTAAATAACCAGATGACCATTTTAAAAAATGGAGAGGTAAAGTTTAAACAGTTACTTAAAGATCTAAAAGCGGCAGAACATCATATCCATTTGGAGTATTACATCATTAAAGATGACCAAATTGGAACCAAAGTGTTGGATATTATTTGTGAAAAGGCATCCAAGGGTTTAGAAGTAAGATTAACCTTTGATGATGTTGGAAGTAGCTTGTCATCATCTTCTAAAAAGAAATTAAAAAAATCTGGTGTTCAATTTTATCCATTTATGCCGGTTTTGTTTTCTGGCTTTACAGGGAAAATGAATTATAGAAATCATAGAAAAATTGCTATCATAGATGGTAAAATTGCGTACGTTGGAGGAATAAATATAGCTGACAACTATATTAATAGCGAAGCTAAAACAGAATATTGGAGAGATACACATTTAAGAATTATGGGTGATGCTGTTAAATCCCTACAAATCCATTTTCTCACGACTTGGGATTTTGTTTCAGATGAAGCTCTTAAAATTACACCACGATTTTTTCCAGAGCTAGAGGTAAAGGAAAATCTTGCAATTCAAATTGCGGCAAGTGGTCCAGATTCTAACAGAGCGACTATTATGGAAGCTATATTTACAGCAATCACTACTGCCGAAGATTATATCTATATTACAACACCATATTTTATACCTAATTCTCAAATATTCACTGCCTTACAGGTGGCATCAAAAAGTGATATTGATGTGCGAATAATTATTCCAAAAGAATCAGACTCGTGGGTAGCAAAATACGCTACCAATTCATTTTTAGAGCCGCTTTTAGAGGCTGGAGTTAAAGTGTATAGATATCATAAAGGATTTGTGCACGCCAAAACGATGGTTGTAGATGATTTGTTTTGCACCGTAGGAACTTCAAATATGGACAATAGAAGTTTTAATATCAATTTTGAGATTAATGCACTTATCTATAATAAAGATCAAAGTAAGACGCTTAAAACACACTTTCTGCTAGATATTAAAAACGCTGAACTTGTAAACTATAAGCAGTGGCAGGAGCGCTCGGGATTTGATAAAGTAAAGGAATCACTGTCTAGACTATGGGCTCCGCTACTTTAATGAGAGGTGTCTTCATCTAATGTGGTTATGGTCCCATTTTTTGATTTTTCATTTTTAAAAAGAAGCAGGGCTAAATTTCTGTAAGTTGACGCCCTTCCTTTAGATTTGGGATTGGAGATTTCTTGATAAAGCTCAAATTTTTTATTGATATCAACTAATTGCTTGGTTCCTGTAACGAAAAAGCAAGCAGGAACACCAAACGAATGTTTAAAGGTTTTTATAATATGACTACTTTTATTTTCTGATTCATCAATATAAGTGAAATATACATGATCGTTGTACTGCTTTTCTATCGACTTCGCTATTTTCTTAGAATCCCAATACAACACAATTACATCTATTTGACCTTTGTATAGTTCTGCCATGTCATTTATGGCTTGAATTTCTCGCTTATCCTGAAGATTCCAAGACGCTTTGGTGATTAATATAAATGGATTTTTAAGGCTATCGGTTTCGATGGTCTCATCAGAAACCTTATTTAATTTCAAGTTTGGGACGTACGTATTTTTCAAGTGGTTTTTAACTAGAGATTCAAACAGAGAATCGGCTTTCTTAAAATCAAACTTGTTTATGGCTAAATTACTATTAAGATTGTAGGTTGGTAAATGTTTGGTTAGGGCATCATCAAAGTACACTTTCGAAACTTGAGGGAAGGCTAGAAGTGCGTATCCAAGCGAAAGTATTGTAAACAAATGTTTCATGTTTACACATTTAGTAAAAATTAGGTCATTAAATTTAGCCATTAAGACAATAAACGGCAAAATTATTCGTTGAAGCACATGTTTATGAAAGAATAAACTTTCAAAAACGTCAAATTTAGCAATAAAAAAGCACTGATATACAGTGCTTTACAAGATTTTTTTTGAGTTTAACGACGTCTCATGTTACGGTTACCGTAGTGTTGATTTGGTATGGAAGCTTTTTTCATTTGTTGTTTCATCATTTTAATTTGTTCGGCTAACATATTACGCTTGTCAAGTTTTTGAGCATCACTTAATAATTTTTTAGCTTCTTGAGGCCTTCTTTTACTAAAAGCAATTCCTGCTAAATTTAATTTTGCCATTGCCAAATCATGATCCATAGATAACCCCAAATCAACCGCTCGTTTAAAATATTTTTCAGCTTCATTCATATTGGTTTGTGAAACCATGATACCGTGAAGAAAGTTATAATATCCTTCTTGTTTTTTAACTAATGCAGTAGAAGGGTTCTTTATTTTATTTAACCATTTTGTGGCTCCAGCGAAATCTTGTTTTCGCAAACGCAAGAATGCTAAAAGGATAAATTCATTTTTAAAGTAAAGAAAGATGAATATTAATGACAGTAAAATGTACATAATACCGTTTCCAATATTTCCTTCTGTAAATTGAAAAATCGCATAACCTATAATAAGAAAGGCGATAATTAATTTTATAATTTTGTTATACATAGCACTTAAATAAGGTGTGCAAAGGTAATAAAAAGTATTAAAAATATTTTTAAAATTAGGTTTGTGAAAGTAAAAAGTCTTTGTATATTTGCACGCAGTTTTGGAAAAGCTAAATCCAATCTCGAAGTAAAAAGACAAAGATTTTTTAAAGATATAAGACAATGAGTAAAAGAACGTTTCAACCATCAAAAAGAAAGAGAAGAAACAAACATGGTTTCAGAGAAAGAATGGCTACTGCTAATGGCAGAAAAGTTCTTGCACGCAGAAGAGCGAAAGGAAGAAAGAAATTGTCTGTGTCTACTGAATCAAGACATAAGAAATAATGATTAACAATTGTTAATATTTAAAGGTGTTGCTTAGGTGTAACGCCTTTTTTTATACCTATTTGATACCTATTTTTGAAAACTTAAAGTTGATATAATGCCAAAAAACAAAAATTTAAAGTCCATACTTATTATTGGTTCAGGTCCTATCATTATTGGGCAAGCCTGTGAATTTGATTATTCAGGGAGTCAGGCCTTACGTTCTCTACGGGAAGACGGGATTGAAACCATACTCATTAATTCCAATCCAGCAACTATCATGACTGACCCTACAATGGCAGATCATGTTTATCTTTTGCCGTTAACCACAAAATCTATAATTAAGATTTTAAAGGAACACCCTCAAATCGACGCCGTATTGCCAACAATGGGAGGTCAAACTGCACTTAATTTGTGTATTGAAGCGGATGAGAAAGGAATTTGGAACGACTTTAATGTAAAACTTATTGGTGTTGATATTAATGCAATCAATATCACAGAAGATAGAGAAGAGTTTAGAGAGCTAATGCTAAAAATAGGAATCCCAATGGCTCCTCAAGCTACAGCAAATTCTTATTTAAAAGGAAAAGAAATTGCCCAAGAATTTGGTTTTCCACTAGTAATTAGGGCATCTTACACTTTAGGAGGTGAGGGCGCTTCGTTTGTCCATACTGAAGACCAGTTTGATGAGTTGTTGACACGTGGTCTGGAAGTTTCTCCAATCCATGAAGTAATGATAGACAAAGCATTGATTGGATGGAAGGAGTATGAGTTAGAGTTATTACGTGATAAAAATGATAACGTCGTAATCATATGTACTATAGAGAATATGGATCCAATGGGTATCCATACAGGCGATTCTATCACAATTGCACCTGCGATGACCTTAAGTGATAAAACATACCAGAAAATGCGTGATATGGCTATCCATATGATGCGAAGTATTGGCGATTTTGCAGGTGGTTGTAATGTTCAGTTTGCGGTCAGTCCTGATGATAAGGAAGATATTATAGCGATTGAGATTAACCCTCGTGTTTCACGTTCATCAGCATTAGCTAGTAAGGCTACAGGGTACCCAATTGCAAAAATTGCAGCCAAGCTTGCTATAGGCTATAATTTAGATGAATTAAGTAATCAGATTACAAAATCGACTTCAGCATTATTTGAGCCAACTTTAGATTACGTTGTGGTTAAAATACCACGTTGGAATTTCGATAAATTTGAAGGTTCAGACCGAACTCTAGGACTGCAAATGAAGGCTGTTGGCGAGGTAATGGCTATAGGACGCTCATTTCAAGAAGCACTGCATAAAGCCACTCAATCATTAGAAATTAAGCGTAATGGATTAGGCGCCGATGGTAAAGGGTATAAAAACTATGATCAGATTATTGACAAACTAACTCATGCGAGTTGGGACCGTGTATTTGTGATATATGATGCCATTCAAATGGGTATTCCGTTAAGCAGGATTCATGAAATCACTAAAATTGATATGTGGTTTTTGAAACAATATGAAGAATTATATCACCTTGAAAAAGAGATTTCCGGATATACCATAGATACTATTGAACGTGACCTATTGCTTGAAGCCAAACAAAAAGGCTATGGTGACCGTCAAATAGCACATATGTTAAAGTGCTTAGAAAGCCAAGTTTATAAAAAGCGCGACGAGCTTAACATTAAACGTGTTTATAAACTGGTTGATACCTGTGCAGCCGAATTCAAGGCGCAAACGCCATATTATTACTCAACCTTTGAAAATGATATTGAAACAGCAAACGGAGATCGTTATGTTGATAATGAAAGTGAAGTTAGCGATAAAAAGAAAATTATTGTTTTAGGTTCGGGACCAAATAGAATCGGACAAGGAATTGAGTTTGATTATTGCTGTGTTCATGGTGTTTTAGCGGCTTCAGAATGTGGTTACGAAACCATCATGATCAATTGTAACCCTGAAACAGTTTCAACCGATTTTGATATATCAGACAAGCTTTATTTCGAACCGGTATTCTGGGAACATATATATGATATTATTCAACACGAAAAACCAGAAGGTGTCATTGTTCAGTTGGGCGGTCAAACCGCTTTAAAACTGGCCGAAAAGTTGGATAGATATGGTGTCAAGATTATTGGAACCACGTTCAAATCATTGGATTTAGCTGAAGATCGAGGAAGTTTTTCAAAATTATTGAAGGATAATGATATTCCTTATCCCGAATTCGACGTTGCAACCAACGCCGAGGAGGCTTTAGCAATTGCAGATCGACTAGACTTTCCAATTTTGGTTAGACCATCGTACGTACTTGGCGGACAAGGGATGAAAATTGTCATTAATAGAAAGGAACTTGAAGAGCACGTAGTTGGGTTACTTCGTAAAATGCCTGATAACAAGTTACTTCTTGACCACTATCTAGATGGTGCCATAGAAGCAGAAGCAGATGCTATATGTGATGGAGAAAATGTTTATATCATCGGTATTATGGAGCATATTGAGCCTTGTGGTATCCACTCAGGGGATAGTAATGCGACATTACCACCATTCAATTTGGGTGAGTTTGTAATGCAACAAATAAAAGATCATACGAAGAAAATAGCATTGGCTTTAAATACGGTAGGACTTATAAATATTCAGTTCGCTATTAAAGATGATATGGTATACATTATTGAAGCCAACCCAAGAGCTTCTCGTACGGTACCATTTATTGCTAAAGCTTATAAAGAGCCTTATGTGAACTATGCAACGAAAGTGATGTTAGGCGTGAATAAAGTAACCGATTTTAACTTCAACCCTCAACTCGAAGGCTTTGCTATTAAGCAGCCAGTATTTTCGTTTAATAAGTTTCCTAATGTGAATAAAAAATTGGGTCCTGAAATGAAAAGTACTGGTGAAAGTATCTTATTTATTGATAGTTTAAAGGATGATGAGTTTTATAATTTGTATTCAAGACGAAAAATGTATTTGAGTAAATAGAAATCACTTTTCGATGATCTCAAAAAGATAGTTGGTTTCCCAAAAATTTGTATTCATTTTAATGATTTTAAGATCTAGATTATTGCTGTGGGCAATAGTCTGTATTTTTTCAATATCACAATTTTCGGAAAGAATCATCAATACGTAACTTTTTGATTTCACATAACAAGGCAGTTGTTGAAAGAGGTTCACGAAATACTCATAATTTTCACCACAGTACCAAGCACTTTCATCTATTGATTTGGGTTTTTTTGGATAATACGGTGGGTTGATGATGATATAGTCAAAATGGATCTTAGTTATTTTATTGAAAAGATCTGATTTTAAGATATGAAGCTTCAGGCTATTTTTATTCGCTGATTTTTCCAATTGGTTTAGGGCATTGCCATTAATATCTGAAGATGTCACTATAGCACCTTTCTTGTTGGCAATCAATGAAATAATTCCACTACCGCAACCCAACTCCAATAATGTTTTGGACTTTAAGTCTAAAGTTTCAAGGTGCTTCAACAGAATTTTTGTGCTAAAGGTATATTTTGGTGGAAAAACACCAGGATGAATGGTAAGGTTTATGTTGTTATAGCTATAAGATCGGGGTTTGGAATAATAGGTCTTAAACCACCACTGCATAAAAGGCGTTGATATTTTTTTTAGAAATGTTTTCATTCCCCTATATAAAACCCCTCAATTTCAGGCTGACGGTACTTCCAGAGTTTCTGTAATATTTTTATCTCATATGGAAAAGCATAGATACCCATCTTATATCGAAAGGAGGAGATAGTTTTAATGATATTTTTCTTTATACCACGTATTTTGTAGTCGGATACGGTAGGATAGTAACCATTTAAGACTGTTTCAAAGTTTTTGATTTTATCAACCATTGGAGGTGTCAACCAAGGGGTTAGTGGATTCTTGCGCAAATCAAAATTTTCCCAACTTGGAGAGATCCAATCTTCAAGCCGGTTAGGAAATGAAAAACCAGCATCAGTGATTTGTTGGTAAAGTTCTGATCCTTCTGTTGGTACAGGACTATAGAGATAAATGATGATTTCGGTATCTGGATTTAAGGTCTTTATTTCCTTGATAAAATTAATATCCCAATCAATTTGTTGCATCACCTTTTCCTTGGATTCAGCTGGCAAACCTAGTACAAATGACATTTCTGGAATGATTCCTATGGATTTCATTCTTACCGCAAAGTCTTTGATCATTTGGCCAGATTGTGTACCGCCTTTATCCATTTGCTTTAGAATATCGTCGTTACCTGTTTCTGCACCTAGAAAAATCATTTTGCAGCCTGCATTGCGCATCAAATTCAATTCCTCATCTGAATACTGATTTATAGTGTCAATTCGCCCTTCTCCCCACCAGGAAATGCCATCATTTAATATCAATTTTGAGAATTCAATTACTCGTTTTCTTGAGGTAAAAAAATTATTATCATGAAATTCTATGGCATCAATACCATAGTTTTGCTTAAAATAAGAGACATCTTCATAAACTTTATATGCCGATTTACCTTTCCAACGGGCATTATAAATGGGAACCACGGCACAGAATGAACAAGTGAAAGGGCAACCAAAGCTCGAATGGTAGGAGAATGTTTTTTGACCTAAAAAAGTTTTGCCTAAATAGTTTGTTAAAGGGTAGAAGGCATTCAAATTATCATAAGGTAGCTTGGGCAAGATATCTTGATCGCCAAGTGGTTCCTTGGAAGTTTTAACAACATTGCCATTCACATCTTTAAACACAAGATTCTTTATATCATTTAATTTTGAAGATTGCCCTGATTCCAATAGGTCCAATAAATCTGGAAATGCCGTATCTCCTGGACCATAAATAATATAATCAACGTAACTGGAGCGAATTGAAACATTGTACTGATTTGATGCAAAGTATCCACCCCATATTACAATTGTGTCAGGGAATTGGACTTTAATTTTTTTTGAAAATGGTATGGCCTGTTTAAGTTGAGGTCCAGGCATCACCGTAGAACAGAAATACTTGAATTCCACAGAATTAAAGTATGATTTTATCTTTTGCCAAGGATCTTTTTCCAAATTCCCATCAACAAAAACATAATCATATTTTCCATCTATTGAAGCACCAACTTGCAGGATAGAGTTCGGAATTCGGTGCTTTGAATTGGCACTTCGTGGATTGAAAATTAGGACTTTCATTGCTTGCATTGGCTTCAAATTAACAATTGTTTAAAATTAAAATAGTTATAGGCCTTTTTATAATTGGCTACAAGTTTGCTGCAAATTTCTTTGCCTAGTTTTATGGTTTTACTTTTGGTTAAAATAATTGTTCCAGCTTTAATGTTTTCTGATCGATCCCCCATTTTTCCTGTTGTTGGTTTTAATTTGTATTCTTTTGTAAGCGGTGTTTTCAACTCCAAGAAATCCCTAAGTGATTGCAATGTTTCATCTGGTTTTGATATCAATTCGTTATAAGTTAAGAAAAATTGTGAGTTTGCTGGTATTAGTCGGCTTATTTGGATCAGTTCACTGACTCTTTTGTTATAATAGTTAATGGAATTAAATTTTCCTCGATTATTAATATTATAAGGATATCCTCCAAGATTTTCGATACTTGAAATAGTTTCCATTGGTTTACGAATTAGAAATATACACTTGATGGAATTATCCTTTAAGATGCTCCTATCAGAAATATATTCACTATGTAAAATTTGATCAACACTATATTTATACCGCTTAAGGAATTTTTTTAAGACCCATCTAGCGCGATATTCTATAAGTTCCAAATCAGTTTTATTGCGATATATTCTATTTTGTTCACCAATTCCCAAAATTTGATCGTTTGTTGATAAAATATGCTCGAGTAACGAACTTCCCGACCGCATATGGGACATTATCAAAATTAAATCAGTCTTTTTTTGAGGATATACCCTATGACAGATTTTAATTAGTATTTGTTTTAAAGATTTCATCCCGTTATTATTTTTGATAAATACCGTAGTATAATTTCGCTTTTTTAGAAAAAAAGGTCTTGATAAGACTCCTTAAAGGATGATATTCAAATAATTTGATTTTACGTGACCTAAAAAACGGTAAATCAGAATAATCGAGATAGCCTTTGGAATTGAAAAAATATAAAGGAATACCATATTTATTTCTAAATTCTTCATCTGCTATTTTTAATGTTTTGCGAATAGATGTACTATTTTTATAAATAGCTAAGCCCGTAAAAACAATTATCCCATTTTTAGTCAATCTATTTTTGGCATCATTGAATATTTTGCCGCGGTTTTGAAGATGGGCCCAATTCCGATTAAATATGATTACATCAAAAGAATGTTTTATTCTATAAATTTCATGTGGTAATAAGTGAAGTGAGATAAATTTCGTGTCATAATTTTTTTGTGATTTTAACCCGTTGATTTCATCGGTAAATATATTCACTGCCACAACGTTATGCCCATTTATAGAAAGGCGATTGGAAAGCCATCCATTCCACGATCCCACATCCAAAATATTTGAGTTTGGTTTATTTTGTAATAGTTCATCTATTATTTTGAGGTCTTTCTGGCGCTCTTTCCATACTTTGGTGTGTATTGAATACGGAAGGTCTTGGTACAATGTGTGATTGAAAGGCTCTAAATTTTGCGACCTTGAATGGTCTTCATAACTTTTTAAAAACACTTGCAATTTTATTGATTCATTGGCATCAATAATATCGTAATAACCATCATTACAGTATTTAGACAAAGCACTTAATGGGACGTAGTCTACATTATTTGGATGCCATATTTTCATCGAATCAATTTTGATTTATATAAAAACAATTTCGAATATTGAATCACCAATACACTTACCAAGGCTCCCATAACCTCAAAAATAGGAATCAATAGGAGTGTTAGAACTATATTGACAATAGCTGATCCAAAATTAACATACATCACACTAATCTCTTTATTAATTTTATATAATGCAATAATATCGATTAAAAAAAAGTAATAAGGTAAGGATAATAATGCCCCTAAAATATAGTGACTTTGAGGTATGTTTAACTCAATAATTTCTTCATAAACAAACCAAGTAATAACCGTAAATAAAACAATTATAGGCACACTAACCAAACCTAATATTCGCTTTGCCCTGTTAAAAAATTTAAGTGGCAACCTATACATATGTTTTGTAAAAGGATAGATTATATATGCCGCAATTCCTTGTAAAAACAAAATAGCAGTCATTAGTAGTTGATACTCGGTCAATTGTTCTTTGGTTAGCATGATGTTTACCATATAAATATCTGCCTTTGATGCCAACCAACCACTAAACCCAATTAGAAAAAAGGGTAAACTCTCTTTAATCTGTGCGTATGAAAAATGAAATTTAAAAGCTTTATAATTAAGGTTTAGGTCATACAAAATGAGAAATGTTTTTATCCAAAACGATATGCAGTAAATTAACAGAAGCAAATTGGTGTCTAAATTGTTGTAAAATAAGATGCTTCCAACAATGATGAGAAGTCCAACAGATTCAGCAACAATTTGAACAATGAATTTTTGAAAGTAAATAACAAGACTTTCAAGGCTTTGGTAGAGAAAAATCGAGAGGCCTAACAATACACTTAGTAGAGCGGTTTTTAACGGAAATATTATTAGAAAAACTAAACTTAAAACCAACAATATCGACCTCGAACTCAAATTGGTAAAAAATAAACTATCTATTTTAGAAGGGCTTTTGCTAAAGGATCTAATCAAAAAATCCCTATTTCCGAAATTGGATATAAACACAAATAAATAAATCCATAAAATAATTTGAACAAAGTCCCCCCATCGGTATTTGCCTAAAGCCATTACTCCAATTATGGTAATCAAAAAATTGAAGATAGGCGTTGCTAGACTTCTTATGATATTTAAGGCGATTATATTTAGCTTGTTCATTATGAATTTTATATTCAAGCAATTGAAAACTTCCAACTTTGCATTCTTAGCACAAAAAAGTAACAATATGGTCCAAGCTGGCGATAATATATATATGGTATCATAAACAGCTTATTTTTAATATTTATGACCATTTGGTCTTTTTTGCCCACAAAAAAGGGGATTTTCTTTTACCTATCAATCTTCTCCAAGTTACTCGTTTTGGTTCATATATGATTTCAAAATCTACCAAGTCATCAAAGCAATGATGATGGTAATAATTGGCCATTTCTGGATATCCTAAACGCGTATAATAGTTTAAAGTTCTGTGTTTAGCCGATTTCAATTTTGATTTTTTATAAAATGGACTGTCCAAAAGATGAAGTTCACCATGAATTTTTAAAAAGGAAATTAATAGTGATATGGTTTCATTAAAATCTTTAAAGTATTGAATAGTTGCGTTTAAAGTAATGATATCAAATTTTGTGTTGAATTCTGATGGAACCTTAAAGATATCTGCATAAATAAACTTGAGATTGTGTTTTTTAAAGACCCTTGCTGCTTGTTCCAACTCAAAAGTGTTAATATCCAAACCTATAATGTTTTTACAGTTTGGCACTTCTGCCATTAAATGCGTAAACCAACCATTACCACATCCTATATCTAAAATGCTGATGTTTTGTGGCTTTGATTTTAAGTAATCAATAAAACGTATAGCTGTTATTTTTCGTAGTTTCCATTCTTCGGCATGTGGGTTTGATGGATTGATATTGGGAAGTTTGACCACAATACTATCTTCAAGAACCCTGTTTTCATTTTTACGTACTTCGATGTACAAATTATTGGCTTTCACTTTCTTTTCAGTTAAACAGACCACATCATTTAATTTGTACAAAGATTGAAAATTCATTATTTGTAAATTTGCATCATTTGATAAGCTATGGCTACTTTTGTTTTCAGTTTAAGTGATTGCACTAAATTGTTTTTTTTTGCATTTGAAGTCAACTTAAAAAGATTGACTTTGTTGACTACAAATTTTGTAGCATAATCGTAAAACTTTCTTGAATAAGCTCTTTTAAAATCGATATCCCTATCGGTTGAGGTTTCCCAATCAGGAAGGATGTCTATTTTATCTTGAACTTCATTAAACAAAGTGGTGCCATTAATGGGATATGCAATTGTTACAGTAAAATGTGTGGGATTGGCTTCCTTGAGATACTGAATGGTTTGATTAATATCTTTTTCGGTTTCTCCTGGATAGCCTAACATGATAAACGTACCTGTTTCAATACCGTAAGAATTGGTCAGTTGAATCATCTGCTTAACAGTCTCAATTTTTACCCGCCTGTCCATGGCATCAATGACCTTTTGAGATCCACTTTCTGCCCCGATCCAAATTCTAAAACAGCCGGTTTCTTTAAGCTTTTTAAGTATTTCGCTATTAAGGCGTTCGGCTCTAGTAATGATTTCAAAAGGAACTTTAACATTGTGCTTTTTCATTTCCTTATAAAACTCATCAATCCACTTGTGGCTAACTGTAAATACATCGTCCACAAACCATATGGCGTCTGGATTGTAGGTTTTTTTAATTTGCCTTATTTCTTCAGCAACTTGTTTGGCTGGTCGCCGTCTATAACTGACCCCATATACGGCAGTGCTACACCATTTACAGGTATATGGGCACCCTCGTTGCGTACTAATCGTCATGGAACTTTTGCCGTGATGTACTTTCCATGTATTTAAATAGGGTTTAAAATCAATTGCCTCTCTATTTGGTATGGGCAAGTTTTTCAAATCCTTCATTTTTGAACGTTCGGGAGTTTTAATCAAGTTGCCATCCTTCATATAAGCAATTCCATTAATCCTGCTAAAATCGCTTAATGACAATATTGCCTTGCACAGTTCATACATTGTTTCTTCCCCTTCTCCAATAACCAAAAAATCGGCCCCAGTATTCAAATAATTCTCACAATTAAAGGTTACATCCGGTCCACCAAGAATAATGACTGGAGAGCCATAAATGGCTTCTTTTTTTAAGAGTTTTACAAGCCTAATGACGTTGGTTTTTGTCATTAAATTTGTGTAGATTCCAATAATTTTCGGTTTGTGTTTTTCAATATGATCCAACTGAAATTTTAGCGAGCTAAATGTACTATCAAACACTAGGTTTTTTAAATCATTATTTTCTAGGTATGAAGAAATGTATAGTAATCCCAAAGGCGGGTAGGGTTTCATGATTTTTCCTTCCTTTTTGTCTTCACTTAAGTAATACCCATGGGTTAATAGTATATTCATTTTGCTTTGAATGTAATTATAAAATGGTCTGCAAATTTTGACAATCGTTTAAATTTCATATGGTTGTCGAGCCAAGCTAACACTCCTAAAATAAACTTTTTATTGGAGAAAAATGATTCTAGGTATGATGGAGGAACAAATAACCCTATTGGAGCGTAGTTTTCTACGTCGAAATAATCATTAGCGAAAGATTCTAATTCCATAGGGTTGTAATACCATGTAGAAACAAGATGGCCATGAACACTGACGTTAACAGCATTGTTATTGTTTCTTCTAAATAATAATTTGCATTTTCCTTTGAAAAAAAGATAAATATTGTCCCAAATGCAATTTTTTGGCATAATTACGCATACTATTTTGCCTTGTTCATTAAGCTTATTTCGAGAATTTGAAAAGAATTTTATTAATTTTTCGGAAGAGATACAGTTTAAACCTCCGAAATTGGAAAATATGAGATCATATTTTTTGCTGGACTCAATTTTATCGAGATTATTGAGATTCAACAACTGAAAATTTAAGTTGCTTAAGTTAGTTTTATTTTGGGCTGTATGCAGCATTGCTTCTGATATGTCGGTTGCCAACACCTTATGCCCTTGTTTTGCCAACCAAATGGCATCTTCTCCTGTACCGCAGTTGACTTCTAAAATATCTAATTTTTTGTTGTTATCTATTGTTCTTAAAAAATAATCATAAACCAATTTTCGTTGATATTTTCCAATTTTGGAATTAGTGAAAGATCTATCGTAGTCTTTCGCCGCTAAATCAAAGCTATTGAACATTGCCTGGTTGCATATTTTTAAGTTGGAATCGGTATAAAAGTGCCGACAGAAAATAATAAAAGATAAGTAACATCGACCTGATTTGAGATTTGTTAATTGATAAAGGACTGGAAAAAGCTTTTTTATAATTTCTTAAAGCTAGACTTTTCCTATATTCTTGATGAACGTATCGATGCAATTTTTTGTAATATTTTGAATGGAATGTACCATCGAACATCATGGCAAGATCATCAGAATCGGTCCAGTTTGCTTTATATTTTAAATCTGCCTTGACCTTTTCATAGAATTTTGTTCCTGGGAGTGGGTACGAAATTGAAATACCTATATTGTCGGGCTGAAGTTCTTTGATCATAGTTATTGTTTTTTCAATATCTGCTTTGGACTCCCCTAAATACCCAAATTGTATAAAAAATGCTACTCTAATGTGTTTTTCTTTCAGCAATTTAGTTGCTTTAAAAATTTGGTCAACTGTTGTCCCTTTATCCATGGCATCCAGAATATATTGCGATCCACTTTCGGCTCCTACCCAAACTTCTTCCAATCCACTGTCGTGTAATGCATCTATAGTATCTTCCTTTAAAAGTAAGTCAACCCGACTTTGCATATAAAATGAAATGTTTAAGGTTTTCTTTTTCAGCTCTCTATTAAAATCTTGAACCCAATTGGGTTTTAAGCCAAAGATATCATCGCACATCCAAAATCGACTTACTCCATAGGTGTTTTGAAGATAGTCAATATGGTTTGCTACATATGCTGGTGAATGTGAGTTATACCGATTTCCATAAATTGGTTTAGCACACCAGTTGCACTTAAATGGACAACCCCTGGTGGTTACAATGTTAAGTGTAAATTCTTTTCCACCGGAATTCCAAATCGTTTTATAAGCTGAAATATCTACTAAATCCCATGCAGGTAATGGCAACATATCTAACTCTTTTAACACCGGACGTTTCCCATTAATAACTATGCTTCCATTATTTTTATAAACTATACCTTGCACGTTAGAAAATGAAATACCTTTAGATAAACAATCAATTAACTCCTTAAGAGTGAGTTCTCCTTCACCTTGAATAACAAAATCAGCTCCGGCATCCATATACTTTTTGTAATGGTCTGTGGCGTCTGAACTACAAACAATTATATCACATCCTAATTTCTTGGCAATAACAATCATTTGAAAAGCTGCTTCACGCATTTTTGTCAAACACATTTTGGTTAAATAATTAAAGCCATCATCATAAATGGCAAACACTTTTGGCTGGTGTTGATTTAGATAAGGTTCAAGGGTTTTAAGATCGCCAATTAAATTAGTGTCAAATAATCCAACATTATAAAAGTTTTGTCTTAAATATGAAGCAGCATATAGTGTTCCAAGGGGAGGAAACGGAGTTTTATTCTTCCATTGCTTTGGATCGAATTTATAAAAATAAGAATGGGAAAAAACAACGTCAAGCATGTTCTGGTTCTAATGTTATTTTATGTTTTTCTTGTACTTTAAAATAATGCTCATTTAACGATTCAATGACTTTTTTTTGGAAGTTTTGTGGATGATGTTTTGAGACATTTTTTGTCGATTTCATAGCTACTTTAAAGTCTTTTTCTGGTAGGAATTTAAACTTACTCCGCCATCTATATAACGTTATACTTCTTAAAAAATCATCTAATATATTTCCAAATTTATTTTCGAGTAGGCCTTCAATCAATTTTGTAATCATAGGTTTTTGGATGTTCTTTACAAATTTAAAATTCTCCTCAAATCCCTTATTTGGGAAATAATATTTTACCCATTGGTTCAGTCTAATAAATTCTTGAAAAACTTTTTCTCCTCGAGTAGGAATCAGAGTAGCGATTTCCATGGCCGTAAACTTATTCTTTTCTGTAATTTCAAGGTCATCTATCCCCTTAAAGTAATTAATGCAGAAATATTTTTTAGAATTCAGTAAGAATATTTTTTTGTAGAGGATTAAAAAAGTTCTTGCAATCCAAAGTCTATTGGCGGCTGTGACGATAAAAAAGTCCACATCATCGTCTTCATGAAAAATCCCTTTTGACAGACCACCAGAAAGCGCAACACCTTTTACATATGGAAATTTGCCTATAAGTTTGCTAACTTTTAAAGCCTTTGGCATAATAGAATTTGCACGCTTATTGGCTTCCATCCTTCTTTGTACTAAATCAAATGAATTTACTTTTAAATAGAAACCTTTTATTTTAAAAATGATTTTTCTACTCAAAAGAATATCGATTTCTTGTTCAATAACCTTTAAATCATTACTACTTGAAAATTTAAAGATTTCACCCTTTGTTACTGGGTAATTAAAGATCGAAAAGTATAGTATAGTCTTAAGAGTTGTCAAGATATTCGATTTAAGTATTCTTTTTAAACAGCAATGATTAAGTTAAGTCATTTTATTTAAATATAGATCAATATTGATCGAAAAATTCCTGATATAAAAGTTTGCTAAATCACTAATGAGAACTTTATTATTTTATTTCACTAAAAGAACGGTTATTTTAGGCTAATTCTGTTTTTTAGTTGTTCAAGACCTCAATGATTAAATGTTTCTATTGTAAGCTTCGAAAGAATTGACTTGAATTACATCTATTTTTGTATTTAAGTTTGTCAATCTAAATTTTTAGTTAATTGGCTTGGCTTTATATGCTAAAAATCATTAAATTAGCTAAAGACTAAACCTACGCTTATGAAAATAAAACTACTTTTAATTTTATCTTTTTTAGTATTTGGTTTCTCAAGTACTTTTGGTTCGACTTCACAATCCAAAATTTCAAACACATTAGAAGCTTCGTATTTACAAGCTAATAGAGACTTTGTCATTTCTCCAAACCCTGCGACATCCTTCTTGAATGTGTATTTACCTGCCGGATTTGAAAATGCCAAGCTCACTGTATTTGATGTTTTGGGGAAAGTAATTTATGATGTTGAAATGAATTCGCTGAAATCATCCATTAATATTTCTAAATGGAATAGTGGCGTATATTTAGTTAAGATTTCAACAGATAAAGCTACTCAAACCAAGCGCTTTGTTAAACAGTAAATTAGATTTTAATATAGAAAAAAACCATCAGTAATTGCTGATGGTTTTTTTATTTTAAATCAACTAGAAACCTAATCGATTTCTAGTTTTACATTGTGCTCACTTAACACATTCATGTAATTTTCGCGAGAAAATTCTTTGCCTTCAAATTCAATTTGTCTCGTTTTTTTTGATTCAATTCGTTTTATAGCTTTTAAAAATCGTTTAACTTGAACGTCACTTTTTAAAATTAACCCCGGAACTTTAATCGATTTCCCATCCGAATCTTTTGCCACCATAGTGAAGTAGGAAGAATTACTATGTTTCACTTCACCTGTTCTGATATTTTGAGACTCAACACGAATCCCAACCACCATTGAAGTGCCTCCAACATAGTTAATAGAAGCTTTCATGGTAACAAGCTCGCCAATTTCAATAGGCTTGCGAAAATTCACCGTATCAACTGCCGCGGTTACACAATAATTTTCTGAATGTTTTGAAGCGCAGGCAAAGGCTATTTGATCCATGAGGTTCAAAATATAACCTCCATGAATTTTACCATTAAAGTTGGAATGCGATGGCTGCATCAATTCTGATATAGATATACGTGTTGCGTCTACGGTTTTGTATAAAGTGGGCTTATTCATCATCTTCGTTTAATGCACGTTTTAAAATAGGTTCTGGTAAGGCCTTTTTAGCTTTTGCACCTAATTTTTTAAGTTTTTCAACACTTGTAATCAAATTACCCTTTCCATCAACTAACTTGTTCATAGCCGAAGAATAGTCTTTTTTAGCATCGTCAATTTTCTTACCTACACCAGTTAAATCGTTAACTAATCCTTCAAACTTATCGTAAAGCGCTCCAGCTTGTCGGGCTATTTCTATGGCGTTTTGCTGCTGCTTCTCGTTATTCCACATAGTATCAATGGTACGCAGCGTTGCCAATAGGGTAGAGGGTGTTACAATCACAATATTTTTTTCAAATGCTTTATTATATAAGCTATTATCATCATTAATGGCTACTGCAAAAGCAGGTTCAATAGGGATGAACATCAATACAAAATCTGGTGATTCTATATCATATAAATCTTGATAGTTTTTGTCTGAAAGCTGATCGACATGCTTTCTAATAGAGTTCACATGTGCTTTTAGAAACTGTGGACGGTCATCTTCATCTGCATTTACATATCGCTCATAATCGGTTAAAGAAACTTTGGAGTCAATAACCATTTTTTTATTATCTGGAAGATGCAACACCACATCAGGTAATACACGAGAACCATCTGTAGTGGTAAAACTTTGTTGTACAAAATACTCACGGTCTTTTTCTAATCCAGATTTTTCTAACACACGTTCCAATACCAATTCGCCCCAGTTTCCTTGCATTTTACTATCACCTTTTAAGGCCCTAGTAAGGTTAGTAGCTTCTTTAGTCATTTGTTGGTTGAGGTCTTTAAGCCCCAATAATTGCTCTTTTAAAGCCGAATGCATACTGATGCTTTCCTTTTGAGAATCTTCAACCTTTTTTTCAAATCCTTGTATTTTTTCTTGTAGTGGACTTAAAATGTTTTTAATATTTTCTTTATTCTGAAGAGTAAATTTTTCGGATTTTTCATCAAGAATTCTATTGGCTAATAATTCAAAATCTTTACGTAATTGTTCTTGCTGTTTTGCTATTTCTTCATCGCGTTTAAGGTTTTGTGTTTGAAGATTTTCAAATTCAGTATTACATCGCGTCAATTCAGAACTCAATAGTTCTTTTTCCTTTCTAATAGCATCACGGTCAATATCTAGCTTATTTAAATTCTCTTTGAGTTCATGAATGGTGTTGGTCAGTTGATGTTGACGTTCTTCTAAAGTGCTTTTATCACTTTTACTTTTAAGTTTAGAAATGGTCATGCCAATATATGCACCAATGCCTCCCGAAATAAGAATGGCGAGAATAAGAATAATACTGTCGTTCATTTATCAATTGAATTTTATCAAAGATAAATTTTTTAGAAGGAAATTATAACTCAAATTAAATTTAAAATAATAAATACCAATTAAAGAATAGACGTTTGAATTTCAACATCTGATTCTTGCCAAGCAGTCTCAAATTCTGTTTTAATTTTTTCGGCCTCAATCAACTTTCCTTGTGCTTTTAAACTTTGGTATAAGCCCATTAGTGACCAGCCATTTTGCCTTAAATCTTCTAAATCTTCCTTATAAACCTTTTCGGCTGCTGCATACTTTTTGGCTTTCATTAAAATAGCCCCTAAATTCTGTCTTGGAGGAATATACCAAGCGGAAGGTTCATTATAGATTAAGTTATCCTCCAGTTCAACGGCTTTTTCCAAATGCTCAATAGCTGTTTCTAAATCGACTTTTTCTGCAGCCATTTCACCCGCAACGACTTCATAAGCTAAACTCGCAATAGCTGTTCCATTATCAAAACCAGTAGCTACCAAAGTTTCCAAGTCTGGGTCATTTACCAGTTCAGAAATGGCGTCAAGTTCTTCTTGAGCTTCTTTCACATTATGTTTTCTTAAAAAGGCAATGCCTCTTGCATAGTGCCAAATGAGTTTTAGATGTTTGATGTTATCATTTGGTTTTGGATAGGTTAAAATATCGTTCCATTTACCAAAACGAGTATAGGCCAAAAGAGGTGTGGCTGCAAAATTCTGTAGAAAATGAAGTTCTTGCATTTCTCCAACAGGTACTTTTTCGGCTGTTTTTTTAGCGGCATCTATAGCTGTTTTACTATCACCAAGTAAACTTGCAGCCGACCATAGAAAATGAATGTTATGTGGATAATAACCTAACGGATACATACCTTGCGAATAACACTGCGAAATATAATCTTCATCGGCTAAAATGGCTTGTTGATTCACTCTTACCGCATCTTTATAGCGTCCAACACGAATGTAAATATGGGACGGCATATGAACAATATGACCCGCCGCAGGCATTAAACTTCCCAATTTGTCGGCGCTGGGAATGGCTAAATCAGGTTTTGGAAGCTCTACCATATGAATGTAGTAATGATGAGCTCCAGGGTTATCTGGACTCAATGCCATAGCTTTCTCAAGTGCCGCTTTTGCTTCTGAAATATTTGGAGAAGGCTTACCTTCTTTATCCCAATAATTCCAAGGCACTGTATTCATCACAGCGTCAGCAAATAAAGTTTGAATATCTGAATCATTTGGATATTTGGCAGCTACATCAGTCATGGCTTTCATGTAGGCATGATTCAATTCAGAAATGTCTTTTGTGAGATCTGTTGAATACCTATTCGTTAATGCATTTATAAGTGCCTGTTCCTTTTTAGTGGCATTTTTAGAAAGCTGAATTGCTTTTTCAATTGCTTCATGACTTTTTATTTTACGTTCATCATCAGGAAAAGGATCATTGATATTAGGGCCTAAAGTAAATGCCTGTCCCCAGAAGGCCATAGCTAAATTAGGATCCAATCGTGCGGCTTCCATAAATGAGCGATGTGCTTCAGCGTGGTTAAAGGCATAGGTGAGGCGCAATCCTTGATTAAAGAATCGTTGTGCTAAAGCATTTTTGGTGCTAACCGTATAACTATGCGTACCAAGATTCTCAAATAATGGCGCTATTTGTTTGGTAGTATCAATATCCGTTAAAAGGAATTTTGCGGGAGTGCAACTGATGGCATTTAGTCCAACTTTACTAGTGTAATCAAACGCTTCTTCTTTATTATAAAAGACTAATGCAACAGTTAGTGTTAAAAGTGAAAATACTAAAAGACTTAATTTTGTTTTCATGACAACAATATGATTAAATTAATCCATTGCCATAAGAAGATCAAATCAAAAAAGTAGGATTAAAGGACTGAAAATGAATTGACTAAAGTTAATAAATTTTAGCGAGTAATAAAAGCTTATTTATTTACTCTAAAGCTCCCCGTTTTTTGATCAAAAGCAATCAAATCTTTCGGAAAAAGGGTCTCAAATGTTCCTTTTGTGATAAGGTTACAAGGTGAATCGGTCACAACGTCATCTTTTGTCATCACAATCATCGTATCACATAATTGAATGGCCAAATCGATTTCGTGAGTAGAAAATAAAATAGTTTTTTGAGTGTCTTTAGCCAATTTTTGAAGCAATTTGAGTATATAGGCTTTGTGGTACATATCGAGATGTGTTGTTGGCTCGTCGAGAATAATCACATCGGTATCTTGCGCTAATGCACGAGCAATCATTACTTTTTGGAGCTGCCCATCGCTCAATTCAAAGCATTTTTTATGTTTTAAATCGTTGATATTGGTTTGAGTTAAGGCTAAATGCACACTTTCGAGATCTTTATCCGATAGGTTGCCCACCCAATTGGTATACGGCTGTCTTCCGAGTGCTACCAACTCAAAAACGGTTAAATTTTTTGATGCAACAGGTTCTGTTAATACTAAACTCAATCCTTTGGCAAGTTCTAATGACTGATATTCTGAAAGATTTTTATTATTTAGAATTACGGAACCTCTTAAAGGATTTTGAACCTTGGTCAAGGTACGTAACAAAGTAGATTTCCCAATGCCATTTGCGCCAACCAAACCTACAAGTTCTCCTTTATGTAAAGCGATATTGATATTTGATCCTACAAGGATTTCGTCTTTCTTTGAAGAATAACCAATAGAAAGATCTATAGTCTGAAGAATATTATGTTGCTTTTGACCTTCCATTTAAAATAACATTTTACGTTTTCTAACTAATAGCCAAATTACGACCGGAGCACCAATTAACGATGTAATAGCATTAATAGGTAAAGTATAATCACTTGTGGGTAATTGGGCAATGCTATCACAAATTAGCATCACCATGGCACCAAATAAAAATACGGCTGGCAATAGTATTTTATGATTGGAGGTGGTAAAAATTTGTCTAACCATATGCGGAATAGCTAACCCAATAAAAGCAATTGGTCCAGCAAAAGCGGTAATGGTACCTGCTAATAAACTGGTTGCAACGATAATGATTAATCGATTCTTTTTAATATTTAGGCCAAGGCTTTTTGCATAGTTTTCACCAAGTAAGAGGGTGTTTAATGCTTTAATAGAAACAACACTCAATACTAATCCAAATCCATAAATGATGGTGAAAATCATAAGTTCATACCAAGACAGATTTCCTAAACTTCCAAAGCCCCAAAAAATATACTGTTGTAGTTTTTCTGCTGAACTAAAATAGGAAAGAACACTTACCACTGCAGCTGTAATACTGCCAAACATTAGACCAATAATTAAAATAGCCATGGTGTCTCGTACTTTGGAAGACACAGCCAATACAGCCAATAACACTAAAAAACTCCCCAAACTTGCTGCAATGACCACACTCCACTTTGAAAGCAATAGCGTTGTGAAAACACCACCAAAAACACCAGCGCCTAAAATAACGATAGCAACTCCCAAACTAGCACCAGAACTGATACCTAATACAAAAGGTCCTGCCAAAGGATTTCTAAACAGGGTTTGCATTAACAGACCCGAAATTCCCAATCCAGAACCCACCAAAATAGCTGTAAATGCTTTAGGTAAGCGGTAGTTTTGGATGATATAATACCAAGAGTCATTATCGATAGGTCCAATTAAACTTTTAAAAATTTCTTTGGTAGGAATCGATATCGAGCCCAAACTAACATTCACAAAAAAGCATACTACTAATAGTAAACTTAAAAGTATAAATGGGAGTTTGTATGTTTTTGTGTTTGGCAATTACTTAAGTGGTTTAAAAAAATACGGCTGGTAATTATCTAATAATTCTGGATGGCAGATTTTTATTAAATCTTTTAATACCAAATCTGGTCGTGTGGTGCCTTCTTCATAATAGGAAACGCCACCAGTTGCTCCAGTTGAATTCACAAATGAATAGATGCTATTATTTTTAAACGCATCAAATTGTGTATAATGTTCGTTAGCCTCCGCTAATGCATCTAAAGAATTATAGTACGAAGGACTTATCCAAAGATTGGCAGTTTTTGCTTTGGTAAATACAGCTTCAAAACTCAAGGCTAAACTACCTTCGCTAGACACCTCTTGCCATAAATAATCTACATTGGCATCTTTTAAAAGTTGTGCTTCAGGACTTGTGCCACTTGGCAAATACCAAACATCCTTATGCATTGCGCCACTTAAGACGGTAGGCTTGCTTTTAACTGTAGAAGCTAATTTTTTAGCATCCAAATAGTCTTTTTCAATCGCTTTAAAAATAGAGTCAGCTTCTTTTTCTTTATTAAATAACACCCCAAAAAACTTAATCCATTCAGCTTTTGCCAAAGGTGAGGTTTCAACCCAATCGCCATTATAAATTACAGGAATACCAGACTTTTTAATAGTTTCAAAAGTTTTGTTATTACCGTCAATGCCAAAACCAACGACTACTTCAGGTTGAAGTTCTAATAATACTTCAGTATTAATACCTTCGTTTTTACCTAACTCTCGAATACTCCCATTGTCAATTAAAGTTCTTGTTCGTTCTGAAGAAATATAATCTGTTCCTGGAAAGCCTACGAGCGTCTGCTCAATACCCAACAATTCCAAAGCAGGAATATGTGTGGTTGAAGTTACCACCAGTTTTTCAACAGGTGTGGCAATAATGCCATCAAATTCTTCAGCATTTAAGGTAATAATAGGCAACATGTTTCGATGTATTAATGCGTATTTGTAAGTCTTTTCAGAATTTGGCCATGGATTTTTGATGGTTAATATGTTGAAATTTTCAGTAGAGGTGATTGAAAATCCTTTGGCATATTTAAACTCTGAATTGACTACATCTTGTTTAGTATCAATAGCTTGTTTGGTTTCAGTTTTGCAAGAAACACTTACAATTAACAATATAAGTAGAAAACGCTTTTTCAAATCCTTCAATTTTACAACTTCAAAAGTAATATTATTTAGGCTTTTGCATCAATCATTAAACAAAATGTTTAATTTCGCAGCGAATTTTGGTTCTCATTTTTGATGGGATTAAAAGGGAATCTGGTGCGAAACCAGAGCTGTTCCCGCAACTGTAAGTTTATGCCGAACTGGTTTCGGCACCTCATTACGAGATGTTATTAACTACAAAAACCACTGACACTATTGTTGGGAAGGTCAATAACATAAAACAAGTCAGGAGACCTGCCATGTTCAAAACAAATAAGTCAAACTTTCGGGATAAAAGTTGAGGTATGATAGTCATGCTATTCTCGAGCAATTAAATTAAAAATGAACAAAAAAACAATGGTTTTTGGTGTGCTTTGTGCTACATCATGGTTTGGTTTTGCACAGCAGCAAACCGATTCTACAAAAATCGAACAGTTAGATGAGGTGGTTATAACGGATTCTAAATTCAATTTAAAACGTGAGCATTCAGGTAAGGTTATTACTAAAATCACTCAAATGGAATTACAGCATTTACAAGGCAAATCGATAGCAGAAATCATCAATTCTACAGCTGGTATTGAAATTAACGGGACCAAAAGCAATGCAGGTCAAAATTTGGCCTATTACATTCGTGGTGGACGCAATCGCCAAGTTTTAGTGTTGATTGATGGGAATGCGGTTACGGATGCTTCACAAATTGCCAATGATTATGATTTGCGTTTACTCAATGCCGATCAAGTTGAAAGTATTGAGATTTTAAAAGGCGCTTCAAGTACCTTATATGGTTCTGGCGCTGCAACCGCAGTGATTAATATAAAATTGAAAAAGGCTTCAAGCAAAGCTGTTTCAGCCAATTTTCAAAGTGTTTTTGGTACCAATCAGTCCCAAAATGACACAAATTATGCAATTGAAGATTTTAGAAATACCGTGTCTGTCAATGGAACTTTGAAAAACTTTAATTACCTAGCAAGTTTTGGAAATCAGTATACTGATGGTTTATCAGCCATTTCCAAAGGAACAGAATCTGATGCATACAATGCCATCAACGGCAACTTAAAATTAGGTTTTGCCATTAGTGAAGCATTTAAAATGAATGCTTACGCAAGCTTCGATAAGTTTAAAGCAGACTTTGATGATGCTTTTTCAGGAATTGATACTGATGATATTTCAAAAACCAAGCAATACCGTTTAGGTGTGTCGCCAGAATTCGCCTATAATAATGGGAGCATTACCTTAAATGCTGCCTACAATAGTATAGATCGCGACATTGCTTCGAGTTATCCTGCACTTTATAAAGCCAATAGTTTTATTGCTGATGTCTTTAATCGCTACAATTTTAACGACAAATTTTACACTGTTTTGGGTGTTAATGCACAGCAAAATGAAATGGAAAGTTTTGTGATTCCGTTTGGTGCTAATGGTTTAGAGCAAAGTATTGATCCTGAAACCGCAAGGTTTAACATAATCGATCCTTATGCAAATGTGGTTTATGTCTCCGATTTTGGATTGCATATCAATGCAGGGGCGCGATTTAATAACCATTCGGAATATGGTTCACATTTGGTGTATAGTTTAAATCCATCCTTTAAAAAAGACATGAATTTTGGGTACATCAAAGGTTTGGCGAGTTATAGCACAGCGTACATCACACCTTCGTTGTACCAATTATTTGAACCAACCTATGGAAATTCAGAATTAAAACCTGAAGAAAACATAACCATTGAAGCAGGAGCAGAATTGCATATCAAGGACAAAGGGACGTTTAGCGTGGTTTATTTTAATAGAAAAGAAACAAATTTTATCGACTTTGTAGATCTTGGAAGTTTTGTTTACCAGTATAAGAACATTGATACAGATTTTACGGCTAGCGGACTTGAATTTACAGCAAACTATAAAGTTACAAAACAGTTAACGTTCAATGCTAATGCTACATATACAAAAGTGGAAGAAGATTTAAACTTGCGTATACCGGAGTTGAAAATGAATGCGCGATTGGATTATCAGGTTTGTGATAAAACGTTTTTAAGTTTAGCATATCAATTTAATGATGACAGAACCGATTCAGTTTTTAACAACAGTACGTTTATGAATGATGAAGTTACTTTAGAAAGCTATAGTTTATTGGATTTTTATGTTAGCCATAACGTATTGAATAATAAATTAAAATTGTTTGCCAATGTGAACAACATTTTTAATGAAGATTATCAAGAGTTATTTGGATATAGTACCAGAGGACGAAATGTAAGTGTTGGATTTAACTTAAGCTTATAAGATTAAAAAAGCCGCTCAATTTGAGCGGCTTTTTTTGCTAGTTATTAAATGAGTGTTGTCTTGTTATAAATGGTGCATGATCAGAGTCTATAAACATATCCTGCATTTTGGATTCGTCTTCTGGCACATGCATAAGAATAGCATCTATTTGGCTTTGAGGACGATAACGTCCAGAACCAGTTATATTGGCAATAGCAGCCGCTAATAGTGGTTCATTAACATTTCCAAATACTCCTAAATTTAATACTCGCTCTTCCAAAGGAGTGTCAGGAACCAATCCAGTACCTGGAACAGCTTGATCATTCACATTAATGGAATTGGCCACCAATGGTTGCATCGCATACGTATGATTAGGGTTGATATTATTTTGATCAAAGTTTGGAGAATCGTAAATAGTAATAGAGGCCTGGGTTTTACCAACCGTAGTTTCACCAATTTGAATGACTGTTATATAGGGTTTTAAACTATTGATCAACAATTCGCTAGCCGAAGCAGATGACGCCGTTGTTAGAACATAAACTTTACCCAAATTTAAACTGTTGATTGCTGTACCATCGAAACTTGGTACAAATTCATAATTTATGTTTTCACTTTCCAAAGTGCTATTGAAAACCAACTTCGAAAATACTTGACCAGAAAATTGCCCAGTTACCATGCTAGCTAATAAACGAGCAGTGTCTACCGAACCACCTGGGTTATATCTTAAATCAATTACCAAGTCTTGTATGGCGTTCGATTTAAACGTGCCAAAAGCAGTGTTTAATTGTTGATTAAAATTAGAATTAAATCTATTATATAATAAATAGCCAATTTTTGTACCGTTGACATCAATAATAGAAGATTGATGAATGGGGTTTTCTGTAAATACAGTTTTGGTAAGACTTACGGTTGTACCATTTGAAGTAAAACTATCATCAGAAGTTTCTGGAGTTCCATTATCGTTGTGATTTGCAAAATGTAAGGTGAACGAATCTGGGCTTAATAACGAGTTGATGTTTTCAGGTGTTAAATCTGTGCCATCGATTTGAGTAATAAATTGTCCTCTTTTTAAGTTGGCAGTTGCGCCAGGACTTCCAGGAACTACTTGCCTTATAACCAAAATTGCTTTTGAAGCATTTTGAGGATCAGAGAAAAAATAATAACGCAAGCCATTACTTTTAGTAGTTCCAGCAAAAGACTGTTCCAATGCAATATAATCATCTACAATAAAACTAAATCGATCAGTGACTTGACGGTCAAAAATCAAACTTTCAAAAAGGGATTCTGGTGAAGAAAAACTGTTCAAGTAATTACCATAATCGGCATCTGAAGTAAAGCGGTCATCAGCCAGATCTGGAATTTCATCTTTATACAAATAAAATATGTTCATGCCTTTCCATACAAAATCATTAATCCCACTGGCTAAAACGACATTATCATCTCTATCTTCAAAACAACTAGTTAATGAAATAAGGGCAAGGCAAAGTAGGGTACTTTTTTTAAATAAGTTCATCATTTCTTTCTTCAATTTTTTTCAGAATACCACAACGATTCGGGTTTCTGTCGGATAATAAACTCTAAATTTACATACAATATTGTATTTTAAAAATTAATTTGTAACAAAAATAAGTGTTAATCGTCGTAAGGATATAAGCAGCATAAAAACTGATTATACTAACCACCAAGTAATGACAGAGTCTGATTTTGTAACATTAGTAATGCCTTTTAAAGATAAGGTCTTTCGTTTAGCAAAGCGGCTGTTAGTTTCTAACGAAGAAGCTGAAGATGCTACGCAAGAGATATTACTGAAATTATGGAACAACAAACAGAGAATTGAAGATTATAGAAATGTTGAAGCATTTTCGATGACCATGACAAAGAATTTTTGTTTAGATCGATTAAAGTCAAAACAAGCCCAAAATCTTAAAATTGTTCATAGTAATTATCAAGATCATAATGTATCATTACAAAAGCAGGTTGAAAATAATGATAGTATAGATTGGGTCGCAAAAATAATTGAAGAGTTACCCGAACAACAGAAAATAATATTACAGTTGAGAGATATAGAAGAGTATGACTTTGAAGAAATTGCCAAAGTTTTAGATATGAACGAAACGGCAATTAGAGTAGCACTCTCAAGAGCTAGAAAAACAATAAGAGAAAAATTAACTAATACGCATAGTTATGGTATTAAATAGTATAGAAAAGTTACTGGAAAAGTATGATAATGGCGAGACTTCGATTAAGGAAGAGCAAAAATTACGAGACTATTTTGCTGGTAATAATGTTGCCCCGCATTTGGAGTCTTATCGCATCATGTTTCAGTATTTCAGCAATACAAAGCAAGAACAGTTTACTAAAGACGTTCCATTAAAATCTAAAAAATACAATTTGTACAAATGGATTTCTGTCGCAGCAGTAGCAGTGTTAATGCTTTCAGTCTTTACCCAATTTAGTGGTCCATCCCAAAAGGAAGAACGAGAAGCGCTTTTAGCTTACAATCAAACTATGGAAGCATTGAGTTTGGTCTCCTCTAAGTTTAATCAAGGAGCTACAAGTTTTAATGCTCTTAATATGGCTGGGACACAATTTGAAAAAGGCGTAACTCAAGTGAATTATTTAAGCGAATTCTCAACAACAACAGACAAAATTTTTAAAAACAAGTAAATAATTAAAATCAATAAAAAATGAAAAAATTAGCAGTAATACTAGTAATGGCTTTAGTTCCAATGATCACTATGGCACAAAGTGTTTTCGATAAATTTGAAGATAAAGCCGGCGTAACTTCAGTTATAGTCAATCAAAAAATGTTCAAGATGATTATGGATCTTCAAATCGAAACAGATGATCCAGAAGCCCAAGAACTAATAGACATGGTTGGTAAAATTACCGGATTAAAAGTGTTAACCACAGGAGATGAAAAAATTGCAAGTGAAATGAATGCAACGGTTAACAACTACTTAAAGTCGTCTAACTTACAAGAATTAATGCGAATTAAAGATGGTGAGCAAACTGTAAAGTTTTATGTGAAAGAAGGTAAAGACGACAACCACGTAAAAGAACTCTTAATGTTTGTGAATGGTTTAAAAGAAGTTACCAAAGGACAGGACATCACTATAAATGGAAAGAAAAGAGAGATAGAAACAGTATTATTGTCCTTAACAGGAGATATTGATTTAAGGCAAATCTCAAAGCTCACCAACAAAATGAATGTTCCTGGTGGTGATCAACTTAAAAAAGTTAAGAATAATAAATAGGTTATAATGACTACATCAATCAAAATTTTAATCATGATGGTTTTGGTTACAACTATTTTAAGTTGTAACCAAAATGCGTCATTACAAATGTATTTTGTAGATAATGAGTTAAAACCAGGATTTACATCAATTGATGTCCCTACAAGTTTTCTCAATATTGATCAAACTAATTTAACAAAAGAACAAAAGGATGCGTATAAATCCATTAATAAGCTTAATATGCTTGCATTTGTTATTTCTGATAACAATAAAGAAGACTATCAATTAGAGCTTAACAAAGTGAAGGATATTTTGGAGAATGAAAAATATGAAGAATTAATGCGTGGAGGAAATTCTACAGATGGTAAGTTCATTATTAAGTTTATTGGTGAAGAAGACAGCATAGATGAACTTATCCTTTTTGGAAATGCAAACGAAAAAGGCTTTGCAATCATTAGAGTTTTAGGTGATGACATGAGTGCTAAAAAAATTATGAAATTGTATTCTGCTATAGATACTGCTAATATAGACGAATCGCAAATAAGTCAATTTGCGGACTTTTTTAAATAACTGATTCTTATTTAAAATGTTAATAGAAAATCACCTTGTTCATTCAGGGTGATTTTCGTTTTTATCCACCAATATGTAAATACAATAAAGTAGTAATGCAATTAAAGCAAGAAACAAAATTATTTTAATAATGAAGTAATCTAAAATATCTATTGTACCAAACACAAAAAAGCATAAGGTTAAAATACCTGTATAAATAAGTGCTATGGTGTTTCTATTCATGTTTTAAACTATTATATCCCTGTATAGTTACTTGGTGTAATAGCTTTTAGTTCATTTTTTATACCATTGGAGACTTCTAAAGTATCAATAAAATTTGAAATAGATTGTTGCGTGATCTTTTCGTTAGTCCTAGTCAATCCTTTTAAGGCTTCATAAGGGTTTGGATACCCTTCACGACGTAATATAGTTTGGATAGCTTCAGCTACAACTGCCCAATTTTGTTCAAGGTCTTCAGCAAACTTGGGTTCATTTAAAAGTAATTTATTCAATCCTTTTAAAGTAGATTTAAAAGCAATTACAGTATGAGCAAAAGGAACACCTACATTTCTTAAAACCGTGCTATCGGTCAAATCGCGTTGCAACCTTGATATAGGTAATTTAGCAGATAAATGTTCAAATAACGCATTTGCTATGCCTAGATTTCCTTCAGAATTTTCAAAATCAATTGGGTTTACTTTGTGGGGCATGGCACTACTTCCTACTTCTCCTTTTTTTATTTTTTGTTTAAAATAATCCATAGAAACGTAAGTCCAGAAATCGCGATCTAAATCTAAAATAATGGTATTAATGCGTTTGAGAGTATCAAACAACGCGGCCATATGATCATAGTGCTCAATTTGTGTGGTTGGGAACGAATGGTGTAAGCCTAATTTTTCTTGAACAAAACCACTACCAAAACCTTTCCAATCAACCTCTGGATATGCCACTTTATGTGCGTTGAAATTACCAGTTGCACCACCAAATTTAGCTGCACTTGGGATATCATTAAGCAAATTAAATTGCTCTTCAAGTCTCACTACAAATACTTCTATTTCTTTACCTAAGCGCGTTGGAGAAGCTGGCTGACCATGGGTTCTTGCCAACATTGGGATATTCGCCCATTCGGTCGCTAAATCTTTAAGCTTGTTTAGAAGAATGTGATACTCTGGGATATAAATGTCATTGAGAGCCTCTTTAATGCTTAAAGGAATAGCCGTATTATTAATATCTTGAGAAGTTAAACCAAAATGTATAAACTCCTTATATTCCGAAATATTAAGAGCATCAAACTGTTCCTTGATAAAATACTCAACAGCTTTTACATCATGGTTGGTAATGTTTTCAATGGCCTTAATTTTTAAAGCATCTTCTGAAGAAAAGTTTTTATAAATCGCTCTTAATTCCTCAAAAAAAGAGTTGTTAAATCCTGAAAGTTGAGGTAAAGGAAGCTCGCAAAGCGAAATAAAATATTCAACTTCAACCCGAACTCTATATTTAATTAGAGCTTCTTCTGAAAAATAAGGTGCTAATGTTTCAACTTTAGATCTATAACGTCCATCAATTGGTGAGATGGCATTGAGCGATGATACCGACATGTATTGTGTTTTTTGAAGTTGCAAAGATAAGAATTTGATTGTGGATAGACGATTTAGAATTTACGTTTTTTGTGATTTTTCCAACTATTTGAAAATGCACTAACTTAATTTCTATACTTACCAATCTTATTTAAAATTTGTTTGGCACGAGCTTTAAAGCCTGCACTTTGTTGATGAAAATCCCGTTTTAGAATTTGTTCCAATTCGGGATGTATCCAATCTATATCTTGACCAATTAAATAAAGGGAAGTCATGGCAAAGGCCTTTGGTGCAATTTTTTCATCATTAATCAGCCAATCAAAACAACATTCAACTATTTTTTCTTTGTGATGTCTAGTTAATATGCTTTGCAGAGAATGGTCCTTTTTAGAATAGTAAGCTTTGGTTAATAGTTCACATATTTTAGCAACTGGACGCACAGCAGAATCTAAATGAATGCGTTGTAGTTCATTAAAATAGCGATTTAAATGTGGGTAAATGAGTTCAAGATTTATTGTGCATACAAATTCTAAGACCCAAGCGGCACGACATGAAACCTCGTCGTCAACCAAAAACACGATATCCAATAACTTCGGAATAAGATCAGGTTGATCGACAATTAATTGTGCATTTTGTAGACGCTGCTCACGCAAGGCCGACATGACACTTAATTTATCGTAGAGTTGTTCTGTAGTCAAAGGATTTTCTTATTTTTAAATTCTAAAATTAATCAAAATGAAACTTATCAAAAAAATTCTTGTGTTCTTGCTCTTTGTATTTGTCGTTGCACAATTTTTTGGCCCAGAAAAAAATGAAGGCGAAATGACTTCAATCGAGCCTTTTTTAGCAGAAACAGCTCCACCAGATGATGTTAAGATGATTTTAAAAGAAAGCTGCTTTGATTGCCATAGTAGTGTGACACGCTATCCTTGGTATAATAACATTACGCCGGTAAATTACTGGTTAGCCGATCATATCAAGCATGGTAAGGGACATTTTGATGTGTCTAAATGGGACGAATATTCCATCAAGAAAAAGGATCATAAACTGGAAGAATTAATCGAAATGGTTGAAGCCAAGACCATGCCATTAGAATCCTATACTTGGGCTCATAAGGAAGCTCGACTAACCGAAGATCAAATTAATAGTGTGGTAACTTGGGCTAAAATGGTACGCATCAAATACAGTATAGAATCTGAAGTTGAGTAGAGTCTATTTTTAAAACAGTTATAAGTTTCATACTCAAATGGATTTTAATCACAATTTGAGTGCCATCTTCTATGTCTAAAAAATTACTTATCATAGGCTTTGTTTGGCCTGAACCAAAAAGCTCTGCGGCTGGGTCTCGAATGATGCAATTAATTTCGAGCTTTATAGAAGCTAGTTATCACATTACTTTTGCAAGCGCCTGCGCCAAAACTGATAACGCTTTTGATTTATCTGCGATGGGAGTTTCTCAAGTAGTAATAGAACTCAACAATTCTAGTTTTGATGAGTTTATTACCAATCTCAAACCTAGTGTTGTATTATTTGACCGATTTCTTATTGAAGAGCAATTTGGTTGGCGTGTGGCTCAACAGTGTCCAAACGCTATTAGAATTTTAGATACCGAAGATTTACACGGCCTAAGAAAGGGTAGAGCACTGGCTTATAAAGAAGGTGCAGCCTTCAATAATTCCTATTTGCTAAATGATACAGCAAAACGTGAAATTGCCTCCATTTACAGGTGTGATTTGAGCTTAATAATTTCTGAAGCTGAAATGGAATTATTACAAAATGTTTTTAAAGTTCCTAAATCTTTAGTGTTGTATATTCCTTTTATGCTCAATAAAATCAATGAATCACAATTAAAAACGCTAAACGATTTTGAAAAAAGAATCGACTTTATTTCCATCGGTAATTTTTTGCACCAACCTAATTACAATGCTGTACTATATCTAAAAGAAACCATTTGGCCATTAATTAGAAAGCGATTACCATATGCCCAACTTCATATGTATGGTGCCTATGGGTCACAAAAAGTCACTCAATTAAACGATCCAAAGAATGGATTTTTAGTGAAAGGATTTGCTGATGATGTAAATCGAGTCATGAATGAAGCAAAAATTTGTTTGGCACCATTGCAATTTGGAGCCGGATTAAAAGGAAAACTTATTGATGCCATGCAAAATGGGACACCTTGTGTCATGACTTCTGTTGCTGCCGAAGGTATGTTCGGAACAATAGAACCCAATGGGATTATTACCGACAATCCAGAAGACTTCGCACTGAAAGCCGTTGAATTGTATACTAATGCTTCGTTATGGGAGAAAAAGCAAAAAAACGGATTCAAAATAATGAATGAACGCTTTCAAAAAGACTTTTTTCATAAAAATCTTCATTTGCAAATTGACGAAATAAGCCAACATTTGGATAAAAATCGACTTAATAATTTTACTGGGCAAATGCTTTTACATCATCGCATGCAAAGCACCAAATATCTTTCTAAATGGATAGAAGAAAAGAATAAGTAATCTCCGCATTATTTGTTTGCAAAAGACTTCTTTTTCATAGCTTTGCAGCCTTAAAATAAGTATATGATTTCAGTTGATAATTTAGCAGTAGAGTTTGGTGGTCAAACCTTATTCAGTAATGTGTCCTTTACCATCAATCCAAATGATAAAATAGCTTTAATGGGGAAAAATGGAGCCGGAAAATCAACAATGATGAAAATTATTGCTGGTGAGCAAAAAGCAACTAAAGGTCTAGTTCGTTTTCCTAAAGATACGGTTATTGCTTATTTACCACAGCATTTACTAACTGAAGATAATTGTACTGTTTTTGAGGAAGCTTCCAAAGCCTTTACCCATATTTTTGAGATGCGAGATGAAATTGAGCACCTTAACAAAGCCTTGGAAACCAGAACGGATTATGATTCTGATGACTACATGAAAATCATTCAAGATGTATCTGATTTAGGTGAAAAATACTACGCTTTAGAAGATATTAACTACGATGCCGAAGTTGAAAAAGCACTCGTGGGTTTAGGTTTTAAGCGTAGTGATTTCGAACGTTTAACAAGTGAGTTTAGCGGAGGTTATAGAATGCGTATTGAATTGGCAAAAATTTTATTACAAAAACCGGATTTAATTCTTTTAGATGAGCCTACAAATCATATCGATATTGAGTCTGTGATTTGGTTAGAAGATTTTTTGGTCAACAAGGCAAATGCCGTAATGGTCATTTCGCATGATAAGGCATTTATCGATAATATTACAAACAGAACCATAGAAGTGACTATGGGTAGAATCTATGATTACAAAGCTAATTATTCGCATTACCTTCAATTACGTGAAGATAGACGCATACATCAGTTAAAAGCTTATCAGGAACAGCAAAAGTTTATTGCAGATACCACAGCATTTATCGAACGTTTTAAAGGCACTTACTCCAAAACCAATCAAGTCAACTCAAGAGAGCGTATGTTGGAAAAACTTGAAATTATTGAAGTTGATGAGATAGATACCTCGGCATTGAAGCTTCGTTTTCCGCCTTCAATTCGTTCAGGTGATTATCCGGTTACTGTTAAAGATTTATCAAAATCCTACGATGATAAGGTGGTGTTTAAAAACGCGAATATGTCCATTTCCAGAGGCGAAAAAGTCTCTTTTGTTGGACGTAATGGTGAAGGGAAATCGACCATGATCAAGGCCATCATGGGAGAAATAGATTTTCAAGGCCATTGCCAACTCGGACATAATGTAAAAGTGGGGTATTTTGCCCAAAATCAGGCGGCTTTGCTCGATGAAGGCTTGACCATTTTTCAAACGGTTGATGAAGTTGCTGAAGGGGATATCCGAACACAAATCAAAAATATTCTTGGACGATTTATGTTCAAAGGTGACGATATTGATAAAAAAGTCAGTGTGTTGTCTGGTGGTGAAAAGACGCGGTTGGCAATGGTAAAATTATTACTGGAGCCCGTAAATTTGCTTATTCTTGATGAGCCAACTAACCATTTAGACCTAAAATCTAAAGACGTTTTAAAAGAAGCCTTACTTGATTTTGACGGAACACTTATCCTAGTTTCGCATGATAGGGACTTTTTGCAAGGTCTATCACAAAAGGTGTTTGAGTTTAAAGATCAACGTGTCATAGAGCATTTTGAGACAATTGATGATTTCCTTGTTAGAAATAGAATTGAGAATTTAAAGCAAATCGATTTAAAAAAGTAAAATGATTATCAAATTAAAAAAATGATGTCATATTTTGTTATTTACATAATGTAAAGTATATTTGTCATATAGTAAAGAAAATTTGTCTAAATAATAAATATACTTGTCATGAAATTACATAAATTAGAAGCCTGTGAACGCACCAAATTAGAGCGATTTTTAAATAAAGTCCAATTACCTCATCTTTATAAATCAATTGGTTTAGCAGTTGTACTCTTAAGTTTTATTGGGCTTACCATTATTAAATTCACTCAAGACAACCCTGATTGGGTAAGGCCACTATTAAGGCAAGGAATGCTCATTGGCTTACTTGTAATATCGCTTTCTAGAGAAAAAATTGAAGACGAATTGATTGAAACTTTAAGGTCTAAATCCTATGCTCTGGCATTTATTATAAGTGTGGTATATACAATGCTACAACCCCTTGTTAACTATGTTGTTGATTTAATTTTGGTTGAAAAGGAAACTCCTAAAGATATAGGTTATGTACAGGTGTTACTATTTATGCTATTGATTCAAGTGATGTTTTTTGAACTTTTAAAACGAACTCGATAATGGAAAATCGAATTAAAATTGAAAGAGCTATTCTAGACATTACTCAGGATGAATTAGCACAAAAAATAGGAGTTTCAAGACAAACTATCAATTCTATTGAAGCTAATAGGTATGTACCCTCAACGGTATTAGCTTTAAAACTTTCAGCAGTATTTAATAAGCCTGTTAACGATTTTTTTAAATTAACTGAAAATGATTAGGCTTATTATATGGGTTGTTTTTTATCTAATTGAAATCACAGTTTTGGTTTTATAGCAGTTTAGGGTTAAATTTTATAGATATGTTAGTTTAAATATAAAACTGTGCTATTTAGATGAAGAATCTTCAATTCATCGATTAGACATCGAATATCAAACATTAATTGTCTATTTTTAAAATCTCATTTTTTTAAATAGAACTCCATTGAACTTTAAAATTGGTAAATTTTTACTCGCTCTAGGACTTTTTAATCTATTGATTACCTACGCGCAAAATAATGTGCCTCCAAATCTTAATGCTATTGGAGACCAGTTTTATTGTCCGTTAAGTCAAATTAAAATAGTTAGTGATTTTGATATTGTTGACCCGGATGATAATGAAATCGATGAATTAAATATCCAGATTTCAACTGGGTACGAGAGTGGTCTAGATCAATTAATATTAACAGGCAGTCATCCCAACGTTCAAACTACCTGGAATGCTACTACAGGAAAACTTACCATGAATGGTGTAGGAGGGGCTTCAATGCTATATACCGATTTAATTGCAGCTGTTAAAGATGTTGTGTTTAGTAGCTCTTCAGCATCCGTTTCAGGTGAAAAGTTTTTTTCCTTCACAATTGGTGACGCCAACTACTTGCCTTCTACTGGGCATTATTATGAATATGTTCCTGCTTCAGGAATTACTTGGACAAATGCTAGAACGGCTGCAGCGGCGCGATCGTATTATGGATTGCAAGGGTATTTAGCGACCATAAGTTCAGTTGAAGAGGCACAATTATCTGGAGAACAAGCGGGAGGTGCAGGCTGGCTCGGCGGTACTGATGAGGCTGTTGAAGGTGTATGGCGATGGGTAACTGGCCCCGAGGCCGGAACCATCTTTTGGAATGGTGGAATTAACGGATCTACTCCAAATTTTGCTAATTGGAATACCAACGAACCTAACAATTGTTGTGGAGGCGAAGATTACGTACATGTTACTTTTAATGTTGGTAATCCTGGGTCATGGAACGATTTGCCCAATCAAGGTGGTGGAGGCGATTATTTTCCTCAAGGCTATATTGTTGAATATGGAGGTATGCCAAATGATCCTGTTGTTGATATCTCTGCAAGCACAAAAATTAAAGTTCCTTCAATCGACACTATAACTGAAGCTTCAAATTGCGGTCCCGGTAGCGTGAATTTGGGAGCAAATGCGAGCGCTGGAAACGTAATTTGGTTTGATGTGCCAACGGGTGGCATGCAATTAGCAACCGGTTCTACTTTTACAACACCTACAATTAATTCTACTACAACGTATTATACACTAGCTTCGGTTAATGGATGTATAGAAGGTGCCAGAACACCAGTAACTGCAACTATTAATGAAATCCCAACGATCACTTCGGTAAGCCCTGCTACCATATGTGATAGTGGTTCTGGAGTTTTAATGGCGACTGCTAATTTAGGGGTCATTAATTGGTATGATAGTATGGTTGGAGGCGCTTTAATTGCGACAGGTAGCTCATTTACAACGCCTTCGATAACAGATACAACAACTTATTATGTTGATGCTATTTCAAACGGTTGTACCTCATCATCGCGCACTGCCGTGGCTCTAACGGTTCAAAAAACTACAGCGCCTACTGGAAGTAATTTACAGACGTTTTGTGATATTGATAATGCAACCATTGGTGATTTAACAGCATCAGGAAATTCTATTTCATGGTATGAGGCTGCTTCAGGAGGAACACCTTTAGCTTCTTCTGAAGCATTAATCTCTAAAACCTACTATGCTTCACAAACTGAATTTGGTTGTGAAAGTGCAACAAGATTGGCAGTAGATGTCGTTGTATATGAAACAGTAATCCCAGTTCAGCCATCAGAAATACCAATGCTAAAATCCTGTGATTCTGCTTTGGATGGTGATGATACTAATGGTTTTACTGAATTTGATCTCACTTTGAACGAGTCTATACTATTGAACGGTAACTCAAATACTGATTTTCAAGTGAATTATTTTACCGATGCTGGATACTCAAATCAAATAGCAAACCCAAATGCGTTTGTGAACACGGTTCAAAATAATCAAACAATTTATGTGCGGATTGAGAATAAACTTGATAATTCTTGTTATTCAGATACGTCATTTTTGATTCAAGTTGATACTCTGCCTGTGATTAACACTTCGGTTATTCTGAAAAACTGTGATGAAGATGGCGTTCCGGACGGATTTACGGATTTCAATTTGAACGAAGCTAATGCTTCAATTACAAATAACAATTCTTCGAACTTCGAAATCACTTTTTATTTGTCAAATGCCGATGCCAACTCAAAAACAAATACTGTTAATCCGTCACCATTCAATAACGCTACTTCTAACACTGTATATGTTAGGGTTGAAGATGTAAATGGATGTTTTAGAGTTTCCACCCTTAACTTACAAGTTTCCACAACCTCGTTTATACCGGGATATATGCAAACTATAGAGGAATGTGATGACGATGATACTAATGATGGTCAATATCAATTTGATTTGACTACGGCATCAAACCAGTTTATAGCACAATTTCCATCGGGACAGAATTTAAGTGTACATTACTATAGGAATTTAACTGATGCTCAATTAGAACAAAATGAAATTGTACCTGCAACTACTTATAGAAATGATACACCATATTCACAGACCATTTATGTTCGTGTTGAAAGTGACGATAATGGGGATTGCTTTGGAATTGGTCCGCATTTGACTTTAATCGTTCGGCCACGACCCAATTTTCAAGTCGATCAAAATGCAATTTATTGTTTAAATCAACAGCCAATTACACTTTACACTTATAATCCTGATGGTAATTACAGTTATGAATGGAAAGATGATAATGGTTCGGTCGTGAGTAATTTACCAACTGCAACAGTTAATTCTGGAGGAACTTATACCGTAATTGCGACTTCGAGTTACGGTTGTGATTCATTTCCTGTTTCGTTTAATGTTGTTGAATCGGCCATTGCAACACTAGATTTGAATGATGTGACCGTAGTTCAACTTTCAGATAACAATTCCATTACGATTGATACAACTAATCTCGGCATTGGAGATTATGAGTTTGCCTTGGATTTCAATAGTCCTGGAGCATTCCAATCTGAACCGTTTTTTGATCATGTCAGGGCCGGTAAACATACCATCTATGTTCAAGACCGAAATGGCTGTGGTATTGTAGCATTAGAAGTATTTATAATGGGATTCCCAAAATTTTTTACTCCAAATAACGATGGGTTTAATGATACATGGAACCTTGAAGGATTGGGTAATGAATATTCGCAACAATCTTCGGTTTATATTTATGATAGGTATGGCAAACTATTAAAGCAAATTAATCCAAAAGGTCAAGGCTGGAATGGAGCCTTTAATGGACAAATTATGGAAACTTCAGATTATTGGTTTTTGGCCGAACTTATTGACATTAATGGACAAGTGAGTACATACAGAGGCCATTTTACCTTAAAACGATAATGTTTTTATAAAAGTTTGATGGCTTTATGGATGCCTTGAGTTGCAGTTGCGGTAATGACTGTGATTTGGTTGCTACTTTGTATGGCTGGTCTTGGGTCTATAAAATAAATTTTGGTTTCGGGCCTTACATAGTGCATCAAACTAGCAGCAGGATACACTTGCATGGAGGTGCCAATAATGAGCAGTACATCTGCAGTTTCGCATATAGATATAGCTTTCGGAATCATAGGTACTGCTTCACCAAACCAAACAATATGTGGGCGTAATTGATAGCCATTTGGGCAACTGTCTCCTAAATTTATATCGGTTTTCCAATCCATCACAGAATATTCATCAACCACGTTACGGGCTTTTAATAATTCACCATGTAAATGAATGACATTGGAACTTCCTGCCCGTTCATGTAAATCATCTACATTTTGAGTGATAATGGTGACCTTGAATTTGTTTTCAAGATTGGCAAGTTCATAATGGGCACTATTGGGTTCAACTTCCAGTAATTGTCTTCGACGTTGATTGTAAAACTCCAACACTAATTCTGGATTTCTATCAAATGCTTCGGGTGTTGCTACATCAGTAACACTATGACCTTCCCAAAGACCATCAGCATCCCTAAAAGTTTTTAGTCCACTTTCGGCACTCATTCCAGCACCCGTAAGTACCACAATATGTTTTTTCATACATTAAAAATAGGTTTTGTGTTTTTGTCAAACAAATTTAATTGTACTGCCATTCTTTTTATATTTTAGAGGCATGATTGAATTAAAACTTTTAAACTATCTAGAATCGTTTCTTACTGAAAGCCGAAAGCAGCGTTTCAATCATGTTTTATCACAACGAACACGACATTTCACCGTCGCCACCGAGGACGTATACCAACTCCATAACACCAGTGCGGTGATTAGGTCTTGTGATGTTTTTGGTATTCAGGATGTACGTATAATAGAAGAACGAAATACCAAACGCATTGATAGGGAAATTGCGATGGGAGCTCAAAAGTGGGTAGATTTACATCGATTCAATTCCGTAAAATCATGTATTGATGACTTAAAAAGTAAGGGGTATCAAATCGTTGCTACCACGCCACATACTAACGAATGCCTGTTACATGAGTTTGATGTTACTAAAAAATCATGTTTTTTCTTCGGTCGTGAAACAGAAGGATTGTCGGACGAAGTTTTAAACGCAGCAGATTGTTTTTTGAAAATTCCTATGTCTGGTTTTACTGAAAGTCTAAACATTTCAGTAAGCGCAGCAATCATATTACAACAAGTGACTACTAAATTGAAACAAACGGATATTCAATGGCAACTTTCAGAGGATGAGCAGCTTGTAAAGAAATTAGATTGGATCCAAAAAACTTTGAAAAGCTATGACGAAATAGTGAATAGATATAATCAGTTGCTTTAATTTTTCGTAATTTTAATAGCCTAATAAAATCTCTCGAATTATGATGATCATTTTATATATCGTTATCGGGCTTGCTATTTTAATCGCGATTCTAGCCTATGTAGCCCCTAAAACTTATGATGTTAGTAGAAGTATTGAAATAAATCGGCCTCTGGTAGATGTTTTTGAATATTTGAAACACATCAAGAAGCAAAATGACTGGTCGCCTTGGAAGAAAAAAGATCCTGACATGAAGCAAGAATTTTTGGGCACTGATGGAGAAGTTGGATTTATCTCTAAATGGGAAGGAAATAAAAATGTTGGTACTGGAGAGCAAGAAATAATTAATATTGTTCCCAATGAAAGAATTGATACCGAATTACGATTTCTAAAACCATGGAAATCAACCTCAAATGGGTATTTAATAGTTAATGATTTAGGAAATAATACTACGAAAGTAGAATGGGGATTTTCAGGCAATAATCCTGTTCCGTTTAATATTTTTATGCTCTTTTTTAATTTCGAAAAAGCAGTAGGAAAAGATTTTGATGAAGGACTTACAAGTTTAAAAGAAGTTTTGGAACATTAAATTAAATAAAAATGAAAACAAATATGGTAGGTTGGTTTGAAATTCCTGTGAGTGACATGGAACGGGCCAAAGCCTTTTATGAAGCGGTTTTTCAAATTGAAATCTAGGTGGTGGATTTTGGAGAATTATTAATGGGATGGTTTCCTAGTCGAGGAGAGGTATATGGTTCTCCTGGATCTTTGGTAAAACAAGAGACCTATATCCCTAGTAAGGAAGGTGCGTTATTATATTTTTCTTGTGTTGATTTAAAGGATGAACTAGGAAGAATTGAGGTTGCTGGAGGGAAGATTATACAGGCCAAAAAACAGATATCACCAGATTATGGCTATATGGGGGTATTTATTGATTCTGAAGGGAATAGGGTAGCCTTGCACTCTATGAAATAATGGGAGTTTTTTAAAATCTATTCGATTTACTACGGCTCAATACTTTGTATTCTTCATAGCATTCACTAATAGCATCTAACACCTGAAGGTCGTTCGCAGTTTCAATAAAATCTCTTGAATAATTACATTGGTTGATGATTTCATCCAAATCGTAACGATCTACTTCTAACAATACCATTAGCATTTCACGATCAAATCTTGAAGCAAGTTGATTTCTAATCTGATCGTCTTTTTTCATTTGTTTAAGCTTACGTAATTCATTTGGTTTTTTGCCAAACATGTTATATAAAAAATCGGCTGGATTAAATACGGCGCCCAATACTTTACTCACTGCATTTGGCGATCGATCCCCGCCTTCATATCCTTTATTTGAAAGTCCCGAAATACTGTACCTGTAATTACTTTGTAAAGGCACCTGTTTAACATCAACCTCTAAATAACCTGTTAATCGTAATTGATTAACTACAACTTCTTCTAATGCAAGTGCCAATTCAGTCATTTCAATTTGTGTTGCACCAAATTTCAACCAGTCGTTGGTAACCCTAACTTTAATGGATTTGTAACCTAAATATGAAAAATGTAAGGTGTCGTTTGCCTTCGCTATTATTTCGAAAGCACCTTTATCATCAGTAGAAGTTCCTTTTACCTGATTAAGGTTAACTATATTCACACTCTCGAGAGGCTCATTAGTTGTAGTACTTATAACAATTCCTTTTACTGTTGTTACTTCTTGTGCAAAACCAAAAATGGATACAAAGCATAGTAAAATGAATACGTACGTGCTTTTCATAGAATTTTATTAAGGTATAAAAGTAGTAAACAAAAAATAAATACGTGTTTTTGGTTTAAACTTTGACTTAAAATTAACAAGAGCGTTTAATTAAAAAGCCTTTAAATATTTTTTAAAGGCTTTTGTATAAGTTTAATTTCGTCTTCTCGAGCGTCTAGGTCTATCGGAACCAGAAGAAGATGCACTAAATTGAGAGTTAGAGCGTCTTGGTTTGGATTCGCCAGATGAGCCTCTGCGTTCGCTTCGGTTGCCACCACCACTACGTGAACTAGAACGTCTATCTGATCTTGGTTTATCATAACTTTTTCTTCCTCCAGATTTACGTTTACCACCACGGTTTCCACCACCTTTATCACTGCTTACTTCTACATTCACAAAACGACCATCGTGTTTAAAATCTGTAAAAAATGCAAGGACTTGATCGGTTAATGCAGCATCAGTTGTAAAAAACGAAAAGCTTTCTTTGACATCTACTTTAAATACATCGTCTCTTCCAAGACTTAATACTTCCTTTAAAAAGTCTTTTAGTTTCATCCAGTCGTAACCATCTTTACGGCCAACATTGATGAAATATCGTGTATCATTAGCGTTGCTGCTGTAATCTTTACCACTATCTCTGTCTCCACTTCTAGAATCTTCTACATTAAGGTTCTTAGATTTTTGATAATAGTTGTAAAAACGAGTAAATTCAACTGAAAAGAATTTCTTTATTAATTCTTCTTTGGAAGTATCTTCAAACAACGTATTAATACTATTTAAATACTTGTCAATTTCATGGTTGATTTCGGTATTATGCACCTTGTTTGCCAATGACATTAATTGTACTTCGCAAATTTCCATTCCATCAGGAATTTCCTTTTTTACAAAGTCTTTTTTAATAATGCGTTCAATACTTTTTATCTTTCTAACTTCACTTTTTGAAACAATAACCATTGATACACCAGTTTTTCCGGCACGACCTGTACGGCCACTTCGGTGGGTGTAGGTTTCAATTTCGTCTGGGAGCTGATAATTGATAACATGGGTAATATCATCTACATCAATACCACGAGCAGCTACGTCGGTAGCTACTAGCATTTGAATTTGTTGGTTTCTAAATGATTTCATAACCAAATCTCTTTGGTTTTGACTTAAATCGCCATGAAGGGCTCCTGCACTGTAACCATCTTCAATTAGTTGTTCTGCTACTTTTTGAGTATCGCGTTTGGTACGGCAAAATATTACCGAAAATATGTCTGGATTAGCATCTGCTAAACGCTTTAAGGCCTGATAACGGTCTCGTGAACTCACTAAATAGTATTCATGAGAGACTTGGCTTGTACTTTCATTTTTGTTTCCTACGGTAATTTCAATAGGATTATTCATGAATTTTTTAGCGATTACAGATACCTCTTTAGGCATTGTAGCCGAAAATAGCCATGTGTTTTTGTCTTTTGGTGTATGAGACAATATATCTGTAATGTCTTCAAAAAAGCCCATATTAAGCATTTCATCGGCCTCATCTAAAACTGAATATTCAATTTTAGAGATATCAACCAAATTACGGCTAATCATGTCTTTCATACGGCCAGGGGTGGCTACAATAATTTGAGCGCCACGTTTTACTTCTCGGGCTTGTTCAGTAATACTTGCTCCTCCATAAATGGCTACGACATTAAGACCTTTTAGGTGTTTGCCGTAAAGTTTCATTTCATTAGTAATCTGTAAACAAAGTTCTCGGGTTGGTGAAAGTATTAATCCTTGAGTAGTTCTGCTTTCAACATTGATTTTTTGCAACATTGGAAAACCAAAAGCGGCTGTTTTACCTGTTCCAGTTTGTGCTAATGCTACAAGGTCTGTGTCTTCGTTTAATAAAATTGGAATGGCTTTGTCTTGAACTTCACTTGGGGTTTCAAACCCTAAATCAGTAATAGCCTGCAATAGGTCGTTATTAAGACCTAACTCTTTGAATGTGTTCATTCGGTGTAAATAAGTATTCGATTATGTTCTGTAGTGTTACAATAGAAGCGAATCGACATACTTAAACCTAAACTTCACGTAACACATCCTCACCCTGAGGAATATGAAACCCAAATCCGTTTCGAGTTTCAGTCGGCAAAGATAGTTATTTATTTGATATTAAATAATTTGGTTAAAAATTACCTGCATTTTATCGAATTTATGGAATTTGTAAATGATAAATATTAAAATTACAGTACTTTTAATTTAGCTAATAATTTTATTATGAGGGTGTTGTGTGTGTGATAACAGTTGGCATTACAAAAAACAAATAAATAGTTATTAATTTTTTCATGATGAAGATTTAGCTAGTATGTATGACATTAAAATTTAAAAAAGCCCCTATTATGAAAAATATTACGATCATTTTAGCTCTTCTTGCACTTATTGTATTAACCTGTACTCCTTTTGAACCTGAAACTACTTTAGAATCATATAATGATGATGCTATGATGCTAATGGCTAAAGAGATCACCCAGAGTGACTATTTTAATACGGATGCTAATAAAAGTGCTTTTGAAGCTTCGAGAGCGAGTAATAGCGGAACAAATGCCTTTAGAATAGTACAAACCCCGGTTTTTAATTTCTATATTTTTAGTTATGATGCTGGGTTTTTTGTTATTTCTACGCGTAAGTCTGATGCTAATTTAAAAATGCACCCTAATGGTACAGCCTCATTTTCATTGGAATTGGAAGGACCTTGGGGTTTTTGGACTGACACACAACAAGGGGAGTATAATAATAGTTGTTTCCAGAAACATATGGGCTATTTTAACCTTGATTATAATGGGGAAGTAAAAGTTGTTGAGCAACCATGGGGTACCGTATATTCATTTACTGAGCCACACAAAACACCTTTAATTGCCAAAGTCAAGAATTTTGTTCTCAATGATGCTGAAACCTATGATTCAAATATTGGTTCATCATATTGTAGAGAAAATTCTGTTCTGGAGAAAATTATTAATTTGACGTTTGTTCAAAAATGGAATAACAAAAAAGAAACTTCAGAAAATCTATTTAATTTAAATGTGAAATAGTTCCTTTAAAGAATTTTACCAGTGCTTTTATTTGCATTATAAGTTTAAAACTATAATAAAGTAATCAAGTGTTTGATTATCTGTGGGTTATTAGTTTATAGCATTTATCATGTGAATTAAGCTTTTCGTCGAAAATAATTAATAATTTTCTTTCAAAGCACATGAAATTAGTAACTTAAGAAATAGTTACTGCGCTATTAATCAAGCAGCTATATTTGATTGTGCGCTTCTTCCCTAAATTTTGCATTAATTTTTCTTACATGTTAGGTGCTATTATTTAATTAATTTAAAACCAGCCAATTATGAAAAAACATGTAATGCTAATGTCACTTATGGCATTATTTTTCTTTGGATGCAGTACAAGTGAGACTGAATCCATTCAAGAACCTAACCTTAGTTTTTCCCATTCTAAAGTTGTAACAGATTTAATCACTAACAGCGATTTTACATCGTATTTAAAAACTAAATCAAAAGAATCAAAATTTTATAACAGTAGGTCAAGTAATTCTAATGGCAACGGTGTCGTTTTTGTAGAAGGGGGCGGAGCTTTTTCTAACTTCGTAGGCATAGTTGCATTCCCTTATCTTGTATTAGTTTATGATCTTAACGACGTTGATTTTCCGGAACCTCTGATTGATGTAAAAGTGTTTGATGAAAACAGGGCTCAATTTACTGCAAATGTAAAACGACCTGGTGTAGAGATTTCAAATCTGTTCACTGGAGATATTATGTATTCTAATATTTGCGATGATAAAAAAATTGGTCATTTGCAAATAAATGTGATCGCACCTTATGATGTATTAGATTTTGGTTTTGGCCCTATGTATTTTCCAAATGGACCTGAAGCTATGACGTCAAATAACTTACAATTAAGTGCAAGAGTTAATGATTCATTTGTTTTAACAAATCCTGAAACTGGAGAGGGAGAGTGCTATGATGCTAATAATACTAAAAACATAAAACTAGTGAGTATTTTTAGAGACAATAACGATCAGGAATTAGGTCGCATATTTAAAATCATAGGTTTAGAATAAACAGTTTTATATTAATGAAAGATGCCTTGTTTATTCTTAAGGCATCTTTATTTTGTTAAGAACTTAACAAGTTTAGTTAACGCTATTCCCCGATGACTGATTTTGTTTTTAACTTCCATAGTCATTTCGGCAAAGGTCTGCTGATAACCTAAAGGTTGAAAAATGGGGTCATAACCAAAACCTTCATTTCCATGCTTGTTATCAGTAATCTCACCTTTACAGATGCCTGTAAACGTCTGGGTTTTACCATTAAGATTTAAAGCAATTACCGTTTTAAATTGTGCCGCGCGATTGGTTGTGTGTTGTAAATTTTGGAGTAATAAGGTCATGTTTGCATTTGAGTCTTTTTGTTCCCCAGCATATCGTGCTGAAAAAACGCCTGGAGCACCATTTAAATGCTCAACCTCTAAACCAGTATCATCAGCAAAACAATCATAGCCATAATTAGCTTTAACGTATTCAGCTTTTTGAATAGCGTTTCCTTCAATTGTGGGCTGTGTTTCGGGAATATCTTCAAAACAACCAATATCGCTTAAACTTAATAGGCTTATGTGATTAGGAATTAAAGATTGAACCTCTTTTAGCTTATTCTGATTGTTAGTGGCGAAAACCAGTTGCATGGGATTAGTATTAGGACTCAAAATTACTACTTATTGACTTAACCAAAAAAATAACTTAACTTGGTCAAGTGGTAATTTAATTTGAAATTCATCGGTTACCGAAAACCTTTACTTTGAAAGACTATCTACTCCTTTTGATTTTATTGTTTTTTAGCACTGAAATGTCGTTTTCTCAAGATTGGGCAAATTTAAAACGCTTTCAAGAAGCAAATTCCAAATTATCTACCTATGATACATTACAGCGTGTAGTTTTTATGGGAAACTCCATTACTGAAGGTTGGTCAAATATTAGACCTGAATTTTTTGAAGGGAAACCCTATGTTAATAGAGGAATTAGTGGACAAACAACGCCTCAAATGCTATTGCGTTTCCGCCAAGACGTCATTGAATTAAAGCCGGCAGAGAAAGTGATCAAACTTAACAAGTTAATGCAGTGGTATGCCAAAGAAAATACTTTAGTTTATGTTGATTATTTTTCGGCTATGGTCAATAGTAAAAATGGCTTGAAGACAGAATTAGGAACCGATGGCGTGCATCCAAATGCCTTGGGATATTCAATTATGGAGCCGCTAGTTGAAGCGGGAATAGCAACTACTTTGAAATAAAAACGGAATCAACTACTGTTTTGTCTATATTTATATGATTATCAACCAACCATGATTAACAAATTAGGAGAGAAATTCACTCGTATTTATTTAAAATATATGCCAAACGCTTTCGTGTTTGCCATAATTTTAACTTTTATTACAGCTCTTGTAACGTTTATTTGGCTAGATGTAACACCAATAAACATTATTTCAGGCTGGTACGATGGATTTTTCGATTTACTTGCTTTTGGCATGCAGATGGTGTTAATACTCACTACGGGTTTCAGTATTGCTCTATCACCTTTGGCAAAAAATATCATTGACAGGTTAACGAAATACATCCATAAGCCTAATCATGTTTATTTTTTTGTTGTACTAATAGGAATGCTTCTGTCAATGGTGAGTTGGGGTTGGCAAGTAATTACATGTGTGTTGGCAAGAGAACTGGCAATACGGGTTAAAGGTATAAATTACCCATTTTTAATTGCTATTGTTTATTTTTCAGGTATGAGTTGGGTTACAGGATTGTCGAGTTCAATTCCATTATTGTTAAACACCGACAAAAATTTTCTGATTGAAAGTGGCGTAATATCAGGTATTATTCCCACCTCAATGACTTTAGGCTCATCATTAAATCTGATAATGATTTCTGTAAACGTACTAATTGCGCCTATAATCATACTTTTATTAGCACCAAAATCATCGAATAATAAAGAGCTTTCTAATTTGTTAGAATCTAAAAGTATAGATCAAGAGCTAACGGTTAAACAAGAAGCGGATAGTTTTAAATTACCTTTTAAAGCACTATCAGATACCTTTAATAATAGTAGCTTACTTCAATTGCTAATTATACTTATGGGGTTAACCTACATTGCGTATCATTTCACAATGAAAGGGTTTGATCTGAATCTTAACATCATGATTTTTATTTTTTTAATTGTTGGTATGTTTTTGCATAAAACCCCTATGCGTTATGTGGTTTCAATGAAGCGATCATGTAGTAATATTTCTGGGATAATATTTCAATATCCCTTTTATGCCGGTATTATGGGGATCATGCTTTATACAGGTTTGGGTGAAAGGTTGGCTGAATTAATGGCTTCTGTTGCTACTATTGATTCCTATCCATTTTATTGTTATTTAACGGGAGGCATCATTAATTTTGCCATTCCTTCGGCTGGAGGGGAGTTTGCCGTTGTGGGTCCTAGCATTATTAATGCAATCCAAGAATTAGGTGCTGGACTTTCAGAGGCAGAAATTAATGCGATGATATCTAGAGCTTCATTGGCTGTTGCTTATGGAGAAACTTTAACTAATCTTTTACAACCATTTTTCCTTTTAATTGTACTTCCAGTTATGGCTGTCGGTGTAAAATTACAAGCCAGGGACATCATGGGATATTTAGTATTACCATTTATAATATTTTTTATAATACACTCATTGTTGTTAGTGTATGTGCCAATTTAGACTGATTATTTTGTTATCTTTAAAACTATAAACCAACAAGATGCAAAATTTTAAATCTCCAATAGAAGCTTTTCTCTATTGGGAATCACATGAACCCAATCAAGTATTTTTACATCAACCAATAAGTGGTAAAATTATAACCCATACCTATGCTGAAGCTGGACAAGAAGCCAGAAAATTAGCCTCGGCTTTAAAAAGTTTAGGTTTAAATAGTGGAGATCATGTGGCATTACTTTCAAAAAACTGTTCGCAATGGATTATTGCAGATTTAGCTATTATGATGGCAGGATGTGTTTCGATTCCAATTTACCCAACTTTAAATGCTAACTCAATCGAACAGATACTTGTGCATAGTGAGTCTAAAGCTGTAATTATTGGTAAATTGGATGATTTTGAATCTCAAAAAAATGGCATTCCTAATATTCCAAAAATTAGTATTGGTCTATATGGGGGTAAAGAAGGACAGTTATGGGAAGATTTGCAAAATACTCATCAACCTTTACAAGATATCCCGTTACCAAACTCTGATGATTTACACACTATTATATACACTTCAGGAACAACAGGAGACCCTAAAGGTGTCATGCACACCGTTAATAATTTTACTGTAAGCGGTAAAGCTCTGGTGAATTTAATTAAAATGCCACCTAAATCAAGACAATTTTCTTATTTGCCTCTTGCCCATGTAGCCGAGCGCGCTATTTGTAACAATGGATATGTATTGGGCTCAACCATCTATTTTTCAGATTCCATGGCAACTTTTGCTAAAGATTTAGAACATTGCCAACCTCATTTCTTTTTTGCTGTTCCGAGAATTTGGGCAAAGTTTAAAGAAAAAATCCTGACCTCGATACCTCAAAAGAAATTAAACACCTTATTAATGATACCAATTGTCAATAGTATGGTTAAAAACAAACTCAAACAAAAATTAGGATTAAAAAGTGCTATTTTTATTGTTTCGGCAGCTGCTCCAATTGCTGATAGCTTGGTTGAGTGGTTCAAAAAACTTGATATTATTATTTTACAAGGTTATGGAATGACCGAAGATTGTTGCGTATCTCATTTTAATTTACCAAATGACAATAAAATAGGAACTGTAGGTAAAACACTGTCTGAAGCTCAAGCAAAGTTGTCACCAGAAGGTGAGATATGCGTTAAGAATAAGTGTTTGATGAAAGGCTATTATAAAAACCCTGAATTAACGGCATCAATGTTTGATGAAGAAGGCTACTTAAAGACTGGAGATATTGGTGAGTTTGATCATGATGGATTTTTAACCATTACAGGGCGAGTAAAAGATCAATTTAAAACCGATAAGGGTAAATATATTTCTCCGTCATTAATTGAACTATCCATTTCTAAAAATTCTGATATTGAGCAGATATGTGTAGTAGGAACTGGTATTCCACAACCCATTGCTCTGGTAACCTTATCTGAATCTGGGAAATCCAAATCGAAAGAAAGCTTGTCTAAAAGTTTGTTTCAGACGGTTTCCAACGTTAATCCAAATCTGGCAAAACATGAAAAAATTGAAAAAATCGTGGTCATGAAGGAGGAATGGACTGTTGCCAATGGACTAACAACGCCTTCTTTAAAATTAAAACGAAATGCCATTGAGAAAATTCACCAACCCTACTATGAATCATGGTTTAATCTAAAAGAGAACGTCATTTTTGAATAAATAAGTCTGAATCCTTTATCATAAAAATCTTTAATATGAAAAATCTAATTTTAATCCTGCTTATGGTCGCCTTTGTTTCCTGTAAGCATCAAGAAAATAAGACCAATAATTTAGGAACTGTAAATTTTAAAGTTTATGGGAATAAAGTAGCTCAACCGCACTTTGAGGAAGGACTTTTATTACTTCATAGTTTTGAATATGAAGACGCAAAGGAAGCTTTTAAGAAAGCACAGGAGATAGATCCAAAAATGGCTATGGCTTATTGGGGCGAAGCCATGACCTATAATCACAGTATTTGGAGCGAACAAGATTATGAAGCAGGCTTTACCGTAGTGCAAAAGCTTGAAAATATGAAGCATTTAAAGGATTTATCTGAAATTGAAATGGATTTTTTAGAAGCTGTAAAAGTGCTTTATACGCCTAAAACTTCAAAAAATGATAGAGACAAGGCGTATATGAATTTTATGAAAAGCCTTCATGAAAAATACCCTGATAATAATGAGGTAGCAGCATTTTATGCATTGTCACTGCTAGGTTCAGTTGCTGAAGGTAGAAATGATTCCATTTATGGTTTAGGCGCCGAAGTTGCCAAAAAGGTTTTAAAAAGCAACCCAGAACATCCTGGAGCACTTCATTATTTAATTCATTCCTATGATGACCCCGAACATGCTAAATTGGCTTTTGATGCTGCTAATGCGTATGCAAAGGTGGCTCCTGATGCAAGTCATGCCCTGCATATGCCGTCACATATTTATGTTGCATTAGGTATGTGGGATAGGGTTATAAACTCTAATATTGATTCTTATCAGGCCAGTTTAAATAGAATGGATCGTAAAAACCTTGGTAATGATGCCAGAGGTTATCATGCGTTCCATTGGTTACAGTATGGCTATTTGCAGAATAATGAATTCGAAAAAGCGAAGCAAATGGTTTTAGATATTAAAAACTATGTCGATGAAACGCCTTCAGCCAGAGGTAGAGTGCATATGGTATTCTTAAAAGGAACATATCTAATTGAAACTAACGATTGGAATTCCCCAATTGCTGATATTGAAGTTGACGTTACCGATTTAAATATTACCGTTCAGTCCCAATACCGGTTTTTGGAAGGTTATAAAGCATTTGTTGCAAAAGACAAGGAAACACTGAATGAAGTCATTAATTCAATGGATCAAAAAATAAAAAAGGAAGCCTTGTTGGTAGACTATATGAATGACGGTTACAGCGTTTGCTCGAGTACGTCTAGAAGCATTCCAACTCAAAGCAACATTAATGAGTCTTCGGTGATGGTTGCACAACTTAGAGCATTAAATTCTTGGCTAGAAAACAATATTGAAGAAACGGAGCATTGGCTAAAAGAATCAATTACCATTGAAAGTCAATTAAGTTATAGTTATGGTCCACCTGTTATTCAAAAACCAACGCATGAATTGTATGCCGAATGGTTATTGAACCAAAATCGATTAGAAGAAGCGGCTGTTCAATACGATCTCACTTTAAAAATGGCAACCAACAGAAGGCAGGCAATTCAAGGTAAAAAACAAGCGATGTCTTCAATTTAAATTCCAAAAAATATTAGTTTTATAAACGAAAAATTAAATTAAACTTATGAAAACACTTCATTACGCCCTTATTTCATTGATTTTTTTAGTTGCAAGTTGTGTCAATTCAGAGAAACAGTCAGAATCGCAAGTGGCTACAGAATCAGGTTATTTTGATTACTCCAATTCAGACGATCAGTTTACCGGTGGAATAAAGATGATTCCCATTGAAACTTCAAAAGGTACCTTTAATGTTTGGACAAAACGTGTTGGAAACAATCCTAAAATGAAAGTGCTACTCCTTCATGGTGGTCCAGGAGGGACCCATGAATTTTTTGAATGTTTTGATGGCTATTTCCCAAATGAAGAGATTGAGTATGTGTATTACGATCAGTTGGATTCTTATTATAGTGACCAACCTAATGATTCAACACTTTGGACTACCGAGCATTTTGTAGAAGAGGTTGAACAAGTACGTAAAGCACTAAATATGGACGAAACTAATTTTTATTTATATGGTCAATCTTGGGGTGGTATTTTAGCCATGGAGTATGCCTTAAAATACCAAAAGAATTTAAAAGGGTTAGTTATTTCTAATATGATGGCTAGTATTCCAGAATATGAAAAATATGCCGCCAAAGTGTTGGGGCCTCAACTTCCACCTGAAATTTATAAAGAAATTAAAGCCTTTGAAGAATCAGAAGACTATGGAAATCCGAGATACACAGAATTAGTCACCCAGCATTATTATCCAGAACATGTATTACGAATACCACTCGAAGACTGGCCAGAATCCATCCACCGTGCATTTAAACATTTAAACCCCAACATCTATATTTTTATGCAAGGGTATAGTGAATTTGGTGTTACAGGCAGTGCCTCCTTAAAAGGTTGGGATGTTTCGGATCGATTAAAAGAAATTAATGTGCCTACATTAGTGATTGGAGCTACTTACGATACGATGGATCCAAAATATATGGAGTGGATGTCTGGTGAAGTCCAAAATGGCCGCTTTTTACTATGTCCTAAAGGAAGTCATTTGTCACAATATGACGACCAGAAAAACTTTTTTAACGGTCTTATAAAATTTATCAAGGATGTAGATTCTGGAGATTTTGATAAATAATTCCGAATTATCTATGGTGATAAGGCTCATTGCGTAAAATTGTAAATCCTCTATACAATTGTTCTATGACGAATAACCGTACCATTTGATGTGAAAATGTCATTTTAGATAATGAGAGTTTACCTTGAGCTTTGTTATAGACTTCCTGTGAAAAACCGTAGGGACCGCCAATGACAAAGACCAATTGTTTAATTCCGGAATTCATATGCTTTTGTAGATAATTTGAAAAACCAACAGAATCCATTTGCTTTCCGTTTTCATCTAAAAGAACAAGGATGTCCGTGGCATTGAGTTTGCTTAAAATCAATTCGCCTTCTTTTTGTTTTTGTTGGTCTTCACTTAAATTTTTGACCTTTTTTAGATCAGGGATGATTTCAAATTCAAATTTTATATAAAATCCCAGACGTTTTTGGTAATCATCAATCAAGGTTTGAAGCGATTTACTATCTGTTTTACCTATGGCAAGAAGTTTAATGGTCATAGGGTCAAAGTTAGGATTTTTTGGAATTTGTAATTTAGAATTTCATTTTTTTTAATTTTCTATTCCTATTTTTACATCAAATAGCATAAAATGATTTCAGAAGCCCAATTTAATACCGAAATTGACCTTATAATTGCAAATGCCATTAGGGAAGATGTTGGTGATGGTGACCACAGTTCTCTGGCTTGTATACCAAGTGATGCTATGGGTAAAGCCAAGCTGTTGGTGAAAGATAGCGGCATCATTGCAGGCGTTGAATTTGCTAAAAAAGTCTTCAAACATGTGGATAAAGGTTTAAAAGTCAAAACGTTTATCAATGATGGACATCAGGTAAGACCTGGAGACATAGTTTTTTATGTTGAAGGCCCTTCACAAGCCATTTTAAAGGCTGAACGTTTGGTGCTTAACGCCATGCAGCGTATGAGTGCTATTGCTACTAAAACCAGATATTTTGTGGATTTGTTGGAAGGTACCAAAACAAAAATTTTGGATACCAGAAAAACAACACCTGGGATTCGTGCTTTAGAAAAATGGGCTGTAAAGATTGGTGGAGGCGAAAATCATCGTTTTGCTTTGTATGACATGATTATGTTAAAGGACAACCACATTGACTTTGCAGGTGGTATTACCAAAGCCATCAAAAAAACAAAGCAGTATTTAAAGGACACTAATCGGGATTTAAAAATCATAGTTGAGGCCAGAAATCTACAGGAAATTGAAGAGATTTTACAAAATGATGGTATATACAGGATTCTCATTGATAACTTCAACTATAAAGATACCAAAACGGCTGTAAAAATGATTGGTGACACTTGTTTGACTGAATCTTCAGGAGGGATTAATGAACATACCATTCGCGAGTATGCGCTTTGTGGTGTAGATTATATTTCGTCAGGCGCCTTAACACATTCAGTTTATAATATGGATTTGAGTTTAAAAGCGGTTTAGTATGACAAAACCTATTGAAGACAAACTTGAGACCATTCCAATTGTTAATCTTGTTGTTCGCATCTTCAAAAGAATAAAACTTCCTGCTTTGGAAGGCCTTTCTCTTTATGATTTGCTGGAACTCTATGTCACAGGTATTGCAAAAGGTGCTTTAACAACTAGAGCAAGCGCCATTGCCTTTAGTTTTTTTACAGCGATATTTCCATTCTTATTGTTTATACTTATAGTTATTCCTTATATCCCTGTAGCGAATTTTCAAGGAGAATTTTTGGCGTTTTTGGAGTCTTTCCTGCCACCTCAAACTTCAGATTTTTTCTTTAAGAATATTTTTGAAAACATAAGTGATAATAATGCACAAGGCGGATTGTTGTCTTCTGTTTTTGTGTTGTCTATTTTATTGATGGCTAATGGAGTAAGTGCTGTGTTTTCTGGTTTTGAAAGCTCTTATCATGAACAACTCACTAGAAATGTCTTTAAACAGTATATATATGCTTTAGGAGTTGCTTTAATTTTAGCATTTTTACTCATATTAACAGTTGCGGTATTTGGTTATTTTGAAATTTATGTGATCGATAATTTGTTCGAAAGTCTTCAGGAAAAAGGATATGCACAAAATAGCTCGAGCATAGTTTGGGTAACTTTAGCAAAATATATGTTTTTCATTATGATGGTGTATTTGGCTACGGCAACTTTATATTATTTCGGAACCAAAGAAGGTAAAGCTTCGAGCTTTTTTTCAATAGGTGCGCTGTTTACGACCTTACTCATTATTCTTACATCGTATCTCTTCGGTATTTATATTGAAAACTTTTCAAAATATAATGAACTTTATGGCTCGATAGGCGCACTTTTAATCCTCTTATTTTATTTGTGGCTAAACTCTAATATTATTCTTTTAGGTTACGAGTTAAATGCTTCATTAAATCGTTTAAAGAAGAGTTTTTAATGTTTTACTTTATTGATGTCATACTGCCCATTCCACTCGAAAAATGTTTCACTTATCAAGTGACTCAAGCCGAGTTTGATTTTTTAAAACCTGGGATGCGTGTCGCAGTACCGTTTGGTAAATCAAAAATTTATACGGCAATTGTGCAGCATTCACACCGAATTGCACCGGAAATTTATGAAGCCAAAGATATCCATCAAATTTTGGATGATGTTCCAATTGTTACTCAAATGCAGTTGCAACATTGGCAATGGATAGCCAGTTATTATATGTGCACTTTGGGAGAAGTTATGCGATCGGCGCTGCCCAGTGCTTTTGTATTAGAAAGCGAGACCATTATTCTTAAAAATAAGGACCTTGTAATTGGTGATGAAACACTTAAAGATGATGAGTTTTTGGTGTACGAAGCCTTACATCATCAATCGTCATTGAAAATACAGGATGTTGCAAATATTTTGGATAAGAAGAATGTGCTCCCAGTCATCAAACGATTGATTGATAAAAACGCTGTTTCTGTAGAAGAAGAAATCTTTGAAAAATACAAGCCTAAATTGGTTAGGTATGTAAAGTTGAGTTCAAAATACAGTTCAGAAGCTGCCCTGAAAGATTTATTGGAAGATTTGAATAGAGCCCCAAAGCAACGCCAGGTGGTAATGACGCTGTTTTCAATATCAGCACAAACCAAAAAGCCTGTAAAAGTAACGGAATTGGTTGAAGAAAGTGATGCGAATACGGCTATTATCAAAGCGTTAATTGATAAAGATGTTTTGGAAGAATACCACATTCAAACCGATAGGATTCTATATGATGGCGATGAAAATGAAGATTCAAAGCGCTTAAATGAACACCAGGATAATACTTTAAAAGATATAAAGGAAACATTTAAAGATCAGAATGTTACCTTGTTACATGGGGTGACTTCTTCAGGTAAAACAGAGATTTATGTAAAACTGATTGAAGATACATTACAAGAAGGAAAGCAAGTATTGTATTTACTCCCTGAAATTGCATTAACGACGCAATTGGTTTCCCGATTACAAATGTATTTTGGAGAAAAAGTAGCAGTGTTCCATTCTAAATATTCATCCCATGAACGTGTGGAAGTATGGAACAATGTACTTTACAATTCGCCAAAAGCACAGATTGTTTTAGGTGCGCGTTCTTCGGTGTTGTTACCATTTCAGAAATTAGGATTAATTATTGTTGATGAGGAACACGAAACTTCCTTTAAACAGTTTGATCCTGCACCAAGATATCATGCACGTGACACTGCTATTGTTTTGGCAAACTTATTTAATGCTAAAACCTTGCTGGGATCTGCTACGCCAAGTTTGGAGAGTTATTATAATGCCAAACAGGGCAAATATGGCTTTGTTGAACTTAATCACAGATTTAACAACGTTTTAATGCCAGATATTGAATTGGTAGATATTCAAGACAAGCATAAACGTAAACGCATGACAGGTCATTTTAGTGATCGTTTGATCGAAGAAATGACCGAAACACTCAAAGAAGGTCATCAAATCATATTATTTCAGAATAGAAGAGGCTTTTCACCAATAGTTGAATGTAATACCTGCGGACATTCGCCACAATGCTCTAATTGTGATGTTAGTCTTACATTTCATCAATTTAAAAATCAATTGCGCTGTCATTATTGCGGTTATCATATGGCTATGCAAACCAAATGTATGGCTTGTAGCAGTTTGGAATTAGATAGTAAAGGTTTTGGAACCGAACAAGTTGAAGAAGAGGTGAAAACCCTATTTCCCGAAGCGAAAGTAGCGCGTATGGATTTGGACACCACACGCGGGAAATACGGTTATGATAAAATCATCAATGCCTTTGAACAAGAAGAGGTTGATATTCTTGTAGGAACGCAAATGCTTACTAAGGGGTTGGATTTTAGAAATGTAAGGTTGGTTGGCATTATGAATGCTGACAATATGCTCAATTTTCCTGATTTTAGAGCACATGAGCGCAGCTTTCAGCTCATGGTTCAAGTATCGGGTAGGGCAGGGCGAACCGATGTTAGAGGGAAGGTTTTGATACAAACGTATAATCCCTATCATCAAATATTGAAACAGGTCTCCACTAATAATTTTATTCAGATGTATGAAGAACAAATGAATGATCGGCATAATTACAAATACCCTCCAATTTACAGGTTAATTAAAATTACTTTTAAGCATAAAGATTTTCAGAAAGTCAATTTAGGGGCCGATTGGTATGCTAAATCCTTACGACAAGTGTTTAAACATAATGTTTTAGGGCCCGAATTCCCACCTATTTCACGAATTCGAAATCAATTTCATAAAAATATTTTGGTTAAAATACCATCTAAACAGTCCTTGTCAAAAACAAAAGAAGCTATTGTTAAAATTAACAATAGCTTCTTGAGTGTTAAAGATTTTAGGTCAGTTAGGGTAGTTTTAAATGTCGATAATTATTGATTAAATGTTATTTAAAGCATCTACTAACTGTGTTTTCTTATTCCTACTTAAAGGAATTTCGTAGGCGCCTACTTCTACGTTTTTACTATTAAATCGGTCAACTTTATCAAGGTTAACTATATACGATTTATGAATTCTTAAAAATTTACCTTCAGGTAATTCGGCTTCAAAAGCTTTCATGGTAGATAATACCACTAAACTGTTCTCTTCAGTAACTAATTTAACATAATCACCTAGAGCTTCGATCCATTTTATATCTTTGATGTAAACTTTACGCTTTTTTAGATTACTTTTGACAAAAATATGTTCACCATCGGTTTCGTCAAAGTCTAGCTTTAATTTATGTTGCTCAAGTGCTTTGTCTACGGCCGTATTAAAACGTTCTCTTGTAATAGGCTTTTGTAAATAATCAGTAGCATCATAATTAAAAGCTTTAAATGCGTATTCTGTTTTACCAGTAACAAAAATAATTTGGGGTTTATTGTTGAGTACATCCAGCAGTTCAAAACCATTTAAAACAGGCATTTCAATATCCAGAAAGATGAGGTCTACTTTATGGGTATTAAGTCCGTTCTTGGTTTCAAGGGCGCTACTGTATTCTGCAATGAGGTTAAGTGAGGCGTGGCTCTCGATTAACTTTACAATTGATAATCGTTGTATTGCGGAATCATCAACTACTACACAGTTTAAAGTCATAACATTATTATATTTTAGGTTAAGATATCGACAATAGTACAAAAAATTCGGATAAAAACCAAAAAACATCGTTAAACTGTGTATTTTAACATAAATTTAACATTTATTATACTACAAATAATTTAATGTAAAAATATTGCTAGAATTGGAATTTATAGCTATTTTTGCACCCATTTTTAATTGTAAATTTATTTTATATGAATCATTATGAAACTGTTTTCATCTTAAATCCCGTTTTATCTGAGACCCAGATAAAGGAAACAGTAGAGAAATACGAAGACTTTCTTGTTTCTAGAGGAGCGAAGATGATAGCCAAAGAAGATTGGGGCCTAAAAAAATTAGCGTATCCAATTCAAAACAAAAAAAGTGGTTTTTATCACTTATTTGAGTACACTGTAGATGGTGAAGTTATCAATCCATTAGAAGTAGAGTTTAGACGTGATGAGCGTTTTATGCGTTACTTAACAGTTAAATTAGACAAGCATGCAGTTGCTTGGGCTGAAAAGAGAAGAACTAGAAACAAACAAAAAGCGTAATTATGTCTTCAATTGAACAACAAGCAAAAGGAAAAAAGGATGGAGAGATCAGATATCTTACTCCATTAAATATTGACACTAATAAAACGAAGAAATATTGTCGTTTTAAAAAATCTGGTATTAAATATATCGATTATAAAGATCCAGATTTCTTATTAAAGTTTGTAAACGAACAAGGTAAGTTGTTACCAAGACGTTTAACAGGAACTTCGTTAAAATACCAAAGAAAAGTATCTGTAGCAGTAAAGAGAGCGCGTCACCTTGCGTTGATGCCATATGTTGCCGATTTATTAAAATAAAATACCAATAACTATGGAACTTATATTAAAACAAGACGTTGAAAATTTAGGATTTAAAGACGATATTGTAACAGTTAAGAACGGTTATGGTAGAAATTTTTTAATTCCTCAAGGGCAAGCTGTAATGGCTACGCCTTCAGCTAAAAAAGTATTAGCAGAAACTTTAAAGCAAAGAGCTTTTAAAGAGAAAAAGATAATTGATGAAGCTCGCAAAACAGCTGAAGCAATTAAAGCTTTAAGTATCAAGATTACTGCTAAGGCAGGAGCTGGTGCAACAGCAGGAGATAAATTATTTGGTTCTATAACCAATATAGATTTAGCAAGTGCTTTAAATAATGAAGGTCACAACATTGAGAAAAAGTATATTGCTATCAATGGTGGGAATATTAAGCGTTTAGGACAATATGAAGCTGTTATCAGACTTCATAGAGAAGTTACAGTGGATTTAACTTTTGAAGTTATAGCTGAAGCTTAATTCTAAATCGTTAATAAAAAATAAAAAGGCCGCTATATTTAGCGGCCTTTTTATTTTATATTTACGCTGCTTTATTGCAAACTAACATAAATTTATTCAAATTAAATCAATACAAATGAAAAAACAATTACTAGTATTACTTTTGATGTTTGGTTCTCTAGTGGTCGCAGCTCAAGTTACGACCTCGAACATTAAAGGACTGATTCTTGATGAATCTGAACAGCCATTACCTGGCGCAAATGTGGTTGCTGTGCATACACCAACAGGAACTAAATACGGTGCCGCAACAAATTTTGACGGACGTTTCAACCTTCTTAATTTAAGGGTTGGAGGTCCTTATACCATAACTATAAGTTATGTAGGTTACAAAGAACAAGTTTTAGAGAATGTTTTTCTTACTTTAGGTAAGACTGAAAACATTGATACTGCTATGGTTCCTGATAGCGAACAACTAGAAACTGTAGTTATTTCAGGTTCTGGTGGTACTGGAACCTTTGGAAGTGATCGTACCGGAGCAGAAACAAGCGTTGGTAGACGAGAGTTAACGAGATTACCTACAATTTCAAGATCTGCTTCAGATTTCACGAGATTAGAACCTACGGCCAGTAATGGATCTTTTGGTGGTAGAAATGACCAGTTCAATAATTTCTCATTAGATGGCGCTATATTCAATAATCCATTTGGATTGGATGCAGCAACTCCCGGAGGTCAAACCGATGCTCAACCTGTGTCATTAGACGCTATCGAGCAAATCCAAGTAACTACTGCACCTTATGATGTAACGCAATCTGGTTTTACAGGAGCTTCTGTAAATGCCGTTACCAAAAGTGGTACCAATGATTTTCATGGAACAGTTTATGGCTTTTACAGAGATGAAAGTTTAACTGGAGGTAAAATAAAAGGAGATAAAATTGTTAAGCCAAAACTTGAACAAACGCAATACGGGTTAAGTATTGGTGGCCCAATTGTTAAAAATAAATTATTCTTTTTTGCCAATTTTGAAAAAGATGATAGAACAGATTTAGGTACTAATGGCTGGGTTCCAAATTCAGGATCAGGTGCTATAAATGAGTCTCGAGTTTTGGAAAGTGATTTGATTATGGTAAGAGATGCATTGTTGGCCGTAGGTTACGACCCAGGGGCCTATGAAGGATTTACACATGCTTCTGAATCTACTAAAGGAATTTTTAAATTAGATTGGAATATTAATGATAACAATCGTTTAGCAGTCATTTATAATTTCTTGAATGCAGCTAAAGAAAAACCAGCTCACCCTACTGCTATTGGTTTTAGAGGCCCAAATGCTTCAACGTTACAGTTTCAAAATTCAGGGTATGAAATCAATAATGAATTAAGATCTGTTCAAATAGAATTAAATTCAACTTTATCTGATAATGCCTCGAATAAATTCCAATTTGGATATACACATTTTAATGACTTTAGAAATCCATTTTCTACTCCAGCACCTTCTATTAATATTTATAAAGATGGTTCTCCTTATATTATTGCTGGTCACGAACCATTCTCTATTCACAATAGATTAGATCAAAAAGTGTTGCAATTTTCAGACAATTTAAATTTTTATCAAGGTGATCACACCTTCACAATTGGATTCGCCTTTGAGAAATTTTCGTTTGATAACTCGTTTAATTTAACCAGCTATGGTTTTGATTTGTTTGGCGGTGTAGATATTAATGATTTTGACGCTACGAGCTATGATTTTAATAGACCACAAGAAGTTTTTGACGCCAATAACACCATGCCAGAAGGTACTCCAGGAGGATGGGCATTGGCTGAAACCAATGTTGGACAATTATCCTTTTATGCCCAAGATGAATGGAATATCTCCGAAAAATTTAAATTAACTTATGGATTACGCTTTGATAAACCATTATTTTTTGACTCTGCCGAAAAAGCACAAAATGTAATAGATCGAGGATTTGTAATCGCTGATCAACCTTACCAAAATCCAAATACAGGAGAAACCGTATTTATAGATAATACGCAAATGCCTACCAATAAATGGCTAATTTCACCAAGAGTTGGATTTAATTACGATGTGAAGGGAGACGATACTTTTCAAATAAGAGGTGGGACAGGTACCTTTACAGGACGTTTTCCATTTGTATGGTTAGGTAATCAAATTGCTGCACCTGACGTGTTCTTTTTGCAAGCCGTTGATCCGAGCTATCAATTCCCACAAGTGTGGAGGACCAATATTGGTGTAGATAAAAAATTAGAAAATGGTCTTATCCTTACTGGAGATGTGTCATATTCTAAAGATCTTAATGGTCCACATGTACAACATTGGGGTTTAACACCTCCTTCAGGGACTTTAAATGGTGTTGATAACAGGCCAATTTATACATCAAATGATCAACTCAATGGCTTTGGATTAGGTGCAGGACCTTTTGTATTTACCAATTCAGATAAAGGTCGAATTTGGAATGTAGCTGTTAAAGCTCAAAAAACATTTGATAATGGACTTTATACCATGTTAGCCTATAGTTATTTGAACTCTAAAGATGTTAATTCTATTGAAGCTGAAATCACCAGCGATGCCTTTGCTGGAAACCCTGTAGTAGGCAATGTTAATAATGATGTTTTAGGCTATTCGAAATATGGAGATACACATCGTTTTATTGGTGTGGCAAGTAAAAAATGGAACTATGGAAATGATAGATGGGGAACAACATTGTCAACATTTTTTGAATATGCTCAAGGAGGAAGATTTAATTATACCTATGGTGGCGATATTAACGGTGATGGCTCAAGCATTAACGATTTAATTTATATTCCAACTTCTAGTGAGATTAGCCAAATGAATTTCTCTGGAGCAGGTCAAGGTGCAGCTTTAGAAGCCTTTATTCAGCAAGATGATTATTTAAATGGCCGTCGCGGTCAGTATGCAGAGCGTTATGGCGCATTGGCACCTTGGAGAGGTAGATGGGATCTTAAATTCTTACAAGATTATAACTTTAAAGTTTCTGAAGATAAGACGAATACTATTCAGTTAAGTATCGATATTTTAAATGTTGGAAACTTATTAAGCTCTGAATGGGGATTGATTCAACAACCTAACAACGTACAGCCTATAGGTGTGACAGTTGATGGTTCTGGTAATCCTACCTATACTTTTAATCCGGATCAGACTGATACCTTTGGTTATGATTCTAGTTTAGCTTCGAGATGGCAAATGCAATTTGGATTGCGTTACATATTCTAATAACTCGTATTTAATTGTTAAATTTGCGCTCTTAATTTTAAGGGCGCATTTTTTTTTGATTAATTATGAAATATTCAAGACTTACTAAAGAACAATTTGAAGAGTTACATAAAGAATTTATTAATTTTTTAGCTACGCAGTCTATTACTGCTGACGAATGGGATCAAATTAAAAAAGAAAAACCTGAAGTTGCAGAACAAGAATTAGATGTTTTTAGTGATTTGGTTTGGGAGGGTGTTTTATCTAAAGTGATGTATTTAGAACATATTTCTGCTCATCAGATTCATTTATTTCATTGCCTTGAAAATGAAATGCGATTAATTGCTCTTAAAGTAAAAAACACATCAATTGATCTCACCACCAATGAAGGCTTTGGTTGGTTTAGAAATAACCTCTTATCAGATGATGTAGAATTCTTCAGTGCCAAAAAGGCTTATACCGATGATAAAGCGCTCGATAAATTTAAATTGATTCAACAAGGCGCAGTAATTACTAAAGGGGATTTGTTTCAATATTTCGAAAAGTTAGTCACTCCATAAACGCTTATTCGTAACGTAGCGATTCAATGGGATCTAGTTTAGCCGCTTTTACAGCCGGTAGCAATCCTGAAATGATGGCAACAATAAACGCTATAGTGAATGCACTAAACATAGCTAACCATGGTATTGCAAACTGAAATTTAGCCGCTGCAGAAACACCTAAACCTATAAGTACACCCAAAATAATACCTAATATTCCACCAAGCTGACCGATGATAATCGCTTCTAAAAAAAATTGAAAGGCTATGGTTTTACGTTTGGCACCCAAAGCTTTTCTAACACCAATCTCCCTTGTACGTTCAGATACAGACACGAATAAAATATTCATAAGTGCTATTGACGAACCAAATATGGTAATAATGCTAATCACCCATGCGGCTATGTATAGATATTGTGTGATAGACCCTATTCTATTTAGGAGGTCATCACTGCGTTCTAGTCCAAAATTATTTTCTTCAACAGGGTTTAAACCTCTAATAGACCTAAACGTTAAAATAGCTTCGTCTTGAGCACTGGCTAGCATATCTTTTTTTTCTGCCTTAACACTCAAATTATAATTAATAAAAGGATTGGTAAATATAGTTCTCGCCTTTTGAATAGGAATTATCACTCTTAAATCTTGATTGTTTCCAAAAGTTGCTCCTTTAGATTTTAAAACACCAATTACTTTAAATTTAGAGCCTCGTACACTTATAGTTTTGTTAATTGGATTGACATCATCTAACAAGGCCTTTTTTAAGTCGCTTCCAATAACACATACGTTCGTGCTATTTTCAATATCAAAATAGTTGAGCTCACGACCTTCATCAACTTCAAGACCAGAGTTTTGAATAAAATGTTCGTTCGCACCAAGCACGCTAACTTCTGGGTCGGTTTTTTTGTTTTCAAATTTAACCTCTGCAGATCTAGTTCCAATAAACGATACTGAAGTCTTGGTAAAAGGAAATTTAAATTGATCCTCAAAATCCTTAACATTTCGGTAGGTAATGATAGGGTTTATTTTCTGACGCTCACGACCACCTTGACGCTGGGAGTTAAACTCATAGCGCTGAATATTAAAGGTATTGGCACCCATTGATGAAAAATCACTGGAAATAGTATTTTCTAAAGCGGAAACCGAGCTTAAAATGGCAACCAAGGCCATTATACCAATGGCAATGATTAAAACGGTTAAAATAGTACGGAGTAACTGGCTTTTTATAGAATCGAATGCAATGCGTATATTTTCTTTAGCTAATGAAAACATTTAACGGTATTAAAATGTTAGTGATAATTTACTATAAGACTATCAAAGCCTAATAAAGTTACTATAATTTTAAAATATCTTAGGCCTGCCTCTAAAAATTATAATATTTTTGTGATGAATTACAATGTAACACTAAATGATCCTCATATGCATGAGGAATAACTATGGCACAAAAACCAAGCATTCCTAAAGGGACACGAGATTTTAATCCGCAAGACGTTGCAAAGCGAAATTATATAGTTAATACTATTAAACAGCAGTTCGAGTTGTTTGGATTTCAACCTATTGAAACACCTAGTTTTGAAAACTCCGAAACCTTAATGGGGAAGTATGGTGACGAAGGTGACCGCTTGATTTTTAAAATTTTAAATTCTGGAGATTTTTTATCTAAAGTAGATGATACTTTGTATTCACAAAAAGATTCTAACAGTTTAGGGTCATCTATTTCAGAAAAAGCACTTCGATATGACTTAACGGTGCCTTTTGCACGGTACGTGGTTCAACATCAAAATGAGATTGAATTTCCTTTTAAACGCTACCAAATTCAACCTGTTTGGCGCGCTGATCGTCCTCAAAAAGGTCGTTTTAGGGAATTTTACCAGTGTGATGCCGATGTTGTTGGAAGTCAGTCACTGTGGCAGGAAGTGGAGTTTGTACAATTGTACGATGCTGTTTTTACAGCACTTAATTTAAAAGGCGTCACTATAAAAATTAATAACAGAAAAATTCTATCAGGTATTGCCGAAGTTATTGGGGCGCAAGACAAGTTGATTGATTTCACTGTAGCACTTGACAAATTAGATAAAATAGGTGAGGAGAAGGTTAAAGCGGAAATGTTAAGTAAAGGTATCACACAAACCGGTATTGATAAATTACAACCTTTGTTTAATCTTTCAGGAAGTTTCGAATCACAAATAGAACAGCTAAAAACTATTTTGGCAGATTCTGGCGAGGGCAAAAAAGGGATTGAAGAATTAAATTTCATAGATAAAACCATTTCCGAATTACAATTAAAAACGGCCACACTCCAACTTGATGTTACTTTAGCACGTGGCTTAAACTACTATACCGGTGCCATTTTTGAAGTATCTGCTCCAAAAGGAGTGGATATGGGTTCTATAGGTGGCGGAGGCCGTTATGATGATCTAACAGGTATTTTTGGGCTTAAAGATGTTAGTGGTGTAGGAATAAGCTTTGGATTGGATAGAATTTATTTGGTTCTTGAGCAATTGTATTTATTTCCAGAAACGGTAACAACTACTGTAAAAGCCTTGTTCATTAATTTTGGTGAATTTGAAGCATTGGGTTGTATGAAAGCTATTAAGCAATTGCGATCTGAAGGCATTAATGTTGAATTGTACCCTGATGCCGCTAAAATGAAAAAACAACTTAATTACGCTAATAAACGTAACATAGATTTTGTGGTTTTGGTTGGTGAAGCCGAATTAAAATCGAACACCTTCACCCTTAAAAATATGGTTACTGGGGAACAAATCAATGTTGTTTTTGAAGATCTGTATAAACTCCTTCAATAAAAAACGTCCTGATTGTTCAGGACGAGGTTTTACTAATTTAAAGTTAAAGGCTTTTATAAGGTCTAAATTTTGTTAGTTACTGCTTCATCTACACTTTGAATTTTTAATGCATAGGTTTCAGAATCTATGGATTTGACTTCTTGTTCTGATTTCATCCATTTTTTGAGAATATACATTTCCGCTTGAATGATATAATATTCAACAGTTAATAAAAACATCTTAAATTCGATTTTAATTTTGAGTAATTCAATTTCCAGGTTCATAAGGTTAAGGTTTTTGGTATTTATAAATACTCAAAACTTTATTCGTTGAGGGCAGCAAGTTCTATAGCTGTTAGGCTAGGGTTGCCATTCATTAAAGAAAGTCGTGTAGAATTCATAAATGGGTTAAATTTAGTTGGGGCTAAAGGTTTGAACAAAAGTGAATAAAAAATCCACGAAATACAAATAAAATCGATAAAGTGTAAAAATTAGACTAATTTCAACTGTTTTATATAGGTTAAAGGCATCAATTTACTTATAATCAATCCCTATAAAACATTTTGTTGCTACTATTTTCAAATAAAAAAGTCCCGGAAAATTTTCCGGGACTGCATTTTAGTTAAGATTAAGATTTAGGGCTAATACTATTTAACTAAAACCTTTTTAGATACTGAACCGCTTACAGTATGTATTTTTAAAACATAAGTGCCAGGGCTTAAGTGTTTTACTTTATATTCAGAAAACTTCTTTTGCTGTGGGATTTTGAATGATTTTATAGATTGACCAAGTATATTCAACAATTCAATAGACTTAATGTTTTCCAATTCAGGATTAAGTAAAACGATACTTTCAGATTCATTAGCATAATATAATGAAACACCATTAAGATCATGTTCATCTACACCTAATGATTCACCTGGTGGGGTTCCATTATTGAACGTAATTTCAAAACGGTTGCTGTGATTTCCAATAGGTAAGTTAATTTCAAAATCTGACGTTCTTAAATTGTGATATAAATTAGTGTGTTTATCATGAATATAAATTTGTGATACATCAGGAATATTCTTTAATTGATCAATTTTTATTCTTGAAATTCCAACTTTACTGGTTTTAATACCGAGTGGCAAAACTTGAGTTGCATCGAAGTTATTTACAGCTTGTATAGTAAATTTGTTACTATTGAATTCCCAAAACATATCTTCTTTGTTATTTTCAATCAATTGGGCTTCATAACCCATATCAAAATCATTAGAGGCGTTTTCATCCATTCCAACTAGCAACTGTCTATGATAGCCTTTAGGAGAATCATACATTAACCATATTTTTGGGCGATGATCTATGTCTTGTTGAGATGTTTTTTGTGCTGAAGATTTAGATTTAGAATCTCCTGATCCATTTGATCTCAAAAATACAGACCCAGTATTCGACCCAGTCGCTCCCTCTGTTTTAAAGATACGCTGACTATTTTTAAACTGAATAGTGCCACCAACAACGGGCTGGGTTAAGCCAACAAGACTAGCATTTAAAACTGCAGATACAAAGAACCCTTGCCCAACAGGTATATAGCGTTCTGGTATTTTGGTACCAACACTACCAGTGGCATTAATTCTGGCATCATTAGCTATCGCGGCTGCACCTCCCATAAGGGTGTATGTTGCATAACCCCCTTCATATTCAGAGAGTGTATGTGATCCTCCACCAAAGTGATCCCAGAAATATAAGGCACCGTTTATTACATTACCACTGGCATTTCTACCGCCATCTAAAGTACCTGTATTATCCAAAATGAATTCATTGGCATCCAATGCCGATGGATATGGATTTCCAACCAAATAATCGTTATTTGCGGCTATCGTAAGGTTAATATTGCCATTATTGGGTTTTCCGTTGATGATATAATTTTGCTTTAGGTTAACGTTTCCACTTGTATTTGCAACACCCTTCATCGTAAATCCTTCACCTGGTAAAATAGAGCCTGTACTTCTAACATGTTGCCATGACGAATAACTGTTAGATCCTGAATTGGCATATTTCCAAATCCAATAATCTGCAATTGAAATAGGAGGTCCAGCAGCTCCATTATAACCAGAAGTTAAAAAGTTAATGGTTGCAGGCGATCCAGGATTTGTGCCATCCTTAAAAACATTAGGAAGAGTATAACTTGTGTTATTAGAAGTTGTACTAATTACTCCCACTGGTGATGACCAATAATTATAAGTATAAAGATCTCTTGTGCCTTGCTGGTCTTTTTCAATACGCCCTTTACTCGTCACATCTAGAACACTTTCAGGACCTTGTACCAATTGTGATTCAGAGTCGAGATCAATAAATCCATCAAGCTTTAAATACCAGCTTACGTTTAATTCAGAATTATTTTGAACTCCAAACTCAATAGGGTTAGAGCCTGCATCCAATTCATTAATTATTAAACCTATATGCTTTTGATTCGCACCGTAATATACACCATCATGTTCAACCTTGACTATAGACCAATCATAAGTCACTGCATCATTTCCATTTACGCCATCGGCAGCTATAGTAACTGCGGTAGCCAAGTCACCGCTTTGCTGCGTTACGAAAGGTAGCGGTGCAGATTGAACACCAATTATTTTTGTGTTATATATTTTAGCACCTGAACCTACATCAATTGTTGGAGTGGTCAAATCGTCTATGATATCATCCTTGTAATTATCCATTCTAAAATACCTTTGTAAATTTGTCCAAGGCAAAGGTGTAATTGTGGTTTCATTAACGAAATCTGTTACATTTCTAGGAATAATGGCACCTCTAGTAATACCTGAATTAGATTCAATTTCTTGATATATCATTTTCTGAAATTCATTGGCAGATAGTGATTTGTTAAACACACGAACTTCATCTAGATAACCTTTAAAATAGTTACTATTGGTATCGGGCTTTCTACCTAAAGTGAAACTTGAAGTATCGGCAGGTAATCCTCCACTAACGGAGGTATTGCTTGAAGCTTCCAATCCATTAATATAGAGTACAAAGCTTCCGTTTTTGTAAGTTGCTCCCACATGAATCCATTGATTTGTTGTTAATGCCGCTCCATTAGTAAGTGAATATCCATTAGCATAAGCCGTAATGCTTTTATCGGAATTAAGTTGAATGTAGAAACCATCTTGTCCGACGATGGTTTGAATTCCTGACGCTGTCGGATCGATTTTTATCCAAGACATCAAAGTTCCTTCACCCCAAGCATTAATTACAGGTAGGTCATCAGCATAATCGTTGCGACCATCAAAATATAAATGCAATTTGCGCTCTAAATCACGAGGAGAGCCAAATTGGGCATCATTAGTGTCAAATAAGTCAACGATTCCATCACCATCAGCATCGTTTGTGTCGTCTATTATACCATCATTATTAGCATCTAGGCTGGCATAAAGAGTTCCAGCAATATCGTAAATTCCATCATTATTTGAATCCAAATCAATATAATCGGGGATACCATCACCATCGGTATCTTTTACATAATAAACGGTTCCTGTAACTGTACCTTGACTATTGTTGCCGTACGCATCAGTAAAGGTATTGGCAACGCTATGAAAATCGTAAATATCCAAAATACCGTCTCCAAAATATTCTGGTATTCCAGTACCATAAACATCTTTTTCACGGAAAGCTTCTGAATCTACTCCATCGCCAACGCCGTCACCATTAATATCACCATCTCCATTTTGAAAATTTGGGTCGCCAGAATTTCCAGCACCAGATTCGTCAACGTCAAAAATACTGTCGTTATCACTATCCAAATCATGGTAATTAGGTACACCATCACCATCAGAATCTAATGGTGTATGACCTTCAGCACTATCATGCATGCCATTTCCATTGGCATCAACCCATGCTACATCCATTTTACCCGTACCATTGCTTAAATGTCCAAGTCCAATTTCAACAATATCTGGTATGCCATCATTGTCGTCGTCTAAATCAAAAATATCAGCAATTCCATCGTTGTCAAAATCACATAAGGTTTGTTTAATTTCAATATCATCTAATGCTAAATCATTTCCTAAACCTCCAGTTTCATTATTGATAAATATTACTTGAAACTCGTTGACACCTAGATTAAGATCAGCAGTAAATTGATACCAATCACCAGCAGCATTTCCGGCTGTAGTAGGCGCAATTGGTCCTGTGGTTATAGAAGCTAAAACATTACCGCTCATATCTTGAAACTCAACACGAATGTCTGGTCGTAATCTAGTGTTAATTCCTGGGGCGTCTGATCTATCTAAATTGATTACCCAAAAACTATAGGTAATAGGTACATTAGGAAGGGCGCCAGTAATATGTGCTGTATAAAAGACACCCGGATCGTAAGAAGCGTTAAACATGGCCATTCTACCGTTGGTATCTCCAGTATGGTCTCCACCAGTATACCAGTAAGCATCAGCCCAACTTGCTACTTCGTTATTTGGTGTTTGATTAATCCCATCACCATTGGCGGCTCTGTGATAAACCGTGTATTCACCATCATTTAAGTCAATAGAGCTTAATGAAGGGCAACTACCTGTATTTGTTCCTACCGTTCCGTTTTCGTAACAGTATGTTGTTGTAGCATCATAAGATGTATTTATAGTTGTTCTATTTCCTGTTCCAAAGGTTTCTTCTAAAAATTTGTAGTTTACAGAATAGGATATTGGTGAATTTCTACAATCAGATTCTTCTACTGAATCTAATATACCATCGTTATCATCATCAATATCAATATTGTCAAAAATACCATCGTTATCACTATCATAAAACAGTTGTACTCCAGTACCTTGAATTACAAAATCATAAGTGCCCTCATTAGAGTCGTCATTGTTGACAGTAACCGTACAGGTTTGTGAACCTACAGAAGCTGTATATGTAATGCTAAATGTGGTAGTACCCCCAGCACTCACTGGAGTACTATATGCAGTTCCTGTAATGGCAAAGTCTGTTGTATTTGATAAGGTAATACTAGAAATGTTTAAGGCACCAGTTCCAGCGGTATTATCGATTGTAAACGTTCTTTGAAGAGTAGTTCCGACACTAATTGAACCGTAGTCTGTACCATCAATATTATCTGGAGTAGTATCACCATCTACTATTTCTGTCAACACCGTACCACCCATGATTTTTATTTCAGGAGCTGGAGTCACGGCAGTACCTCTTATACTAAAATCATAAGGGTTTTCATCACTGTCGTTATTGGCAATACTTAATGTGGCGTTTTTTACACCGGCCGTTGCAGGATTAAACCTAATATTAAATGTTGTACTTCCTGATGCGGCTATGGATGACGATGGGATTACAGTTACCGAAAAATCTGAAGCATTTGCACCTGATATCACTACATAAGGTGATGCTCCAGTTAAATTTAATGCGGCATTTCCTGTATTTTGTATGGTAAAAGTTTTTGTTACCGGAGTTCCTATAAATGTAGAGCCAAAATCGGTATTGTCAGTAGTGGATGGGGTTGTATCGCCATCTACAATTGTAGTAGCGTTGCTTTGAATGTTGATTTCTGGACCTCTAACGGCTCTAATAGTGAAAATCCATTTATTGTCGGCACCATCATTGGTTGCATCGCTTGAAATAGTTACTGTAGAGGTATAAGTGCCTGCTGTTAATGTGTTTAGGGTTATTGTAAAAGGTACGTTTGCATCATTTTTTTTGAATCCAACAGGTGTAGGATTACTTGTTATTGAAAAATTTGTAGTATTTGACAGGATGATTGATGAAACGTTTAAGGTTGGATTCCCACTTGATGCAACATTATCAATTTCAAATATTCTTGAAGTTGTATTGCCAAAATCGGTAAAATCTGCTGTTTGAGGGGTTGTGTCATTATCCGGAATAGAAATGCCATTACCTAAAATAGCTATTTCCTGTGCGGAAAGATTTAGACTTGCCAACAGGGTGAATCCCAAGCATACGACATACTTCTTAAGAGCTGTAGTCCTCATAAGCGGTTAAATATAGATTGAGGGCAATCTTGTTAATAATAGCAGAGCAAACATAAAACAAATATCTATGAAATGCAAAAAAAATCGACGAAATGCACGGTGTTAGTTAGAACAATAGGATAAAAGCCCTGATTTTTATTGTTAAAAATCAGGGTTTCTTAATAAATATTATACCGTATAAAAAGGATTAATGCTTGATGATAAGCTTTTTAACACCTATAGCATTAAGGTTTTTGTCTTCAATTTTAACAAAGTACAAACCGTTATTTAGTGAAGAAGTAGATATCAGGTCATTACTTGATACAGAATTTAACTGTTTTACCAGCCTTCCCTGTACATCAATAATTTGAACATTTACAGTAGTAAGGTTTGAGTTGTTGCTAAAGTGCAACTTAAAGCTACTAGATGCTGGGTTTGGAATTAATGAAAAATTTAATTTTGTAATTGCCAGAGTTTTGTTGTTCAATGTTACCCCAATATATTGAATTTTCATCACCACGCCCGGGTTTTGCAATGTTTGTGGATTGGTCCCAGACGGTCCAGATGTGCTTCCGCTGGAGTCTGTAATAGCGTACATGGTTATGCCATCTGGATCCATGACAACATCCCTATAGCGGTCGTTTGAGGAATGGAACTCTTCATAGGTTTGACTTTCAAGAGCATCACCTACTACATTCAATTTGGCCCTATATATAGTGCCACGTTTCAATGTCGGAATTAAAAGTGATTCACCCCAATCTGGAATTTGACCGCCTTCATAAATAGCAATGCTCGATGGGGCAACGGTTGGCCAGGTCAAAAAACCTCCTGAAGGATCTGTACTTACAGTACTGTTATAAGTACCTATTGGTGGTTGAAAACTAGCAACAAGGGCATCGTTGGAAGCATCAAACTCTGGAATAGGTGTCACATCTGGCGGACAGTTGTGATCATTAAAGGTTGTAGAACCACATACACCAGAGCTAGACCAGTTGCAATACCCATAAGCTTGATTGTCATAATATCCAGCAATATGTGGCCAACCATAATTTTTGCCGCTTTCAATAATGTTGAGTTCATCGTCAACTTTTGCACCATGCTCTGACGAGTACAATTTACCATTAGATCCAAAAACAATGCCCTGTGGATTTCTATGACCATAGGTATAAATATGGGTTTGGAATCCGCCTAGCACAGGATTGTCGGTAGGAATACTTCCATCAAGGTTCATCCGTAAAATCTTTCCTTTATATTCAGATTTGTCTCCAGTTGAAGTTGTTTGCCCTCCACTGGTAGGAAGGTATTGAGCTCTAATTTCGAAACAGGCATTAGAGAATTGATTATGTCCTTGATCTCCAACAGTATAATAGAGTTTTAAATCAGGTCCAAAAATTAATTTTCCTGAGTTATGGTCATTACTGGCTTCAAAGCCTTCAAGAATGGTTACAGCACTTCCGCTATCAAGAAAACCATTGCCACTATTATAGTTGTAGGTATAACGTGCAATCCGTAAACGTCTTCCACTATTTGTTCCGTCAATTGAATACGTATAGGCCAGATACACATAATTGTTGGTTGTGGTAGTCACATCGGTATATAAATCGGGGTGCACCGCCATTCCCATTAATCCGTCTTGGCCACCGGTTCGGTATACAGCACTATTTAAATCCAACATTGTGGTCTTACTACCGCCGGTAAGTGGGTCTATTTTTACCACTCTTTCCCCAACACGCTCGGTAATCCATAGTTGACCATCGGGTCCGTAAATTATAGTATTTGGATTATTAAGCTCTAAATTTGAAGTAAGATTTGTAACCGTCCAATCTGGTCCATCTGTGGTTGGTGTATAAGTGATATTATCTGATAAACCTTGTAAGTTGATGAGATATGGATTTTCAGAACCGTCAGGATCATCATTGGCGATACTAATAACTGCGTTGTGAGGCCCTCCAACAGAAGTTGGATCATATTTTACGATAAATGTTAAACTATTGCCCCCTATTATTGAAGTTCCACTGGGTTGTGTGGTAACCGAAAATTCGCTGTCACCCGAAATGTCAACGATCGGGGTCCCAGTTAGGTTTAAAGTTGTGGTTGCATTAGAGACATTTTTAATTGTGAATGTTTCGGATGACATGGAGCTTGGGGGAATAGTTCCAAAATTAAAATTCCCCCCATTGCTAATAATAGTATTCCCATTATCGGTAATTTCAATTTCGGGAGTAGCTACAACGCCATTTCCTTGAAGTGTAAATGTAAAAGGGGAATTTGTTCCATTTGTAAATGTTATAGTTACAGTTGCCGATTTTATACCTGATGAGCTCGGTGTAAATGTAATGATGTGATTTATTGGAGTGTCATTTCCTTTAAGATTGCCGAGGTTTGAGTTTGAAGGTGTAAAATCTGAAGAGCCAGTAATAGTAACGGTGATACCATTAAGTTGGTTGCCAGCACTACCACCACTGGCTGTATTGTCAATCACAAAGGTACTGGGTTTGTTACTGCCAATTTCCACATCGCCAAAATCGGTATTGTTGTTGACCGCAGGAGAGTTTGTAGATCCAGTTAAAACGCTGTTTCCGTTACCTGTGACCTCAAGAGTGCCTTGCGCTAAAACGGATACTCCAAAAAGTAAAATGCAGATATTAGTTATTATTTTGGAGTTTAGAATCACGAGTAATTTTGTAGTCATAATAGTAATTAGAGCGTTAAAGATTAATTCTTGTTTTTTTTAAATAGAGGCGCTGTGTGATTGCGCCTCCACTAATATATAATACTTATTTTATGATTATTCGTTCAGTTTTCATTGTTACACCATTTTCATCTGTAATTTGAAGTATATATAGTCCTTTTGAAAATTCTTGAACACTAATTGTTTGCCTGTTAGTTAGCATTTGAACTTTCTTGACTAATTGACCAACAATACTGAACATTGAAATAGTTACTTTAGAATCTGAATTTATTCGTTCAACAAATAATTGAGAAGATGTGGGGTTAGGATAAACTCTAAATACATCACCAAACGATGAAGTTGCTTTTATACTACTTCTAGCACTCGATGAAGGCGGATTATTGAGTACACAATAGGATACAATTCCAAGGTTCACACTCATATTGACTGAAGCGTTACTATCGTAGGCATCAGAAAGATTGACAGTAATCGATTTTACAACACCCGTTATGCTAATATTTGCAGAGTTTACATTAGCACCACTAAATGTGCCAGCAGATTGTGTCACATTATTTCCATCTACATAAGTAACATTTACAAAGTCAATAAATCTTTTGCTTGGTTTTCCTCCAGTCACTTGGTCGATCCCAGTAATTGTAAATGAAACATCTTGACTGTAATCTGGTAAGTTTAAGGATGTGTTGCTTGTACCTGAACCTGAATGTGTTAATGGATTGATGTTAAAACCAACCACAGAAGGGTCACACTCAGATTCGCATCCATCTGGTATTCCATTCAAATTTTCGTCAATGGTGTCATCAAATCCAGGACAGATATCATCGGCATCACATACGCCATCTCCATCGCTATCGATGTAAGTTCCTACACAATCACATTCAACAGTATAAACATCATTAATTGTACAATCATTTCCATCGTCACAGGCTGTGCCAATTAATGTATCATCAAATTCAGGACATTGGTCTATTGGATCACAAACACCATCATTATCTGTATCTGGTTGAAGTTCACCAACACAATCGCAAAACGAATCATACTCATCGTTAATCGTGCAATCATTGCCATCATCACATGAAGTACCAATTAAACACTTATATTGAATCCGCATAACTACACCAGGGTTTTGCAATGATTGTGGATTTGTACCTGATGGTCCAGACGTACTTCCGCTAGAATCGGTAATAACATAAAAGGTAATGCCATCAGGACCAACCGCTATGTCTCTATAACGATCGTTTGACGAGTGAAATTCTTCATAAACTTGACTTTCAAGTCCATCGCCTGATGAATTCAATTTTGCTCTAAAAATAGTCCCTCGTTTAAGTGTTGGTATCAATAGAGATTTGTCCCAACCAGGAATCTGTCCAGATTCATAAATGGCCAAACTAGCCGGTGCAACTGTTGGCCACTCTAAAAATCCGCCTGATGGTTCAACACTTGCCGAACTGTTATACGTTCCAATTGGTGGTTGAAAATTTGAAAGTAAGGCGTTATTTATAGCATCAAATTCGCTAATTGGAGTTACATCGTTAGGACAATTATGGTCGCTAAAATTACTTGAATTACAATTTGAAGAACTTGACCAATTACAGTAAGCATAAGCTTGGTTATCGTAATATCCAGCAATATTTGGCCATCCATAATTTTTACCAGCAATAATGACATTCAACTCATCATCTACTTTTGGGCCATGCTCTGAAGAATATAATTTTCCGTCATTTCCAAAAACCAAACCCTGCGGGTTTCTATGTCCATAAGTATAAATATGGGTTCTAAATCCTGCAAGAACAGGATTGTCTGAAGGGATACTTCCATCAAGGTTCATTCTCAAAATCTTTCCCTTATATTCAGCTTTATTTGCAATAGAAGTTTGAGTTTGCCCATCACTTGTAGGCAAGTACTGTGCTCTAATTTCTAAACATGCATTTGAAAATTGATTATAACCTTGATCACCTGCTGTATAATACAATTTCATGTCAGGACCAATCTGAAGCTTACCGGAATTGTGATCGTTGCTAGCATCAAAGCCTTCAAGTATAGTGGTGGCACTTCCGCTATCAAGAAAACCATTGCCACTATTATAATTGTAGGTGTATCGAGCAATTCTTAATTTTCTTCCACTTGAATTATAGGTATAGGCCAAATAGACATAATTGTTAGTAGTCGTATTAATATTGGCATATAAATCGGGATGAACTGCCATACCCATGAGACCATCTTGCCCTCCAGTTTGATAAACAAGGCCTGAAAGGTCTAATATGGCGGTTTTTGAGCCTCCAACTAGGGGATCGATTTTTACAACTCTTTTACCGACTCGTTCTGTAATCCATAGGTAATTGTCAGGTCCATAGATAATGGTATTTGGATTGTTCAGTTCAAAATTTGGAGTCAAGTTGGTGACGGTCCAATCAGGACCACTGGTTACAGGCGTATAAGTCACATTGGCACCAGTTCCTTGTATAGTAAACGTATATGGATCTTCATTTGCATCATCATTGATAATTGTTACTGTTGAAGTTTGCGTTCCTATTGATGTTGCAGAATAAGCAATAGTAAATGTAGTGCTAAATCCTCCCGCTATAGGAGTGCTATATGGAGCTCCTGAAAACGAAAAGTCCAATGTATTGGATAAAGAAATATCCGAAATGTTTAACAATTCGGTTCCAGTGTTATTAATGGTAAAAGTTTTGGAAAGCTGTGAACCCATATTCACAATGCCAAAATTGGTGTCATCAGTAGTTGAAGGAGTTGTATCACCATTTACAATCTCTATGCCATTGCCTATTACCTGTATTTCGGGTGTAGGGTTAAAAGCGGTTCCTGAAATCGTAAAATTGTATGGATTTTCATTGCTATCATTGTTATCAATACTTATGGTTGCCGTATGAGTTCCTATAGCTAAAGGATTGTAATCAATTGAAAATGTAAGGCTATTTCCACCCGTAATGATGCTATTTTGAGCGGGTTCAGAATTAATGCTGAAATATCCAGAACCTCCAGAAATAGAAATTCCAGCCCCGTTATTACTAACGATTAAGTTCGTTGAGGTATTACCAATATTTGCAATCGTAAAAATATGGTTGGTCAATGAGCCAACAGGAACCGAACCAAAAGAGGTATCATCTGACACACTAGGAGTAGTATCGTTGTCAGGAATTGTATTTCCTAATCCCGTCACATTGATTTCCGGTTGTTGCTCTGTTCCAGTTCCCTGAACCACAAATGTGTAAGGAGAATTTGTGCCATTCGAAAATGAAATTGTAACCGTAGCAGATTTCAAACCACTAGAGGTAGGTGTAAACGTTATAATATGATTGACAGGTGTATCGCTTCCTTTTAAGGTGCCAAGACCAGTACTAACCGGAGCAAAGTCTAACGAACCTGAAATTGTAACTTGAATATTATTTAGTCGTCTGTTTGGGCTTCCCCCTCCTGCAGTATTGTCAAGTACGAAGACATTACTTTTGTTGGAGCCTACTTCAACACTGCCAAAATTAGTAAAATTGGAGGTACTTGTGTTCGAAGAACCGCTTGGGATAATGTTACCATTACCTGTTACTTCAAGTGTTCCTTGACTAAACGAAAATAGAGTAGAAAAAAAAAGTAAAGAGCAAAATAAAGATTTGGGATTGAATTTGGTTGGTAATTTTAAAATCATCAAAAAAGTTTTAAATAAAAGAATGAATAATAGCTTTTGAAAATTAACAATTTATAGCCATTTAATGGTGGTTTTAAGTGTCGGAGTATTAACAAGTTATCAACGGCTAAAAACACAAAAGCCCAACATATGTTGGGCTTTTGTGTTAAATGCTTATTAATTTTACAATTTCAATGAGAAACTTAATATAAGTTGATCTGGTCTAGTGTCTATCCTACTTGACGATCCACCTATATTATTGTTAATAAAGGTAGCTTCATTATCATTAAAACCACGTTCGTAGCGTAAATCAATGCCAAGCTTATTAAGGTCAAGCCCAATTCCGAAATTAAGACCAACGGTGAATTCGTTTTCAACATCGTCGATTGTGACGCCATCAAATTCAGTATCTAAAATATATTGAAAAGCTGGACCGCCAAATACATTAATAGGTCCTAGTACTTTGATGCCAATTAACATAGGGGCATCTAACTTTTTCATTTTAAAATCATCACTGTTGTAGTCGCTCTTGGTACTTGTATAAACTAATTCTGGTCTAAAATAGAAGCGGTCTCCAAATTTTCCGAAGACCCCTAAATGGTAGCCAATATTTCGATCTGGATGTTGTGCATTTTCACTTATCGATTCGAAATAATCACCATTGGCGTTATAGTTTAAACCGCCCTTAATACCAAAACCTGTACCGTCTTGTGCTACTGCCGTAAGGCTGAATACTGCAATTAATACAGTGCTAAAAATCAATTTTTTCATAATAATAGTTTTTTAAGATTTGAGTTGTTAAATCAAAAACGTTGCCAAACTAATATTATTTTCTTTTTAAGACAGTTTCTACTGCATTTATGATAGCATTACTATTTAAACCGTATTTATCCATGAGTTGTGCTGGAGTACCAGATTCACCAAAGGTGTCATTGGTAGCGACAAACTCTTGAGGCGTTGGTTGATGTTGTGCAAGAACACGCGCCACGCTTTCACCTAGGCCTCCTAAATAATTGTGTTCTTCGGCAGTAACGATACATTTTGTTTTTGCTACTGAATCTAAAATAGCTTTATCATCTAAAGGCTTAATGGTGTGAATATTAATCACTTCAGCTGAAATTCCTTTATCATTTAGTGCTTTGGCAGCTTCAAGTGCTTCCCATACTAAATGTCCTGTGGCTACAATGGTAACATCGTTTCCTTCAGTGAGCTGAATTGCTTTGCCTATTTCAAAGGTTTGATCTTCTGGAGTAAAATTAGGAACACTAGGGCGTCCGAAGCGTAAATATACAGGACCGTGATGATCAGCAATAGCGATAGTTGCCGCTTTGGTTTGGTTATAATCACAGGTATTGATTACCGTCATACCAGGTAACATTTTCATTAAACCAATATCTTCCAGGATTTGGTGGGTAGCACCGTCTTCTCCAAGTGTTAAACCTGCATGTGAAGCACAAATTTTTACATTTTTATCAGAATAGGCTACACTTTGACGTATCTGGTCATAAACACGGCCTGTTGAAAAGTTGGCAAATGTTCCTGTAAATGGTATTTTTCCACCTATGGTCATTCCAGCTGCAATACCAATCATATTCGCCTCGGCAATTCCTACTTGAAAAAATCGTTCTGGGTGATTTTTTTTAAAATCATCCATTTTTAAAGAACCTATTAAGTCTGCACAAAGCGCAACAACATTTTCATTGGTTTTACCTAATTCAGTTAAACCAGCTCCAAATCCTGATCGCGTGTCTTTATTTCCTGTATTTGTATATGTTTTCATCTCTTTGTATTGCAGTATTAATAATCTCCTAAAGTTTCAACGTTTTGAGCTAATCCAACGGCCAATTGCTCGTCGTTTGGAGCTTTTCCATGCCAAGCATGCGTATGCATCATAAAATCTACACCATTGCCCATCACTGTTTTTAACAACACACAAACTGGTTTTCCTTGACCTGTTTTAGATTTTGCTTCGGCCATTCCTTTTAAAATTGCTTCCAAGTTATTGCCTTCATTTATTTCCAGTACAATCCATCCAAAAGCTTCAAATTTAGCTTTTAAACTGCCCATAGGTAATACATCGTCAGTAGCACCATCAATTTGTTGTCCGTTTAAATCTACCGTAGCAATAATGTTGTCAACTTTTTTAGCTGAAGCATACATAATGGCTTCCCAGTTTTGACCTTCTTGCAACTCACCATCACCATGTAAACTGTAAACTAAATGTGAATCACCATTTAATTTTTTAGTTTGTGCAGCTCCCAAAGCAACCGACAATCCCTGACCAAGTGAGCCAGAAGCCACTCTAACACCAGGCAGACCTTCATGTGTGGTTGGATGACCTTGAAGTCTAGAATCTATTAATCGAAATGTGTTTAACTCATCTACCGAAAAGTAACCTGAACGCGCCAAAACACTGTAGAAAACTGGTGAGATGTGTCCGTTAGACAAAAAGAAGATATCTTCATTTATACCATCCATTGTAAATCCTTCTTTACGATCCATTATTTCTTGAAATAGGGCCACAAAAAATTCGGTGCAACCTAATGAACCTCCCGGATGACCAGAATTTACTTTATGCACCATTCGTAAAATGTCTCTACGAACCTGTGTAACTAATGCTTCTAATTGTTGTGTGTTTGACATGCGTTGACTATTATTTTTTTCAGCCACAAAAGTAGAGTTTTAAATAGATTTAAAAAAAGACTTTTGGTTCATTTATCAACGATTTATAATGTTTTGCTAACAATTTTGAATTTATTAAGATCCAATGCAGTTTAGTTAATTATCTTTGCCGACTGATGATTTTTTGATTATGCAATTTGAATTAAAAGGAAAAGATTCTCAAAGTAAAGCCAGGGCAGGAGCGATTACTACCGATCACGGTACGATCGAAACTCCAATTTTTATGCCTGTAGGAACTGTAGGATCGGTTAAAGGTGTACATCAACGCGAACTTAAAGATGATATTAATCCTGATATCATATTAGGAAACACCTACCATTTATATTTAAGACCTCAAACCCAAATTTTAGAACAGGCAGGAGGCTTACATAAATTTATGAATTGGGATCGTAATATTTTGACCGATTCTGGAGGTTATCAAGTGTATTCACTATCGGCTAATCGAAAAATAAAGGAAGAAGGTGTAAAATTCAAATCCCATATTGATGGAAGTTATCACACCTTTACCCCAGAAAATGTTATGGAAATTCAGCGCAGTATAGGCGCCGATATTATCATGGCTTTTGATGAATGTACCCCTTATCCGTGCGATTATCATTATGCCAAACGTTCTATGCACATGACACATCGTTGGTTAGACAGATGTATTAATCATTTAGAAAAGCTTCCTTTTAAATATGGTTATAGTCAAACTTTTTTTCCAATAGTTCAGGGTAGTACGTATAAAGATTTAAGAAAAGAATCGGCTGAATATATAGCCAATGCTGGTGCAGAAGGAAATGCCATTGGTGGTTTGTCGGTTGGGGAACCCGCAGAGGAAATGTACGCCATGACCGACGTGGTATGTCAAATTTTACCAGAAGATAAGCCGAGATACCTCATGGGTGTAGGTACACCAATCAATATTCTTGAAAATATTGCGTTAGGGATTGATATGTTTGATTGCGTAATGCCAACTAGAAATGCCAGAAATGGAATGCTGTTCACAGCTCATGGAACTATAAACATTAAAAACAAAAAATGGGAAGCTGATTTTTCCCCAATAGACGAATCTAATATGACTTGGGTAGACACCGATTATTCCAAAGCCTATTTACGTCATTTGTTTAGTGTTAATGAACGCCTAGGTGCACAGATAGCAACCATACATAATCTTGGGTTTTATTTGTGGTTGGTTAGAGAAGCAAGAAAACATATATTAGCAGGAGATTTCAGGACTTGGAAAGACAAAATGGTCAAACAAATGGATAAGCGTTTGTAATACATGAAAATATTAGACTGGTACATACTAAAGCGATATCTATTTACATTTTTGATGATGCTTTTACTGTTTATTCCTATAGGAATTACAGTTAATTTGGCGGAAAAAATAGGACGTATCCTTGAAAAAGAAGTGCCTTTCTCTGCAGTTGCACTCTACTATTTAGACTTCACAATATATTTCGCCAATCTACTGTTTCCAATATTTTTGTTTTTATCGGTAATATGGTTTACATCCAAACTAGCTAATAATACTGAAATCGTTGCTTTTTTAAGTTCAGGTGTTTCATTTTCACGTTTCTTAAGACCTTATATGATTGGTGCTACTATAATAGCTGCACTCGCTTTAGTGATGGGACTTTATTTGGCACCCATGGCCAGTAAAGGGTTTAACCAATTTGTATATAAATATTTAAGCAACAAAAAAGAAATAAACCAAACCACTGATGTTTTTAGACAGCTGAATGAAAACGATTATATCTATGTAAGTAATTTTGATGTCAAAAACAAAAATGGGAATTACTTCACTTTAGAGCATTTTGAAGACAATGTGCTTAAATATAAAATATCGGCCAATAATATAAGATATATTGAAGAGGATTCAACCTATAGATTAACCACCTATGTAAAACGTACAATTGGTGAGGACGGTGATGTTTTGGATATTCAAAGACGTATTGATACCACATTTGCATTTGATTTGGATGATCTTACCCCTGTTGAATACATTGCTGAAACTCTTCAGTATAAGGAACTCAACAATTTTATAGAAAAGGAAAAGAAAAGAGGCTCATCAAATATTGGACGTTATGAAGTGGTTAAATATAAAAAGTGGAGTTTACCAATTGCGGTATATATATTAACCATTATTGCAGTAGCGGTGTCTTCTATAAAACGAAGAGGAGGGATGGGAATCAACCTTGCTTTTGGGATTACTATTGCTATGATATATGTGTTTTTTGACAAGGTCTTTGGAGTGATGGCAGAACAATCCGATTTTTCACCACTAATTGCCGTGTGGTTTCCTAATGTAGTTTTTGGTATTTTAGCCATATATCTGCTATACAATGCCAAACGCTAAACTCAACAACTATTTACATCTTCACCTTTTAGTATTTATTGCAGGTTTTACAGCTATTTTAGGTGAACTCATTTCAATTGGTTCAATCCCATTAGTTTGGTATAGAATGCTCATGGCAGGAATACTAATGTTCTTCTATCTTAAACTAGTCAAGATTGATTACAAAATCAGTTTGAAAACCAAGTTCAAATTCTTTGTAGCGGGAATAATTATTGCTCTACATTGGATTACATTTTTTGAGGCCATTAATCAATCAAATGTGTCCATTACCTTGGCGATGTTTTCAACTGGCGCTTTTTTCGCTTCATTTATAGAACCTATGATTTTTAAAAGACGCATTGTTTGGTATGAAATCATTTTTGGAATTATTGTCATACTAGGTGTTTTTCTAATTACCCAAAGCGAAATTAAATATATTAACGGAATCTTGCTAGGCATTGCATCAGCATTATTTTCTTCATTTTTTGCTGTTTTAAATGGGATGTTTGTTAGAACTTACAGAGCTTCAGTTATCTCTTTTTATGAGTTTTTCAGCGGTGTAATTTTTATTAGTATCTTCTTGTTGATATTTAAGGACGGTTTTAATGCTTCCTTTTTTGTGCTGTCATTAAATGATTGGATTTATCTCTTTATTTTAGCATCCATATGTACTGCATATGCTTTTATTGGTGCAGTGAATGTAATGCGTTATTTGAGTCCTTATACTGTGGTATTATCCTATAATTTAGAACCTGTGTATGGTATTTTATTAGCCCTTATACTTTTTCCAGAAACTGAAACGATGAGCGTTCAATTTTACCTTGGCGCGATACTCATTTTATCTACTGTGTTATTAGATGGCATTTTAAAAAATTCTAAAAGGGGAGGTAAAGTAGTGTCTAAAACTAACACTCCCAAAGTTTTATAGTTTATAGATAAAATAGTAAATTTGATACCCCGTATTTGAAGGTTCACTTATTTTATTTTTCATTCTTAATTCAGCTTTTTATAAGAAAAAAAATATGTAGGTTTGTACACTAACTAAAATTAAACTTAAGTTTCGATGGAATATTTAGATTTTGAACTTCCAATTAAAGAACTTCAGGAACAATTAGAAAAATGTCAAGTTATAGGTAAAGAAAGTGACGTTGATGTTACCGAAACCTGTAAGAAGATCGAGAAAAAACTAATTGAAACCAAAAAAAGCATTTACAAAAACCTTACAGCATGGCAGCGCGTCCAGTTGTCCAGACATCCAAACAGACCTTATACTTTAGATCATATTAGAGCCATTTGTGGTGATTCTTTTCTGGAGCTCCATGGTGATAGAAATGTCAAGGATGATAAAGCCATGATTGGTGGTCTAGGAAAAATAGGTGACCAAAGCTATATGTTTATTGGGCAGCAAAAAGGATATAACACCAAAACCAGACAATATAGAAATTTCGGTATGTCAAATCCAGAAGGCTATCGTAAAGCCTTGCGCTTAATGAAGTCGGCTGAAAAATTTGGCATCCCTGTAGTCACTTTAATTGATACTCCAGGCGCATACCCTGGACTTGAAGCTGAAGAACGAGGACAAGGAGAAGCCATTGCAAGAAATATTTTAGAAATGACTCGCCTTAAAGTGCCTATTATTTGTGTTATTATTGGTGAAGGCGCATCTGGAGGTGCTTTAGGTATAGGCGTAGGAGATAGAGTTCTAATGCTTGAAAATACATGGTATTCGGTTATTTCACCAGAATCGTGTTCATCCATATTATGGCGAAGCTGGGAATATAAAGAGCAGGCTGCCGAGGCATTAAAGCTAACTGCTCCAGACATGAAGAAGTTAAAATTAGTTGATGATATTATAAAAGAACCACTAGGCGGAGCCCATTCTGATCGTGAAACGACCTTTGCAACTGTTAGAGATGCTATTGTAAAAAGTTATGACGAATTAAAAAACTTATCACCAAAAGATTTGGTAAATAAACGTATGGATAAATATGCCCATATGGGTGTATATAAAGGTTAGCCCTTATTGAATCAAGCTTTAAAAAAAACTGAAGTGTATAACTTCGGTTTTTTTTATCACTATTAACAATATATTTAAGTTATTAACAGTTAAATTGTTGAAGACTTGTTAAGATTGAAATTTGTAAATCGACGAATCGTCTTAACAATTTTTTTACATTCGCAGATATGAAGCAACCCAACCAAATACAAGGCTATAAAGTCGATAAGAGTACCATTATAAGCCTAGAAAAAGGCAAGATACCTCCACAAGCTATTGATTTAGAGGAAGTTGTATTGGGCGCGATGATGATAGATAAAAAAGGTGTTGATGAAGTCATCGACATTTTAAGTCCTGATGCATTTTACAAAGATGCCCATAAACATATTTTTGAAGCCATTTTCAAATTATTCGAAAATAGTGAACCAGTCGACTTATTAACGGTTTCGAGTCAATTAAAGAAAGAGAGCAAGCTAGAATTAGTTGGAGGTGATTTTTATCTTATTTCTTTGACACAAAGAGTGTCTTCATCTGCACATATTGAGTTTCATGCGCGTATCATTTTACAAAAGTATATTCAACGAAGTTTGATTAAAATTTCTAATGAAATTATTGAAGATTCGTACGATGAAACTAAAGATGTTTTCGATTTATTAGATAATGCCGAGGCTAAATTATATGAAGTCACACAAGGTAATATCAAAAAATCTACCGAGACCGCTCAAAGTTTGGTAATTCAAGCAAAAAAGAAAATTGAAGATATATCCAATAAAGAAGGCTTGAGTGGTATTCCTTCCGGATTTACAAAATTAGATCGATTGACTTCTGGATGGCAAGAAAGTGACCTCATTATTGTGGCTGCACGTCCGGGTATGGGTAAAACGGCATTAACCTTGTCTATGGCTAGAAACATAGCTGTGAATCAAGATATACCAGTAGCGTTCTTTTCTTTAGAGATGTCTTCGGTGCAACTAATTACACGTTTAATCTCTAGTGAAACAGGATTGTCTTCTGAAAAATTGAGAACAGGAAGGCTTGAAAAACACGAATGGGAACAATTAAACGTGAAGGTGAAGACTCTAGAAAAAGCACCCTTATTTATAGATGACACGCCATCACTTTCCATTTTTGACTTACGTGCAAAAGCAAGGCGTTTAGCATCTCAATATGGTATTAAACTAATTGTGATTGACTACTTACAGTTAATGACGGCTGGTGGAAGCCAAAAAGGTGGAAATCGTGAGCAGGAAATTTCAACCATCTCTCGTAATCTTAAAGCCTTGGCAAAGGAACTTAGTGTTCCTGTAATTGCATTATCGCAGTTATCTCGTGCTGTTGAAACGCGAGGCGGGAGTAAACGCCCGTTATTATCTGACTTACGTGAATCTGGAGCAATTGAGCAGGATGCCGATATTGTGAGCTTTATTTACAGACCTGAGTATTACAAAATAGAAGAATGGGATGATGAAGACCGTTCGCCTACCGAAGGTCAGGCGGAGTTTATTGTTGCCAAACATAGAAATGGTGGATTAGATAATATTAGGTTGAAATTCATTGGTCATCTAGGTAAGTTTGATAACCTAGATGATTTTGATACCCCATTTGGAAACGAGTTCCATTCTAAAATGAATGCAGCAGCAAATGATGATACATTTAAGCCTGACAACTTCCCATCAGCAACTGACGCTTTTGATGTGCCAGAGGATGAGGACAATGATGTTCCGTTCTAATTGAAATCTTAAGTTGCTTTTAACAAAATGATCATACATTTTACATTAACTTTGATCGCTATTTAAAAGAACTCTTTATGTTAGATCAAAGGCGAACTACCAACATTTTACTACTCATACTAGTGATACCTTTGGTATTCTATTTATTGAAAATATTATCCTTTATTTTCATTCCCTTAATATTTTCAATGTTCATTGCGCTTTTATTTTTACCCCTGATGCGTTGGCTAGGTAAACGTAAGGTCCCAAGAGTTTTTAGCATTATAATTGTTATACTTTTAATTGCGCTTGGACTATTTTTAGGGATTGAATTGATACAATTGGCGAGTAGACAAATTGTAAACTCTGACACCGTATTTTTTGATGAAGCCCAAGTAAAACTAAATGCTTTAAAACTGTATTTACAAGATACCTTTGGCATGGAAATCAAAAAAGACGGTCAATTGATTTCTGAACTATTGGGAAAAGAGAACATAGGTTCTGTTTTAGATTTTATAAGAAAGTTTTTAACCACTATTCTAATGACCGCTTTCTTTGTTGTACTATGGTTAGCTGAATCCATTAATGTTCAAAAAGTATTAAACACTACCATTTTAAAGCAAAAGCATGCTTCCATCAAAACCTTTATGAAGATTGAGAAGGATTTGATCACCTTTATAAAAGTTAAGTTTTTTGTGAGTTTACTTACAGGAATTGGAACAGGACTAGCTTGCGTATTTTTTGACGTCAGCTTCCCGATTTTTTGGGGTCTTTTTGCATTCGTGATTAATTTTGTTCAAATGGTAGGATCATTTATTGCCGTAATCTTACTTTCTATATTTGCTTTTGTTGAAATGGAAACGACCAGTACTTTATTGGTGTTTATGCTCTCGATAACAGGAGTTCAAGTGCTATTCGGCGCCATTTTAGAACCTATATTCATGGGGAAATCATTTTCCATAAACATCATTACCGTATTGGTGATGCTCATGTTTTGGGGCTTTTTATGGGGCATACCAGGGCTCATCATGGCGATTCCAATAACGGTTTTTATCAAAATTATTTTAGAGCAGTTCCCTAGCACTAAGAATATTGCAAGTTTGCTTTCAGGAAAAGGGTAGAGTGGGAATGTGATTAAAAACATTCCTTAAAATTCCCTTAAAACAATTTCAATGGGAATAATTTTTAAGTATCTTTCAACTATGAAGAAGGTCCTACTACTTATTGGTTTCCTATTTATATCAATTAATTCCTTTGCATCCTATATCTTAATTCCTATGGATGCTGAAGGCCAGCAGAATCATTTAAAAGCCTATGGAGTAACCTATTGGACCTTGGAAAAACAACTTAAAGTTAAATGGCTACTTAATTATCGAGGCGGATCGTTTTTATTACCAGATGCCGAAGATATTCGTCGTGAATGCCAAATTCGAGGTGTTTCATTTGAAGTGCTGTCTAATTCCAAAGCCGAGGAAATATTAGAACTCATTAGTAGTCCATCGCAAAATATGGAAGCTGTGGTATTAGAAAAAGCACCTAAAATTGCTGTATATACACCATATGGACTACAGCCTTGGGATGATGCCGTAACTATGGTATTAACTTATGCCGAAATACCTTACGAAACTATCTATGACGAAGAAGTCTTGAATGATGCGCTGTTACTGTATGATTGGTTACACTTGCATCATGAAGATTTTACTGGACAATACGGCAAATTTTATAGAGCGTATAGAGCCGCAAATTGGTATATAGAAGAAAAGAAATCTGCCGAAGCATTAGCTAAAAAATTGGGTTACAGTAAGGTGTCTGAAGAAAAATTAGCAGTTGCAAAAAAAATTAAGGAATACGTAGTAGGAGGTGGGTTTATGTTTGCCATGTGTAGCGCAACAGATAGTTTTGACATTGCATTATCGGCTGAAGGAGTTGATATATGCGAGCCTATGTTTGATGGCGATGGTAGTGATCCTGGTTATCAGAATAAAATTGACTATAGTAAAACCTTCGCTTTTAAGGATTTTATTTTAGAGCGTAATCCAAATGTTTATGAATTCTCTTCAATTGATATGACACAAAGACGTCGTATTCCTAAAACAACTGATTATTTTACGTTGATGGAGTATTCAGCCAAATGGGATCCGATTCCCACGATGTTAACACAGAATCATACTGCTTTGGTTAAAGGATTTATGGGGCAAACCACCTCATTTGCACGTGATGAAATAAAAGCCAATGTGCTGGTGATGGGCGAAAATAAGACCAATGGTGAAGCTAAATATATACATGGCATCAACGGTAAAGGATTTTTTACATTTTATGGAGGTCATGATCCTGAAGATTATACACATAAGGTAGGAGACCCAAAAACCGAGTTGGACCTGCATCCAAGGTCACCTGGATATCGACTTATTTTAAATAATGTTTTATTTCCTGCTGCTAAAAAGAAAAAACAAAAAACATAATTTTGTTTTAAATAATTCCTAAACTCAAGGTTAATGCAATTCCAATTAATAATATTGCAATTAACTTCTGTATAAATTTGAGAGTTACTTTTTTAAGTAATTTATTTCCAATAATTGCACCTAGTATCGCAGATAATGTAGCTGCCAATATTAAACTTATATTTTGGTCTAAACCAGATTCAAAAATTTGTGTAGAATAAACCGATAATCTTGAAAAATCTACAAAACAGGAAATCACAACCGCCGAGCCTATAAATGTTTCCTTTGTTAAACCGGCGTTAATTAAAAAGGCACTCCTTAAAGCCCCCTGATGACCGGATAAGCCACCAAAAAATCCACTTAACAAACCGCCAATTGGCAATTGTTTTTTACCAAATTTCAACTTATTGAAAAATGGTGTTAATTCCATTATGGCGAAAACTATCAGCAAAATTCCAATAACTAATTTAACCGGTGTAACTTCAAAGGTTTTTGAACCTAGCGTGTAAGTGAATAAAGGCTGTAATTCAGTAATATTTATAAGAAGATTTGCTCCTATAAATGCTGCAAGAACAGCAGGAATCCCAAATCGAATTAACACCGATTTACTCGCATTTTTCCCAACTAATATTAGCTTGAAAATATTATTGAAGAAGTGAACGACTCCTGTGAGAGCAATGGCTAATTCTATAGGAAAAAAAAGTGCAAATACCGGTAACAATATAGTACCCAAACCAAAACCAGAAAAAAAGGTTAGAATGGAGGTTAAAAGCGCTACTAGACAAATGATGACATATTCCATAAACTAAAGATGAAATTTCACCACTCAAGATATTAATTTTGGATGGTGATTTTAAGAATTAATTAATGTGAACCAACATGACAACCACAAGCTTCTCTTGTAAAGCTTTGACTTTCTTCATGCCAAGGGAATGCTTCATTATATTTTTTGTTTTCCCAATAAAACTTACTGCGTGCTTTAGGTCGATTACCTATTTCATTCATGGTTTCAGTATCGTATAAACGTCCGTTAACCATGGTATAAATAATACTTTCGGTGTTTCTTATATCCTCCAAAGGATTTTTATCCATAACAATTAAATCAGCTAACTTTCCAGCTTTTAATGAACCAATGTCATTTCCAGCACCTATATAATTGGCAGGATTAATGGTTGCAGTTTTTAGAGCTTCATGATTGGTCATTCCACCCTGCTGAAACATCCAAAGTTCCCAATGTGCACCTAGACCTTGTAATTGACCATGAGCGCCTAAATTGACTTTTACACCAGCATCACTCAATGCTTTTGTTGTTTCAGAAACAAGAATATGTCCATTTTTATATTCTTCATCAGGAACCATAGTGCGATGTCTTGAACGAGAATCGATGATCCCTCTTGGCGTGTATTTTAGTAGCTTTTCATTTTCCCAGACATTGGTGTTTTGATAAAAATAATATTCGCCATTTAAGCCTCCATAATTAACGATGAGCGTTGGTGTATATCCAGTGTTACTACTTCCCCAAAGTTCCAAAACATCCTTATAAACTGGTGCAACAGGTATATTATGCTCAACTCCAGTATGACCATCAATAACCATGGTTAGGTTGTGGTAAAATGTTGAACCGCCTTCGGGAACAACAAAAATGCCTTCTTCCCTTGCAGCCTGTAAAACTTGCTGACGTTGCTCACGCCTTGGTTGATTGTAACTTTTAACAGATAGTGCACCAAAAGCTTTTGTACGACGAATTGATGAACGTGCATCGTCCAAATTATTGATAACAGCTTTAAAGTCGCCATCAGCACCATATAAAATAAATCCGGTAGAGTAGAGTCGAGGTCCTACCAAACCACCGCTTTTTAATAATTCTGACAATGCAAAAACAGTTTCAGTGTGTGCAGATGGATCATGAGCTGTAGTAACTCCATATGCTAGATTAGCGTAAAATTGCCAGTGTTTTTGGGTTGTTAATCCATAACGAAAACCTCCAATATGTGCATGTGCATCGATAATTCCGGGCATAATGGTTTTACCAGTGACATCATAAACTTTTGCATTGGAAGGAATAGTAATATCTCCTGTGGCTCCAATGGCTTCAATTCTATTATTTTTTACAATAATTGTTCCTTGTTCTATAACCTGATCGCCTTCCATGGTTATAAGTCGTGCTCCTTTAAAGGCAATCACACCATCAGGCTTATCAGTTTTTGCTTCTAATTTTATTTTGATTCCTTCCTCAACAATTTTAGCGTCTTCTTTTGCTTCAGCTGAAAAATAAGTATTACCCAAAGTCCAATGTAATGTTTTGCTATCCTTCGACCAGTGTAAATTAATACCAGCATCTTTTGATAATTGAGATACTGGAACAAATTTAGTTTTATCAGTCATGTCCAAAGTTTGTCCAGATTTAGGCATTGGAGCAATATATACTTTATGTAAATGCACAAATGCTAACCACGTACCGTCTGGGCTAGGCACTAATCTGTTTCCATATTTTGAGCTAACCAATGTTCGTTCATCAAATCCATTTAAATCAACGCTCACTAATTCTTTAGTTAAATTACCAAAAAACGTTCCACCAGTTTGATAAAGGATTCGAGAATTATCGGCACTATAAATAGGGTAGTCTCCTTCATTGGAGACAAACTTAACGTTTGAACCGTTGGTGTTCATGGTGTAGATTCCAGGTTTTTTGTCGAACGTTCTCCCTTGCTCGTTATTTCCGTTTTCTTTGACATAAACAATTTGCTGGCCATCATTGGCAAATGAAGGATTTCTATAAATTCCTTTTTTGGATGAAATCTTTGTTGGTGTGCCTCCGTTTACTGAAACTTTATAAATAGCTCCTAAGTTTTCATCGTTCCATGTGACATATACAATTTCATTGCCATTAGGAGCGAATGCAGGTTCAAATTCAAAATCGGTGCCGTTGGTTAAGCGTTTAGGCGTTCCGTTAGGCAGTTTTTGAGTGTATAAATAACCCAGCGCATTGAAGACCAAGGTTTTTTCATCTGGAGATGTCACAGCATGCCGAATTACCTTTGCTTCGAAAGTATCAGGAGCGACAGGAGTGTCAAACTCAACGGCTTTTGCAATTTTAATTTTAGCGTCCACCTGAAATGGAATATTAGTAACTTTTGAAGAATTGATATTTATTTTGTTGATTTTTCCGCCAGTCCAAATCACAATTTCTTCATTATTTGGCATCCAGTTAAAGTTAGTATAGACACCAAAAATTGCCCATGCTTCTTGTTGGTCCTTATTCAACTCATCATAAATTGGCCATTCTTCACCTGTTTCCAAGTCATGTAGATATAGAACCGATTTTTCCCTTACACGTTTTACAAAGGCTAATTTCTTACCATCACGAGAAATCTGTGGTCTTGCAGCTCCTCCAGGACCTCCGGTTAATCGCTCTATGTCACCTGTAACCATGTCATACCTATTAATAACATAAATTTGACTGTTAGGATCTTTATTGTATTGAAAATAGCCACCTGGATATACATCTTCACTGTAATAGAGATACTTGCCATCAGGTGAAAGACTTGGTTCATTAACGTCCTGCTGGTCGTTTTTCTTTTTGGTGAGTTGTATTCCAGTGCCTCCAGTTTTATGATACATCCATAATTCACCAGCACCTAGAGATCGTCCTGAAGTAAAATGTTTGCGAGCAATGAGGTAATTACCATCAGGCGTCCAAACTGCATTATTCAATAACCTAAAATCTTCCTTTGTAACTTGTTTGGCATCACTGCCATCAGCATTCATAACCCATATGTTATCACCACCACCGGCATCACTTGTAAACGATATTTGTTTACCGTCTGGACTAAAACGCGGTTGTACTTCAAAGGGCAAACCCTCTCGTAACACTTGAGCTTTTCCGCCAGAGATGTCTAATTTGTAAATATCGCCAAGCATATCGAAAACGATAGATTTTCCGTCAGGACTTACATCCAAATTCATCCATGTTCCTTCAGTAGTTGATAGCTCTAATGTTTTAAAGTCCCAATCGCCACTTGGATTTGAAACATCCCACTTGGCTTCTTTATCTTGGCTGAATGAATTAAAAGTAATAAAAAGGAATAGGGGCAAAAGAATAGAAAAACGATTCATTATTGGAGGTTTTTTAAATTTGAGAAGAAAGATAAATATATTAATTGAAAGATGCGCATAAAAAAAATCCGATTCATTAGAATCGGATTTTTATAAGCGAATTGTTGTTATTATTTAGGCCAACGCCTTATTTTACTTTGTTTATAATAGCTTCAAAAGCTTCTGGGTTGTTCATCGCTAAATCGGCAAGAACTTTACGGTTCAATTCGATATTGTTAGCTTTTAATTTACCCATTAACTTTGAGTAGCTCATTCCATGTTGTCTGGCACCTGCGTTAATACGCATTATCCATAAAGCACGAAATGTTCTTTTTTTGTTTCTACGGTCTCTGTACGAATATTGCATCGCTTTTTCAACCGCATTTTTTGCTACTGTCCAGACGTTTTTACGTCTTCCGAAGTAACCTTTGGCTTGCTTAAGAACCTTTTTTCTTCTGGCTCTTTTCGCAACTGAATTTACTGATCTTGGCATTTCTTAAATTGTTTTTTTGTAGTAGGCGATCAAATAGTTTGATACTTGCTAAATTGTTTTGCCTAACTCCAGGGTTTATAATTTGTTTTAACCGGTTAAAACTTATATTACTTTAAACGTAACATGGTTTTAACGTTATCTTCGTCTGACTTATGTACTAAAGTATCATGAGTCAAAGCAAGCTTACGCTTTTTAGATTTTTTAGTCAAAATATGACTCTTAAAAGCGTGCTTTCTCTTAATCTTACCAGTGCCCGTTAGTTTAAAACGTTTTTTAGCACTCGATTTAGTTTTCATTTTAGGCATTTTCTCCTAGTTTTAATTTACGTTTCGCTTATTATCTTTAAACTGAAATTATTTCAGCTTTTAATTATTTTCCTTTTTTTGGAGCAATAAACATGGTCATACGTTTACCTTCCAATCGTGGCATTTGTTCTACTTTGCCAAATTCTTCAAGATCTTGAGCTAATTTTAATAATAAAATTTGTCCTTGCTCTTTAAATACAATAGAGCGACCTTTAAAAAATACAAAAGCTTTAAGCTTTGCTCCATCTTTTAAAAACTTTTCGGCGTGCTTCTTTTTAAATTCGTAATCGTGATCATCGGTTTGTGGGCCAAATCGTATCTCTTTTACAATTACTTTAGTAGCTTTTGCCTTTAAAGCTTTATCTCGTTTCTTTTGTTCATAAAGAAACTTTTTATAATCCATTACCTTACAAACAGGAGGTTCTGCGTTTGGTGAAATCTCAACAAGATCTAACCCTTGCTCGTCTGCAATGGCTAAAGCCTGTTTAGTTGGGTATACACCCATTTCAACATTATCACCAACAAGGCGGACCTTTTCGGCTCTAATTTTCGAATTAATTTTGTGTTGATCCTCTTTTTCTACTCGCTTAGAATAGTTTCTGTTTCTACGTATTGCTATGGCTTATATATTTTAGTTAAACTTAATTTTTAAAGGTTTTCAATGTTTTTTTAATCTGTTGGTCAACAATTGTTGTGAATTCTTCAACACTTAAAAGCCCTAAATCTTCACCACCATGTTGGCGTACAGTTATTTTTTGATCCTTTTCCTCGTTTTCCCCAACTATAATCATATATGGGATTTTATTCATCTCCGCTTCACGGATTTTCTTCCCAATAGTTTCATTACGGTTGTCAACGAGGGCGCGAATTTCGTTATTTTCTAACAAATTTAAAACTTTTTCGGCGTATTTTTCATATTTCTCGCTAATTGAGAGAATAATGACCTGTTCGGGCATTAACCATAAAGGGAAATTACCACCTGTATGTTCTAATAAAATAGCTACAAAACGTTCCATACTTCCAAATGGTGCCCTGTGAATCATTACTGGTCTATGTAATTCATTGTCACTACCTTTATAGGTGAGTTCAAAACGCTCTGGTAAATTATAATCAACCTGAATAGTACCCAATTGCCAGTTTCTTCCTAATGCATCTTTAACCATGAAGTCTAGTTTTGGACCATAAAAGGCTGCTTCACCTTCTACAACTTCATAGTCAAGTCCTTTGTCAATTGCCGCATTTAAAATTGCTTGCTCGGCTTTTTCCCAGTTTTCAACACTTCCTATATATTTATCTGGATTTTCAGGATCTCTTACTGATACTTGTGTTTTGAAGTTCTCAAAACCTAGTGAACCAAATACATAAAGAACCAAATCAATAACATTTTTAAATTCGGCGTCTAGTTGATCCGGAGTACAGAAAATATGCGCATCATCTTGAGTAAATCCTCTAACGCGAGTTAAACCATGAAGCTCACCACTTTGCTCGTATCTATAAACTGTGCCAAATTCGGCGTAGCGTTTAGGTAATTCTTTATACGAAAATGGACGGGTATTATAAATTTCACAGTGATGCGGACAGTTCATTGGCTTTAGAAGAAACTCTTCTCCCTCTGCTGGTGTAGAAATGGGCTGAAAACTATCGGCTCCATATTTGGCATAATGTCCAGAGGTGACATATAATTCTTTTTGACCTATATGAGGAGTTACTACCATTTCATAGCCCGCCTTTTTTTGCGCTTGCTTAAGAAAATTTTCTAATCGTTCTCTTAACGCAGCACCTTTTGGCAGCCATAGTGGTAATCCTTGTCCAACTTTAGTTGAGAATGTAAATAATTCTAACTCTTTGCCTAATTTACGATGATCACGTTTTTTAGCTTCTTCTAATAGTTCTAAATACTCGGTTAATTCTTTCTGTTTCGGAAAAGAAATACCATAAACTCTTGTAAGTTGCTTATTTTTTTCATCCCCCTTCCAATAAGCTCCAGCCACACTCATTATCTTCACAGCTTTTACCAAGCTAGTATTTGGGATATGGCCACCTCTACATAAATCAGTAAAAGCAGAATGATCGCAAAACGTAATGGTACCGTCTTCTAAATTTTCAATGAGATCTACTTTATAATTATTTACTCCATTATAATAGGACAACGCTTCTGCTTTAGAAACAGATCTCATATTAAAATCATGTTTTCCTCTAGCGATCTCCAACATTTTATCCTCTATGGCTTTAAAATCTTTTTCAGATATGGTATGCTCGCCCATGTCTACATCGTAATAAAATCCATTTTCGATGGCTGGTCCAACCCATAGCTTAATTCCCGGATATAGTTCTTCTAAAGCTTGAGCTAAAATATGGGCTGATGAATGCCAAAATGCTTTTTTGCCGTCATCATCATTCCAAGTGTATAATATTAAAGAACCATCTTTAACTAATGGTGTTGAAGTTTCAATAGTAGTATTGTTAAAGTTTGCGGAGATAACATTTCTGGCAAACCCTTCACTTATTTGCTTTGCAACATCCATTGGAGTCACTCCTTTGTCAAAGGTTTTAACAGCTCCGTCTGGTAAGGTAATATTAATCATTTATATTATGTACTAAATTTCAGTTGACAAAGATAGTACGATAATAACACTCCTACAATATATATATGTACGAATTCAACAATCATTTAATTTTGGTTTTAATGACGCTTAATGAATTAAATGAGACGTATAAAATGCTGTAATTCAGTATTCAAAAAAATACTTTAAAAAAAGGGATAAAAAGTTTTGTTTGGAAGAAAAAAAGGGTTGTATATTTGCAGCCGCTAAAACGGTTAGATGCTGTGTTGGTAAAAGTTCATTGTGATATTTTATTGGTTGTTATAATAGGTTTGAAAAAACTTTTTCAAAAAAGATTGGTAAAGTATTGTGGGAATAAAAAAAGGGTTTTATATTTGCACCCGCTTAAGGGGT
>NZ_JBHSGP010000006.1:0-25623 GCF_042654525.1 Geojedonia litorea
TGGGTGACAACATTTGGTTTTACTTCGTCTTTAACTGTTACCGTAGCAGTGCCGGTCTCTACATTTCCGTTGACATCGGTCACCGTTAAGGTCACTGTATTCGGTCCTACATTTGAACAGTCAAACGTGCTTGGTGATACGCTCATGGAAGCAATGCCACAGGCATCACTCGAGCCGTTGTCTATATCGGCTGGCGTAATAGATGCAGCTCCTGAATTATCTAACTGAAGTGCTAGAATGTCCTGGGTGACAACATTTGGTTTTACTTCGTCTTTAACTGTTACCGTAGCAGTGCCGGTCTCTACATTTCCGTTGACATCGGTCACCGTTAAGGTCACTGTATTCGGTCCTACATTTGAACAGTCAAACGCACTTGGTGATACGCTCATGGAGGCAATGCCACAGGCATCACTCGAGCCGTTATCTATATCGGCTGGCGTAATAGATGCAGCTCCTGAATTATCTAACTGAAGTGCTAGAATGTTTTGGGTGACAACATTTGGTTTTACTTCGTCCTTGACTGTTACTGTCGCAGTACCGGTCTCTACATTACCGTTGACATCGGTCACCGTTAAGGTCACTGTATTCGGTCCTACATTTGAACAGTCAAACGCACTTGGTGATACGCTCATGGAGGCAATGCCACAGGCATCACTCGAACCATTGTCTATATCGGCTGGCGTAATAGATGCAGCTCCTGAATTATCTAACTGAAGCGCTAGAATGTCCTGGGTGACAACATTTGGTTTTACTTCGTCTTTAACTGTTACCGTGGCTTGACAACTTCCTTCCGCTCCATTTATATCAGTAATCGTTAAGGTAACTAAATTATCTCCTACATCGGCGCAGGTAAAATCGGTTCTTGATAAAGTCATTGATTGTAAACCACATTCCGCTGTACTACCGTTATCAACATCTGAAGAACTAATTGTTACGATACCACTAGCATCTAATTGAACAGTAAAATCCTGGCAAGAAGCCACAGGTTCCTGGCAAGTAATTCCATAAGAAACCCGTAATAAAGATTCGCTCGTACTGAAAATTTTATGTGGTCGAGTATATCTACTACTACCATTATGATCAAATCCAATCTGAAAATAATCACTGGTCAACAAATTTTGCAATCGTGACGTAACTCCATTACCGAGTACAGCATAGGGCTGTTGTCCTACTGTAGAATAACTAACAGAACCATGATGATACCCTGAAGGTGCAATTGAAATGTATTGACTGGCATTATTGCTTGTAGTATAATTCCCTCCCATGGAGTTTGAGGAGTAAATATTCCCTGTTAGGGCATTAGAATAACTGGAGGACACGTTAGCACTAAACTCGACATTGGTGATGGTCTCACCATCTGGAATGGAACTGGTATCATACTTTATCCAACTCCTATAATGATCATACTCAGAATCTGCCCAGCTACACCAACTTCCACCTGATCGATAATAACTATAACCTACTTGAAGCCTTGCTGGTTGGTTATTAACTGCATAATAGGTGTGTGTGGTGTACGAATAACCACATCCTGGATCACGATAATCATATCTGTATCTAATATACCCCGAAGCACTGCCATTCAATATTATTGTAGGATCAACAACTACCGGATAACTTCGTTCCTTTAACCAATCGGCAGAAACGTTGGTGTTAATCTGATAGGTATTATTGGATAACTGTACCAGACCAAACCCTGAATTGGTGGTGTTGGCGGCAATGCTTCTGTTGTTCTGCTCATAAATTTCAGGAAAGGGAATTTCTAAATGCACCTCATTATTTTCATTCAAAATCACAAGCCCCATCTCATTCTGATCAAAATCGATATCCCAATTATCTGGCAGTTCTATTTCTTCCGAAAATGTTAAATACGCCGCCTTTTGAGGAATATCAGGGCGTTTATTTAAAATTATATTTTGCTCTACTTTATCACTTTCAACAACATATTGATTGTCTATGGAAGGAATAATATCTTTATAGGTTATGGTATTGGAAGTTACCATCATTTTTTTAGCTTGAGAACGTATCTCGTCAATACTTATACCACTGCTATCTGCCCAATGCATTTTCAAATTCTTTGCTGTTAAAATTTCAGCTTGATCAGTAGCAATTAAAATACCTTCATTTGATGGATTATTAGGAAACCAAGACTTTAGGTTGTTTTTGGTGTTGGCATAAGCATAATTAGATTTAGGCGACTCCTTAATTTTTGTGTCTATGTCTTCCCAATTACCATGTTCATCTTTATAGTGAACCGATTTAGGGGATAAAACCGCATCGATGGTTTTGCCGTCCTTACCCATATAATGTTTTGAGGTCCTGTCTCTTTTTGAAATTATTTCGCGTTTTGGATCTTCCTCAAAATCACTTAATAGGGAAAGTTCCTCAAATGCTATTGGATCTATTGGACGACTTACAATTTCAATATCAGTTAGTTCTTTGTTACGTGCATCGAAAATTGAATCTTGTGAATCAATCATCTGTTGATAGACATCAGTGACTTCTTCTTTTTTTGAAGTTTCATAACTTGTGGCTGACCTACTTGACTTTTCTTTTTCTGCACAAGAAAAGTTGACAACAAATAAAATCACTACAAGTATTCTTGTAATTGTTTTCATAATAGTTTGGATTTAGTATCAGACTATAAAACCATATAGCTGTTTAATATTGGTTACTGATGTAATTCCCATTTAGGGGCTATTGTGAATAGGAGCACTCACGGTAGGCTTAAATAAAAAGGTGTTTATTTCTGTATCAACTCGTAAGCTAATTTATTGACAAACACCTTGCATATAGTGTATCCCTAAAACTGATTAATAGCAAGATAAAATTAAGATGGGAATTGATTAGACGAAATACTCAATTTGAGTATCGAGCTTGTTTTTTAGACAAAAAGTCCTATTTTTTAGTTGTAAGGTTTCTACAATAAGTATAATATGGGGCATATTAGTGGTCTAAAAAACTTTATTGATTAAATGATACGACCTATTATAAAGTTATTTTGTTCATTTTCAACATTCCAATAAGCTCACCAGTTGAAGAGATATGTAGTTTTTTCAATATATTTCTACGATGCGTATCTACAGTATTAGAACTAATATCCAAACTGACAGCAATTTCCTTACTAGAATAGTTTAAAACCAAAAGCCGCACAATATCTCGTTCACGATTACTAATACCATCGGAAAGCAACTTTCGTGAAAAATTATTGAAATATTTTGTTTCATATTCATTCTGCTCATTTAATAATTTTGCAGTGGCTGTAATAGGCATTTCAATTTTGGGGTGTAAAACAGTGTAATGTGCCAAACCTATTATTGGTTTGTCATCAGAATCAAATTCTAAAGGTGTTGTGTTCTGTATAATATTTACATATTTACCGTTACCATGTTTGATACGATAATTCCATGTATAACTCATACGATTTCTGTTGGTTATATCTATTTCACCCATAGTGAATTTCATCAATTCATCCAAAGCCATCAGCCAAGGTTCAATATCTTCTGGATGTATTCGCCCCCAAAAGCTTTTCATTCCCTGATGTTTTAGCTCATCACTTTCTACACCCAGGCATGCAGTAGTATTTTTACTAATATATTCAAAGGCTAGAGATTGTGTATTCGTAATACAAAAAAAAGTAGAATCATAAGGTAAATAACGATCAATCTCAATAATTTTTTGAAGATGTTCTTCTAAAAAAGGCGAATCATATGAGTGAAAAATATCTTTATAAATACGCTTAATTTCTTGATAGACCATGGCTAATATGTTTCGGTATTTTTCACAAGTTATATTTTTTAAGTCTTTTTCTTACAAAAATCATAATTCATTTTAAAAAAATAGATGAAATGTCTTTAAAAATAGATTAAACAAAACTTTGTAATTCTATAACAGCTTATTCAATTATTATTCTTTTAGTCACTAATGCATTATTTTGTGAGATTTTTAGTAAGTAAAATCCTGGAGTCAATTCAGAAAGATTTAGAACGTTATTATTAACTATTTTACTTAAAACTTGTTTTCCCATTAAATCAACTACAGTGACTTGCATTGGCAAATGGTGCTTACTCCCAATAGTAACATATCCCTTATTTGTAGGATTAGGGTATAACTTAAAACTGTCGCTCGAATAGTCATTGATATCTAATGCAAAGTCTGAAGTACTTCTAGCTGTAACCGTCACCGCTGCACCCGACTTTGAACGCACCAAAGCCACCAAATCTTGAGGTAGGGTTGGAACGGGATAAGCTGATGTGATATAATCTGCTTGAGGAAAATCTGCTAAAAACAAATCCTCGTTACTGCCACGAGTACCATCATTTATGGCATAAGTAGAATTTATGGTGAAATCGCCTGAAGGACTCACAAAATTGACATCATTTATAAGTACTAATTCAGATTCATAATCTTGATAATTTGTATACAATTCATTTAAAGTTACCTGTTGAGGTGTGATATCACCATTATTTATGGTAGGGTCATCTCTTTCTATTTTGGTAATTTCTAGCATTAACTCACCGTTGGCTCCACTCTTTAAATAGCCACTTAAAGTTTCGAATACATCACCCACGGTTATGAGCGGCATAAACCCGTCTTCATCGGTGACCGCAATACCTCCAGAATTGTCTTGAAAAAAATATAAGGCATCATTTTCGTTTTGATTATAATAGGAAAGCACCACCTGTCCAGTCACACGATAGTAAGTATTCTCGTCTATTGTGCCTGCCCTAAGTCCCGCTATATCTGAAACATCATTATAACTTATGACATTAAAAATCACGGAATAGGTCGCTTCTGGATTAGTCAAGGCCACTCCAGCATTATTGACAAGCCATACGGTATAACTATAGCTATTTCCTTCTGTCATTCCTGGAATAGCTGAAAAGTCTCCACTATTTGAACTAAAAATACAACCAGAACTAACGAGACTGTCATCGCTTGTATCCTTTAACTCCCATTTTATATATCCATCTTGAGAATTATTACTTGTGCATGCTGACAGCTCATTAGAGACCGAGAAATTAGGTGTATTAAAGGTCGCCGCGGCATTAAGTGCTGTTTCTGGGGGTATACTAATTATAGTTTCATTATCAGGCCCGTCAGGAAAGTAGAGTGCAGGAGCAAAATACGACTGCATAAGGTCTTCCCAGGTTGTGGCCACACGCATTTGATCTATGCTGCCAGATGGTCCAGCCGCACTTTGCCGAATAGTAATAGTAGAAACCGAAGCAGGACCATTACCGGACATTTGAGTTGCATGAGGAGCACCAGGTTCACTGGCCAAAGGAGCGCTTAACACATATAAATTTGAAGTATAGGTTGCAATATTATATGATACCACCAATAAGTACGTGGTATTTAAGTCATATGGAGTTGTTATAAAATCAGGAGTGCCTTGGGAGGTAATCCCAAAATTAATTTTACCAAATCCGTCGTCAATGGCAAAAAGTCTTGCTCTAATTCCTGTTGATCCATTTAAATGTATAAAGAACCCTATACCGCCGTTACCAAGGTCTGTTAAATTGACTAAAACACTATAATAGATGGTGCCGGAATTAACAGAGGCAAAACCAGTATTAACACTTTCTCCATCTATTTTCGCAATGGTCGCAGCGCCTCCTTTAGCTAAATATTCGTAATTATTTAAACTTAAGTTAGACGTTTGGTATCCTACTTTGGGTGTTACAGCATTTAAAACGCTCCAATCTCCAGAACTTGTTAATGTTAAATCTCCAGAGGCGTCTCCATAATTAAAATGTTCGTCAAATAATAGTTGTGCATTTATAAAAACACATGAAAAAAGGGCTAGAATTAGAAGGTAAGAATTTTTCATAATCATTCTGTTTACGATTAGCTAAACTGTTTTAGTACACAAAAGTTGATTAAAATGCATGGCAAGAATTGAATTCGCAAAAGAAGAATGTCAGATATGAAAAAGTGCCTGTTTTCAGAATCATAAACATGGGAATAATTTAAACAGACACTTGTTTCATAAATACTTCCCAAGAAATTAATAGCATTTCAAATGAAATCAAAAAAATATAGAAATTAAACCTTTTGTCACAAGTGGCTTAATAAACAACATGAACAACCTAGTAGAAAAGACTATTCTATATTTAACATTTGCCTTAGTTGTTGTTTGTAGGTCCTAGATAAGTTAATCCATTTTCCACTTTTCAACATTAATTTGGTAGAATTAATAATTTTAATATGCGAAATATTGACTATGTAGGATTTGTGAATTCTCACAAATTGTTGTGGTGGTAACTCTTCCAAAATATTAATTAAAGAATTTCTATCTATTTCAGGCTGATCTTTATCTTCAAGATAAAATTCTAAATAATGTCCTTCAGATTTAATATATATCAACTTGTTAAGATCAACAACAACTTTATTATTAAGATGGATCAGATCTAACATTGCATTTTGATTACTCTCTGAAAATTGATTTAATTTTTCTCTTAACAATTCTAGTTCTCTATTGCTTTTTTTATTTCTTTTAAATAGAACAAAGCTTACTAAAAGCAATCCAAGAGTCAAAAAAAGCACTTTAAAGAGATTTGTTTTATAGAACAGTTTTTCACTTTGCAGCTTTTGTGAATTTTGATGATTAAACTTATACATAGATTTTTTATAATCTTCATTTAAACCATCGTCTCGAACTATTTTATTATCAATCTGTTTTGGCCTATTTTCAAAAGACAGTTGAGTATAATGTTCAGACTTCTCTATATTATTTAGCTTTTCGTGTATTCGTGCCAAAAGCGCATAATTTTTTGAATAATTTCTCTGAAGATCAATCGATTCGGCTAGCGACTGTGCAGAATCTGAAATTGTTAAGGCTTCTTGAAAAGCCTCCTTTTGAAAATACACTTCTCCGAGTAAACTCAAACTATTTGACATTAAAGTTATGTCTTGAGATGCTTTGAATCCTTTTATGGACTTTTCTAAATAAAATTGCGCACTATCTAAATTACTTTTTCTGATGTAATTTGTTCCAATATTCATATAAGTTAAACTCAATCTTTTATTGCCTGGATCATTTTTGAAATGTTTTATGAGTTTGTGTGAGTAATAAATGGATGAATCGTGATAATTAGTTCTACTATGATTTATAGAAAGATCATTGTAAACTATGACTTCTAATTGTTTATCGCCACTTATTTTTGAAAGTTGCAGCGCCTTATGAAAATAACGATTACTGTGGTCAAAATTTCCTATCCTTACATTCGCCATCCCTAAATACCGAAAAGCTTTCTTTTTACCTTCAATTAAATTATGTTCTTGTGAATACTCAAGGAACTTTTGAGCATAAGCTAACAAACTATCAGGAGTTCTCATATGCACTCTACACAAGCTATCGAGACTTCTAATTTCGGTGTTAACGTTATGTTGAGCTAACATAACAATGGGAGTCAATAAAATTACAATTAATACGAACTTTGAAACTACTCTGTCAATCATAATTGATTGTTTTAAAGGATTTTGACAAGCACTATTTAAACCAAAATAGGAAAATATATTGAGTCATTAATGTGTTGAGGTAAATTAAATATCAGATTTTTAAGATAATAGAGAAGAAATTTTCTAAAATAACCGTTCGTTAAATCTGGAACATTTACTTATTAGTATGCCAGAAGTGATTTGTTGCAGAGGCTTTAAATTCTTATAAAATAAAAAATCCCAATGCATTTTGCATTAGGATTTTTATAGTTGTGGGTCATACTGGATTCGAACCAGTGACTTCCACGTTGTCGACGTGACACTCTGAACCAACTGAGTTAATGACCCTTTAAATCAAAAAAGTTCATACAACGTTGTATGAACTTTAGTGGGCGATGAGGGGTTCGAACCCCCGACCCCCTCGGTGTAAACGAGGTGCTCTGAACCAGCTGAGCTAATCGCCCTTGTTATCGGACTGCAAATATAGTTTAGTTTTTGTTATCGCAAAAGATTTTTGAAAAAAAATTATATAATTTCTGCAACTACAAATGTGCTTCCTCCAACATAGATTAGATCGTCCGAATTTGCATTTGTTAACGCAGTTTCATAGGCCTCTTTAACACTAAAATAAGATTGCCCTTTAAGTCCATTTTCATTTGCTTGTCTCTTTAATTCTTCGGCATCTAAACCACGTTGAATGTTGGGCTTACAAAAATAATAGTGAGCATGTTTAGGCAATAATGGGAAAATTAGCTTTAAATTCTTATCATTAACAACTCCAAAAACGATATGGAGTTTTTTAAATTTTTCTTTTGCAAGTTGCTCCATAACATAGGAGAGTCCTTCTTTATTATGTGCAGTATCGCAAATCACTTTTGGCTGATGATGAATTACATCCCATCTACCTCTTAAACCTGTCAATGCCTTCACATGCTGTAAACCTCTTACAATATGCTCATGCTCAACTTCAAAATCACTTTTATTAAGTTGTGTAATTGTTTCTATAACGGTTTTGATATTTTTTGATTGATAATTTCCTTCTAAGGCGCTCTTATAAACTTTCTTAATGGTCTTATCTGCAAAGCTAATTTCAGAATTATTTTTTTTGGCAATCTCAATAAATACAGATTTGGTATCTGGCTGTGTTTCACCAATGACTACTGGGACAGTTGGTTTAATAATTCCAGCCTTTTCTTTCGCAATTTGACTAATGGTGTCACCTAAAAATTGAGTGTGATCTAACCCAATATTTGTAATTACTGATACAAGTGGTGTTATTATATTGGTCGAATCCAAGCGTCCTCCCATGCCTACTTCAATAATGGCAATATCTACTTTTTGTTTAGAAAAATAATCGAATGCCATACCAACAGTCATTTCAAAAAAAGATAATTGGTGTTGTTCAAAAAATGGCTTATTGCGTTTAATAAAAGCCGTCACGAAGGCTTTAGATACACACTGACCATTTATTTTAATACGTTCTCTAAAATCCTTTAAGTGAGGTGAAGTATATAAGCCAACCTTATACCCGGCAACTTGTAAAATGGAAGCCAACATATGACTTGTTGAGCCCTTACCATTAGTCCCTGCCACATGGATAGATTTAAAATTGTGCTGGGGATTGTTTAACTGTTGGGCCAGTAAAATGGTATTATTGAGATCTGATTTATAGGCCGATTTCCCTTGATTTTGAAACATGGGTAACTGTTGAAACATCCAGTTAACCGTATCCTGATAGGTCATAGTCTATTGACTTATATCAAAATTTATACTTACAAATCCTATTTGACGGTCAGGAGCTTTAGAATCTGCTGGCCATTTATGAGATAAGGCAATTTTACGGGCAGGTTCAATTAAACAAGGATGTGTATTTGTGGTTCCTCGTGCACCTGGTTCTGCTTTGACAACATTTCCGTTTTTGTCAACTTCAATTCTTACCACTACAAGACCGTATTCATTACATTCTTGTTTATAGATTTGTCTAGATGGTCGTCCTCTACCATTTAAGCCATAACCCACTCCACCTTTTCCTGGACCAGAGCCACCAAAATAACTTGGTGCATAAGGGTTACCATCTAATTGACCTTTATCTCCTGCTTGGCTATCTGGGCCTTCGCCACCAGATTGAGTGCCTTCAGAATTACTTACACCTCCTATAAGGGCATCAAGCTTTTTCTTTTTGTCGGCTTCTTCTTGACGTTTACGCTCTTCAGCTTCTTGTCGTAATTGTTCACGTCTTTCAGCATCTGCTTTTGCTTTGGCTTCAGCTTGTTTTTGTTTTTTTATGGCAATCGATTCTTCTGACTCTTCAGTCAAAACATCTTCAGTTTTCGTACTAGGTTGAGCAGCCGATTCTTTTACTGTCTCCACAACTTTTGGTTCCTCAATAACTTCTTTAGGCTGGGATTTAATAGGTTCTGTAGGCTGAATATTTCCACTTCCAAAATCTGTGGTACCAAAATTAACGGCAACACCATACTCTAATGGAGGATCAAAATATGGCGGACCAACTACAAATAGCAACAATAACAAGATGGTTACAATCAAAGTTGTAATTCTTGCTGAATTGCGCTCATGTTTGGTCTCTAAATATTTCATCTTAATTAGGCTTAACCGCTAATATAATTTTAAATTTATTTCTGTTGGCAATGTCCATCACTTTAACCACATTATCTACAGGTACTGTTTTTTCTGCTCGTAAAACTATGGTTGGCTTATCTAAACCAGATAAGGCCGACATCAATTCATTCTCTAGCACACTCTCCCCTACTAATTTTTGGTCGATATAATACCTTAAATCTTGAGTTATGCTCACAGCAACCGATTTTTTGTTTTCAGTTTTCCCGCTTGCTTTAGGTAAAAGTATGTCTATGGCATTAGTAGTTACCAAAGTTGATGCCAACATGAAAAATATCAACAACAAAAACACGATATCGGTCATTGATGACATATTAAACTCGGGAGTAACTTTATTTCTTCCGCGTATTTTCATTAAATGGGCTCGTTTAAGTGATCTAAAAACTCTAATGAGTTGGCTTCCATCTGATATACTACTTTATCAGTTTTCACTACTAAATGATTGTAGGCCATATAGGCCACAATACCCACAATTAATCCTCCTACCGTTGTTGTCATAGCAGTATAAAGACCATCAGCCAACAATTTAATATCAATTTGACCACCCGAATTGGCAATCTCAAATATGGATAATATCATTCCTATTACGGTACCAAGAAACCCAATCATTGGGGCAACTCCCGAAATTGTAGCCAGAACACTTACGTTTTTTTCTAGGTCATAAACTTCCAATCGTCCTGCATTTTCAATAGCAGTATTAATGTCTTCAAGAGGTTTGCCAATACGGCTGATACCTTTATTAATCAATCGTGATACTGGTGAGTTAACTTGAGCACATAAGATTTGTGCTGAATCTATTTTACCATTACTAACATGATCTTTAATTTGATTCATGAAATTTGAATCAATTTTTGAAGCTGCTTTTATAGCAAAAAGACGCTCAAAATAGATATAAATGGCCACGATCATTAATAAAAACAATATGGTCACAATAAGCATTCCTGCTGTACCACCACTACCTATTAATTCTATGATTGAAAGCGTTTTTTCAACTGATTCTTCATCAGTCAGTAACTCTGCTCCTTCTTGAATGTTACTTAATATTATCATATGTTAAACTGTTGAAATTGGTTTTAATTATTGTAATAACGTCTATTTTATAAGTAAAGTATATGTATTAAAATATAGTTCTAGTAAACATAAAAGTAATTGCACCAGCAATAAAACCTATTAATGCTAACCAAGAAATTTTTCTTAAATACCAAAAGAAATCTATTTTCTCCATCCCCATAGCAACAACACCAGCAGCCGATCCAATAATCAACATACTTCCTCCTGTTCCAGCGGAATATGCAATAAAATGCCAAAGTTCATTATCCATAGGTTCAGAGAACATACCTAAACTGGCGGCCACTAAAGGTACGTTATCAATAACCGCTGACGCTACCCCTAGCAACAGTATAACTAAATCAGATACGCCTGTATGATGTAATTCTGTTCCTAGCATTGGCATCTTGTCTTGTAGTGCAGTAGCAAAATTAAACAGTATACCTAATGATTCTAAAGCAGCAACAGCCATCAAAATCCCCAAAAAGAATAAGATGCTTGGCAATTCAATTTTAGATAAGGAATGATGTACCGGGCTATGTTGTGAATGCGCATCACTTTCCTCATGGTCTACATTAGACAAGCTAAATTTCGCATTACTATACAATTCAGCAAAAATAGCAACCACACCAAGTGACAACATCATTCCTACATAAGGAGGTAAATGTGTTATAACCTTAAATACTGGAACAAAAACTATGGCTCCCAATCCTAAATAAAGCATTGTTGAACTGAATTTACTTTTGGGCTGATCTTCTTCTTCCGATTCCTCAATATCTAATTCTCCTTTAAATACTGGCAAAAATGAAGCAATAAACGCCGGAATGGCCATACAAACTACTGATGGTATAAAGAGGTAAACGAATAAATGGTCTGTAGATACTTTTTTACCTATCCATAGCATTGTGGTTGTAACATCACCAATTGGTGACCAAGCACCACCAGCATTAGCAGCTATAATTATTAGTCCAGCATACCAGAGACGCATATGCCTGTCTTTAACAATTTTTTGAAGGATTGATATCAATACAATTGTTGCCGTAAGATTATCGATAATCGCCGATAAGATAAAAGCTAAAATTGAAAATATCCATAAAATTCTACGCTTACTCTTTGTTTTTACAAAGCTTTTTATTGTTGAAAACCCGTCAAAGTAATCTATTATCTCAACAATAGTCATTGCTCCTAAAAGGAACACTAATATTTCGGCAGTTTTTCCTAAATGATGTAATAAAGTCTCCTCCATTAGATGTGACTTCTCTTCATGAGAAAAGCTACTAAAGCCTTCTAACATACTATGATTGGCCGAATCAAACCACTCAGGAAACGCATCAATACCTAATGAAATTAATGCCCAACTTATGGCCATCATAACCAGAGCAGGAATGAGTTTATCTATTTTTAAATTGTGTTCTAAAGTTATGGCCAAATAGCCAAAGGCAAATACAAGTATTATTACGGTTTCCATAGTCACGTAGTGTTAGAAAATTAGTTGATCTTAATGTAAAGGTAGTGTGTTTATTGCTTTATTATAGTCTATGTGTTTATTGAACATTCCCTTATCAATGCTTGAAGACTACTAAAAATGCTACAAACCAAAGTAGGTCATGAACTGTAACAAATATAAAAAACAAATCATGCTTTATCTTAAAATTTCATTTTTTTTAGGGCTGAAAAATTATTCCAGAGCTGTGGTCTCTGCTTGCCCCTGTTACACTCGCTAAGCAATTCACTTCATCTCTAATTTTTAACACACCTAATAATGAAAAAATGAGAGCTTCTTTAAACTCAATAATTGTTTTTGATGGAATAGTAATCTGGTTTTGCGATTTAGCCTGCAACCTAGAAATTAAATAATCATTATAAGCACCGCCTCCAGTGACTAAAACCGAACACGTATTGTTACCAATTGTTTCATCAGAAATCTGATCGGCAATATGTTCAACAAAGGTTTTTAAAATATCTTGAACTGATAATTTATAGGAATCTATAATTGGAAAAATAGTCATTTCAACCCATTCTAATCCTAATGATTTTGGGTAGGATTGCTGATAAAAATCTAAAGCATTTAACTGTTCTAGCATTTGAGAATTAATGGTTCCCTCTTTAGCAATCTTACCTTTATCATCATAATCATGACCCAATTGTGATACATAATGGTTTAAAACAATATTTACTGGACAAATATCATAGGCTATTCGAATCCCACTTTTATTGGTAGAAAGATTTGCAAAACCTCCTAAATTCAAACAATAATTATAATTAGAAAACAAATAATGATCTCCAATTGGGACTAACGGTGCACCTTGCCCACCTATTTGCACATCTTGAACTCTAAAGTCACACACAACGGTATGTCCTGTTAAAGTTGCCAAATGATTCAAGTTACCAATCTGATAGGTTAAACCTTCAGATGGTTGATGCAATGCTGTATGACCATGTGAACTTATAAAATCAATATCGGCAATGGCATTTTTGGATATAAACGAATTAATGTGTTCAGCCAAATAGTTTGTAAAGCTTTCGTCTATGTCCTTTAATTCTTCCTTTGATTTTGATGTTAAATTGGCGAGTTGATACTTCCAATCTTTCTGGTAAGGAATAGTTTCTGCAGCATGGATATTAAAGTCCCAAATACCATCATAGCCTAATGTTACATGTATAATATCCAATCCATCTAGGGATGTCCCAGACATAAGACCTAAAACACTGTACTTGTTTTTTAACATTTCAGCAAAAATAGTAATCCTTATTGAAAAAACGATGTCAAAAACGTATCTTTGACCACATTTTTTATCAATTTGACAATTATTGTAGTATATGGATTTTAATCTTACAGAAGAACATAAAATGATTCGCGACGCTGCTCGTGATTTTGCACAAACCGAATTACTTCCGGGCGTTATAGAACGTGATGAAATTCAACAATTTCCTGATGAACTTGTAAAGAAAATGGGAGCATTAGGCTTTATGGGTGTTATGGTAGACCCTAAATATGGAGGCAGTGGAATGGATGCCATTTCTTATGTGCTCATTATGGAAGAATTATCAAAGATAGATGCCTCTGCCTCGGTTATAGTGTCTGTAAATAATTCTTTAGTGTGTTATGGCATTGAAGCTTTTGGTACCGAATCACAAAAAGAAAAGTACTTAACCAAGTTGGCAACAGGAGAATTTGTAGGTGCATTTTGCTTGAGCGAGCCAGAAGCTGGAAGTGATGCCACTTCGCAAAAAACAACAGCTATTGATAAAGGGGACCACTATGTATTAAATGGCACAAAAAATTGGATCACCAATGGCGGAAGAGCCGATGTGTATTTGGTCATGGCGCAAACCGATAAAGATAAAGGCTCACATGGTATTAATGCCTTTATTATTGAAAAAGGCATGGACGGATTTCATGTAGGTCCTAAAGAAAATAAATTGGGAATTCGTGGAAGCGATACGCACACACTACAATTTAATGATGTAAAAGTCCCTAAAGAAAACAGAATTGGCGATGACGGGTTTGGATTTAGATTTGCAATGAAAACCTTATCTGGCGGACGTATTGGAATTGCTTCTCAAGCACTTGGCATAGCTCAAGGCGCTTATGAATTGGCCTTGAAATATTCAAACGAACGAAAAGCCTTTGGAAAAGAAATTTCAAAACACCAAGCTATAGCTTTTAAATTAGCCGATATGTATACCGAAATTTCGGCGGCCAGACATTTAGTGATGAAAGCAGCTTGGGACAAAGACCAAGGTAATAACTATGACGTTTCTAGTGCAGTTGCTAAACTCTACGCTTCAAAAGTGGCTATGGAACATACCGTTGAAGCGGTTCAAATTCATGGTGGTAATGGGTTTGTAAAGGACTATCATGTTGAACGATTAATGCGCGACGCAAAAATCACACAAATCTATGAAGGCACTTCTGAAATCCAGAAGATTGTAATCTCGAGAAGTATTTTGAGAGATTAATTTTAAAAGGCATTTTATTCATCAAAAAGGGCATTTAAAAAATAAAATATTAACTTAATGTTTTTAAATTCATTTGTTTATGAATTCATTAAGGCTAAAATTTTTATTTCATCTATTACTTATTTCATTTAATGGCATCCAGTCTCAAGATATCAAAAAGACGAATACTGAGATTGCTGACTCTTTAGATATTATTGGTGAATACAAAAAATCTTTATCATTTAGAACTTTAGCTTTACAGGAAAGTGACCATACCAATAATTACAAAATGTATATTAAAGCAAAATGGCATTATACAAACTCCTGTATATATGAAATAATAGGAGGTCAAAATAACCATAAAAAAGCTTTAGAACATTCATTAAAAGCAAGAGAAATTACTGAAGGTATTACAGACCGCATTCAACTTTTTAGACTCCATGTTGCAAATAGAATTTACCATCAGTATGGATATCTACAAGATTGGAAAAATGCACACTATGAAGCTTTAAAAGCCCTTAAAATTACTTCCGATACATTACCTGAAAACGACTATAAAGTATTGCTTATATTAGACGATTTGGGGTTTATTAATACAAAAATTAAAGATTATCAAAATTCCATCGTTTATTATCAAAAATCCAATAGCTTATACTTAAAATATTATAAGGAAAACAAAAAGGATTTAGCTATGAATTTTGAAATTATGGCCAATAATTATCGTGCATTGGGGATGCGAAAAAAAGAACTTGAAATCCTTCAAGAGTCTGAAAAAATATGGCGAAACCTAAACGAAGACACCTATGGCTTTGCCTTTAAAAATTATAATAAACAAGCTTCCTGGTATACCTATTATGGCAATTATAATTTGGCCGAATCTTTTTTAAATTATCAACTTAAAATAATAGATTCATTAGAACACAAAAAAGAAGAATTCACAGTATTTCGAAGGCATGAATATTTAAGTCTTTTTAATTCTTATATTGATTTAAATCTCAAAAAGAAAGATTATAAAACTGCACAAAAATATATTGAACTATCCGAGAATGAATTAAAAACTGCTTCAAGAGACTATATCAAAGATATTGAGCATGAAGCCCAACTTTATTATTATAAATCGTTATTGCCAAATTTATCTAGTGTAGAATCTGTTAATTTAATAGAAAAAGCCATTGATCTAACACAACATTATAAGGAGCAATTCTTTTTAGACCCTGTTCCTTACCAAATTGCCCTTTTTGAAAAGCATAAAGAGCTTGGAAACTATGAATGGGCAAGAAGTATTTTGATAAATTTAATAGAAAATTATAATAAAGATAACGGTCATGAACTGTTTTATCTTTTAACAAATTATGGGTTTGCTATTTCTAAAATTGATTCTGATATAAAAGCCGAAAAAGAATTTATTAAGGCCTTTAAGGGTATCCATAAAGAAAAATTAAAAACAATTCAATTGAAAACCATTTCAATTGAAAACCTAAAGCCAATATACTCTTTTGAAACCATTGAAGGCATCTTACTTACCGCTGAATTTTATTTTAATAGGTTCAAAAAATCAAATAATATTGAACATTTGGAGACTTCATTTAATCTAAGCCTATTGGCATCAAATGTTTTCAATAATCTTTATTTGGGAGACAGGTATAACGAAACATTGTATAATACATATAAATCAATAGATGGGTGGCTCATGCAAACCTCAATCGAAAACCCTACAGAAGAAAAAACAACTAAAACCATTGAAGCAATTGAGAATAACAGTTCAAAATTAACTTGGTCCAAATTTATGTATAGTAATAATAAGCACCATATTAATGTTCCTGATAGTATCATTGATAGGGAAAATGAGATTAAAACACTCCTTGTTCATTATCAAAAATTGATATACTCAAAAGATGAAACTTCTTTTATTGATAGTGACACCTTAAATAACAGGATTACAAATTTAAATTTTGATCTAAAAAATCTACAAAAAGAAATCAAAGAAAACTATAGCAACTACTTTACTCGAAATAATTTCACTTTTGATCTTAATAAATTTAGAAAATCAATTAAAAAAGGCCAACTCATTGTTAAATATGTATTGACCAATAATAACCTTTATTGTTTTAAAATTTCAAAATCAAATTTGGAAGTTGAAAAAATTGAAATAAACAGCACTTTTAATACAGACATTAAGCGTTATGTAGAAAACATTTCAACATTTAATTCAAATCCTAATGATGGATTGGATAAAATCAAACATATCATTAAGCCCTTAATAGATAATAACCAATTAAAAAATGTTACCATTATACCGTATGGCATTTTAAATTATCTTCCTTTTGAAACACTCATTCCCGATTATGGAGATGCAAATTACAATATTAGCTATGGTACTTCATTAACCTTATTGAATGAACAAAACCTAAGTATAACCAATCCTAATATGAAGTTGGGGGTTTTTGCTTCATCCAATAATTCAAACAGCGAATTACCTAGCGTTAAGGATGAAACAAACACCATATTGGGATATTTTGAAGGTGAGCTTTTCAATAATGCTACAAAGGAAACGTTTTTGGCTAAAGCAAATCATTTTGAAATCCTTCATTTAGCAATGCATTCAAAAATAGACAATATAAACCCTGAATTCTCCAGTTTAGACTTTTCAGAAAATCAATTACTCATATCTGAACTCTATAATGAATCCATTAATGCCGATTTAGTTGTACTCAGTGCCTGTGAATCAGGTAGTGGCAATTTTGAAGAAGGTGAAGGCGTTCAAAGTATTTCTAGAGCATTTACATATACAGGAATACCAAGCACAGTTATGAGTTTATGGAAGGTTGACGACCATGCAACTGCCAAAATAATGATCGCATTTTATAAACATTTAAAAGCAGGAGAACCAAAAGACATAGCCCTTAAAAATGCTAAAATAGATTATTTAAACAGTACCGCAGAACCAGCATTAAGACATCCGTACTATTGGGCAGGATTTGTTGTTTCCGGTAATACATCTCCTATAATTGAAGATAAGAAACTATATAGATATTTATCAATAGCAGGTATTGGATTCCTTTTCTTATTGTTAATATATAGACTAAAGTTTTCTAAGTAATTCTTTAGCTTTTTTATAATTATAAGATTCTTGATTGTTAATAATAAGGTTTAGAACATCTTTTGCCTTTTCTATATTATTTTGCTTGATATAGGCCAATGCCATATACCAATGAGTTTTATTCGATAATAAATCGTTATATTTTTTATGGATTTCAAACTTTTCAATGGCTTGATCAATATTATTGATCTCCATTAAACTTATTGCTTCATAAAATAAAATTTCAGAAGTTTTGGTGTCTTGAAATACCTTATCAAATAGTTGTGCCGCTAGTTTATAGTCTTGTTTTTGGTAAGCTACAAAAGCTTTGGTCTCGTCATTATCTTCAATACCATCTCTAACAATGGGATGGACAATATTTGGCGCTGGTTCAAAATATATAGCATATAACTCTGTGTATGTATATGAAGAATCGAAGATATAATATCCTACCGACAATGAAATTAAGATGGCCGCAGCAACCAGCCACTTTATTTTATTGGTGTTTTTAGGAATTAAATCTTTTTCAACATCTTGTAATCGCTGTTTAAGGTTATGGCGCTCATGCCTAAATATGGCATCCTTTACTTGGCTTTGAAATTCAACATCTTTTTTAAAGTCTGTATCCGTTTGCATTAAATATTCAAACTTTTGTTCTTCGTCTGGGGTCAAATTTCCCAAAAAATAATTTGCTATTAATTCGTCTTTATCCATTTTGTTTTTGCTTTGTAATTAAATCTTTCAAGGTTTTTAAGCACCTCGATTTTTGACTTTTAACTACATTATAATTATCGTAATTTAAATAGGTTTTGATCTCTTCTAAAGTGAATTTTTCGTAATAGAATAGTTTTAACATCTTCTGACATTTTTTTCCAAGTTGTCCAAAACATTTTAAAACCAACTTTTGATAATCGCTTTCTGAAACTTCATGATATTCGTAATATTCAATTTGCTTCTGTAAGACAGCATTCATCTCTTGCTCTATGGGTTTGTTATATTTATAATCATTTATTTTTTTATAAATCATAAACTTACCAATCGAGAATAAATAGGTTTTTATAGAACTATCTAAAGTCTGTACTTTTTCTGAAACTACATTTTCATAAAAGGCTATAATGGCATCTTGATATATGTCTAAATAATCTTGTTCTGGCAATTTATATTGTTTTGCAAAATTTAAAAACGCCGATCTGTTTTCCCTGTAAATCTTATCCAACACAGTAAGATCTCTTCGTCTTATTAAAGTTAAAAGCTGCGCTGTATCTGATTTACTCATTAGTTAGTTTATTTATAAAAGGTAAACATATTTAATCTTAAAATTAAAGAAATAGATATTTCATTAAAATTAATGTTAACCTTTTTTATAAAAATATACTAAAATATATACCCATCTACTTTCTTGCCTGCTTTTTAAATAGACCTTTAATTGGATTCATTACAACTAAATAATGACAAATCAATTAAAATAAATTATTGAATGTGCTATTAATTGAGGAAAAGGGGAATGAAAAAATAATAAAACAATTCCCCTTTTTAATTTATCAATTATTAAAAAAAGATTAAAATGAAAACAAAAATACTCTTACTATCAGCATTGTTTCTTTTAATTGGTTTTGAAGCCGAAGCTCAACTTTTAGACAAACTCAAACAACGCGCCAAGGAAAAAGGGCTGGAAACGCGGGAAGTCTCATTCGATAGCACAGCTTATAACAACGACAACAATTACAACAACATTCAGGAAGTTGAGCTTGAGACCCTACGTGATTTTTTTACTACCGATGTTATTATGGCCTTATATAATAAAGATGGACAACAGGTACAAACCTCCTTTTTTGATGCCGATGTCATTGCCATGCGTACCAAGCAAGAAGGTAATCCTAATCCCATTTATCATGATACTAAAGGTATGTTATATGGTTTTAACGTAGAAGAAGGGCACTATGAAAAAATGTCGATATTACCGGCAAGTTCAATGGGCTTTATGATGGCCGGTATGACCACACAGGCTTATAAACTTCCGCCTGAACCCTATTATGAGGCCTTTGAATTCTTGTCGGAAAAAGACATTGCGCTCAACTTCATAGTATTAGAACTGGCCTTTATTTATAAACCTGAACATTTTGAAGATGATGACAATTACACGCTCCAAAATATCACCTTCCCAGATGTATGCAAACGCTTTAATTATAACGATCCGGAATACCAGGGAAGTTATATTCAATTTGATGAAAAAGGGCGATTGGTAGAATTTAATATCAATAGTACCAATCCTCAATTTACAGATGATTCCAAAAATTCGTCAGGAAAATTTGTCTATTCCTATCAGGAGTGCCATGTCCAACTTCCCGAAGCAATAGAACAATCCATGGTACCAGGTCCTTTAGGAAAAATGCTCAATTTAGAACGCGGTCTAGAACCTTGGAAACATAATAAAAAAGACAAACAAAAAAATTAAGATGATGAAAGCAAAATACTTCCTATTAGCCATACTCTGTATATCAGTAAGCACTTCAGCCGAAGCACAAATTTTAAAAAAACTAAAAAAGAAAGCTGAACAAGCCGCAGAACGAACTATACTCAAAAAAACAGATGAAATCGTTACCGAAAAAACAGAACAAACCATTGATGGTGTTGCAAACGGGAATGAAAAAAAACCAGATTCGACTACGACTACTTCCAATACACAAAAAAACACAGCAACACCCGCTAATAATGCGGCTATGAACCCTAAAAATCATGAGGCCACCCAAATTCTAGATCAGTATGAATTTAATTGGGAGCTTAAAACGGTAATGACTTCGGGTAAAGATCAAACGGCTGAATTCAACTATTTAATCAATTCTAATACGACAGATTACTCTGGCCTAGAAATGTCAAGTGAAGAGTTAAAAGGACAGGGCACCATGTATATGGTGATGGACAATCTACAAAAAACCAATATCATGTTTATGGATATGAACGGCCAAAAAATGGCACAAGTTCATAAAATGCCCGAATTAAAAGAAGGCAAAAACAAATCGAATGTAAGCTTTAAAGAAATTGGCACCAAAGAGATTCTTGGTTTTACCTGCTACGGCATTGAGGTAGAAGACCAACAGTATAAAGGCCAATTGTACTTCACTTTAGATGCACCTGTAAATTTTAGTGCCTTTTTTGCCATGGCTAATAATAAAAGTGCCCCTAAAGGATTCGATCCTGCCTTATTACAGGTATTGAAAGAAGACGCCTTATTAATGGAAATGACCATGCAACACAAACAAAAAAGCAAGGAAAATTATGCCATGCGCGCTATAAGTTTAGAGCAAAAGAAAAAAGAATTATCTAAGAAAGACTATCAATTAATGAAGATGGGGTTTTAATATTTTAAAATGCTATTAATCAACTAATACTTAAAATCATGAAAAAAATTATGTTTTTACTAATGCTTTTGACAAGTATGACTTTAGCTTCACAAGGGCAACTTTTTATTTTTACTCAAGTGCCTCTAGAAACGTGCCAAGGCACGGATCCAAATTCTTGTTTATCTATTGGTGTAGAAAGCGATTACGACTTTAGGGAAGTAGTACTGCATTTTGAGAACAAAAACAATACTAACGACAATTTTGGATTCGGAGTTCCAATATTAGGTAGTATTAATACCTATTGTAATAATTATACAGTAGGAGAAACATATCTAATCAAGGCTTTAGATATAGGGTTTGACCCACCGATTGAATCTGAAACATTTGAATACACTATTCTTGGCTGTTCTAATATAGATAATGATAGTGATGGTTTTTATGCAGATGTTGATTGTAATGATAGTGATGCCGCTATTAATCCAGGAGCAGATGAAATCTGTGGTGATGGTATTGACAATAATTGTGATGGCAATATTGATGAAGGTTGTGAAACCTGTCCTGATGCTGATAATGATGGCACCTGTGATGCCGATGACTTATGTCCAAGCGACCCCAATAAAATAGCACCAGGCGATTGTGGTTGTGGCACTCCAGATACCGATAGTGATGGTGATGGTGTAGCCGATTGTAACGATAACTGTCCTAATGATGCCAATAAAACCGAACAGGGCGATTGCGGTTGTGGCACTCCAGACACCGATAGTGATGGTGATGGCGTAGCCGATTGTAACGATAACTGTCCTAATGATGCCAATAAAACCGAACCTGGTGATTGTGGCTGTGGTGTAGCAGATGCTGACACCGATAATGATGGCGTTTTTGATTGCAATGACAGCGAAATTAATTCGCCATGTCCGAACAATGTCGATGCCAATGGCGTTTCTATAGATTCAGATTCCGACGGAACTCCTGATTGTAATGATGGCTGCCCTAGTGACCCAAATAAAACCGCTTCTGGAGATTGTGGTTGTGGTGTAGCTGATACCGATACGGATAGTGATGGGGTCCTCGATTGCAATGACAGCGAAATTAATTCGCCATGTCCAAACAATGTCGATGCCAATGGCGTTTCAATAGATTCCGATTCAGACGGAACTCCCGATTGTAATGATGGCTGCCCTAGTGACCCAAATAAAACCGCTCCAGGAGATTGTGGTTGTGGTACAGCTGATACCGACTCCGACTCCGATGGGACTCCCGATTGTATTGATGAATGTCCAAATGATTCAACTAATACCTGTAACAATTGTCCAGACGCAGATAACGACACCGTTTGTGATGCAGAAGACAGATGTCCAGGAGCTGATGACTTGTTGGACTCCGATCGTGACGGCACACCAGATTGTTTAGATCTTTGTCCGAATGACAGAAACAAAACGGCACCCGGACTTTGTGGTTGCGGCACAAGCGATGCCGATAAAGATAATGATGGCGTTCCAGATTGTAATGATGTATGTCCACGTGGACCAGACACCGATACTGATGGTGATGGTGTTCCCGATTGTATAGACATCTGTGCTGGTCAAGACGATAAATTGGATTCTGATGGTGATGGCCTACCAGATTGTGTAGACAGTTGTCCTAACGATGCTACAAATACCTGTTCAGGAAATACCTGTAGAGCAGGTTTATTTGAAATTTGCCATGTCAAGAAAAATGGTGACCGAACTACCATATGCGTTACACCAGATCAATGGGCGCGTCATAAAACGCATCCAGGCGATGTACTAGGTTCCTGTTCACCTTCTACAGCTAGAACAATGGAGCCTGAAAATATAATAACAGAAGAAGCACAGTTCAGTATTTATCCAAATCCTTTAAAAACAAATGGCCTATGGATTCAGGTTTCAGCGAGACAAAATAACGAGAAGTTTACAGCAAGCATATACGACCTAAATGGAAGAGTCCTCGCACAAAAAGTATTTGATTCCAATGATAAAACCAATCGTTATTTCTGGGAATTTAACAGTGAAACATGGGATAAAGGCATCTATCTATTAAAAATTGAAAGCGATGAGGGGCAAATCACTAAAAAAGTTGTGGTAAAATAAGTCTAAACAATAAAAATGATAGCTTAATTGAGCAAGTTAAGCAACACTTTTTGCTATATAACTTTAACTGTTAACAAAAACCATTGCATCATGAAAATAAAAATATTAATAATTATTACTCTATTTTTAAATTTAATAGCTTTTGCACAACCCGAAATAGCATGGCAGAATCATTTTGGAAGCACACAAGATGATTATGCTTACTCCATAGTACAAACTATAGATGGAGGATTTGTTATGGCAGGGTATACATTAGGATCTAATGTAGATGTGACCAATCATCATGGTGGCAGAGATTTTTGGGTTGTAAAAACAAATTCATCTGGAAATTTGCAATGGCAAAAGGCGCTGGGAGGAGCTGGAACGGAAGTAGCATTTTCGATAATTCAAACTTCTGACAATGGTTACATTGTTGCTGGTTATGCTAATTCTTTTGATGGAGATATAACCGAAAGTTTCGGTGGTGAAGATATTTGGGTAGTAAAGTTGGATAGTTCAGGTAATCTACAGTGGCAAAAAAGCTATGGCAACAGTAATCACCAAAGGGCATTTTCTATTATACCAACTTCTGGCGGAGGCTATGTATTGACAGGGGTTACGAGAATAGATGCTAACGATACTGATTACATTGTAATAAAATTAGATAATGTTGGAAATGTAGAATGGCAGTACAATTATAGTTATGACACCAATAACAGTAATGATGAAGCCCATACCATAGTACAAACTTTAGATGGCGGATATATTGTGACAGGTTATTCAGTACTATTTGAACATTTGGGGCTAAATTATTCTGATGCTTGGGTCATAAAATTAAATTCATCGGGTATTGCTCAATGGGATATACGATATGGTGGATCATTAATAGATTCTCTATGGGATATTCAACCTTCATCAGATGGCGGCTATATTATGGCTGGCTATTCTAGTTCAACCGATGGAGATATTACCAACAATAACGGTGGTGAAGATTATTGGGTTGTAAAAATTGATGCAATGGGTAATTTACAATGGCAAAAATCATTAGGTGGCAGCAATAGTGAAAGGGCATTTTCTGTTCGAGAAACCACTGATGGAGGCTATATTGTATCTGGTTATACACAATCTAACGATGGAGATATAACAAATGCTAAAGGGAGTCAAGATGGGTGGATAGTAAAATTAGACAATTCAGGAAATCTTCAATGGCAAAAAATATTGGGTGGGACTCAAAGTGATATAATAAGATCAATTATACAAACTACTAATAGTGGCTATATTACCATAGGAAACACAAGCTCTAATGATTCAGGAGTGGGAAACGTAGTAGGACGTCATGATTTTTGGATAGTTAGGTTTGGACCTGAAACATTAGGTGTTAATGATAGTCAAACTGATTATGAAAGACTATTGGTTTACCCTAACCCTTCTAATGGCAAAATTCATTTATCAACACCATTTCAGGGTGTTTTAAATTATGAATTAACTGATATTAATGGAAGAGTCTTCCAAAAAGGAATCCTAGAAAATAACACTATAAATTATCAGCTAAACTCTGGGTTGTACTTATTGCAACTTAAAAATGCTGAAATAACTATTACAAAAAAAATTATAGTAGATTAACTAATTATTTTACTAAAGGATTAAAAAAACAAAAGCCCTTCATATTTTTATGAAGGGCTTTAAAAAAGGCGATGACCTACTCTCCCACTGGTGCAGTACCATCGGCGCTAACGGGCTTAACTTCTCTGTTCGGAATGGTAAGAGGTGAGCCCCGTTGCTATAACCACCTTAAGTTATAGCTTTTTGCTATTGTCCTAAAAAGGAACTTTAGCATCCAGCGTCACGCTTTTAACGTGACAAATATCTTAACATATCGGAAAAAGGACGGCAGGCCGTCAACATGACATAAAAAATAATACAAGTTTGTATACTGCTTATAAAGACATTCCATCCCCCTTCCCTAAAGAAGGGGGAGGCTCAATAAGCCTATGGGTTATTAGTACTACTCGGCTATGACATTACTGCCTTTACACCTATAGCCTAT
>NZ_JBHSGP010000007.1:0-209460 GCF_042654525.1 Geojedonia litorea
CACTTCAGTTAGATAATTTAGGAGCTGCATCTATTACGGCTGCTGATATAGACAACGGTTCGAGTGATGCCTGTGGCATTGCCTCCATGAGCGTATCACCAAGTACGTTTGACTGTTCGAATGTAGGACCGAATACAGTGACCTTAACGGTGACCGATGTCAACGGCAATGTAGAGACCGGTACTGCGACAGTAACAGTCAAGGACGAAGTAAAACCAAATGTTGTCACCCAAGACATTCTAGCACTTCAGTTAGATAATTTAGGAGCTGCATCTATTACGGCTGCTGATATAGACAACGGTTCGAGTGATGCCTGTGGCATTGCCTCCATNAAATGTAGGGCCGAATACAGTGACCTTAATGGTGACCGATGTCAACGGCAATGTAGAGACTGGTACTACTACGGTAACAGTTAAGGATGAAGTAAAACCAGAAATCACATGTGCTTCAAATGACTTGAGATACGTAGATCCTTACCAGACCTATTATACCATAGACGGAAATGAATTAGATGCTACGGCATCAGATGCTTGTGGTATAGCCTCTTTGACCTATGTTGGCGGGTCGCCAAGTACAAACGGATCAACTATGGATGGGGTTCAATTAAATTTAGGACAGAATACGATGAATTGGACAGCCATTGATGTTAATGGTAACGCGTCGGATTGTACAACCGTTGTAGAAGTGTTAAAGCGCCCTACAACACTAACTTATAGTGGAGATTTAGATGAACAATATTCTGATAGTGTTGATTTATCTGCAAGTTTGATTGACAATGTTTCCGGAGATGGAGTTCAGGGTAAAACAATAAGCTTTACCATAGGTTCTCAATCGACTACCGCAATCACTGATGTCAATGGATTGGCTTCAACAAGTTTAATTTTAACTCAAGATCCCGCAAATAGCTATACGGTTATTTCTGAATTCACTGAAGATGCTAGTTATTTGGGCAGTAGTGACGAAGATACTTTTGATATTGTTCAAGAAGATGCCATTGTAGACTATACAGGACAGACCCTACAGGCAACCCCTAATTCAAATAGTTCTGAAGCACTTGTTGTTTTAAGTGCCAATATTCAGGATATTACAGTAAACACTGCTAATGCTCAATACGACCCTTATGATGGGGATATTAGAAATGCCAAAGTGATGTTCGTTGACCGTGATAATGGTAGTGCCCCAATTTCTGGCTGGATGCTAGTGACCGATTTGATCGATCCTTCCGATGCTAGAACAGGATCAGTATCTTTTGAATGGCTTGTTGATATTGGACAGCAAACCTCACAATCCTTTACCATAGGAATTGTTGTAGATACGGGTTATTATTTGAAAAATTCGACTAATGATGACACAGTGGTTACAGTTTATGTGCCAGCAGGCGATTTTATCACTGGAGGAGGCTATATCATACCTACGGCCTCGGCTGGAACTTATGCTTCTACTGCGGGGCTCAAGACCAATTTTGGATTCAATGTGAAGTACAACAAGAAAGGCAATAAATTAAAAGGACACATGAACGTCATATTTAGAAGACTGGAAAGTGATGGTATAGTGCACGTTTATCAAATTAAGAGTAACGCTGTTCAATCTCTAGGTGTAGATGTTTCAGATGAAGATGCGCAATTTGCTACCTTTATTACAAAATCTAATTTAAAGGATATCACTGATCCCTTATTACCTGTTTCGCTTGGTGGTAATTTAATCTTGAAGGTGGACATGACCGATCGAGGGGAGCCTGGTAGCGAAGATTCCATTGCTTTCAATTTAACCGATGGTGGTTCAGGAGAATTGTTGTATTCGAGTCATTGGACAGGCATCAACACCAACGAGATGCAGCTGTCAGGAGGAAATTTAGTTGTCCATAGTGGCTTTAGTCTTAATGGACGTTATGTCAAGGCCGAAACGACTTTTGAGGGTGTAGAGTTGAAATCTTGGCCTAATCCTTCAAAGGAATATTTCAATTTGAAATTAAAGACCCAAAAAACCGATAAGGTACAAGTGGAGGTTTTCGATATCAATAGCAGGCTGGTGCATAAGGCAACCATTGTCCCTAATGAAGACTATCGTTTTGGCGAAAAGTTACCGGGAGGAGTATATTTAGTTAACATAAGCCAAGCTGGTTTTGTTAAGACCTTAAGATTGGTGAAGTATTAAATAAATAGTGTTTTACAGATTAATGCCAGGTAATTTATGAATTATCTGGCATTTTTATGTCTCATAAGTAGTTATAAAAATTCCAAAACCCGCTCTAAAGCCATTCCCCGAGAGCCTTTAATAAGAATAAGAGCATTGTTTACTGTATTTGAGTTTAAATCAGATCTCAAATCTTCAAACGTTTCAAATGTTTTGATGAGTGGGTTGACAGTCTTAGTTTTGAAGAAATTGCTACCAATTAAATTAACATTGGCAATAATATGCTTTTCAATGTAATTTACTATGTTTTGATGTTCAATAGCTGAATCTGCACCTAGCTCAAACATATCTCCTAAAAACAACACTTTTTGATTAGATTCGGTTTGCTTAAAGTTTTCAAGTGCAGCCATCATACTTGTGGGATTCGCGTTGTAGGCATCTAAAATGATAGTGTTAGTCCCTTTTTTAATGACTTGAGATCTGTTATTAGTAGGAATATAGTTTTTTATGGCTTGTTTAATAAATTCAGGGCGAACCTTAAAATACGTTCCAATTGCAATGGCTGCACAAATATTATTAAAATTGTAAGCTCCAGTGAGATGTGTTTTCACCGTTGTATTTTGATATTCAAATGAAAGTAGGGGTTGAGCACTTTTAAGTTTCAATGTGTGGTTTGAATCAGATGTGTCAAATGTTACTAATTTGTTATAGTTGGCTGCCTGTTTTACCTGCACAGGATCATTAATATTTAAAAATATTGGTTTATGATGTTGTTTTAAGTGTTCGTAAAGCTCTGATTTGGCTTTGATAACGCCTTCAATACTTCCAAAACCTTCTAAATGTGCTTTACCAAAATTGGTGATCAAACCGTAATCGGGCAAAGCAATTTGGCATAAAAATTCAATTTCTTTGTGGTGATTAGCACCCATTTCAATGATACCAATTTCAACATCCCTAGTTAAACTTAAAAGCGTTAATGGAACACCAATGTGATTGTTTAGATTGCCTTTAGTGGCAAGCGTTTTAAATTGAGTGCTTAATACTGCATGAATCAATTCTTTAGTGGTGGTTTTTCCATTGCTACCTGTTAATGCTATTATAGGTGTTTTTAGCTGTTTACGATGGTAGTTGGCAAGTTCTTGCAGAGTTTTTAAAACATCATCAACTAAAATGCATTTTTCATTAATAAGAAATTCCTTTTCATCAATAACACAGTATTTAGCGCCTGACTCCAATGCTGTTTTTGCAAAACTATTACCGTTGAAGTTATCACCTTTTAAAGCAAAAAACATAGAATTAGGTGTGATTTTTCTGGTGTCAGTACTAATGGATGGGCATTCCTGAAATAATGTATAAAGGGCTTGTATTGTCATAAAATAAATGTAATAAAAAAGTCCTAACGTTTAAGGTCAGGACTTTTTTATTTTAAAACTTTATAATTTAATTCTTGGTTTTGTTTTTAGCTTGCGATTTTGATCCTACTCTAGACATGGCGCATCTAAACCCAATATAGTCTGTAGCCATATCTTGTGGGAAGAAGCGACGTTGTGCTGGATCTAACCAGTAGTCTCTATCTTTCCAAGACCCACCTTTGTATACTCGTACTTCGTCATTTATCAAAGATGTTCTCTGATTAGATCGGTCATACTCTTTTAATAATTTACCGGTTGAATCTCTTTGGATACGGTGTTTAGGTGAGTTGTACATTTTTCTAGTTTCGGTTTCCTTTCCAGTTACACCTTCTTCTTCACTAAAATTATCCCTAAACGAACGCGAGGATCTTCTGTCTCCATCTCTAAAGTTGATATTATCACTTTCATCAAAATTGGTTCTTAAATAGGTTTCATTGTCATCTACTGGTACTTGTAAAATTTCACCAGCTAGATTTCTTGCTACTAGTTTACCATTGTTTAATGTGTCAAATACAACAGATTCTGGAGTCACAACCTTAACTTGTCCATTTTCATCAATGGCGTTTTTAGTATAAACGTTACCTCTATAGTAGTTAAAGTCATTAAATTCATCATCAACAATTGGTCTGTAAACGTCAGCTACCCATTCAGCCACATTACCTGCCATGTCATAAAGACCATAATCATTAGGGTCATAAGACATTACTTGTGCAGTAATATCAGCACCATCATCAGACCAGCCAGCAATTCCACCGTAGTCACCTTTACCTTGCTTAAAGTTTGCTAATTGATCACCTCTAGTTTTACGTTTTCCTGAACGGGTATATTGCCCGGTCCATGGATATTTTTTTCTACCTCTGTAGACGTTATAACTTCTTAAATCACTCATGCCTAAAGCAGCATATTCCCATTCGGCTTCAGATGGTAGTCGGTATTTAGGTGAAATTAAACCTGTTTCTCTAGAGGCATATACATTAATGGTATCGCCAGCAGCAGTTGTTTGAACTCGTCTTCTTGTATTTTCTGGGTTAGTGATACTGTCGTTTCCACCATAAGCGAGTTTTGGTGCAGTAATATAGGTGTCTGTATTAAAAGTAGAACCTGCTGAAACTGCATTGAGTTTAGCATCTCTGGCAATATAACCTGCATCTTCTAGATAAGCTTCATTAACACGATCAGTTCTCCAATTTGCAAATTCAACAGCTTGAATCCAACTTACCCCAACAACTGGATATTCAGCATATCCTGGATGACGTAGATAGTTTTCTATCATCATTTCCGCGTATCCTAATCTGTTTCGCCATACCAATGTGTCAGGTAATGCACCTTCTAATATCAATTTAAAATTTCCCTCTTCTGGAGGATAAACACGTTTTAACCAATCTAAATATTCTAGATACATTTTGTTGGTTACTTCAGTTTCATCCATATAAAAGGACTGCACATGTTGTTGGTTTGGTGTATTATTCCAATCGTGCATTACATCATCTTGTACTTTACCCATGGTAAACGTACCACCTTCAATAAAGACCAATCCTGGAGCAGTGGCCTGTTCTTTGAAGTCGTTATTAAACTGAAAGCCACCTTGTTTGTCATTTATATTCCATCCAGTTGCTCTTGAACTGTTCTTTGAAGTCGAGGACTTTTTACAACTAAACAGTGCTAAAGATAGCGTTAGGGCTAGCAGTATCCTTAGATTAAAAACGTTTTTCATATCCATACTATTTAAGTAAGCAAGTTAAATTTAGACACGCAATATAGTAATTAAAGCGAAAACAACAATTTTTTTTGAAGGAAATTATCAAAAAATGTTGCATTTCATCCTATTTTTCATACAACACATCGGATTTTTAGCCGTTTTATCGACGTATTTTGCATTTCAATAACGCAGCAATAAATCAATTATTGTTGTACTTTTGAATAAAAAATTGAAAACTCATAATAACTATATTAGATAGTCGTTAATTATCTATAAATTGCTATTATGGATAAAAGCAGTTCAAATTGTTAAAGCCTGTTTGAATTAGCAGATATCTCTATCAGATGAAAAAACTATTACTTGCTATCCTATTCTTATCATTTATGTTTGGGTATTCCCAACAAAAACAGTTTGAAATAACTTGGAATGGGACCCTGTTTTTAGAAACGTCATCTTCAAAAATTGAGGTTCCTGCATTCAACTCTCAAAATTTTAGTTATGATGATGAGCGCGGTCTTACTTATTTCGCATTATGGGATATCAATGGATTGGTTAATGAGAAATCACTTCAGGTAACAAACATTGCTTATCAAACCATATCTAGGACAGACTTAAAGGATTTACCTGTAAATATCCTTCCTTCTAAACCTCAGTATCAACTCAATAATTCTGTTGATAGAACGAATCGGTCGGCCTATTTTGAAATTTCACCTATTATAAATGATAATGGAGTGATTAAAAAAATCACATCGTTTAACATATCCTATTCAAGTGGGACTAATGCAAACAGAGGCTTTGGGCCTGCTGGTATTTCTAACTCAGTTTTGAGTGCGGGTAGTTGGTATAAGTTTTATGTTGATAAAACAGGTGTGTTTAGATTATCCAAAAGCTTTTTAAGTCAATTAGGTGTCAATGTAAATACTGTTGATCCAAGAACAATTAAAATTTATGGTAACGGTGGTGCGATGTTGCCACACCCAAATTCTGTGCCTTATCCTTTAGATTTAACAGAGAATGCTATAAAGTTTGTTGGAGAAAGTGATGGTAATTTTGGTAATGACGATTACATACTATTTTATGCTGAAGGACCTACTGGCTATAATGCAGAGAGTAACACCAATATAAACGCTTATACAGATAAGTCTTATTACTTTGTAAATGTGAGTTCGGGTCAAGGTAAGCGCATTCAACCAATGAATCAACCAAGTTCAAGCCCAAATTTAACTATAAATACATTTCAAGATTATCAGTTCTACGAAGTTGATGAAACCAATTTGGTAAAATTGGGGCGTCGATGGTTTGGTGATCGCTTTGACATAGAAAATGAAAGGGAATACAAGTTTTCATTTCCTAATCTTGTGACAGCACAACAAGCTAGAGTCAAAGTTTATGCTGCTGCCATTTCGGATGTCGCCACATCCATGGACATCAATCTAAATGGCAATACAATATCAAGTTTAAATTTTAACGCTGTTTCCGGGACTACTTTAGCTTCAGCCAATGCCTATAATAGTACGGTAAACCTTTCTAGTGCCGAAATCTCATTGCGTCTTAAATATAATAATAATGGTAATCCGTCTTCATTAGGGTATTTAGATTATATATCAATTGAAGCAACAAGGGCCCTAACTTTTGATGGAGATCAACTTGCCTTTAAAAATTCAAGCGTGGCTAGTAGTTCAGGTACTGTTGAATATACGCTTTCCAATGCCACTTCGGTTCTAGAAGTTTGGGATATTACGGATAAATATAATATAACTACAGCTCCAAATACCAATAAGGATGCAAACTTTAGTTTTAAAGCTAATGCTGGAACCTTAAGAGCCTATTTAGCTTTTACTGCCATTGATTATTTTGAACCTTTAAGAGACTCAAATGTTTCAGTAAATAATCAAAATATTAAAGGCACTATTTTTCTCAATAATCAAGGTGAATTTCAAGATATTGATTATCTCATAGTTTCTCCCAACAATCTGGTTTCTCAAGCTGAACGATTAGCAGAAATTAACCGAAATCAATATGGTCTTAATGTAAAAGTGGTCACTCTAAATGAGATTTACACCGAGTTTAGCTCTGGTAATCAGGATATTGCGGCGATACGTAATATGGTGAAGTATGTTTATGACAATGCTAGTGCTCCAGACAAAAGAGTAAAGTATTTATGCTTGTTTGGAGATGCTTCGTTTGATTATAAAGACCGAATTCCTAATAACACAAATATTGTTCCGTCCTGGCTATCTATTGAAAGCTTTAATCTAACCAGTTCATTTGTGTCAGATGATTTTTATGGTATGATGGACGCCAATGAAGGTGGAATGCAAACCAGTGACCGATTAGATATTGCCGTTGGAAGAATGCTTGTTGAAAATCCGCAACGCGCCAAGGATATGGTGGATAAGATTAAATCGTACTATGAAAAGGAAGCTTACGGAAGTTGGAGAAATAATGTAGTTGTCATTTCTGATGATGTGGATCAAGACTGGGAGAAAATTCTCCAAAACACAACCAATGATATTGGTAACGATATTACACAACAGAAACCATTTTTAAATGTTATAAAAATTCATTCAGATGCATTTCAACAGGAGTCCTCGGCCAGTGGTTCTCGATATCCACAAGTAAATAAGGAAATCAAAGATGCTATTGAAGTTGGTGCGCTAGTGGTCAATTACTTTGGTCATGGTGGTGAAGATGGGATTGCTTCGGAACGTATTTTTGATAAAAACGATTCACAGGAAGTCAGAAATCTGTGTAAGTTCAATTGTTTCGTAACGGTGACTTGTGAATACACCAAATTTGATGATCCTACACGTCCCACTGCTGGCGAATACACATTCTGGAATAAAAATGGTGGGTCCATAGGTCTTTTGACGACCACAAGACAAATTTTTGTAACTACTGGAGTTTCTTTTAATGTGGTTCTTGAAAAATATCTGTTTGCATTCGGCTCAAACAATTACCCTTCAATGGCTGAAGCATTAAGACTGACAAAAAATGACAATAGTATAGCTGGGAATGGTCAAAAACGATTAGTGTTTTTTATAGGTGACCCAGCAATGAAGTTGGCATTCGCTAAACCAAGCATAAATCTTACTCATGTCAACGATGTCGCTATTGGACAAGGTACCGATGTACTTCAGGCTTTGGGAAGAGTTAAAATGTCTGGAGAAATTGTAGATGAATCAGGTAACTTGCTTACTAATTACAATGGGATACTTACGGCAACTATTTTTGATAAAGATATTGACCGAAAAACTTTGGGTAATGACGGGACAAGAGAAAATGGTCAATTAATTCAATTAGATTTTAAAACTTTAGGCGAAGTTATTTTTAAAGGTCAAGCTACCGTAACTAATGGCTTATTTGAATTTAATTTTGTGGTCCCACGTGATATAGGTATTCCAGTAGGTAATGGTAAAGCAAGCTTTTATGCTCAAAGTGATTCACCTTTGCAAGATCAGGCCGGTGCTAGTTTTGATATTCAAGTGGGCGGGATAAATGATAAGGCTGCTGAAGATAATACGGGTCCTATCATTAATTTATATATGAATGATGAGAATTTTGTTTCGGGAGGTATAACTAATGAAGCACCTACATTATTGGCCAAACTTCAGGATGAGAATGGAATAAATACTGCCAGCGGCATTGGCCATGATATAGTGGCTATTATTGATGGTGATGAAACCAATCCATTTGTGCTAAATGATTATTATCAGGCCGAAGTAGATGATTATCAAAACGGTAAAGTAACGTATCCTTTTAGAGATTTGGAGCCAGGTTTACATACATTAACTCTAAAAGCTTGGGATGTTTATAATAATTCGTCTACTGCTGAAATTCAATTTATCGTGCATGATCAAAATGAAGAATTGGTTATAAATAATGTGTTGAACTATCCAAATCCGTTTATTGATTACACAGAATTTTGGTTTAACCACAATAGTTCTGATGTTTTGGACGTTTCTATACAGATATTTACCGTTTCAGGAAAATTGGTGAGAACTTTAAATGGTCAAACTTCTGGAGGAAGCAAAACCACAAGTTCGTTATCTAAAGATATAATATGGGATGGAAGAGATGATTTTGGAGACAAAATAGGTAAAGGTGTCTATATTTATAAACTTAAAGTTCGATCCAATCAACTAAATAAACAGGTAGAAAAAATACAAAAACTTGTCATACTATAATAAAAAATTATATTTGCTTAATAGGTTTGATCCAAGGCAGATCTGATTTCAACATTACTAACACATGAGAACATACATTTTAACACTTATCACATTAACTTTTTACTCAATTTCTACGTCACAAGAAGTTATCATAATTGATAATCAATCAACAGCAATATCAACAGGTACGCCTTTTTTGTTAATTGCGCCTGATGCACGTTCAGCTGGGATGGGAGATATAGGAGTTGCTACATCAGCAGATGCCTTTTCTCAACAATGGAATCCAGCTAAATATGCCTTTTCTTTGTCAAAATCAGGGATAGCTACTAGTTATACGCCTTATTTAAGTAAGTTGGTTAATGATATAGCATTAGGGTATTTAACCTATTTTAATCGTATTGATGATCGAAGTGCCTTTGCTGCAAGTTTTAGATATTTTAGTCTTGGGGAAATAGAGTTGGTTCAAGATGAATTTTCTGAAGCTCAAATTGCTAAACCAAATGAATTGACCATAGACGCTTCATATTCTTTACGTTTGGCAGATCAGTTTTCTATGGCCGTTGCATTACGGTATTTACGTTCTGATTTGAGAATTCAACAAGTAGATGCCAATTCTAGTGCTGCTAGTTCACTTGGCGTTGATATTGCCGGATTCTATCAAAGTGAAGAAGAGGCCTATAATGATTTTAATGGGAGATGGCGAGGTGGATTCGCTATTCAAAATATTGGACCGAAAATTAAATATGATGATGCTGGTCGAGAAAATTTCATTCCAACTACCTTGAGATTAGGTGGGGGATTCGATTTTATTTTTGATGATTTTAATACTTTAGCTGTAACAGCTGAAGTTACTAAGTTGTTGGTGCCTACGCCACCAATTTTGGGATATGTAGACAATAATGATAATCAGCGACAGGATTCTGATGAACCTACAATTATTGTTGAAGGTAAATCCCAAGATGTCAGTTTTATAAAAGGGATTTTTCAATCTTTCGGTGATGCTCCAGGTGGGTTTAGTGAAGAGTTAAAAGAATTTACGTGGGCATTAGGAGCCGAATATCAGTATCAAGATTCGTTCGCTATGCGTTTGGGCTATTTTAATGAAAGTGATGAAAAAGGCGCACGAAAGTTTTTTGCACTTGGTGCAGGATTTAAATATACAACAATCAACATCGACCTATCCTATTTGTTTTCAGCAAGTAAAGTCCAGAGTCCTTTAGAGAATACATTGCGTTTTTCGTTGACATTTAACTTTGGGGATGGAACTTATGATGAATATTAGTTAGATTTAATTCATATCAACACAAATAAACTATTGTTACCAAAGGCAATAGTTTTTTTGTCCCTAATACTTTCGTATTTTTAGTAACTATTCAAAAAGCTTATGAAAGAAGTAACCATTGAATCCAAACTTATTGTTTATGACAATTTGGATGAATTACCACAAGATATTATAGGATTAATGCAAAAGGCTATGGAGGCTAGGCAAAATGCTTATGCGCCATATTCTAAATTTAGTGTCGGTGCGGCTATTTTGTTAGAGAATGATGAAGTGGTTATTGGTAGCAATCAAGAAAATGCCTCCTATCCTTCGGGGCTTTGTGCAGAGCGTACTGCTATTTATTATGCTGGAGCAAAATATCCCGACCTTAAAATTGTGAGAATGGCACTTACTGCTGGGTCGAGAATTCACCAAACGGTAACCCCAATACCGCCATGCGGTGCTTGTAGGCAGGCTATAGCTGAATATGAAGTCAAACAAGAAGCACCAATTGAGATTTATTTCATGGGTGAAACAGGAAAAGTTGTAAAATCTTCCTCACTATCTAATTTATTGCCATTATTGTTCGATAAATCGGTGTTATAACTGCATAATTGCTTGAAAACACTAAACTTCTTCAATTTTACATTTTTCAATCTTTTTTATTATTAAGTAAAGTGTTACTTTTGTTATTCGTTTTAAAAATAACGTAACCAATGCAAAAAATAACGAAAGAGGTTTACCTTAAATGGTACGAGGACATGTTATTCTGGAGAAAGTTCGAAGATAAACTAGCTGCAGTATATATTCAACAAAAAGTAAGAGGTTTTCTACATTTATATAATGGTCAAGAAGCTGTTTTAGCTGGTGCTTTGCACGCCATGGATTTGACCAAAGATAAAATGATAACTGCCTATCGTAATCACGTGCAACCAATAGGAATGGGTGTTGATCCAAGACGCGTAATGGCCGAGCTTTATGGTAAAGCAACCGGTACATCTCAAGGATTGGGTGGTTCAATGCATATTTTTTCTAAAGAGCATCGATTTTATGGAGGTCACGGTATTGTTGGAGGCCAAATTCCTTTAGGAGCAGGAATTGCTTTTGGTGATAAATATCACGGAAGTGATGCTGTTACCTTATGTTGTTTTGGTGATGGTGCTGCAAGACAAGGTTCACTACACGAAACTTTTAATTTAGCTATGCTATGGAAATTGCCAGTAGTATTTGTTTGTGAGAACAATGGCTACGCAATGGGAACTTCTGTAGAACGCACAGCCAACCATACCGAGGTATGGAAATTAGGTTTAGGTTACGAAATGCCTAGTGGACCTGTAGATGGAATGAATCCAGTAAAAGCTGCTGAAGCATTTGATGAGGCTATTCAACGAGCCAGACGAGGAGAAGGCCCAACATTTTTGGAATTAAAAACCTATCGATACAGAGGACACTCTATGAGTGATGCTCAACATTATAGAACCAAGGAAGAGGTTGAAGAGTACAAAAAAATTGACCCAATTACACAGGTAAAAGAGGTAATTTTAGAAAAAAAATACGCTACCGAGACCGATATTAAGAAGATAGATAAGCGTGTGAAAGATTTGGTTAGTGAGTGCGAGAAGTTTGCTGAAGATTCACCTTATCCAGAAAAAAGCGTGATGTACGATGCGGTATATGAGCAAAAAGATTATCCATTTATACAACATAAAATATAAGCTATGGCAGAAGTAATTAATATGCCACGATTAAGTGATACCATGGAAGAAGGAACAGTAGCTTCGTGGTTGAAAAAAGTTGGTGACAAAGTTAGTGAAGGTGATATTCTTGCAGAGATTGAAACCGACAAAGCCACTATGGAGTTTGAATCTTTTCACGAAGGGACGTTGCTTTATATCGGTGTTCAAGAAGGTGAAACGACTAAAGTGGATGAGCTTCTGGCTATTATTGGAAAAGAAGGTGAAGATATTTCGTCACTTATAAATGGCGCGACTTCAGAAGCATCTTCAGAAACTAAAGAGGATAAAAAAGAAGAGACAAAAACAGCATCAACAGATGAGGTTGAGTTACCAAAAGGAGTTACAGTAGTAACTATGCCGCGATTAAGCGATACCATGGAAGAAGGAACAGTAGCTTCTTGGTTGAAAAAAGTAGGTGATGAAGTAAACGAAGGCGATATTTTAGCCGAAATCGAAACTGATAAGGCTACAATGGAGTTTGAATCATTTCAGTCTGGTACTTTGTTGTACATTGGATTGAATGAAGGTGACTCCGCCAAAGTAGATTCACTATTGGCCATTATTGGTCCAGCAGGAACCGATGTTGCAAATATTGCGAAAAATTTTAGTGCGCCATCTGCTTCTAAACCAACCGAAGAAGCACCTAAAGCTGAAACGCCTAAAGTTGAAGCCTCTAAACCAGAAGCATCTAAAGAAAAACCTGTTTCTACTACTACTGAATCATCATCTGCTAACGGTAGAATATTTATTTCGCCCTTGGCTAAAAAAATGGCTGATGAAAGAGGTATTAATGTTGCTCAAGTTAAAGGTTCGGGAGAAAATGGACGTATAGTTAAACGTGATATAGAAAACTTCACGCCAGCAGCAGCTTCGGCAGCTTCAGTTGGAAAATTTGTGCCATCAGGACAAGAAGATTTTGATGAAAAAGCAAATTCTCAAATGCGTAAAGTGATTGCGAAACGTTTAGCAGAATCTAAATTTACAGCACCACATTACTATTTAAATGTGGAATTTGATATGGCTAATGCCATTGCGTTTAGAGAACAATTCAATTCAATTCCAGACACAAAAATTTCGTTTAATGATATGATTGTAAAGGCTTGTGCCTTGGCTTTAAAACAGCATCCACAAGTGAATTCGCAATGGTTTGCTGATAAAATGCGATTAAACAATCATGTGCATATTGGTGTAGCAGTAGCGGTTGAAGATGGATTGGTTGTGCCTGTAGTTAAGTTTGCAAATGAGCAGACTTTACCACAAATTGGTGCAGCGGTAAAAGATTTTGCAGGAAGAGCGCGAAATAAAAAGCTAACACCGCAAGAAATGGAAGGTAGTACATTTACGGTTTCTAATTTGGGAATGTTTGGTATTGAAAGTTTTACATCAATTATCAATCAACCTAATTCGGCTATCTTATCTGTTGGTGCCATAGTAGAAAAACCGGTTGCTAAAAATGGTCAAATCGTTGTTGGCAATACTATGAAACTATGTTTAGCATGTGACCACAGAACGGTTGACGGTGCAACAGGTGCGCAGTTTTTACAGACCTTAAAAGGATATATAGAGAATCCTGTGACGATGTTGGTGTAACTCTTAACATTTGGGAATAATAAAAAAGGGCTCATAACTAATGTAATGAGCCCTTTTTTACTGTTGAAATGTTTGTTAATTCATTTCTTATCTATTGGCACGGCATCAAATGGGTCAATCATCGCAACAAATAAAACGCATTGACCGCTATTTAAACACTTTGCTCTATGAGGTTTATTAGCTGGGCCATAGGCATAAGTGCCTGCTTTTAATATTTGTGGTTTTTCACCCTCATATTGTACTTCCAACTCACCAGAAATAAGAATCATGCGTTCTGCCGAATTATGAGTGTGATTTATAATTTCGGTATTAGGTTCAATCTTGAAAAAGAAATCTAAATTTGGTTTTGCTAAATCTCCGTGAAGAATAGTAAATGAGCATCCAGGAAAAAAGTCTGGCGCAGGGTTCCAAACAATATCAGGGTCATGGATTGTTTTTGTAATAGAGAATTCAATACCCTCTGTTTCATTGGTCTGAGCTAACGTACTTAATCCAAAAATAAAACATGGAATAAGCATTAGCTTGTTAAGATTGTTGGATAATAAAAACGTTTTCATTTTATAAGAGTTTAATTGGTTATAACTATCTTAAATGTACAAAATAAACATCATCGATTTGATTATAAGTTGTTGTATTTCAGTAATTCAATATGGTTTACATTAAATTAGGTAACTAGTAGATTAAAAAAAACCTGCTTAATGATAAGAAGCAGGTTTTTTAATTTTTAAGAAGCGCTCATTAGAATGGCCTAATAAATTAATTTTTCTTCGCCGTTGTAGGATCTATAACAGTTTTAACTTCAGACACAGAATTGGCCGGAAATCCGCCTTTCATAGCGTGTTCTTTTACCAAATCTTCATTTTTGGCCATATAAACACAATAAATTTTATCCCCTGTAACATAGCTGTGCAGCCATTTAATGTTCTCTGAACCCATTTCATCAAGGACACTACAGGAAGTTTGCGAAATGGCTTGCAGCTCCTCTGCGGTTAATTTTCCTGCTCCAGGAATTTCACGTTCAATAACATACATGTGTTCGTTTGGTGTTTTAAGTTCTTTTTTTAAGCCTTTGGCTACTGATTTTTCTTGTCCCATGGCGTTTAAACTTGTAATGGCTATCGCCAAAATTAGTAGTGATTTTAAAGTTTTCATGATGGTTCTAATTAGTTAAACAATTATTTTAATGTTTAACTAAAATTACATCTGTAAAATCAATTTTATAGTGACAAATAATTCAAATAGTTTAAAATTTGAAGCATTCTTATGAAATAAATTAATAAACGTGCTGCTGGATATAGGTTGAAGGAAGTATATTAAATTTGTCTTTGAAGCATTTTGAAAAATATGCAAGACTATTGAAGCCTGCTCGATATGCAATTTCAGAAATATTGCCACGTTGGTCGTGAAGCAATTTTAAGGATTTGTTCAGTCTGTAATCTCGTATAAAGGTATTAGGTGACTTTCCTGTAAGGGCCTTGAGTTTTCTGTATAATTGAGATTTACTATAGCCTAGTGCCTTTGCAAATTTAACCACATTGATTTCCGTTTGTTTCCAGTTGGCTTCAATATAATCCATTAGATCTGTTAGAAATTTTTGTTCATCAGGGGAAAGGGTGTAAATACGTTCTTTATCTATAAATGCATTGCGATTTTCGTTTTCATATAACGATTTTATTTCAGATGAAATAACAATGTCATGATTCACAATTTCGCACATTTGTGTAGCAAGCGTAATTGTTTCTTCAAATAGTTCCTTTTTATGAGTAACTGGAGAACCGGCATCGATTCCAATTTTTAAAATTCGATTTTGTAGGTCAAACTTTGGCGTTATATATTTAAAATTGGCTTGGATTTTAAGTGCACATAAAATAGCATTAGTGACCGATCTGAATGACACTAAATACGTGTTATTATTTTGTTTTACAATACTTCCTTCAAATTGAGTAATCGTTTTGGAGACGCTGTTATGAAATTTTTGAGTGAAAATGCTGAATTGATTAGCTTCAATTCGGTTTAAATAGTTACTGGTTTCTAAAACCATAATTACCCTAAAAGCATCATCAGTAATAATATTTAGAGGGCCTTCATTGGCTTTTACAGGGTCTGAAATTCTACCTAAAAAGGCTTCAACAAGTGCTTCATCAACTTCAATAACCGAGTTTGGAACATCACCGTGGGCATGGTTGTGCATTTCCTGAATAGCCTGCTTATTTGGTGCCTTAATTAAACAGAATGCTGTTTTTCGTCGGTCATCAAACCAATAGGTTATCCCTTTGCATCCAAACTCCTGTTCTATTTTTAAGTCTTCCTGATGCAATCGTGCAAGAATTTCGGCTGTAACCGTTTCTGGTACATCATGTCTATCCATGAAAATGGGCATACGAAAAAGTTTTATTGAAGATAGTGATTTTTAGCGAATTATACTATGGTCTATTGCTTGGATTATGAGATGTTAAACATTCAAAAAATATAAAGATGATACTCATAGATTTTTCTATCTTTAGAGCCAATTAATTTCTGTTTATATGAAGAAACTTGCTTTACTTTTAGTGCTTTCTGTTGTTTTAATTAGTACAACTTACCTAAGTGATCATAAATCCATAACGCGTGATGAGGTTGAGACTATCGTGTCGTTTCTGGCCTCTGATGAAATTGAAGGACGCGATTCAGGAAGTATAGGTATTGATAAGGCAGCTACCTTTATAGAGTCTTATTTCAATGATTTAGGTGTGAAACCTTATTACGAATCCTATCGGGATAGTTTTAAAATAAAAGAAATTGATGCTTTTAATATCATAGGAGTTTTGGAAGGTAATGATTCAAAATTAAAAGATGAAGTTGTATTACTTGGGGCGCATTACGATCATATTGGATTTCGCGCGAAACCCGTAAATGGCGATGCTATTGGCAACGGGGCAAATGATAATGCCTCTGGCACGGCCACTGTAATGACTTTAGCCAAGCATTTTGCTAATTCTAAAAGTAATAAACGTACTCTAGTATTTGCCTTGTTTTCTGGGGAAGAAATGGGATTAAGAGGTTCTAAACATTTGGCAGAGCGATTAAAATCTGAAAACCTGAACTTGTATACCATGATAAATTTTGAAATGACCGGTGTGCCTTTTAAAGATGGTAGGGACTATGATCTCATGCTAACAGGTTTTGATCTTTCAAATATGGCAGAAAAAATGAATGTATATGCAGGGTCTAAACTTATTGGTAAGTCTGATGTTGCCGTGAAATATAACTTGTTCAAGCGTTCAGATAATTATCCTTTTTATGAGCAGTTTAAATTACCAAGTCAAACCATTTCAAGCTGCGATTTGACCAATTTTGATTTTTACCATCATGTAGACGATGAGTCTGATAAATTGGATTATGCCCATATGGCTAGTGTAATTAATAAATTAATTCCTGCGATAGAAGGTGTCAGCAATTCTGAAATTCGAGAAATTAAAATGAAAGATGAGTAAAAACGTCATCATTACAGGCACTAGCCGTGGTATAGGTTTTGAATTGGTAAAATTATTTGCACAAGCCGGACATAAGGTATTGTCACTTTCCAGAAATACACAACCTGTAAATAATTTAAATTTAGATAACGTAACTTCATTTTCATTCGATTTAGCAAATCCTGAAGATTTTATTTGGGTTGAAGATTATGTAAATACCAATTGGAATAAAGTTGATATCTTGATTAATAATGCAGGAGCTTTGATCAACAAACCCTTTAATTCTACCTCCATTTCAGATTTTGAAAAAGTATACAAAACCAACGTATTCGGAGTTGCAGAACTTACCAAAGTTGTGGTTCCCTATATGAAAAAGAATGGACATGTAGTCAATATAAGTTCTATGGGTGGTGTTCAAGGAAGCGTTAAATTTCCGGGTTTAGCAGCATATAGTTCTAGTAAAGGTGCCGTCATTACCCTAACCGAACTATTGGCTGAAGAATATAAAAAAAGTGGTCCCTCATTCAACGTACTAGCGTTGGGAGCCGTACAAACCGAAATGTTGGAAGAGGCTTTTCCAGGTTATCAGGCACCTACAACGGCTTTAGAAATGGCTAATTATATTTTTGACTTTGCACTTAACGGTAACAAGTTGTATAATGGCAAGTTGCTTCAGGTCTCAAATTCAACGCCTTAAAGTAATATTTAAGCTTGTCCGAATTCTAATAAATTAAGGTTTCTACATTACAGAATTCCTTTATTTTTGCACAAATGCAAAACACACTTCAAAATTATATTCCCGAAAATGCCTTAACTTATGTTTTAGGCCTTTTGAGTCATGATCATTTGGTTGTAAAGGTTAAAAATGAACGTAAAACCAGACATGGCGATTACCGCAAATTACCGAATAATCAACACCAGATTACAGTTAATGCTAATTTAAACACCTATCGGTTTTTAGTTACTTTGATTCATGAGATTGCACATTTTGAGGCCTATCAAACTTATGGACGATTTATTAAACCACATGGTAAAGAGTGGAAACAAACCTTTCAACATTTAATGTTACCACTGCTCAATCCGCAAATATTCCCTGAAACGCTATTGCCGCTATTGGCAAAGCATTTTAAAAATCCTAAAGCATCGAGTGATTCAGATGCTACATTGGCTCTGGCTTTGAAGAAATTTGATCCACCCAATAATAAAACTTATGTTTTTGAAGTACCTTTGGGTGATGTCTTTAAACTTTATAACGGAAAAGTTTTCAAGAAAGGTCAAAAGCGTACAAAGCGCTATGAATGTATAGAAGTTAAAACGGGTAGGTTATATTTGTTTAACCCAAATGCCGAAGTTGAATTAGTAAATAATTAGGATGAATAAAAACTATTATGCAATTTTAATGGCCGGAGGTGTTGGATCTAGGTTTTGGCCAGTGAGTACCCAGGAGTTTCCTAAACAGTTTCATGACATGCTGGGTACTGGTGATACTTTAATTCAGAAAACCTTTAATAGACTTTCAAACATAATCCCGAATGAGAATATTTTCATATTAACAAATGCGAGATATAAAGAACTTGTATTTAAGCAACTCCCAAACGTCATGCAAAGGCAAGTGCTTCTGGAGCCAGCCATGCGAAATACTGCACCTTGTATATTATACGCAGCCTTAAAAATTCAGAAAGAAAATCCTAATGCCTTAATGATTGTTGCGCCTAGTGACCATTGGATTGAAAATGAACAGGCTTTTGCTGAAAATGTGAAAGAAGCTTTTGATTTTTGTGAGCAGAAAGACGCCTTAATGACACTAGGTATCCAGCCTACCTTCCCCAATACAGGTTATGGCTATATTGAATATGATAAAACAGCAGTAACACCCATAAAACCAGTTCAGCAATTTCGAGAAAAACCAGACTATGAAACGGCCAAGTCTTTTTTAGCTCAAGGAAATTTTATATGGAATGCAGGTATATTTATGTGGAGCGCTAAAAGTGTGATATCTGCTTTTCGGATAAATCAACCAAATTTGTATGCGATTTTTGAAAGTGGAGTTGAGGTTTACAATACTGATAAAGAGGAGGCATTTATTGAAGAAAATTATTCAAAATCTGAAAATATTTCTGTAGACTATGCCATCATGGAAAAAAGTGAAAATGTATTTGTGTTACCGGCAACCTTTGACTGGAATGACCTAGGAACTTGGGGGAGTTTATATGATAAGTTAAACAAGGACAATGACCATAATGCCTTCGTAAATGCAAGGGCTTTGACAGAAAGTGCATCAGGAAACTTGATTAGAACCGCCAATGATAAAATCGTTGTCATTGATGGATTAAAAGATTACATCGTCGTTGACGACAACGAAGTTTTGCTTATCTTTCCTAAAGCAAAGGAGCAAAATATTAAACAAATCCTTCAAAAAGTAAAATCGAAATTTGGAGAGCACTATGGATAACAATCAGGAAAATAAATTCAACTTTTCTGAAGAAGAGATTAAAAAAGAACAAGCTGTAGAAGACTCTAAAAAAGCTATTAAAAAGGATGCGCAAGGGCTTTTTAAAAATGTGAAATCCTTTTTAATCGAACTTCTTGATTTTAGAGATGACACCGATAGAAATGCTACATTAGACGCCATTAAGGGCGATATTCCTTTTAAAGGCGCAACGGCTTGGATTTTAATCTGCTCTATTTTTGTGGCCTCCATAGGTTTAAATGCCAATTCAACCGCTGTTGTCATCGGTGCCATGTTAATTTCTCCATTAATGGGACCAATTTTAGGTGTTGGTATGTCTATTGCCATAAACGATTTAGATACCTTAAAACGCTCTTTAATAAATCTCGCTATTATGATAGTGTTGAGTTTATTAACGGCCTTTCTTTTTTTCTATACATTTCCTTTAAGTGAAGACACATCCGAACTTTTAGGAAGAACAAAACCAGATATTAGAGATGTACTCATTGCATTTTTTGGTGGCTTGGCCTTAATTATCGCACGAACAAAACGAGGAACCATTGCATCGGTAATTTTTGGTGTAGCTATTGCAACTGCTTTAATGCCGCCATTGTGTACTGCAGGTTACGGATTGGCAGAAGGGAACTGGCAATATTTTAGAGGTGCCATGTATTTGTTTATCATTAATACTATTTTTATTGCTTTAGCGACATTTTTAGTGTTGAAGTTATTGCGTTTTCCAATGCTAAAATATGCTAATTCAAAAAAGCGAAGATTTATATCAAGAGTGGCTACTCTACTTGCTATAACAGTTATGATTCCTGCCATTTGGACTTTTGTAAGTGTTTTGAAGCAAACTAGATTTGAAAATGATGCCAAAGCTTTTATAAATAGAGAATTGACCGCCTTACCTAATTCAAAATATATTGTGAAAAATGCATCTGCAACCTATAACCCTGAAGGAGAATCAATAATTGAGCTCATTCCATTTGGTTCAGATGAAATTGCCGCTTCCACTATAAATCTTTTAGAAAAACGACTTTTAGATTACAAAGCATTACAAAATACAAAGTTGTATATCAATCAAATTAAAAATAGGTCAATTAATAATCTTGAATATATGGAAGAATTACGCTCTAGAGATTCAATGGATTTGATGACACAACGTGAAAAAGTCCTGTTTTTAGAAGATCAAGTAAAGCGATTGTCAAGGTTAGAGCGTGGCTTAATACCCTTTGAAGACGTGGTTACTGAAGCGAAAATCAATTATGAAAATTTAAAATCGATTTCATACGCTAATCAAATCACTTCGAATTTTTCAACTATAGATACACTTGCTATTTTTACAATTCAATGGATAGACTCCATATCAACTAACGAATCTAAAGTAAAGGATACTGATAAGCTTGAAAAGTGGTTAAAAGCAAAGTTAAAGTTAGATACATTGGTAGTAAAGCGCCTCAACTAACTTTAGCTATTTTCATCAATATACATTTTACGAACTTTCTTAAACAATTCTGACGAATAAACAAAATTGGTGACCGCTTCATTATCAGTTTTAAAAATGGTTTCATTAGAGCCTTCCCAGGCTTTTAGTCCGTCCTTCAAGAACAGGATTTTCTGACCAATTTCCATTACAGAATTCATGTCATGAGAATTGATGACTGTGGTGATATTATATTCTTTGGTAATTTCTTGAATGAGATTATCAATTACAATAGCTGTTTTAGGATCAAGTCCAGAGTTAGGCTCATCGCAAAACAAATATTTAGGATTATTAACAATAGCCCTTGCAATAGCAACACGTTTTTGCATACCTCCAGAAGCTTCACTTGGCATTTTTTTATGAGCATCAGCTAAATTAACTCGATTCAGAACGAAATTTACACGGTCTTCCATTTCGCTTTTCGACATTTTTGTAAACATACGCAAAGGGAACATCACATTTTCGGCGATGGTCATGGAATCAAACAATGCGCTACCTTGAAAAACCATTCCCATCTCGGCTCTTAAGTTACGCTTTTGATCATCGGTTAAATCCGAATAATTTTTGCCATCGTAAACAATCGTGCCTTCATCTGGAGTAAATAAACCCAATAGGCATTTCAAAAACACCGTTTTACCTGAACCACTTTGTCCAATTACCAAATTGGTCTTACCCTTTTCGAAAGTGCTGCTAATTCCTTTTAATATTTGGGAATCTCCAAACGATTTGTAAATGTTTTTGACTTCTATCATTAGCTTAATAGTAATTGTGTTAATAAGTAATTGAATAGAATGATCATCACACTAGTCCAAACAAACGAAGTCGTACTTGCCTTACCAACCTCGAGTGCTCCACCTTTCATATAATACCCATAGAATGACGGGATGGTCGCTAATAAAAAGGCGAAAACAAATGTTTTTATAAAGGCATAAACAATATGAAAAGGTTTGAAATCTAATTGAACACCAGTGATGTAGTCTTCTAAAGTACTAAATCCACCATATACACAAGCTGCCATTCCACCAAGTACTCCTAAAAACATAGCGATAGAAATAACAAATGGGTAGAGCATCATGGCAATGAATTTAGGAAAAACAAGGTAGTTTAATGAGTTAATCCCCATTACTTCTAATGCGTCAATTTGTTCAGTAACACGCATGGTGCCAATGCTAGACGTAATAAACGAGCCTACTTTTCCTGCCATGATAATTGAAATAAAGGTTGGGGCAAACTCTAATATAACCGATTGTCTGGTTGCGAATCCTACCAAATATTTTGGTATGAGAGGATTGCTTATATTTAGGGCAGTTTGAATTGTGACAACACCTCCAACAAAAAAGGAGATAAATGCAACAATACCAAGTGAACCAATAATTAAATCATCAATGTCTTTAAGTATCAATGTTCGCATCACCGACCATTTGGTTGGCTTGCGAAACATTTCAGCAATCATTAAAAAATAGGCGCCAATATTAGTAAGGTATGTCATAGAGAAATTTGATACTGCTAAAGTAAAAAAATCTGGCACTTATTTAACCTTAAATTTAAAATAAGATGTCATAAAATCTGTATTTTTGAAGTTCTAATTTAATATTTAACAATGAAACATTTTCTAGTAATGCTTTGGGTTTTTCTTATTAGCGCATCAACTTTTGCGCAATTTGAAATCACTCAAATAGAATCCTACGATGAATATGTAATGGAATACAAGCCAAAATTGGTTGTTGGGATTGTGGTAGACCAAATGCGATATGATTATTTAACCCGATTTTATAATCGTTACGGAGATGGTGGTTTTAAGCGAATGATTAGGGAAGGGTTTAATTGTAAAAATAACCACTATAATTATATCCCTACATATACAGGTCCTGGACATGCCTCAATTTACACCGGAACCACCCCAAAATACCACGGGATTATTTCGAATAGTTGGTACGATAAAGATATTAAGTCGACGGTTTATTGTGCCGAAGATAATGATGTGCAATCTGTTGGTACAACTGGAAACACCGGACAAATGTCTCCTAAACGAATGAAGACCACTACATTTGCTGATGAGAACCGATTATTTACTCAAATGCGAGGTAAAACAATTGGAATTTCTATAAAGGACAGAGGGTCTATTTTGCCAGCTGGTCATTCAGCGAACGCAGCATATTGGTTGCATGGTATGGATCAAGGTCATTGGATTTCTAGCAGCTATTATATGGAGAGTTTGCCTAAATGGGTAAAAGAGTTTAATGCATCTCCAACAGCCAAGTCGTATTTGAAAGTTTGGAATACCTTATATAATATAGAAACCTATACTGAAAGTGGCAGTGACCTCAATGAATTTGAATGGGGTTTTAGTGGCAAAGAAACAGCTACTTTTCCCTACGATTTAAATGCACTCAAGGATAAAAATGGTGGCTATGATATTTTAAAGTCCACACCTTACGGTAATAGTTTAACTACAGATTTTGCGATCGCAGCTTTAGATGGTGAAGCTCTAGGAAAAGATGAGTATACTGATGTTTTGACAGTGAGTTTTTCTAGTACAGATTACATTGGACATAATTTTGGAGTAAATTCCAAAGAAGTTGAAGATGCCTATTTAAGGTTAGACAAGGATTTAGAGCGTTTGTTTTTGGCTTTGGATAAAAAAGTTGGAAGAGGGAATTATACAGTTTTTCTTACTTCAGATCATGGGGCAATCGATGTTCCTGCCTATTTGCAGTCTGTAAAAATACCAGCAGGTTATTTAGATACAGCTAAGACTAGACAACAGTTTAATGCGTTTTTACAATCTAAATTTAACACTTCAGATATAGTTGAAAATGTTAGCAACGATCAAGTGTTTCTTAATAAAGAAATGATTAAAGAAATGGGTCTTAATTTATATGATGTCCAGGATATCATTGCTAACGAGTTAATAAATTATGATGGTATTTATAAAGTATTTACAGGTAAGACTATGGCAACGTCTTCATTTACCGATGGCATAGAAGCAATGTTACAACAAGGATATAACCAAAAACGTTCTGGTGATGTGCTTATCATGCCAGACCCTGCTTTTATTTCATACGGGAAAACAGGTTCTACACATGGCAGTGGTTTAAATTACGATACTCATGTGCCCTTAATATTCTACGGAAAAGGTATTAAACAAGGAAGTACAGTTAGAAGAACTGAAATAACTGATATTGCACCTACACTATCAGCACTACTTGGAATAAGTTTTCCAAATGGAGCCATTGGGCAACCTTTAGATTTTGTTTTACACTAGATTTGAAAAAACGCACCTTTTATTCTTTAATCGCTATAGCACTTGTAGTTGCTGTAATTGGTTATGAATTTGTTTTAAAGAAACAGGAACATTCAGAAATCATTGAGCAAGGCAGTAATCCAAAATCTAATACAAACGAATTTTTTTTACCAACCAGTACCACGGGACAAATTATTCATCATGAGGGCTATTCATTGTCATATAGTGAGCCGCATGAACAAGCAGAATGGGTAGCCTACGAACTCAAGAAATCACACCTATCTAATGCAAATTATGATCGTCCATATTTTGAGATTGACCAAGCTGTAAAAACTGGTGCTGCGCATTGGCGCAACTATAAAAATTCTGGATACGATAGGGGGCATTTATGCCCAGCAGGAGACAGAAAATATAATCAGAATGCTCATGACGAAACATTTTTAACTAGTAATATTAGTCCGCAAGACCATGGATTTAATTCAGGTATTTGGAATACTTTAGAGCAAAAAGTTAGGTATTGGGCCAGTAAATATGATGGTGTTTTTGTAGTTACCGGAGGCGTGCTAACAAATGATTTGAAAACCATTGGAGAAGAACATGTTGCTGTGCCAAATCAATTTTATAAAGTACTAATTGATGTTAATTCCGGAAAAATAAAAATGATTGGGTTTTTGATGCCTCATCAAAATTCTAAAGAGCCATTATACAAATTTGTTGTTCCTGTAGACTCCATTGAAAAATTAACCGGAATTGATTTTTTTCCACAGTTGGGTGATGCTATTGAAACCAAATTAGAAGCTTCAGCTGATTACAAGGATTGGAGTTTTAAGTAAACTTATTCAACATATTTTTCCAGCGCAAACTCCGTATATATTCACCTTGCTCCTCTGTGACCAAGAAAGCCATATTATTTTTTTTGGCTCTAAAATAACCAGACATATAGTCTTTAAAAAGAAACAGACTTCTTTTTTTATAAGCTAGTTTAAGTGCTGAAATTAAGGTTACCCAAAAACCATAACGCATTTTATACATGGCTTCACCTTGAAGGTGTTTTGAAGCTTTGTTGTAACTTAACCCAGTAGGTTTTAAATGTTTTACTTGTAAGGTTTCATCTGTAAGGATTTCCCAGTTGTAAAATTTGGCTAATAATTCATCAACAGTATCCCATCCCATGGAGGGCTTTAATTTTCCTATATCCAAAAAGCATTTCTTTCGATAAGCTTTTAAGGCTCCTCTAATATGATCTTTTCGAGTTAAATTCTCCAAAATCCATGTGCCATTTTTTTCGATATAGCAAAACCCAGATGCCATTCCTAATTTGGGATTAGTATTAAAATGAAGCGCAATTTTCTCTAAATAATCATTCGGAAAAATTAAATCGGCATCAAACTTACAGAGGATGTCATAATCATCGTCCAATGTTTCATAGCCTTTATAAAACGCATTGATGATTTTAGAGCCTGGTAAATGTTGGTTTGAAGATTTGGTGTTAACCAATGAAATCCAAGAATAGTTTTGAGTAAAAGCTTCAACAATTTCCTCGGTGTCATCAGTTGAATTGTCATTAACTACCACAACGCGACTTGGCAAAAGTGTTTGCTCGGCCAAAGAGTCTAAAGTGAGGCCTATGCTACTTTGTTCATTGTGGGCCGGAATGACGATGTAGAACTTCATTTCTAAAATTATTATTCTTTGATTCGTTCAGCGTACACAATATAGTATCTTGGTGTAAATAGTCTTAAGATGGGTCTAATTCCAAGGGTTTTGGTTGGGTTGGTCCATTTCTCTCTTGCAATAATTTTCCAACCGGCTTTTTTCAATAACCAATCAAATTGCCAATCTTCAAATTCATGGTAGTGTCGGTCCCACAAATCGGTTTTGCTTCTATATGCTGGAGCAAACCATAATTTTAAAGGGACACTGGCTACTAATTTGTTTGTTTTTATTGATTTTAAAACTGTGAAAGGAGATAACAGGTGTTCGAAAATCTCAAAAGCTGTCACAACATCCGCCTCACTGTTTTCAATGGCTGAAGTATCTAGATCTAAATCTTCTCCCATGGTATTTGTAACGGAATAACCATGAGAAGTCATAATTTTTGAAAACGGATTTTCAACTCCTAAATCTAAAATGGATTCAGAAGTTGATATGTGCTTTTGTAAAAACTCTAATGTGCGCTTAAAACGTTTATTTGGAAAAGTGTTTTCGTACATCTTTAGTTTCCGCACGAGCGGAAATCTTTTAGTATTAATATTTGTAAACTATAGCATTAATGTGCATTCCTGCACCAACACTTGCAAATATAATAACATCACCTTTAGTTAAGCTTTGATTCTCCAATTTATTGTTTTTAACCAAATCGAATAAGGTTGGGACCGTGGCTACTGAACTATTTCCCAACTTTTGAATACTCATGGGCATAATGCCTTCAGGAATGTCAGTTTTATACAGACGGTAAAAACGTTTTAAAATAGCTTCGTCCATTTTTTCATTTGCCTGATGTATAAATATCTTTTTTACATCTTTAATGTCGGTACCACTAGAATCCAAACAAGTTTTCATGGCATTTGGAACATTAGTTAAAGCAAATTCATAGATTTTACGGCCATCCATTTTTATATATCTCGTATCACGACATAAGTCTTGATTGTTGGAGTTTCCAAAGAACAAATAGTAGGCTTCATCATAGGTAAAGCTTGCACTTTCGTGTGCTAAAATACCACCTTCATCTTCAGTGGCTTCAATAATGGTGGCGCCAGCCCCATCCGAATAAATCATCGAATCCCGATCGTGTTTATCTACCACTCGAGAAAGGGTTTCAGATCCAATGACTAAACAACGTTTAGCCATGCCAGACTGGATGAAAGCTTTGGCTTGTATAACGCCTTCAATCCACCCGGGACATCCAAAAAGTATGTCGTAAGCCACACATTTTGGATTTTTTATTCTCAAACTGTGTTTTACTCGAGATGCCAAACAGGGAATCATATCACTTTGTATGGTATTATGCTTTACGTCCCCAAAATTATGTGCAACAATAATATAGTCGATTGTTTCAGGATCAATTTTAGCATCAGCAATTGCTTTTTCGGCTGCAAAAAATCCAAGATCAGATGAGGTTAAATGGTGCTTGGCATAACGACGTTCAGCAATACCAGTTATGGCCTTAAATTTATCGACGATAACTTCATTTGGATGGTCTATAGTAGAACCATCAGTATTTAAAAATTGATGTTGGTGAAAGTTTTCGTTTTTCTCTATAGTATCAGGGATATAGCTCCCTGTACCGGTGATCTTTATATTCATAAATGAAAAATGCCTTTAATAATTTTACTAATATATAAATATACAAGCAAAGAATTAAAGGCAAAAACTGCTAATATTTATTTTACGATGTTCAAATAGGTTTATGCTTCCATATACTCCTCAATTGGTGCACATGTACAGATTAAATTTCTATCGCCGTAAGCGTCATCTACACGTCGTACAGATGGCCAAAATTTATTGTTTTTTACATAGTCTAAAGGAAATGCTGCTTTTTCTCTGGAATAAGGCATTAGCCATTCATTAGCGGTGACTAATTCCAAAGTATGCGGTGCATTTTTTAAAACATTATTAGCATCTTCTTTCGATACACTGTCTATTTCTTTTTTGATGGATATCATAGCATCACAAAAACGATCCATTTCAGCCTTGCTTTCACTTTCTGTAGGTTCTATCATTAAAGTACCTGCAACTGGAAATGAAACGGTTGGTGCGTGAAATCCATAGTCCATTAATCGTTTGGCTATATCAACAACCTCAATGCCATTGGCTTTAAAAGCTCTACAATCTACAATCATTTCATGAGCAGCTCTTCCACGTTCTCCAGAGTAAAGTGTGTCAAAACTTCCTTGTAAACGTTGCTTAATATAGTTGGCATTTAAAATGGCGATTTTTGTGGCTTGCGTTAGACCTTCGGCGCCTAACATTTTAATGTAACCATAAGAAATTAAACAGGCCAATGCCGAACCAAAAGGCGCTGCAGAAATTGCCGTTATGGCTTTTTCACCTCCAGTTTTCACAACCGGATTTCCAGGTAAAAACGGAACTAGTTGTTTCGCAACACAAATAGGACCAACACCTGGGCCACCTCCACCATGCGGAATTGCGAATGTTTTATGTAAGTTCAAGTGACAAACGTCGGCTCCAATGTTTCCTGGGTTTGTTAAGCCTACTTGAGCATTCATGTTCGCACCATCCATATAAACTTGTCCGCCATTGTCATGGATAATTTTAGTGATTTCTTTTATGGCAGATTCATATACACCATGTGTTGATGGATAGGTTACCATTAAAGCGGCAAGGTTATTTTTGTGAAATTCGGCTTTTTCCCTTAAGTCATCAACATCAATATTTCCTTCTGTGGTTGATTTTGTAACTACCACTTTCATTCCAGCCATAACTGCACTGGCAGGGTTGGTGCCATGGGCTGATGATGGAATCAAACAAATATCACGATGGTGATCTCCTCGAGATTCATGATAGGCTTTAATAACCATTAATCCTGCGTATTCACCTTGAGCACCTGAATTAGGTTGCAATGAGGTTGCTGCAAAACCAGTTATTTCGGTTAATTGATCTTCTAATTCCTTTAAAACTTGTTGATAGCCTCTTGCTTGCTTTAATGGTGCAAAAGGATGAATATTACCCCATTTAAACCAACTTAATGGTAGCATTTCAGCTGCTGCATTAAGTTTCATTGTACATGATCCTAATGAAATCATGGAGTGGTTAAGAGATAAGTCTTTGCGCTCCAAAGATTTGATATAACGCATCAATTCGGTTTCAGAGTGATACGTATTGAATACTTCCAAACTCAAGAAATCTGATTGACGCTGCAAGCTTGGAGCAATTCTATTTTCTTCAGTTAATGAAGAAATTATAATAGTTTCCTTGTTGGCCGCTTCGGCAAAAATAGAAATGATATAATTTAAATCTCTTATTGACGTAGTTTCATTCAACGCAATGGTAACCGTTTCAGCATCTGGATAAAAGAAATTTACTTTCTTTTCTTTAGCTATCTTTTTTAACTTTTTCGCATCAGTTTTAATTTGAAGCGTGTCAAAATAGGATGTATTTGCCTGCTCATAACCTAATGCTTTTAACGCATTGGCTAATGTAGCAGCAGAATGATGAACTTTATTGGCTATAAACTCCAACCCTTGAGGCCCGTGATACACCGCATACATACTTGCCATAACGGCCAATAACACTTGAGCAGTACATATGTTTGAAGTGGCTTTATCGCGTTTAATATGTTGCTCACGGGTTTGTAAAGCCATACGCAAAGCTCGATTACCGTTAGCATCTTTTGTTACGCCAATAATACGCCCCGGAATATCTCGCTTATACATTTCTTTTGTTGCAAAATATGCAGCATGAGGTCCTCCGTAACCCATTGGAATTCCAAAACGTTGTGTGGTTCCTACTACAACATCTGCTCCAAATTTCCCTGGTGCTTCTAGTTTTACTAGACTTAAAATGTCAGCAGCAACAGCGACTTTAATTTGCGATGCTTGGGCTTTCTCTATAAATGATTTGATATCTGAAACTTGTCCATTTCGTCCAGGATATTGAATAATTGCTCCAAAAAACTCTGAGGAAAAATCAAAATCCGTTTCTTTACCAACCACTAATTCAACCCCAATTGGGGTTGATCGGGTTTGAAGTAATGATAAGGTTTGAGGTAAAATAGTATCTGAAACAAAGAATTTATTGACTTCAGCTTTTTTTTGCTCACGCTCTCTTACTGCGAATAGAAGGCTCATTGCTTCAGCCGCAGCGGTACTTTCGTCAAGTAGAGATGCATTGGCCAATTCCATACCCGTAAGATCGGTTACCATGGTCTGGAAATTTAGAAGGGCTTCCAATCGGCCTTGAGCAATTTCAGCTTGATAAGGCGTATAGGCTGTATACCAACCTGGATTTTCTAGAATATTACGTTGGATGACCGCTGGCAAAATGGTAGGATGATAGCCTAAACCGATATAGGTTTTGTAAACCTTATTTTTCTTTGACAGTTCATGGGCATGAATAAGATATTCATTTTCGGTCATTGGTTCGTCTAAATTCAATCCATTTTTTAAACGGATATCATTTGGAATGGTTTCGTTGATAAGCTGATCTAGAGAATCAACACCAATGGTTTTTAACATTTCTTGTTGATCTTCTTCACGAGGACCAATATGACGAAGTGCGAAAGCGTTTGTATTCATTAAAAATAGGTTCTGTTTTGAAGCGCAAAATTACATAAATCTTAAGGTATTTTGACTATGTAAATCCAAAGTTTTTAACGAATTATAACTGTTATTAACACTTTGCGTATTTTTGTGTTATGAAGGTGTTAAAGCAGATATTTGATTTTTATATCAATAGCAGCATTCATGTGGCTTTATCGGTTTTTTCGCTGGCTTGGATTACACTTCTAGAATTTAATTTGCCTTATGACGAATCTGTACTGTATTTTATATTTTACGCTACCATAACTGGTTATAATTTTGTCAAGTATTTTGGAATTGCAAAATTTCATCATCGCAGTTTGGCCAATTGGCTAAAAATCATTCAGCTGTTTTCATTGCTTTGCTTCATTTTATTAGGCTATTATGCAATTAGACTTGAAGTCAAAACCTTAATATATATTTCAATATTTGGGTTCGTGACATTTTTATATGCGATTCCTTTTTTGCCCAAACATTTATTTATGGATGAAAAGCAGAATTTAAGAAGCATTGGTGGCCTAAAAGTCTATGTGATTGCGTTAGTTTGGGCAGGAGTAACTGTATTTATACCTGTAATTAATGCGAATTATCCACTTGATTTAAATGTTTGTATTACCGCCCTCCAACGCTTCTTGTTAGTGGTTGCTTTAATGCTGCCGTTTGAAATTAGAGATCTTAATTATGATAGTTTAAAATTGTCAACTATCCCACAACTTATAGGTGTTAATCGCACCAAATTTCTTGGATTATTGTTGCTCTTGGGCTTTTGCTTAATGGAATTTTTAAAGGATAACTTAAACGCAATTCATGTTGTGAGTGCATGTGTTGTAGGTTTGGTTACTTTAATATTGATTTGCTTTTCAAGACAAGATCAAGGAAAGTATTACAGTGGGTTTTGGGTAGAAGGCATCCCAATAGTATGGTTGCTTTTAATTTTGCTGCTGTAGTTGTTCTTCAAATGATTTTTTTAAAGCCTTTTGTTCTTCGATTTTAAGACATTCAACTTTTGAAGATTTTATGGTTTTTGTTAGAGTCCGGTTTTTTTTGATGTAAGCCCGTGTAATTCTGCACCAAGACACACGAATATTTAATTTGATCTTTTCCCAAAAGGTCGATTCGCCATACTGTGATTTGTCACAGATGTGCTGTGCTTCTTCACATGATATAAAAAGAAAGTTTTTCTTCATATTATTTTTTAAACCAAGTTTCTTCCATGCAGCTGGCCATAGCTACTCTCGCTCTATGTATAATAACCCAAAGGTTAGACGCTGTGATATTTAGTTCATTACATATTGCTTCGGTTTCGTGGTTTAAAATGGTTTTCATCTTAAACACTTGAGCCTGTTTTTCGGGTAATTTACTTAAACAATTATAAATAGCATCCTCCAATTCAGAGTTTTCCATCACGTCTTCGGCCGTTTTATCAAACGGGTCTGCAACACGCTCTTCCAGCCAATCTCCTTCATTTTCATCACTGCTGTAGTTCATTCGTACTTCAGCTTTTCCTTTATTGGAATTTATTTTTCGATAATAATCGATGATTTTTCGTTTTAAAATTGAAATCAACCAAGTGCGTTCACTTGCTTCTCCTTTAAAATTTTTCATCGATTTTAAACCTGCAAAAAATGTGTCCTGTACCAAATCTTTGGCAATTTCTCTATCATTTACACGTGTTATGGTGTAATTGAAAAGATAATCGGCATAGTTATCAATCCATTTGTTAGGATCTATTTGATGATTTGGCATTTTCTTTTTCAGTTTATTCAAAAATAGAATAAAAAACTTATTTCTCAATCAACCCCGCACGTTTTAATAAGGCTTCGGGTTGTGGGGCCTTCCCTCTAAAACGTTTGTAAAGTATCATTGGGTCTTCAATACCACCTTGAGAAAGTATATTGTCTTTAAATTTTTCGGAGACAACTTCATTAAAAATACCTTCTTCTTTAAAATATTCAAAAGCGTCGGCATCCAAAACTTCAGCCCATTTATAGCTGTAGTAGCCAGAACTGTATCCGCCTTGAAAAATATGTGAAAACGATGTGCTCATACAGTTTTCGGCAACATCTGGAAAAAGTTTGGTATTTTCAAAAGCGTTAAGCTCATGGGCTTTTACATTATTGATTTTGGAAGGATCTTGACCATGCCAACTCATATCTAGTAAGCCAAAACTTAATTGGCGTAGTGTTTGCATCCCTTCGTGAAATGCTGCCGACTCCTTAATTTTGTTTACTAAATCCATAGGGATAACTTCACCGGATTCATAGTGGGTGGCAAACAGTTCCAGTGCTTCTTTCTCGTAACACCAATTTTCTAATACCTGACTTGGCAATTCTACAAAATCCCAAAATACGCTCGTTCCAGATAAACTAGGGTAAGTGGTATTAGCCAGCATTCCGTGCAGGGCATGACCAAATTCATGGAATAAGGTGGTGACTTCATTAAAGGTCAATAATGAAGGCTTTGTTTTGGTAGGTTTTGTAAAGTTACACACGATTGAAATGTGAGGTCTATCATTTATACCATTTTTGATGGCTTGAGACTTATATGAGGTCATCCAGGCGCCATTGCGTTTTCCAGGTCTAGGGAAAAAATCTGCGTAAAAAATGGAAATCAATTCACCTTTGGCATCAGTTACTTTATAGGTTAATACTTCTTGATGGTATTTGTCAATGGTATTTATTTCTTCAAATTTTAAACCAAACAAACGTTCTGCGATGATAAAAACACCATTGATAACATTTTCGAGTTTAAAATATGGCTTCAATTGTTCATCATCAAGGTCAAATAATTTTTGCTTGAGTTTTTCTGAATAATATGCCGAGTCCCACTTTTCTAAATGTGTTATCGCATCCAATTCCTTTGCGAAATTTTGTAGGGTATTAAATTCACGTTCGGCAGCTGGTTTAGCTTTTTCTAGAAGTTCATTCAAAAAAGTTTCTACAGTTTCTGGTGTTTTCGCCATACGCTCTTCTAAAACAAAATGCGCATGCGTTTTATAACCTAATAACTGCGCGCGTTTAAAACGAAGTTTGGCAATTTGCAGAACATTATCTTGATTGTCGAATTTATCTCCTTTGAAGGCTTTGGCACCGGCCGCAATGGCTACTTGTTTTCGCAGCTCGCGGTTATCGGCATAGGTAATAAAAGGGATATAGCTAGGGTAATCTAAAGTAATCAACCAACCATCTTTTCCTTTACTTTCAGCTAATTGCTTGGCTGCTTCTTTGGCACCTTCTGGCAATCCTGATAGATCATCTTCGTTGGTAATATGCAATTCATAATTGTTGGTTTCAGCCAACACATTTTCGCCAAATTTGAGTTTAAGTTTGCTCAACTTCTTATCAATAGTGCGTAATTGTTTCTTTTTCTCTTCTGATAAATTAGCGCCATTTCTAGAAAAACTCTTGTATTTTTTATCCAATAAGGTCTGCTGTTCTGTGTTCAAATTTAGACTGTCTTTAAGGTCATAAACAGTTTTAACTCGTTTAAACAGCTTTTCATTTAGCGTGATGTCATTACTAAATTCTGATAAAAGCGGTGACACTTTTTGGGCAATACTTTGAATTTTATCGTTGGTTTCGGCTGAATTCAAATTAAAAAACAGACTCGATATTCGTCCTAATTCTTCGCCAGAAAACTCTAAAGCCTCAATGGTATTTTGAAAAGTTGGTTGTTCAGGATTATTAACTATAACATCTATTTCGGATTTGGCTTTGGCAATGGACTTTTTAAAAGCTGGTAAAAAATGTTCGTCCTTAATTTGTGAAAAAGGTGCAGTATTGTAAGGTGTATTGAAAGGTGTATTTAGAATATTCATATTAAAGGGACACTACTATTTGTAAGTTATAGAGACAGGTTCGTGTTATTTTTCTTACTAGAGTATTGATTTACTGATAATTAACTAAAATTTATGTTGCGATTAAAAATATATTCTTACTTTTGCGAAAGAATCACGAAGAGAGTTTTTTTGTACTCTTTATAATTGATTAATAGCTTTAAAACCTCGATGTATATCGGGGTTTTTTAAATTAAATCCTTTGATGATTCTATAACTTTGCGCTTTAGACCTTCCTTGAAAATAACAATTTTATCTAATACACATTTATCTGAACTACCAATGATTTGTGCTGCTAAAATACCAGCATTTTTTGCGCCGTTAAGTGCAACTGTTGCAACAGGAACGCCTCCCGGCATTTGAAGTATAGATAAAACCGAATCCCAACCGTCAATAGAGTTACTGCTTTTAACAGGAACTCCTATCACGGGTAAAGGTGATAATGAAGCGATCATTCCTGGTAAATGAGCAGCGCCTCCAGCACCGGCAATAATAACCGATATCCCTCTGGTGTGCGCATTTTTTCCATAGTCGAACATTTTTTCTGGAGTTCTGTGCGCAGAAACAATGTCAACTTCAATTTCAATATCAAAGCCTTTTAAAATGTCTATGGCTTCTTGCATAACGGGAAGGTCACTTTTACTTCCCATGATGATTCCTACTTTACTCATAATTATTTACTTATCACCTTTACGGTATTTTTTACTTGTTCAGCTATTTGCCTTGCTGTATTGATGTCTTCATTGACAATAGTAACATGGCCCATTTTTCTGAATGGACGCGTTTGCTTTTTGCCGTAGATATGAGGCGTAACACCATCCATTTGCATGATAGCTTCAATGTTTTTATAGATTACGTCTCCCGAATACCCTTCAGCACCGACCAAATTTACCATAATTCCACCAACTTTACTATCTGTTTTTCCTAATGGAAGATTTAAAATCGCTCTTAAATGTTGTTCAAATTGCGAGGTGTAACTAGACTCAATAGTGTGATGCCCCGAATTATGAGGTCGTGGTGCTACTTCATTTACTAAAATCTCATCACTTTCGGTCTGAAACATTTCAACAGCCAATAGGCCAACATGATTAAAAGCATTTGATATTTTTAACGCTATTTCTTGCGCTTTTGCAGCGACATCGGTGTCAATTCGTGCAGGACAAATTACATATTCTACCTGATTGGCTTCCGGATGAAATTCCATTTCAACTACAGGGTATGTTTTGACTTCTCCTTTTTGATTTCGTGCAACAATTACTGCCAATTCGTTTTTAAAAGGAATCATGGTTTCAGCAATACATTCGCCTTTTGGTAATTCTTTTAAATCGTCAAAGGTTCGAACAACTTTAACACCGTTGCCATCATAACCAAATTGAGCGGCTTTCCAAACAAATGGAAACTGAAGTCCACCATTACGAATAGTATCTTCAATTTCAGACAAATAGGCGAATCTTGTAAAATCGGCTGTTGGGATATCATGGTCTTTATAAAATAATTTTTGGGTCGCCTTGTTTTGAATAATTCGCAATGTTTTTGATGAGGGATAAACGCTTAAACCTTCTTTTTCTAGCGCTTCAAGGGCATCAACATTTACGTTTTCAATTTCGAAGGTGAGCAGATCTACCTGTTTTCCAAAGTTATAAACAGTATCATAATCCAAAAGATCGCCTTTTACAAACGTGTTACAAGCTATTTTACAAGGCGCTTCATCACTGGCGTCTAATACATAGGTTTGAATATCAAATTTGCGGGTGTCGTACAACATCATTTTTCCTAATTGACCACCACCAAGAATACCGAGTTTAAAGTTTGAAGAGAAATAATTCATAATAGCTCCCATGTTTGTGGGAATATTTTTAAAGAGGTTTATTATAAATTTTGCTTTTGCTCTGCAAAAATACACTTAAAAATGGAACAAACTTCCAAAATCATATTTCAAAAATGGTTATACGTCGATCTATTGGTTATCTTTGCACTTCTAAAATAAAAACAAGTGATTAAGCTTCATGATTTACATTTTAAGCCTTTTATTTCGGAAGAAGAGATAGAGGCTGCGGTTAAACGTATGGCTCAAACCATTGCCAATGACTTGAAAGATGAGGTGCCTGTTTTTGTAGGTATTTTGAATGGATCATTCATGTTTGTGAGTGATTTTGTAAAAAAATATCCAAAACCTTGCGAAGTGACTTTTATTAAGCTGGCATCGTATGAAGGTGTGAAATCAACTGAAGATATTCAGCGATTGATTGGCTTAACCCAAGACCTGTCAGGTCGAACAGTTGTGATTTTAGAAGACATTATAGATTCTGGAAATACTTTGGCAGAAGTCTATCGTATTTTCAAAAGCGAGAATGTAAAGAACTTATATATAGCGACTTTATTTTATAAACCTGAAGCCTATAAAAAGGATTTTAAACTGCATTATGTAGGTATTGAAATTCCTGATAGATTTATTGTAGGGTATGGTTTAGATTATAACGGATTAGGTCGTGATTTACCATCAGTATATCAACTTAAACAAACACAATACATGACTAACATTGTACTATTTGGGCCTCCAGGTGCCGGAAAAGGAACACAAGCTAATTTTTTAAAAGAAAAATACAATCTTGTACATATTTCAACTGGAGATGTCTTTCGATTTAATATCAAAAACGAAACAGCTCTAGGCATGTTAGCCAAATCGTATATGGATAAAGGTGATTTGGTTCCAGATCAAGTTACCATTGATATGTTAAATGCTGAAGTTGAGAAAAATGCCGACGCCAATGGCTTTATTTTTGACGGTTTTCCGCGTACTAATGCCCAAGCCGATGCTTTAGACCAACTTATGGATAGTAAGGATTCACAAATAAATGCCATGATTGCGTTAGAAGTTGATGATGAAGTATTGGTAAAGCGACTTTTGGAGAGAGGAAAAACAAGTGGAAGGCCTGATGACGCTGACGAAACCATTATAAGAAATCGAATCAAAGAATATTACAATAAAACAGCTGTTTTAAAGGATTATTATTCTGCACAAAACAAGTACTTTGGTGTTGATGGTGTTGGAAGCATAGAAGAAATTACAAAACGCTTAAGCCAAGTAATAGATAATCTTTAATTGGTATTGAATCGATGAATTGTTAAAACGTTTAATTGATTAACCTCAAGTATTCTAAAATATTATTGATAACCCTCTGAAATTTCATTTAAACAGATAAACAGTTCAACTTTTAAACAAGACTATGACCGAAGGGAATTTTGTTGATTATGTAAAAATACACGTGTCATCCGGAAACGGAGGTAAAGGCTCTATGCATTTACATCGCGAAAAATATGTGGCCAAAGGAGGTCCAGATGGTGGCGATGGTGGACGAGGAGGTCACGTGATTATAAAAGGCAACAAAAACTTATGGACACTGTTGCATTTAAAGTTTAAACGCCATATTAAAGCTGAACATGGTGAACATGGTAGTAGCGCCAGAAGTACAGGCGCAGATGGTAAAGATGCCTTTATAGAAGTGCCTTTAGGAACTGTTATTCGAGATGCTGAAACCAACGATATTCTTTTTGAAATTACAGAAGATGGCGAAGAAAAGATTGTTGTTGAAGGCGGTATGGGAGGCCGTGGAAATTGGCATTTCAAATCGGCCACTAATCAAACACCGCGTTACGCACAACCAGGCATACCATTAGAAGAAAAGACCATTTTAATGGAGCTAAAAGTGTTGGCCGATGTTGGATTGGTTGGTTTTCCAAATGCAGGAAAATCGACATTACTGTCGGTAATAACATCTGCCAAACCAAAAATTGCCGACTATGAATTTACGACGTTAAAACCTAATTTAGGGATTGTTAAGTATCGTGATTTTCAAACCTTCGTTATGGCAGATATACCTGGTATAATTGAAGGCGCTGCTGAAGGCAAAGGTCTTGGTCATTATTTTTTAAGGCATATTGAACGCAATTCTGTACTTTTATTTTTGATCCCGGCAGATGCTGATGATATATTGAAACAGTATGAAATCCTATTGGACGAATTGCGACGCTACAACCCCGAAATGCTTGATAAGGAACGCCTGATAGCCATTTCAAAATGTGACATGTTGGATGATGAGCTAAAGTCTGAATTAAAGATTGAATTAGATAAAACATTACCTATAAAATATCTGTTTATTTCTTCGGTAGCACAGCAAGGTATCACTGAATTAAAGGATAGTTTGTGGAAGATGTTGAATGATTAATTGTTATGAGAGATTATATTAAAACTATAATTGAATATAATGATAATAGATTGAGCAGATTATTCGCTGTTTTCATCCAAGTTCTCATTTTTATATCTATTATTTCATTTTCAATTGAAACCATTCCAAACTTAAAGCCGCAAACACGAGTCATTCTGCAATCCATTGAAGTATTTTGTGTCGTTATTTTTACAATTGAATACCTGCTTCGAATTTATGTGGCGAATCATAAACTCAAGTTTATATTCAGTTTTTTTGGTCTTATTGACTTTTTAGCAATTCTGCCTTTTTACTTGTCATTTGGATTAGATTTGAGATCACTAAGGGCCTTGAGGTTTTTTAGACTTTTTAGAATTTTAAAACTGGCACGCTATAACAAAGCGATCAACCATTTTTCCAGAGCAATTAAATCTGCAAGAGAGGAAATATTTTTGTTTATTTTTATTACGCTTATCTTAATATATTTCTCTGCAGTTGGTATCTATTATTTTGAAAATCAAGAACAGCCTGAACATTTTTCTTCAATTTTTGACAGTTTGTGGTGGGCTATAATAACCCTTACAACTGTTGGCTATGGAGATATTTACCCAATAACAGTAGGAGGTAAGGTCTTTACATTTTTAATTTTAATGATTGGTTTGGGCATTGTAGCGGTTCCTACCGGTATTATTTCTTCAGCTTTGACCAAATCTGTGGATGACAAAACATCAAAATAATTTTTCGTTATCTTTAAACTAAAAAGAAATGAAAACCTTATCCCCAATTTTAGTTCTCCTACTTTTTATGTCATGTGCTCCAATTAGAGTGAATTATGACTATGAGAGAGGCACTGATTTTTCAACCTATAAAACCTATAATTATTATCAAGACCTAAATACAGGTTTAAGTGAATTGGATACAAATCGCCTATTGGATGCTTTGGATGCTGGGTTACAAGCCAAAGGCTTTTCGTTGTCAGAAACACCAGATTTTTTCATCAATATTGTAAGTGATGAATATCAAGAAGCACAGCGCAATTCGGTAGGAGTGGGTATGGGCGGAACAGGACGTAATGTTGGTGGTGGTATATCTATTGGAATACCAATAGGCCAAAGCTCTATAAACCGTCAAATTATTTTCGATTTTGTAGATGAAAATGGAAAAGGACTTTTTTGGCAAGCCGTAAGTGAAAGTTCCTATAATCCAAATGCTACACCAGAACAAAGAGAAACAAAATTAAAGGCGATTGTTGATAAAGTATTATCAGGATATCCGCCAAAAAAATAATAAAATCAGATAAATCATGAAAACATTAAGTAGTAAGGTGGCGCTAATAACCGGTGGTACCAAAGGCATTGGTTTTGGTATCGCTCAAAGTTTGTTAGAGGAAGGTATTAATGTTGCTATTACAGGAAGAGATCTAACAACTGCACAAGATACTGCAAAAGAATTGAATGCCGGATTGAATTCTAAAGCAAAAGCAATTGGTTTACAAGCAGATGTAAGAAACTTTGAGAGTCAAAAGAAGGCAGTTGAAAGTATAATGGCACAGTTTGGACAATTAGATATCGTAATAGCTAATGCCGGTTTAGGGCATTTTGCAAGTATCGAAGACTTAACACCAGCACAATGGCAAGAAACGATTGATACCAATTTAACCGGTGCTTTTTATACCATTAAAGCCAGTGTTGATGCGTTAAAACAGTCTAAAGGCTATTATATTACTATTTCCAGTTTGGCAGGCGCCAATTTTTTCGCCAAAGGTTCTGCCTATAATGCCAGTAAATTTGGACTTACCGGTTTTACACAAGCCGTGATGCTCGATTTGCGCCATCATGGAATCAAAGTGAGTACCATAATGCCGGGATCGGTATCTACCTATTTCAACGGGAATGAACCTGACCATAGTGATGCTTGGAAGATTCAAATTGAAGATATCGGCGAATTGGTCATCGATTTACTAAAAATGAATCCCAGAACTTTACCAAGCAAGATTGAGGTCAGGCCAAGTATGCCACCTAGTAAATAAATTCAATATTAATTCTATTTAACGTGAAGTCGAACACCTTCACTATGACTGCTAAATTCTGGTGCGTACATACTTTGTATGGTGGTTATACCATTGCTCATATTACCGGCATTGTTGACCCTTAAATCATATTCAAATCCACATACGCTTTTTGATAATCCGTCGGCTTCAAAAGCAATTACTTTTTGCCAAAGATTTTGTAATTATTAGATTGAGCATTTGAGAAATTTGCAAAAAGAAGAAGTAGCATTAGTGAATTTAATAGCTTCATATATTATATTTTAAAATCTGATTGACTGTTTTTTACGTAAAATTATATGAGTTTTTTATTTAAAGACTAAATATAAAATCCTTACGTTGTTAAAGTGAAGTTAACTATTTTTAAAGTTAACTCCATTAACTTTATTTTGGATTCACAAAAACAATTCCAATAGAACGTTTAGATTTGCAATTGCATGAAAAAATATGTTATGAGGGCTTTTATTCTTCTCTTTATGTTTCCAGCTTGTGTCTGGAGTCAGGCAGCAATTGTTCAGGCAGAACAGTTATTTACTCAAAAACAATACGCCAAAGCTGAACTGGTGTTAAATACTTATGTTTCCAGTTCGCCAAAAGATTTGAAGGCCCTTGAGCTATTAGGTGATGCTTATGGTCATCAAAAGAAATGGGACAATGCGATAGAACTGTACAAAAAATTAGTCTCTGCTCAACCTAACAACGCTAATTATCATTACAAGTATGGTGGGGCGTTAGGTATGAAAGCCCTAACGGTAAGCAAGCTTACGGCATTGTCCATAATAGACGATGTAAAAGAAGCATTTTTAAAAGCGGCCGAATTAGATCCAACACATATAAACACAAGATGGGCATTGGTTGAACTCTACATGCAATTACCTGGAATAGTAGGTGGAAGCAAGAGTAAATCCTTCAAGTATGCCGAAGAGTTGGAAAAACTTTCAAAGGTTGATGGTTACTTAGCAAAAGGGTACATTTATGAATACGATAATGAGCCTAAAAAGGCAGAATATTATTATAAAATGGCGATTAATGAAGGTGGCTCGTTGTTTTGTTTCAATAAGTTGACCACATTTTACGAAAAGCAAAAGGAGCCTCAAAAGGTTCTTGCCAATCTTGAAGCTACCCAACAAAAACATAAGCGCAATGCCCTTTATTACCAAATTGGAAAAGTTGCTGCCGAATATAATATTGAGCTCAATAAAGGAGAGCAATGTTTACATCACTATTTGAAAAATTATTCAGGAGAAGATGGCGTGCCTAAAGCTTGGGCTAATTATCGTTTGGCCCAGATCTATAAACATAAAGGTGAAAAAAATAGAGCCCTTGAATACATTGATAAGGCCATCACCGAGCTACCAAAATCAAAGCAGTTCCTCGAAGAAAGAAAAGATATTAGCGCACTTCGGTAAAATTTTGCGCATAGTAATTCAGTAGTCTTAAAAGGAAGTATAGTGAAACATACAGTAGGGGTTATAATAAAAAAACATGCTAGTATTCGTGGCTAAAAAACTGGCAATCCTTATATTTACCGTCTTCAAAATAGGTTTATGAACGTACATTTTATAGCAATTGGTGGTGCTGCCATGCACAATCTGGCCATTGCTTTGCACAATAAGGGTTATCAAGTAACAGGAAGTGATGATGAAATATTTGATCCTTCAAAATCGAGATTGGCAGCCAAAGGCCTTCTACCGGAAACTTATGGTTGGTTTCCTAATAAAATCAATGCCAACCTAGATGCTATTGTACTGGGAATGCATGCTAAAGCTGATAATCCAGAACTTTTAAAAGCTCAAGAATTAGGCCTTAAAATTTTCAGTTATCCCGAATTTTTATACGAACAATCCAAAACTAAAACACGTGTAGTAATTGGTGGAAGCCATGGTAAAACCACAATAACGTCCATGATTTTACATGTAATGCACTATCACGACAAAGATGTAGACTATATGGTTGGCGCGCAATTGGAGGGCTTTGAAGTTATGGTGAAGTTGACCGAGGACAATGATTTTATAGTGCTAGAAGGTGATGAATATTTAAGTTCACCAATTGATAGACGACCTAAATTTCACTTATATAAACCAAACATCGCCTTGTTAAGCGGTATTGCTTGGGACCATATTAATGTTTTTCCAACTTATGAGAACTATGTGGAGCAGTTCAGCATATTTGTGGACAGTGTTGTTAAAGGCGGAAGTATGAATTATAATGAAGAAGATCCTGAAGTAAAGCGGGTTGTTGAAGCTTCTGAAAATACCATCAGAAAATTGCCTTATCGCACACCTGAATATTCGGTTGAAATTGGTCAGACGCTTTTAGAAACCCCGGAAGGGCCTTTGCCTATTGAGGTATTTGGCAAACATAATCTGAATAATTTAGCAGGAGCCAAATGGATTTGTCAACATATGGGAATTGACGAAGATGATTTTTATGAAGCTATTGCTACATTTAAGGGTGCCAGTAAGCGCCTCGAAAAGATTGCTGAAAGTAAAACAAGTGTGGCTTATAAGGATTTTGCACATTCGCCTAGCAAAGTAGAAGCCACTTCCAGAGCCGTTAAGGAACAATACAGTGATAGACGATTGTTAGCTTGTTTGGAGTTGCACACCTATAGCAGCTTAAATGCTGAATTTTTAAAGGAATATAAAGGCGCTTTGGATGCGGCAGATGTTGCGGTTGTATTTTACTCACCACATGCCGTTGAAATAAAGAAACTGGAAGAAGTTACCGAAACACAAATAGCCGAAGCCTTTGAGCGGGAGGATTTAATCATTTACACCAATCCAAATGATTTTAAACAATTTCTGTTTACTCAAAACCTCAATAATACAGCATTGTTATTAATGAGCTCTGGAAATTATGGTGGTTTGGATTTTGATGAGGTTAAAGGGTTGATAAATTAGTCCTTCTTTTTATTAAGTTAGGAAGATTTATTCCATCTTTTCCTTAAAAAACGCAATTGTTCTGCTCCAAGCCAAATCGGCAGCTTCTTTATCGAATCGAGGCGTTGTATTGTTATGAAATCCGTGATTAACTTCCGGATAAAAATGAGCTGTATGTTCAATATTATGTTCCTTAAGTGCTTTTTCATAGTCTTCCCAACCTGCATTTACACGAGTGTCAAGACCTGCAAATTGTAACATTATCGGTGCTTTTATATGCGCGGTTTCCTCGGCAGAAGGTTGCCCGCCATAAAACGGTACAGCAGCAGACAACGTAGGAATCCTTACGGCCATCATATTGGCAATCCAGCCCCCAAAACAAAACCCAACAGCACCTATTTTACCTGTACAAAGCTCATGTGCGTGTAAATGATGATAGGCAGCAATAAAGTCTTCTAACATTTCGTTTCGATCGCGTTCACGTTGCATTGTTCTACCTTCGTCATCATTTCCAGGATAGCCTCCAAGTGGCGAAAGCGCATCAGGTGCAAGTGTGATAAAACCTTCGAGTGCAGCTCTACGAGCGGTATCTTCAATATAAGGATTCAGCCCACGATTTTCATGGATGACCACAATTCCGGGTAATTTACCATTGGCATCTTTAGGGTAGGATAATAAGCCTTTAATCGTTCCACCACCTTGTGGGGATTCATAATTAATATATTCCGAAACTAATCGTTCATCATCTGGTTGAACCAATATAGAATCCACATAATTTGGAGATACAAAACTTAATAAGGAACCAACGGTAATACCGCCAACGGCATAAAGAGAGAGTTTTTCCACAAACTGACGGCGGTTGATTTTATTGTGTGCATAATCATCGTAAAGGTCAAATACTTCTTGACTGATATCTTCTTTCTTTAGTGATTTCATGATAAATGGTTTTTATTTATTAGTATCCAAAAAAGTGAAAAAAGTAAGAGTGTTGTAATAAAATAAATCGTTACATTTTTTATTTTATTAAGTTTAATATTCTTACGAATTTTCCTTTTTACTTGTTCAATTTCGTCTTTTGTAAAATTTTGTTTTCCGTTTTTTGGATTGGAAATTTTACCTCTTAATTCTGCTTCAAAAAGTTCGCGAAGTTTTTTGGAAGGTTTTCGAGGTTTACGAGTGTAAACATCTTTATTCATTCCAAAACCCATATATCCCATATCAATTGATTCCTATAAATTTACAACAAAAATTAAAACACTTTATCCAAAAATAGTTTAATGCTTTCTTGATTAGTGCGTATGAGTTCTTGGCGAGCATTTTCAATATCCCTTGGCTTTTTATCTTGCGAGAGTTTGAATTTTCCTTCCCAATCTTCAATGGTAATTTCAAACATCTCAATATACTTTAGGTTACTGTCCAGTCTAGGGTTATTGTGTTCTAAGACATACTTATGGTCAGGAGCTTCTAAAAATTCGGTCATTTTAATAAGCGATTCTTTCAAGGCTTCCTTACTTTCAATAGCTTTTACCCTACATTTTAAATGCACCCGAATGTAGTTCCAAGTTGGTAATTGCGTTGTTGAGTAAATACTAGGCGAAATATAACATTGCGGACCGTAAAACAACACCGTAAGTGGGTTGTCATTTTTTAATAACTGCGCCTGTGGATTATAAATGTCTATATGACCAATGAGCTTTCCGTCTTCACGATAAATTAAAGGAAGATGGGTTATCAATGGTTCATTATCCTTGACAGAGATAATTGTTGCCAATGGGTAAGTTTTAATCACATCTATCATGTGATTGATATCGTTATCTTGATGATGTTTTGGAGGGTAATTCAAAAGAATTTTAAAGCTAAAATGTTAAACACCAAATTGTTTTAAATGATGGTCTAAATGTTTGTACTGCATTTTGCCCCATTGTTCGGTTGTAAACTGTCCACAAACCGGGTGTGGAGGCCATGAATTTTGATCTTTTTTTGAATGTAACTCATGGATAAGTTCAACCAATTTTGTTTTTTCATTTGTAAACATTTTATCATCTACAATTTTATACTCTTTGGTTGTTGGTAAACTACGTTTCCAAGGTTTATCGTCATAAAGGGATTCCTTAAAAAGCAAAAATAATAGCCTCATAATCCTATTAGGCTTTTTAAGTGTAAGCTTTCCTAAAGGGACTTTTAAAGGTTCACAGCAATGCGCCAACATTTGAGCCACATCCATTTTTCCCCATTGGGGTTGAGTATGTTCATTCAACGCATTAATTCTGTTTAAGATTTCGTTATAATCGTCAGATATAAACAAAGATTTCATAACTCATCATTTAAAATTGTTTGTGAAATTTACAATATTTATATTTAGCATATGCAAGAAAAATTAACCTCTTTTTCTATTAAAAATTGGTCAGAAGACGACCGACCACGAGAGAAGCTCCTACAAAAGGGTACCACGGCTTTAAGTGATGCTGAATTAATTGCTATTTTAATAGGTTCGGGTAATAAAGATGAAAGTGCAGTGGCCTTAAGTCAGCGTATTTTGGCAAGTGCCGATTTCAATTTAAATCAACTCGGAAAGTTTTCAGTTCAGCAGTTAATGCAATTTAAAGGCATTGGTGAAGCTAAAGCCATTACTATTGCAGCTGCTATGGAGTTGGGAAGACGTAGGCGAGGTGAGGAGGCATTAGAAAAGAAGAAAATTACTTCCAGTGTTTCAGTTTTTGAATTAATGCAACCTATTATAGGAGAACTGCCTCACGAAGAATTCTGGATTATTTATGTTAATAATTCCAATAAGGTCATTCAAAAGCAACAGTTAAGTAAAGGTGGAATTACGGGTACATTGGTCGATGTTAGGTTGGTATTAAAAACAGCTTTAGAAGTTGGTGCTACTGGGTTAATTCTTGCCCATAATCATCCGTCTGGAACTTTAAAGCCCAGTGAAGCCGATAAACAATTGACACAGAAATTAAAAACTGCAGCTCAAAATTTAGATATTAAAGTGTTGGATCATTTAATAGTAACCGAAAAGGCCTACTTTAGCTTTGCCGATGAAAACTTGCTTTAAATGCTTCTTGTTTACACCCATAATATAACTCCAAGAATTAAATACACCTTTAAACAGCTGTGTTTACGTATTCTAGATATTCCTGTAGATTTTACATCTAGTATAGAAGCATTCATCGCTCATGATAGCCTGAAGATGTCGTATACTAGGCAGCCTTTGGGAAATGAGATTTTTATAAAATGCCATGAATTGTTATTTGAACAGGGGTTGAGTGATGTTGAAATTCATGTGCATGAGTGGGAGGGTACTAAATACTTTTTTCCAACCAACGAAAAAAGCAGCCTACCTTATGATATTTTCGCGGCTTCCTTTTATTTGTTGAGCCGTTTTGAAGAATATTTGCCTCATGTTAAAGATGAGTTTGGTCGCTTTACCGCCACAGAGAGTTTAGCTTATAAAAACGGATTTTTGCAACAACCTGTAATAGATATTTGGGCCTATAAATTTAAATCAGTTTTAGAACAGCAGTTTCCAGACTTTCAATTTCCCAAAAAAAGATATGGTATTCAGCCCATCATAGATGTACCAATGGCCTATTATTTTAAACAGAAAGGCTTGTTGAGAACTTTGGGTGGTACATTAAATGACCTGATTAGATTAAAGTTTAAGCGCTTTTATGAACGCTATTTAGTCTTGTTCGGATTTAAGCGAGACCCATATGATACTTTTAAGTGGATTATAAATAGACAAAAGAAATCTGAATTTAAATTCATCTTCTTTTTTCTAATTGGTGATTATTCAACGTATGATAAGAACATAAATGTCAATAAAAAGAAATTTGTATCCTTAATTAAATCGGTTGCAGATTATAGTAGAGTGGGATTAAAAGTTTCGTTTTTTGCCCTAGAAAATATTGATATTTTGAAAAAAGAGAAGAAAAAAATGGAGGCTATCATCAATTATGAACTTGAAGCGTCTCGTAATTCGTTTTCAAAAGTCAATCTTCCAGAATGTTATAGAAATTTAATTGAGCTAGAAATTAAAGAAGACTACACCATGGGCTATCTCAATCACATTGGATTTAGAGCCGGCACTTGTACGCCTTTTTTATTTTATGATCTAGACTATGAGATACAAACACCTTTATTGATTCAGTCGTTTCATTGTATAGACTTTGCGCTCCTAAAAAAGCATTCGTTTTTGGATAAAAAGGAAGAATTACAACGCCTAATAGACCAAGTAAAGAACGTTAATGGTACATTTACACCACTTTTCCATAATTATACTTTTAGCGATTATGAGCGTTGGAAGGGATTTAGAGAGTTATTTTCAATAGTATTAGATTCTGCCTATGATAACTAATGGTATAAAACATGTATTTTTTGATCTCGATCACACCTTATGGGATTTTGATAAAAATTCGGCATTGACTTTTCAAAAAATATTCGAATTACATAATATTAGCGTTGCAATACAAGATTTTTTAGCGGTTTATGAACCCATAAATTTGAATTATTGGAAACTTTACCGAGAAGAAAAAATTGATAAGTCCAATCTTCGTTATAGACGACTTAAAGACACCTTTGATCATTTAAATTTCAATGTTGAAGATTCTATAATTAATAAGCTTTCTATTGATTACATTGAGCATTTATCGTCATATAACCACCTATTTGATGGCACCGTAGAATTATTAGAATATTTACTGCCAAAATATCAATTGCATATTATCACCAATGGGTTTGAGGAGGTTCAATTAAAAAAAATGACAAAATCTAATATTGCTCAATATTTCAAAACGATTACTAATTCTGAAACTGCTGGAGTCAAAAAACCAAACCCAATTATTTTTAATCACGCTTTAACCGCCGCCAATGCCTTTCCAAATGAGAGTATTATGATTGGAGATAATTTTGAAGCTGATATATTGGGTGCGCTGGAGGTTGGTTATGATGCCATTTTTTTTAATATTAGAAACGAAGTCATCGAACCAAAAATTAAACAGGTAAAATATTTATTGGATATAAAAATGTACCTTTAAAATCCTTAATGTATATTTATATTTTGAAATTAAATTCTTTAGAAATGAAAAAATTCCTTCTTTTAGTTTTTGCAATTTTATTGCTTCAGTTTAAACTATCAGCCCAAGAAAACATCAATAATTTTAAATATGTAATTGTTCCTACGTCATACAATTTTCTTGAAGGTCAGGATCGATATCAACTCAATTCATTGACTAAATTCTTATTCAATAAATATGGCTTTACTGCTTTTTTACAGAATGAAGACTTTCCACAAGACCTTAAAAATAATAGATGTATGGCGATGTTTGTTAATGTTGATAAGGAAAAAGCGTTTTTAAGAACTAAATTAAGAATTGATCTTCTAGATTGTAATGGTAATCTAATAACCTCTTCCAGAGTTGGAGCAACTAATGAAAAAGAATTCGATAAGGCTTATAACTTGGCTTTGAGAGATGCTTTTGAAACCTTTCAACATGCAAACTATAGCTATGAACCTGGTAATACTGCTGTTGCGTCAACAACAAATCAGCCAGTGGTAAACGAGAATCTTGCTGAAAAGGAAAAGGAAATTGAGCGATTACAGGATGAATTAAAGTCTTTAAAAGAAGAGAAAAAAGAACCTGTTAAAGAGGTTGAGGTTCCTGTAGCGGTTATAAAGGAAGAACCTAAAATTGAAACAAAAACTGAAGTGGTAAAACCTAAAGTAAACGAAGTAAAAATAGAAGTTAAGGAAGCTTCAAACTTACTCTATGCACAGCCTATTGCTAATGGTTTTCAGGTTGTAGATTTAACACCTAAAATCGTTATGATTATACTAGAAACGGCAAAAAAAGATACGTTTGTTGTAAAAGACGATAATGCTATTGTTTATAAAGAAAATGGACTTTGGTACCTTTCCAGAAATGATGGTAGCAAGGTATCCATAGAGCCTTTAAATATTAAATTTTAGTAGTTATATTTATCCTTCCAACGCTGTTTTAAAAACTCGCGATGGGTATTTTCCCTTGCGTTATTTCCTGGCTCGTAAAGTTTTGTATTTGTTATAGAGTCAGGAAGAAATTCGTGCATTGCGAAATTTTGTTCATAATTGTGCGCGTAATGGTAGTTGTCACCATAACCTAATTCCTTCATTAATTTGGTAGGTGCATTTCTAATAGATAACGGTACTGATAGATCGCCAGTTTCCTTTACCAATTGTTGCGCTTTACCAATTGCTTCATAAGCTGAATTACTTTTAGGTGAACTCGCCAAATATATAGTACATTGACTTAAAATAATTCGAGATTCAGGATGCCCAATTATAGATACGGCCTGAAAGGTGTTGTTGGCCATTATCAAGGCCGTGGGATTAGCATTGCCAATATCTTCACTGGCAAGAATCAAAAGGCGTCTAGCAATAAACTTAACATCCTCACCACCTTCAATCATACGTGCCAACCAATATACTGCAGCGTTTGGATCGCTTCCTCGTATGGATTTTATAAAGGCCGAAATGATATCGTAATGTTGCTCACCTGTTTTGTCATAACGCACAGTATTATTTTGCACTTTTGTAGCAACGATGTCATTGGTTATGGTAATGGAATCGTCTGGATTAAAAGAAGTAACAATAAGTTCAAAAATATTCAATAATTTTCTGGCGTCACCACCAGAAAGCCTAATCAGGGTTTCGGTTTCTTCTAAATTAATATCGAATTTAGACAGATATTCATCTTCTTCAATTGCGCGTTTTAATAAAGCTTCTAAATCTATTTTGTTGAATGAATTTAAAACATAAACCTGACAGCGAGATAATAAAGCAGGTATCACCTCAAAACTAGGGTTTTCGGTAGTTGCACCAATTAGGGTAACCCAACCTTTTTCAACTGCCTGCAATAAAGAATCTTGCTGCGACTTGCTAAATCTATGAATTTCGTCAATAAATAATATTGGATTTTTTGTAGTAAAAAGTCCACCACTTTGCTTGGCTTTATCAATCACCTCTCTAATATCCTTGACTCCAGAATTTATAGCGCTTAAGGTGTAAAATGGACGGTTAGATTCATTGGCAATAATATTGGCCAATGTTGTTTTTCCAGTGCCAGGTGGCCCCCAAAAAATCATAGAGGGGATAACACCTTGTTTTAATTGCAGCGTTAAAACACCTTGCTCTCCTACTAAATGAGTTTGGCTTAAATAATCTTTTAATTGTTTTGGTCTTAATCGCTCTGCTAACGGTGTGTTCATAAAGTAAAATTACAAAATACTAGGTGACAATATTTCATTTAATCCATTTTTGGTTAACTAATTGTATTTAAAATTCTAAATTTAGCTTTAATGAAAGAACAGCAGTTTAAATATTCAACCGGTGTTATAGCCTACCCTGTGTTTTTCGTGCTTCTGCTTTGGGTAGTATTTTGGATGCAGGTTCGGTTTTTTCCGGTTATAAAAACCTTGGGTATAGTGCCTCAAAGTATTGAAGGATTAAGAGGTGTGATTTTAAGCCCATTTATTCATTCTGATATTGAACATTTATATCATAATACCATTCCTTTATTCATTCTTTCGTTAGCACTCTTTTATTTTTATAGAACGATTTCGTGGAAGATTTTGATTTATGGCATTCTGCTATCAGGACTTATTACTTGGTTTATTGGCAGACCTGCTAACCACATTGGCGCCAGTGGTCTGATTTATGTGCAGGTGAGTTTTATATTTTTCAAAGGTATATTTGCAAAACACTTTAGATTAGTGGCCTTATCATTGTTAATCATATTTTTATATGGGAGTATGATCTGGTACGTGTTCCCAGTTAAGGAAGGTATGTCATGGGAAGGTCATTTAGGCGGATTAATTACAGGATTTATATTCGCACTAATATTTAGAAAAACAGTCGCTAAACCAGAGCGCTATGTTTGGCAAGAACCAGACTATAATGAAGAGAACGATCCGTTTCTAAAGCATTTTGACGAACATGGAAATTTTATTGAGCACAAAGATTTGGAATCTGAAGAAACACCAATAGAATCAACCAAAACTAAATATAACTACAAAGAAAATAAAGATTAACGACGTTGTCTAAGCGCTTCATACAAAAAGGCCCCACAGGCCACAGAAACGTTTAGTGATTCAATTTCGCCTAGAATAGGTAATTTGGCTTTGGCATCTACTACACTTAATACAGAAGGATTTATGCCTCGACCTTCAGATCCCATAATAATACCGCAGGGTTCCTTAAATGAAACATCATATAGTAGATCACTCGTTTTTTCGGTAGCGGCAATAATTTTAATCCCAGAAGCCTGTAGGTAGAAAACAGCATCTTTAATATGATCAACTTTACAAATTGGGATTTTAAAAATAGCACCGGCACTCGTTTTAACAGTGTCGCCATTTACTGGAGCTCCTCCTTTTTTTTGAATGATGATTCCAGAAACACCGGTGCATTCAGCGGTTCTTATAATTGCGCCAAAATTTCTAACATCACTTAATTGATCTAACAAAAGGAATAGGGGAGTTTTACCTGATTCCATAACATCTAGGACTAAATTTTCAAGATCGTAAAATGTTATGGGCGCAATTTGGGCTATGGCACCTTGGTGATTTTTATTGGAAAGCTTGTTTAACTTTTCAATAGGAACATAGGATGCATTTAATCGTTCTTGACGTATTAATTGCTCAAGTTCTGAAAACAAGTCACCTTTTAATCCTTTTTGAAGAAATAGTTTGTCAATATTCTCTCCAGATTTTATGGCTTCAATAATGGCTCTAATGCCAAATATAGTGGTGTCGTTTTGCATGGGGTAAAGGTATGAAAATACGTCTACAAGGAATAAAAAAAACCGCTACAATTAGTAGCGGTTTTTATAATTATTCTTAACACTTTTAGTTATTTACGGGTGTTTTAACAAAAACATCTGAAATTCCTGGGAAATTAGAATTAGAATTAATTTCACTTTGAGGATATAAGAATCTTTGTGGAACAGAAGGAGCTGTTGAATTTTTAACAGGTACACCTAACACATTGTTTGTTCTTCTCATATCATGGAACACTTGTAATGATCCAACCAATGATATATATTTTTCTTCTAATATTTCATTAGTCAATGCTGAACCGGTTGATGTTGATGGAGGGAAAAGTCCACCATAAACAGTAGCTAAATGATTTCTAACCGCTGTAAATGCAGCTAAACCAGCGTTACCACCGTTAACACGTTGCTCAGCTTCAGCTTCAATAAGCTTTGTTTCAACATAAGATACAATTGGGAAACTTGCATCAACTGCAAAATAACCAGAAGAAGAAGTATTTAAATCAGATCCAGTAAAATATTTAGCTAGTCGACCTGAATCACCTGGTGTAGCTAATAATCTAGCTTGAGTTCCGTTCAAAAGTTTAAGTAAAGTACTTCCTTGAGCAGTTAAATAACCACCTCTTTGCTCCACTACAAATTGAAAATATAAATTTTTAGCTCCATTTGTATTAGAATGAGATGATATTAAATCTCCTGTTGGAGCACTAATTCCTAGTTTAGACTCAGCTAAAGCCATTGGGTAATTTTTAGCAACTAAATAATATCTTGCTTTTAAAGAATGCGCTATCTGTCCCCAAGTTGCTGAATTGCTTTTGTAAATAGGTGAACCATAAGCAGCAGCAACGGTTGCACTTCCAACTTTAGTTATTCCAGAACTCAAAAGTGATTGTACATGATCTAAAACTTGAGCTTGAGAATCATAACTAGGGTTAGGGAAATTTGTAAAATCCAATGCCTGTGAATCAGGAATGTCACCCCATAGTGCAGCTCCTTCACCTAGCAAAAGTGCTTGTACGATTTGTGAAACCCCTTCTAAAACAGCATTTCCATTGGCATTAGCTCTTAATTCAGCTTCTTTAGCTTGAGCCAAGCCATTCGCATATAAATCATCCCAATCGTCGTCAAAATCACCAGCTGTTACTGTATAACTATTGAGAGTGATGTATTGTCTATCACTTCCAGTAAACTGGTCAGTCCACACTCCAGCAGTTCTGGATGCCTGACTACCACTTAATTTCACTACTTCTAAATTTGCTTGCCCAATGAGTAAATTTTCAGGCGCACCAGTAAAGTTGTTTGGAGATTCATTAATTCCATCTGTGTAATCACTACAGGAAAAAGAAACCACCAGAGCAAACATGTAAATTATTTTTTTATTTAAATTTTTCATAATTATTATATCTTTTATTTAAAATGTTAAATTTAAAGTAAAGGCATAAGTTTTAGTTGCTGGATTAGTAAAATAATCTAAACCTCTTCCTAAAGTTGCACCAGTTAAATTTAAATCAGGATCAAATCCTTCTATTTTTGTCCATAGAGCTAAATTTCTACCTGAAACAGTCACGGAAATATCACTAAATCCTAAATCAGTTACTAATTTGTTCGGTAATTGATAAGCCAATGAAATTTCTCTTAAACGAGTCCATGATGCATCTTTTACGAACGATTCAGACTGATTTCCGAATCCACCTCCGTCAGAAGTATACCATTCAGAGTCTAAAGCTACAGGTCCAGCACCAAAGTCACCTATATTACCTCTAAACGTAGTTCCAGAAGTTATAGTTCTGCCGTCATAGGTTTGTAAGTTTTGACTAGCAGTACTTTCATTCGCAGTTTCTGGGTGTATTCCAAAAAACTTTAATACACCTTCTGTTCCTGTCCAATGATCATTTCCTTGAGATGTTTCTAATTGAGCAGATAAGGTAAATCCTTTATAAGATAGAACTGTTCCTAATCCTCCAATCCAATCTGGATTTGGATCACCTAAAACGCCTTCTTCAGCGGCAATAGTTGGGAAACCGTTTGCATCTAATACAAGATCACCTGATGCATTTCTTTCAAACTTACCACCCCATAAAGTACCAACGGCATGACCTTCTACAATTCTAGATGAAGTACCTGTGAACCCAGCTAAAAATACAGATTGAACACCATTTAAATCAGTAACTTCATTTTTGTTTTGAGAAAAGTTAGCATTGATAGACCAATTAAAACCTGATCCAACTAATATTTTATAAGACAAGTCTGCTTCAAACCCTTTATTGGTCAATTCGGCAGCATTGGCTAAAGTTCCATTAAATCCTGTAGATGATGGTACATCTATATTTAAAATAGCATCTTCAGTGATTCTATCATAATATGTTAAACCAAGAGTTAATCTATTTTTTAAGAACCTTAAATCTGCTCCAAATTCTAATTCTTTAACTCTTTCTTCTTTTAAGTTTGGATTTCCTAAAGTGTTGCTTCTAGTAAATGGATTTCCATAATTCGCAGCAGATAATCCATCACCCCATGAAGCAAAAATTCCACCAGGACCATATAATGTACTTGTAGCATAAGGATTAGGTGTAATACCAATTTCACCGTAAGCAACTCTTAATTTACCAAATGAGAATACATCACTTTCGCCAATTACTTCTGAAAATTGCCATCCCACCGAAGCAGAAGGATAGAATACGTTTCCTTCAAAAGTTGAAGATCTTTCAAGTCGACCTGAAGCTTCAAAATAAAATTGATTAAATAATTCAGCATTAAGTACAGCATAAGCTCCTGCTTTTCTAGTTTCAGATTTGAAACTAGTAGGTAGTTCGTTAGCAGCGGTTGCATTACCAAAAATTCTTAAATCATCAACATTTGGATTGGTGAAAATATTCGATGAACCTGATAGCCTAGCATATTGGTTTCTATCTAAAGCCGCTCCTAAAATCCATCCAAAATTAAAGTTGTCAGAGACATCATGTTGTGATTGAATAAAGATGTTTGCAGTTTCAGTTTTTTCTTGAATTTCGTCTTGGGCGTATGAACCAGTCGCTGCTCCACCGGCAGAATTTACAGGGAAAAAGGTTTCTCTGTGATCCGTATAATAATCAATTCCATATCGAGCAATTACGGTCATATTTTCAGCTAACTTCCAATTGACTTCAGGAGCAAAAATAAAGCGTTCAACCGCATTAGGGTTATCCTGCTCGTTAATTGTCCAACCTGGGTTATTATAAACAGGTGCAGCGTCTCCAAGATACCTTCTGTACCCTCTATGAGAGTTTAAGGTTGGTACATTGCTGGCGTTGTAATAAGTTCCTTTGTAGTCTCTGTTGTCATAATCAGGAGAGGTTCTTAAATAACCTAAATATAAACCTTGTAAGTTAGATCCTTGTTGAATACGATCTGATTTAATTTTAGAATAGTTGGCATTGAATTTCGCTGTAAATTGATCAGACAATTCTGCTGTATGATTAATACGTAAAGTTTGTCTTCTATAATTTGACTTTCCATTAATAATTCCATCTTGATTCCAATCAGAAAAACTCATATAAGTATTACTTGCTTCACCGCCAAAAGAAATACCTACTGAATTATCTAAAGTAATTCCATCTCCAAAGACTTGGTCTCTGTTAGTTTGATTATAAACTTCTCTAGAGTTTTTTGCAGTAATTGGGTAAATAATATTACCAGAAACAGCTTCAAACCTTCTATTTCCAATTGTAACAGCGTCGTCACCACCTGCTCTTGCAGAAATACGATCACCCCAAGAAAATCCAGTATTAGCACGCCATACTCCTCCATTAGAAGAGAAATCAGAGCCTACACCTTCCCACCAAAGCGGATAACCTTGTCCAAATGTACTTTGCTTATCAAATTCGATATTAATTTGATCAATTGCAACAGATGATTTTACCGTAACAGTAGTCTTTTTAACCCCAACAGATCCTTTTTTTGTAGTAATTACAATTACTCCGTTTGCAGCACCTGCACCCCAAACAGATGCAGCTGCAACTCCTTTAAGTACAGTTACACTTGCAATATCATCTGAATTGATATCATTTAAACGAGATTGTTGAGTAACACCAGCAGTACCACCTCCAACACTTGTGTTAGAAACTGCAACACCATCAATTATAATTAATGGATCAGAGTTTCCACTTAAAGAGTTTTGACCTCTAATTTGAATGTAAGCTCCAGCACCTGGATCACCTGAATTTCTGGTAATTTTTAATCCTGATGTCTTACCAGCAAGACCCTGAATTAGTCCAGACTCTTTAGCTCTGGTAATAGCTTCAGTACTTACTGTAGTAGAGGAGCTTAAGTCTTGATCTTTTTTCTTTTCAAGTCCTAATGCCGTAACAACGACTTCTTGAAGCACAGCTGCATCCTCTTCCATTGTTACATTAATAGTGTTAGAAGCACCAACGGTAACTTCTCTAGACTTTAAGCCTAAATACGTAAAAGACAAAACGTCGCCAGCATTTGCTTGAATGGTATATTTACCATCAAAGTCTGTCTGTGTTCCGTTTGTAGTTCCTTTTACAATAATATTAACCCCAGGAAGCGGTAAGCCAGATTCGTCTGCCACTGTTCCTGAAATTGTTTTGTCTTGTGCAAAAGTAATTTGCACAACAAACGCTAGTAATAGCGTTAAAATTCCACTAAACTTTGTTTTCATTTTATAAATATTTGAATTAGTCTGCGCCAAAAATCTTAATAATTAGTTAATAAAACAATAATTTTTACTTAAAATTTTAGAAAAATTAAAAATTACTAAATCGATTGCGTTGAATTTCGCATTAAAAGCGACTTAAGTCCATTGAAAGGGTTGTGAAGTTTGAACAGGGTAAGCTTTTGATATTCAGTTTAAATATGGTTATTTTAAAATGAATTACCTAACTTTTTTTGATAGGTAATTATTTACTAAAATCATAATCATAAATTTCAATGGTTTTACAATAAATTAATTTTTAAATGCTTTATCAGAACTGCATATTTTGAAAATCAAAAAAGCAGCGAGATATTATCGCTGCTTTTTGGTTTTGAGACTAAATAATTGTTATAATTTACCAACCAGGATTTTGTTGAGTTGCTAAGGTTGGGTTAGCATCTATTTCGATTTGGGGTATTGGCCATAAGAATCGTGAATCAGATCCTGGGATTGCAGCCACACCATATGGTCCGGTATAAGGTGTGCCTAATGTAAAGGTGGCTGCTGCTGGATTTCCATTTGCCACTTTTGCTGGGATACCATCTATTGGATGTAAATTGTCATTTTGTAATCTATGAATATCAGACCATCTGCGACCTTCCATTAAAAACTCAATCCTTCTTTCAATAAGAATTGCACCAACCATTGCTGAAGGGGTAAGGAAAGAAGTAGCCGTGTAAGCTTGAGTGCCAGGGCTTGCCAAAGCTCTATTTCTTACCATGTTCAATAGATTCAATGATGCAGTTAAATCTGGAGTAGATTTGCGAGCATGTGCTTCTGCCATATTTAATAAAACTTCAGCATATCTAATTACAGGAGCGGCGTCAGTGTAGTTTACTCCATCTCTGTATTTAGCTGTATACTTTCTTCCTGAAACTGTAAAAACCATTCCATCTGGGTTCGTGCCATTATAAGTTTCAGATCTACGTTTATCATCAACTAACCAACTTGGATCTCTCCAAATGATTGGGCTAATACACACGAGCCTTCTTCTGTTATATTGAGAAGCCAGTGCTGCGTTAACACCAGGGTTGTTAGTAGAAGCTTGCAAGATTGAGAATATGGATTCTGTGTTGCCATAGCTATCGTCAAATGGTCCGTCAGGCTCAGGTGTTAGAGTGTATTTTCCATTTAACTTAGTTCCTTCAACAATGACATTGTTCCAATCCCTCATATGCAGGTATACTCTTGTTTTAAAGGCTATTGCTGCATTTTTAGAAGCTTTAGTTAGTGATGTGTTTGTAATAAGAGATTCAGCATCGTTAAGGTCAGCTAAAACTTTTTGATAACACTCTGCTACAGTATTTCTTCCTTTTAAAATTTCTGAATCAATTTCTCCTTGAGTGTCTACACCAACTTCTCTATAAGGAATTCCTGGGTGTCCGGCATTTGAAGTAAAATTGTATGGTCTGGCAAAATAAGTTAATAACTCAAAATGGGTAATCGCTCTTAAAAATTTAGCTTGTCCAATGTAGTTGTTGCCTATTTCTTGGGTTATGATATTGTTTGCTACCGCTTTGGTTACACCTTCTATAACTAAATTAGCTCTATTAATTAATCTATACCCATCTACCCAATAATAAACATTATTAGCAGTTGTTGGATCATAAGTTGCTGTATAAGTTAATTGGTAAAAAGTTGCTGTATTAACAACATCTTCTCCTCGACAATCACCTTGTTGAACAAATGCGGCACCCCAAATATATCCTCGACCTCCATTAGGAGCGGTTGAGTTATATTGTCCTATTGCAGCAGCATTGTACATTCCGTTAATAGAGCTTTCAATTAAGCTAGGTGAAGAAAATGCATCATCAACAGAAATGTTGTTGATTGGGCTTAAGTCTAAAATACTATCTTCTGAACATGAAACCAATCCGATTCCTATAAAAGATAGTGCTATAAATTTGAATATATTTTTCATTTATTTAAAAATTATAAATTAACGTTTAATCCTAAAGACAAAATCTTTGCTCTTGGTGTGCCATTCAAGTCAACGCCTCCAGTTTCCATTTCAGGATTAAGACCTTTGTAATCGGTTATGGTTAAAAGGTTTTGACCTTGAACAAATAATCTGACGGCATCAACCTTTATTCTGCTTGTAACATCTTTTGGTAGTTGATATCCTAAAGTAACATTGTCAAGACTGATAAAGTCGCCATTCTCTAAAAATCGTGTTGTTGCTCCACTCGTAAGGTTTGAGAAAGTATTGTTACTAGCATACAGTCTAGGTGTCATGCCATCTCCAGGGTTTTCTGGACTTTGCCACCTTCCTAAAATTTCAGTACTATTATTATTTAAATTCTGTGTTACCAGATCTCTTCTAGTTGAGTTGAAAATTTTGTTACCACCACTGAAGCGAAACATAAAAGTTAGGTCAAAGTCTTTATAATTTAACTTATTGATAACTGAACCAAAATATTTTGGTAAAGTATTGCCTAATATTACTCTGTCATCTGCAGCACTTAACGAAGATGGAGTGGATAAATCTTCAGGGTTATTAGGGTCAAATACAAAATACGTATTTGGTCCTATATTGCCTTGAACTAAAGTTCCGTCACCTTTATAATAAACTGGATTTCCGTTTGCTGGATTTACTCCCCAATATTTGTAGCCATAAAGAGAGTTGATGGATTCGCCTTCACGGATTATTAAGTTGGGAGCAATATTAGTATCTGTGAAAGTTCCTCCTAAAATATCTTGGCTATTAGGAATACTTGTTACCTCATTGTTTTCTAAAGTTAAATTAGCAGAAATATTCCAGCTGAAATTACCATTGTCTATAGCTCTAAAATCAGCTAAAAATTCGTAACCTTCGTTAAACATTGAGCCTATATTGGTTTTAACTCTATTACTTGGCACACCAAGTGATGGTGGAATAGGAACATCTAAAATTAATCCGTCAATATCATTTTTGTAATAATCAAAACTTAATTTAAGACGATTTTTTAATAATGCTAAATCAACGCCGTAGTCGGTTTTTTTACTAGTTTCCCATAGTAATTGATCATTACCAAATTGAGTAAATGCAATTCCGTTAAGAGTTCCATATTGAGAAGCTGATGTAAGTCCTAAATAAGGGTAGCTTCCGATTTCAGTATTTCCAACTTCAGAATACGAGCCTCTTATTTTGAATTCATTAATTACATGGTTTAAGCCACTAAAAAAATTTTCTTTGGCAATATTCCATCCAGCTGAATATCCAGTGAAGTTATTCCATCTTTTGGCTTCACTCAATTTTGAAATTCCGTCACGTCTCACAGAGCCTTGCAGAAAGTATCTTTGTTTGAAATTGTAGCTTAATCGGCCAACATAAGAAATGATTCCGTTTTCAGTAATTCCTCCGCCAGAAGTTTGTGTTCCGTAGGCATCTGTTACTAAATTGTTGTTGTAGAATTCATCTAAAAGATTTGTTCCTGTTCCAAAGAATGATTGGTTTCTTTCTTTTTGATATTCAGCAACAGCTGTTGCACTAAAATTGTGAGCTTCATTGAAAGATTTATTATAGGACAAAATATTTTGAATATTCCATCTTAATAAGTCAGTATTATTATTTTGAAGACGACCATTAGATCCTCGACCATCGCCATGGACAGGGCTATAGTATAGGAATCCTGATGTTAATGGGTTGTCAGAACTTGCTTGGAATCGATAGTTTAAGCCATCTAAAATATCGATAGAAGCAAATGTATTTACAATAGTCCTATTAATTTTGGATTCAAATCTATTATTATCTAAAACATAGACGATGTTAGAAATGTTGTCCCCTACTGGGTCAGTATTGTCCCATTGACCAACAACACTATTGTCATCAGATAAGTTATATCCTGTTGGATGGGCAGGATTATATATTGGGGTGTTTGGTAGTTGTCTTGTGGCGTTGAAAATGTTTCCAGATAATGAATTTCTACCTGTATTTAAACCGCTATATTCCGTTCTTGTAACTGCAATACTTCCTCCTACGGTTAGCCATTTGTTTATATCATGTTCTAAACTGGCTCTTAAATTATATCGGGCCATAGAGTTGGCTTTTGCAACACCTTCTTGATCTGTATAACCTAAAGAGAAAAAGTATTTTGTGCTTTCTGTCCCGCCGTTTAAGGAAAGGTTATGATCAGTTTGTAAAGCACTAGAATTTAATACTGCTTTTTGCCAATCGGTATTGTAGTCTGCGCCAATTGCCCAAGGAGCTTGGCTTCTATTGGTGCGTTTTTCATTCGCAATAATTAAAAAGTCTGGTGTTTCTAATAAGTTAAATGTTTTAATTGCTGATGCGAATCCAACAACATTACTGTAGTTAACCTTCATAGTTCCTTTCTTTCCTTTTTTTGTAGTGATTAAAATCACACCATTTGCAGCTCTTGATCCGTAAATTGCGGTGGCGGCACCATCTTTAAGTATCTCAAATGACTCTATATCATTGGGGTTAATGTCTCCTAGACCGTTTGCTGAAGCATATCCTCCAACATTTCCGGAATAGATTGGCATTCCGTCAACAACAATTAGAGGAGATGTACCAGAACCAATAGAAGCGATACCTCTAATTCTAATTCTTGGAGATTCTCCAATAATTCCATTGTTTGTTGTCACTTGAACACCAGCAGCTCTACCAGCTAGTTGAGATTCAAAACTTGGCGTAACCAAACCTTGTAAATCACTTCCAGAAATACTAGAAATAGATCCTGTGACCTCTGTCTTTTTTTGCACACCGTAACCGATAACGACAATCTCATCTAATTCGGCTGCATCTTCGACCATTGATACATTAATTGTGTTTGAAGTACCTACGGTAACTTCTTTGGATTTAAGCCCTACGTAGGAGAACGCCAATATGTCACCTGCTTTAGCACTTAATGAATAATTACCATCAAAATCAGTTTGAGTTCCAACTGTTGTTCCTTTTATCAGAATATTAACTCCGGCAATAGGAATCCCAGATTCATCAGACACTGTTCCTGAAATGGTTTTTTGTTGAGCAAATAAAATCTGCCCAACGAACACTAAAAATAGTGTTAGTAGTATGCTACATTTTGTCTTCATTTTTTTGAATTAGTTAAAAATTTTGCCGGCAAATGTGATAAATAATTACACATAAAGCAATAGAGCGTGTTAAATAATTAAAAATTTAACAAAATAAATGTTAAAATGTTGAAGATAAACTAATATGAATTTTTGAATTAGAAAGTGTAAATTCTTGGTTTTCAGAGTTCCCGGAACTGTAATTTAATTTAAAAAGCCCAGCTTGAGTGAGTAGGCCAAAACCAAAACCAAGACCTAAAAGTTTGTCTTTTACATCAATTATTTGGTTTTCAAAATAGGCGAGATCTATAACAGAATGAATGTAAAGATTATTGCTTACTCGGTATCGGTATTCTGAATTTAGTACCGAAAATAAATTTGCATATAAACTATTCTCTTCAAAACCCCTAATCGAGTTGATTCCGCCAAAACGCATAAGCTCATTTTCTAGATAATTATCTGACATTAGTGAACCACCATTTAATCTCAAATAAATATTATTTCTTGTGTTAAGATGGAAAATTTTAAAAGTATCAAGATATAAACTTGTTTGTGATGTATTAATGTTTTCTAATGTTCGTTTGCCAGTCCCAAAACTTAAGTCAAAAAGAAAGTTTGTCGGAAATAAAATATCAAATTTTTGATTCCTTTGATGAGCATAATTGAATAAGTAGAAGTTTGATTTGTAATCCTGTAATAATGCTGTTGAATTCTCTAATAAATTATTCGATGAAATTGAATTAATACCTGCAGACAAAACATTTCTCGAATTAAATTGATAAATAAGTTTTGCAGATTGTGATGTTGTAATAAAAGTTGAATCTTTCCTAAATATGTTTAGTTTGAATTCGGTCCCTAATGGAGAACCAAAAACGTAAGGCATGCTTACCTTAATGTCAAAGGTTCGTTGTTTGTTCTCATCGCTTTTGTATAATAATTTAAGCGATTCTCCATAATTTAAGTTATTAGTAAGATTTAAATTTAAATAGCCATCAAATTCGATATTTCCTGTTTGATCGTTTGTTCCAAAACCTAAAAACCCATCAAAGGTGTTGCTGTTCGCTTTCTCAATATATATGTATAGAGAAGTTGAATCTTTAGTGAAAAGTAGTTCAGGTTCTCTTATTTGATTTGCGAAAACCAAATTTTCAAGATCTGATGTTTTACTATTAATTGATTTGATATTTAATAGTTGCTTTGGTTTAAGTTTTAAGTAATGCTTGATATATGATCTTGGAAACTTATCATAACCCTTGACTATAATTTGATCAATGGTTCGTTGGTCTTCATTCTCATTGATTATTACCAAAGTACCTTTTAGGGTAAGGTCGTCATTCTTAAGAACATCAATAATCTGAATTTTTAAAAATGGATTGCCTTTTTCGGCCAAAGCAGCATTTAAATAGTTTAAAGATTCTTCGAGTTTTTCAAAACTTATCCTAAAAAAATCATCATTAACTTCTGAAGCAATATTAGATATGACTTTCTTTTCAATGAGTCCTTTATAATAGAGGTCTATGGATTTGTATTTTATTCCTATGTTAAATAAGGCAAGAAACGTGCTGTCATTCGCTTTTTGTATCGCTTCTAACTTGCTTTCTAAAAAACCTATTTTTTCTAATTTATTTTTTAAGCTATAAATTTCATTATTCAGGGATTCATAATCATTAAATAGTTTCTTATAGCTAATCGAATCGAGAATTTTTGTTTCGTTTTCGGCTTGCCCTTTTGCTTTCAAAAGCAAGGATTGAGACTCCACAGTTGATGAAAATAACAAGCATAAAATCCCAATGGTTCCAAAAAGCTTTTTGAGCATAAAAATTGAATAGATATCAAATATTAACGTAAAAAATCATCTAAAAATATGGTATTAAAAAAATAAATCCTCAATCTTTTTAAAATTAATCATTTTACATTTGAAAAATTGATATTTATTTCTACCTTTGCAGCCCTCTAAAGAGAGGGTTTAACAAAATTATATATAGAAATATATGCCAACAATTTCACAATTAGTACGAAAAGGAAGAGCCAAAATAACCAAGAAGAGTAAATCGGCTGCTTTAGATTCGTGTCCACAACGTCGTGGAGTTTGTACGCGTGTTTACACTACTACACCTAAAAAACCTAACTCGGCAATGCGTAAAGTTGCAAGGGTAAGGTTGACTAATGGTAATGAGGTGAACGCATACATTCCAGGAGAGGGACACAATTTACAAGAGCACTCGATAGTATTGGTTAGAGGTGGAAGGGTAAAAGATTTACCAGGAGTTAGATACCACATTGTTCGTGGTGCTTTAGACACAGCAGGTGTTGCAGGCAGAACACAACGTAGATCTAAGTATGGTGCAAAACGCCCTAAAAAGTAATTAAAAACTTTAAGAAGAAGACATGAGAAAAAGAGCAGCGAAAAAAAGACCGCTTTTACCAGATCCACGTTTTAACGATCAGTTAGTGACACGTTTCGTGAACATGATGATGTGGGATGGTAAGAAGTCAGTAGCTTTTAAAGTATTCTATGATGCAATTGACATTGTAGATTCAAAAAAGACTGACGATGAAAAAACAGCTTTAGAATTATGGAAAGATGCTTTATCTAATGTGATGCCTCACGTAGAAGTACGTAGCCGTCGTGTTGGAGGTGCAACATTCCAAATCCCTATGCAAATTCGTCCAGATCGTAAAGTATCTACAGCCATGAAATGGTTAATTAGTTACTCACGTAAAAGAAATGAAAAATCTATGCCAGCTAAATTAGCTGCCGAAATCTTGGCTGCTGCCAAAGAAGAAGGTGCTGCTGTTAAAAAGCGTATGGATACTCACAAAATGGCCGAAGCTAATAAAGCATTCTCACACTTTAGATTTTAATTTAAGATGGCAAGAGATTTAAAATATACAAGAAATATAGGTATTGCTGCTCATATTGATGCAGGAAAAACAACTACAACAGAACGTATTCTTTTCTATACAGGAGTATCTCACAAAATTGGTGAAGTACATGATGGAGCGGCTACTATGGACTGGATGGAGCAAGAGCAAGAAAGAGGTATTACAATTACTTCTGCTGCGACTACTTGTGAGTGGGTTTTTCCTCGTTTAAATGGGGAGCCAACACCAGATTCAAATAGTTTCCACTTTAATATTATAGATACCCCTGGTCACGTTGATTTTACGGTTGAAGTAAATCGTTCATTACGTGTATTAGATGGATTGGTATTCTTGTTTAGTGCAGTTGATGGTGTTGAGCCTCAATCTGAAACTAACTGGAGACTTGCTGATAACTATAAAGTGCCTCGTATTGGTTTCGTAAATAAAATGGACCGTCAAGGTGCTAACTTTATGGAAGTTAATAAGCAGGTTAAAGAAATGTTAGGTTCTAATGCAGTGCCTATCGTTCTTCCTATTGGTGACGAGATCGATTTTAAAGGTGTTGTTGATTTAGTAAAGAACAGAGCTATTGTTTGGCATGACGAAACTTTAGGAGCTACTTTCGATGTGATCGAAATTCCTGAAGAATTAAAAGCAGAAGCTAAACAATACAGAGCATTATTAATAGAAGAAGTAGCAACTTACGACGAGAACTTACTTGAGAAGTTCATGGAGGATGAAGATTCTATTACAGAAGATGAAATTCACGCTGCATTAAGAGCTGCCGTTATGGATATGGCAATCATCCCAATGATTTGTGGTTCTTCATTTAAAAATAAAGGTGTTCAATTCTTGTTGGATGCTGTATGTAGATATTTACCTTCTCCTCTAGACAAAGAGGCTATTATCGGTGTGAATCCTGATACTGAAAAAGAAGAGAAAAGAAGACCATCTGTTGATGAGCCGTTTGCTGCATTAGCATTTAAGATTGCTACAGATCCTTTCGTAGGTCGTTTAGCATTCTTCCGTGCCTATTCAGGACGTTTAGATGCAGGTTCTTACGTGTTAAATAATCGTTCAGGAAACAAAGAACGTATTTCACGTATTTACCAAATGCACGCTAATAAGCAAAATGCAATTGATTTTATTGAAGCTGGAGATATTGGAGCTGCTGTAGGATTTAAATCTATCAAAACAGGAGATACATTATCAGATGAAAAACATCCTATTGTTTTAGAAAGTATGAACTTCCCTGATCCAGTTATTGGTATCGCGGTTGAGCCTAAAACTAAAGCAGATGTTGATAAATTAGGTATGGCTTTATCTAAATTAGCTGAAGAAGATCCAACATTTACTGTTAGAACTGATGAAGCATCAGGACAAACGATTATTTCTGGTATGGGTGAGCTTCACTTAGATATCATTGTAGATCGTTTACGTCGTGAGTTTAAAGTTGAAGTAAATCAAGGTCAACCTCAAGTAGAGTATAAAGAAGCTATCACAAGAACAGCACAACACAGAGAAGTTTACAAAAAACAATCTGGTGGTCGTGGTAAATTTGCCGATATCGTATTCACATTGAGTCCGGCAGATGAAGGAAAAACTGGTTTAGAGTTTGTTTCTGAAATCAAAGGAGGTAACGTTCCTAAAGAATTTATCCCTTCTATTGAAAAAGGATTCAAACAAGCCATGATTAATGGTCCATTAGCAGGTTACGAAGTAGATGCTATGAAAGTGACTCTAACAGATGGTTCATACCATGATGTGGATTCTGATCAATTATCATTCGAATTGGCTGCAAAACTAGGATTTAAAGCTGCTGCAAAAGCTGCAAAAGCGGTAATCATGGAGCCAATCATGAAATTAGAAGTGTTAACTCCTGAAGAAAACATGGGAGATATTGTAGGAGACCTTAACCGTCGTCGTGGTCAAGTAAATGACATGGGTGACAGAGCAGGTTCAAAAGTTGTGAAGGCACACGTGCCATTATCTGAAATGTTTGGTTATGTAACATCATTACGTACGCTATCTTCAGGTAGAGCAACATCAACAATGGAATTTTCACATTATGCTGAAACTCCTTCAAACATTTCTGAAGAAGTAATTAAAGCAGCTAAAGGCGTTGAAGCTTAAATTTTAAGAAAATGAGTCAAAAAATCAGAATAAAATTAAAATCATACGATCACAATTTAGTAGACAAATCTGCTGATAAGATTGTAAAAACTGTAAAAAGTACAGGTGCGGTAGTAACAGGACCAATTCCATTACCAACCCACAAAAAGATTTTCACAGTGTTACGTTCACCTCACGTAAACAAGAAGTCAAGAGAACAATTTCAATTAAGCTCATATAAGCGCTTATTAGATATTTACTCTTCATCTTCTAAAACTATTGATGCTTTGATGAAACTTGAATTACCAAGTGGAGTAGAAGTAGAGATAAAAGTGTAAGTGAAATTCAAGGTTTAAATCCTTGAAGACATGTCCAGAGCTGCGAGCAAAGGAAAAACGGGAAAAAATACAATTCAGGGTTGAAACGTATTTTGACCCTGAAATTTTTTAAATAAGTAAGTAATAATTAATAATTAATAAATATGTCTGGGTTAATAGGAAAAAAAATCGGTATGACCAGCATCTACGATGAAAATGGAAAAAACATTCCATGTACAGTAATCGAAGCTGGACCATGTATCGTTACCCAAGTCAGAACCGAAGAGGTTGACGGGTATAATGCTCTTCAACTTGGTTTCGATGACAAGACAGAGAAAAGTGCTACAAAAGCTGAAACGGGTCACGCCAAAAAAGCAGGTACTTCTGTTAAAATTAAAGTCGCTGAATTCCAAGGATTTGAAGAAGATTACAAATTAGGTGATGCTATCACAGTAGAACACTTTATTGAAGGTGAATTTGTTGATATTGCAGGTACCTCTAAAGGAAAAGGTTTCCAAGGAGTTGTAAAGCGTCATGGTTTTGGCGGAGTTGGTCAAGCAACGCATGGTCAGCACAACCGTTTAAGAGCTCCAGGTTCTATTGGTGCTGCTTCATATCCTGCGAGAGTATTCAAAGGAATGAAAATGGCCGGAAGAATGGGTGGCGAAAGAGTGAAAGTTGAAAATTTAAGAGTGTACAAAGTAGTTCCTGAAAAGAATTTACTTGTAGTAAAAGGATGTGTTCCTGGTCATAAAAACTCTTATGTAATCATTGAGAAATAATGAAAGTAGCAGTTTTAGATATCAACGGAAAAGACACAGGTAGAAAAGCAGAGCTTTCTAAAGATGTGTTTGCGATAGAGCCTAATAACCATGCAGTTTATTTAGATGTTAAACAATATCTAGCTAACCAACGTCAAGGTACACACAAGGCTAAAGAAAGAGCAGAAATTGCAGGAAGTACACGTAAGATTAAAAAACAAAAAGGAACTGGTACTGCACGTGCAGGTTCTATTAAGTCTGGTGTATTTAAAGGCGGTGGACGTATGTTTGGTCCTAGACCAAGAAGCTATAGTTTCAAATTAAATAAAAACTTGAAGCGTTTAGCACGTAAATCGGCTTTAACAATGAAGGCAAATGACAATAGCATTGTAGTTTTAGAGGACTTCAATTTTGAAACTCCAAAAACTAAAAATTTCACTGCTATTTTAAAGGCATTAGACATACAAGACAAAAAATCTTTGTTTGTGTTGGGTGCTTCAAATAATAATGTATATTTGTCATCACGAAATTTTGAAGGGTCTGAAGTTATAATCAATTCAGAATTAAGCACTTACAAGATTTTAAATGCAAATAAATTAGTCCTTTTAGAGAGTTCTTTAGAAGGAATTGAAACGAATTTAAGTAAATAAGAAAACCATGAGTATCTTAATTAAACCTATCATCACCGAAAAAGCAACAACTAATAGTGAGTTGAATAATTGCTTTAGTTTTCAGGTGAATACAAAGGCGAACAAGGTAGAAATCAAAAAAGCAGTTGAAGCTGCTTATGGCGTTTCTGTTGAAAAAGTTCGTACTATAAATGTCCGTCCAGATAGAAGTACCAAGTTTACAAAAACTGGTATTCAACATGGTAAAACAAATGCTGTTAAAAAAGCAATTGTACAACTGGCGGAAGGTGAAACTATTGATTTATACAGTAATCTGTAATTAGACAAACATGTCAGTAAGAAAATTAAAACCGATCACATCAGCTCAGCGATTTAGAGTAGTAAATGGATTTGACGCCATCACTACTGATAAGCCGGAGAAAAGCTTGCTTGCTCCGAACAAAAGATCTGGTGGTAGAAACAGTCAAGGAAAAATGACTATGCGCCATATTGGTGGAGGTCATAAAAGAAAGTATCGTATTATTGATTTCAAACGTAACAAAACTGGAATTCCAGCTGAAGTTAAGTCAATCGAGTACGATCCAAACAGAACAGCATTTATCGCATTATTGAACTACCAAGATGGTGAGAAAACTTACATCATTGCTCAAAATGGTTTACAAGTTGGGCAAAATGTAGTTTCTGGTAAAGAAGGTGTAGCTCCAGAAATTGGAAATGCAATGCCATTGAGCCAAATTCCATTAGGAACTATTATTTCCTGTATTGAATTACGTCCTGGTCAAGGTGCAGTTATGGCACGTAGTGCTGGTGCATTTGCTCAATTAATGGCAAGAGATGGAAAATTTGCAACCGTGAAATTACCTTCAGGTGAAACACGATTAATACTTGCAGATTGTATGGCTACAATTGGAGTCGTTTCAAATTCTGATCATCAATTATTAGTATCTGGTAAAGCAGGTAGAAGTAGATGGTTAGGAAGAAGACCTAGAGTTAGACCAGTAGTTATGAACCCAGTTGATCACCCAATGGGTGGTGGTGAAGGTCGTGCTTCAGGAGGTCATCCAAGATCTAGAAACGGTATTCCAGCTAAAGGTTACAGAACACGTTCTAAAACCAAAGCGAGTAATAAATATATTGTAGAACGTAGAAAGAAATAATTGAGATAATATGGCACGTTCATTAAAAAAAGGACCTTACATCCATTATAAATTAGATAAAAAAGTAGCTGAAAATGTTGCAGCTAACAAAAAAACTGTAATCAAAACTTGGTCTAGAGCCTCAATGATTACTCCAGATTTTGTTGGTCAAACTATTGCAGTTCACAATGGTCGTCAATTTGTTCCAGTTTATGTAACTGAAAACATGGTAGGTCACAAATTAGGAGAATTTTCACCAACACGTTCGTTTAGAGGACATGCAGGTGCTAAGAATAAAGGTAAAAAATAAGAAGCGCTATGGGAAGTCGTAAAAAACAAATGGCAGACGCTATTAAAGAAGACAAGAAGCAAGTTGCATTTGCAAAACTTAACAATTGTCCTACCTCACCAAGAAAAATGCGTTTAATGGCAGATTTGGTACGAGGTGAAAAAGCTGAAAAAGCACTTCAGATCCTTAAATTTAGTTCAAAAGAGGCATCTCGTCGTTTAGAGAAACTGTTGCTTTCTGCAATAGCTAACTGGCAAGCAAAAAATGAAGATGCAAGTATTGAAGATGCAGATTTATTTGTAAAAGAGATCAGAGTAGATGGTGGTAGTATGTTAAAAAGGCTACGTCCAGCTCCTCAAGGTCGTGCACACAGAATTAGAAAACGTTCTAATCACGTAACTGTTGTGATTGGTTCATTAAATAACACACAAGCTTAAATAGAGATATGGGACAAAAAACAAATCCAATCGGAAATCGTTTAGGTATCATCAGAGGATGGGAGTCTAACTGGTATGGAGGTAATGATTATGGAGATAAACTTGCCGAAGACGATAAGATTAGAAAATATGTTCACGCTCGTTTATCTAAAGCAAGTGTGTCTAGAGTAATCATTGAGCGTACGCTTAAACTTGTAACCGTTACTATCACTACTGCTCGCCCTGGTATCATTATCGGGAAAGGTGGTCAAGAGGTAGACAAGTTAAAAGAAGAGCTTAAAAAGATTACAGATAAGGAAGTTCAATTAAACATCTTTGAAATTAAGAGGCCAGAAGTTGATGCATTTTTAGTAGCATCAAGCGTTGCTCGTCAAATTGAGAATCGTATTTCTTACAGACGTGCAATAAAAATGGCTATCGCGGCTGCAATGCGTATGAACGCTGAAGGGATTAAAATCCAAATCAGTGGTCGTTTGAATGGTGCAGAGATGGCACGTTCAGAGCATTACAAAGAAGGAAGAATTCCATTATCAACATTTAGAGCCGATATTGATTATGCTTTAGTTGAAGCTCATACTACTTATGGTAGATTGGGTATTAAAGTATGGATCATGAAAGGTGAAGTATATGGTAAGAGAGAACTTTCTCCATTAGTTGGTTTGTCTAAAAAACAAGGTGGCAAATCAGGTGACGGAGCAGGACGTGGTGGGAATAAATCTCGTCGCAGAAAGTAATTTTTAAAGTAAAAGAAAATGTTACAACCGAAAAAAACAAAATTTCGTAAAGTCCAAAAAGGACGTATGAAAGGAAATTCCGGAAGAGGTCATGAACTTTCTAATGGAATGTTTGGTATAAAATCACTCGATTCGAATTTCTTAACATCACGTCAAATAGAAGCAGCACGTATTGCCGCTACTCGTTATATGAAAAGAGAAGGTCAACTTTGGATTAAAATATTTCCAGACAAGCCTATCACAAAGAAACCTCTTGAAGTACGTATGGGTAAAGGTAAAGGTGCCGTAGAATATTGGGTAGCAGTTGTTAAACCAGGAAGAATCCTTTTTGAAGTAGGAGGCGTGCCATTAGACGTAGCTAAAGAAGCTTTACGTTTGGCAGCACAAAAACTACCAGTAAAAACAAAGTTCCTTATAGCTCGAGATTACGAGGCTTAATAAAATAGTATTATGAAGCAAGCAGAAATTAAACAGCTATCAACGGCTGAGTTACAAGAAAAACTTGGTGAGACCAAAAAGAGCTATGCAGACCTTAAAATGGCCCATGCAATATCGCCTTTAGAAAATCCAATTCAGTTACGCAACGTACGTCGTTCTGTAGCTAGAATTGCAACAGAATTAACAAAAAGAGAATTACAATAATTCTGCATAAGAGATGGAAACAAGAAATTTAAGAAAAGAACGTATAGGAATTGTTACTAGCAACAAAATGCAGAAATCTATTGTAGTTTCTGAAGTTAAAAAAGTAAAGCACCCTATGTATGGTAAGTTCGTGTTAAAAACAAAAAAATATGTTGCACACGACGAGACAAATGACTGTAACATTGGAGATACAGTAAAGATCATGGAAACACGACCTTTAAGTAAATCTAAATGTTGGAGATTAGTAGAAATAATTGAAAGAGCGAAGTAATTATGGTACAACAAGAATCAAGATTAAAAGTAGCTGACAACACTGGAGCAAAAGAGGTTTTGACCATTCGTGTTCTAGGAGGTACTGGTAGAAGATATGCTTCTATTGGAGATAAGATCGTTGTTTCAGTAAAAGACGCAACACCTAACGGTAACATCAAAAAAGGAGCGGTTTCAACTGCTGTTGTTGTTCGTACCGTAAAAGAAGTAAGACGTCCAGATGGATCTTATATAAGATTTGATGACAATGCTTGTGTGCTTTTAAATCCGCAAGGAGAAATGAGAGGTACACGTGTATTTGGACCTGTTGCAAGAGAACTTCGTGATAAACAATTCATGAAAATTGTATCATTAGCACCTGAAGTGCTTTAATGACTAATAAAATGACAAAGCTTAAAATAAAATCAGGAGATACCGTACAAATTATTGCAGGAGACCATAAAGGTTCTGAAGGCAAAGTACTAAAAGTATCTAAAGATAAGAACAAAGCTATCGTTGAGGGCGTTAATGTGGTTAAAAAACACACAAAACCAAGCGCACAAAATCCTCAAGGTGGTATAGTAGAGAAGGAAGCACCAATTCACATTTCAAATTTATCATTGTTAACTGGTAAAGGAGAGCCTACACGAGTAGGATTTAAAATGGAAGGTGATAAAAAAGTGAGATTTTCTAAAAAATCTAATGAAGTAATATAGTTATGGCTTACGTTCCAAGATTAAAACAAGAGTATAAGGACAAAGTAGTTTCTGCTCTTACAGAAGAATTTGGTTATAAAAATGTAATGCAAGTTCCAAAACTTAAAAAGATAGTAATCTCTAAAGGTGTTGGTGCTGCTGTTGCAGATAAAAAACTAATCGATCACGCAATTGACGAAGTAACTAAAATTTCAGGTCAAAAGGCTGTAGCTACAATGTCTAAAAAAGACGTTGCAACTTTTAAATTACGTAAAGGTATGCCAATTGGTGTGCGAGTTACATTAAGAGGTGAGCAAATGTATGAGTTTTTAGATCGTTTGGTGACTTCAGCTTTGCCACGTGTTAGAGATTTTAACGGTATCAAAGCAACAGGATTTGATGGAAGAGGTAATTACAATTTAGGAGTTACAGAACAAATCATTTTCCCTGAAATAGATATTGACAAGATCAATAAAATATCTGGTATGGATATTACATTCGTAACATCTGCAGAAACAGATAAAGAAGCACAATCGTTATTATCGGAATTAGGTTTACCGTTTCAAAAAAATTAAGATATGGCTAAAGAATCAATGAAAGCCCGTGAGGTAAAAAGAGCAAAAACAGTAGCTAAATATGCTGAAAAACGTAAAGCTTTAAAAGAAGCTGGAGATTACGAAGCATTACAAAAGTTACCTAGAAATGCATCACCTGTACGCATGCACAACAGATGTAAGCTAACAGGAAGACCTCGTGGTTATGTTCGTACATTTGGAATTTCTCGTGTAATGTTACGTGAAATGGCAAATCAAGGATTAATACCAGGCGTTAAAAAAGCAAGCTGGTAAACAAAGAATTATAAATTGGTTTGAAGTTCGTCCCAATGCTTGGGTTCGAAAACCAAAACCGCAAATTAATATAAATGTATACAGATCCAATCGCAGATTATCTAACAAGAGTTAGAAATGCAGTAAAAGCTAACCACAGAGTGGTAGAAATTCCTGCTTCTAATCTTAAAAAGGAAATAACTAAAATATTGTTCGATCAGGGCTATATTTTAAGTTATAAGTTTGATGACTCTACTGTTCAAGGTACAATCAAAATTGCACTTAAGTACAATAAAGAGACCAAAGAACCAGTCATCAAAAAAATTCAAAGAATAAGTAAACCAGGTTTACGTAAATATGCAAGTGCTAACGAAATGCCGAGAATCCTTAACGGACTTGGAATTGCAATTGTTTCAACATCTCATGGGGTGTTAACTGGAAAACAAGCGCATAAAGAAAACGTTGGTGGTGAGCTATTATGTTACGTTTACTAATTTAAAAACAGAAAGAACATGTCAAGAATAGGTAATAACCCAGTAGCAATTCCAGACGGAGTTACAGTAGAAGTTAAAGACAATGTAATTACTGTGAAAGGTAAATTAGGTGAACTAACTCAAGAGTATTCTGGTATAGAAATAAAAGTTGAAGAAGGAAATGTTTTAGTAACAAGATCTTCTGATAAAAATGAACAAAAAGCTAAACACGGTCTATACAGATCACTAATCAATAACATGATTAAAGGTGTTTCTAAAGGATGGACTAAAGAATTAGAATTGGTAGGAGTAGGTTATAGAGCTTCAAACCAAGGACAAAAATTAGATTTAGCATTAGGGTTCTCTCACAATATCGTTTTAGATTTGGCTCCAGAAGTAAAAGTGGAAACCATTTCAGAAAAAGGGAAAAACCCAATAGTGAAATTAACATCACATGACAAACAATTGGTAGGTCAAGTAGCTGCTAAAATACGTGGCTTTAGAAAGCCAGAGCCTTACAAAGGTAAAGGTGTTAAGTTTGTTGGTGAAGAATTAAGAAGAAAAGCAGGTAAATCAGCTTAATAGTTAAGTTATGGCATTGACAAAGAATCAAAAAAGATTAAGAATTAAAAGCAGAATTCGTAAAGTAGTTTCAGGAACTGAATCTAGACCACGACTGGCTGTCTTCAGAAGTAATAAAGAAATTTATGCTCAAGTTGTAGATGATGTAACTGGTAAAACTTTGGCTTCTGCATCTTCAAGAGATAAAGACATTAGTTCTGCAAAAGGTACTAAAACAGAAATAGCTGCATTGGTAGGTAAGTCTGTTGCTGAAAAAGCACTAAAATCAGGTATTGAAGCCATCGCTTTCGATAGAGGTGGATATCAATATCATGGTAGAGTTAAATCATTAGCAGAAGGTGCTAGAGAAGGAGGACTAAAATTTTAAGATTATGTATCAAAAATATAAAAACGCAGAATTAGTAAAACCAAGTGGAATTGATCTAAAAGATCGTTTAGTTGGTGTACAGAGAGTTACCAAAGTAACAAAAGGTGGTAGAGCATTCGGTTTTTCGGCAATAGTAGTCGTAGGAGATGAGGCAGGTGTAGTAGGTCATGGTTTAGGAAAATCTAAAGACGTTGCTACTGCAATTGCTAAAGCAGTTGAAGATGCAAAGAAAAATTTGGTAAGAATTCCAATTATCAAAAAAACGCTTCCACATGAACAAAAAGGTAAATTTGGTGGTGCTCGAGTAAACATTATTCCAGCTGCTCCAGGTACTGGTGTTATCGCTGGTGGTGCTGTTAGAACAGTATTAGAGGCTGTTGGAGTTCATGATGTATTATCTAAATCTCAAGGCTCATCAAACCCTCATAATGTGGTAAAAGCAACTTTTGATGCATTGTTACAATTGAGATCTGCACAGGCAGTAGCTAAAGACAGAGGTATTTCACTTCAAAAAGTATTTAACGGTTAATCAATAAGGACGATGGCAAAGATTAAAGTAACAAAGACAAAAAGTGCAATCAATCGTACAAAAACTCAAAAACTAACTTTAGAAGCTTTGGGTTTGAAAAAAATCGGTCAGGTTGTAGAACATGATGCCACTCCAAATATTATTGGTATGGTGAATAAAGTTAAACATTTAGTTTCTGTTGAAGAAACAAAATAATAAGACACAATAATGGACTTAAGTAATTTAAAACCGGCTGAAGGGTCAGTTAAAAATCAAGGTAAGCGAATCGGTCGAGGACAGGGTTCAGGTAAAGGTGGTACTGCAACACGTGGACACAAAGGAGCTAAATCTCGTTCAGGATATTCTAAAAAAGTTGGTTTTGAAGGTGGACAAATGCCACTTCAAAGACGTGTGCCAAAATTTGGTTTTACCAATGTTAACCGCGTTGAATACCAAGGTGTAAATCTTGATACATTACAACAATTAGTTGATAATAAACAAATAAAAGATACTGTAGATTTTGAAACTCTTATTGAGCTACGTTTAGCTACAAAAAATGATCTAGTTAAAATTTTAGGTCGTGGAGAATTAAAATCTAAATTAAAAGTATCTGCTCATAAATTTACTGCTTCAGCAAAAGCTGCTATTGAAGCTGCAGGAGGAGAAGCTGTAACTTTATAAGACTTTTAAAGCATGAAATTAATAGACACATTAAAAAATGTTTGGAAAATAACGGAACTAAAAGACCGAATCATACTTACACTTGGTTTGCTTTTAGTTTATCGTTTTGGTGCACAAGTTGTACTTCCTGGTATTGATGCTAGTCAATTAGGTGGTTTAGTTGAAGGTACAGATGAAGGTATTTTAGGTATCCTAAATATGTTCACTGGTGGAGCTTTCGCTAATGCATCTGTATTTGCGCTCGGTATCATGCCTTACATTTCTGCTTCAATTGTTGTGCAATTAATGGGAATTGCAATTCCTTATTTGCAAAAATTACAAAAAGAAGGTGCTAGCGGTCAAAAGAAAATAACACAAATCACACGTTGGTTGACTATTGTTATATGTTTATTCCAAGCACCAGGTTATCTTGCAAGTTTACCAACAGTATTTGGTATTCCTCAACAAGCCTTTTTATTAGGAACTGGTCCTTTATTCTATTTCTCATCAATTGTAATTTTAGTTACAGGCTGTATTTTTGCAATGTGGTTAGGAGAAAAAATTACAGATAAAGGAATAGGTAATGGTATTTCCTTATTAATTATGGTAGGTATTATTGCAACATTACCTCAATCATTTATTCAAAATGCAGCGTCTAGATTAGACGGTGGAGGCAATGGTGGTTTAATGATGATCTTAATTGAACTTGTTATTTGGTTTGTGATTATCATGGCTTCAATAATGCTAGTAATGGCGGTTAGAAAGATCGCTGTTCAGTATGCGAGACGTACAGCTTCTGGCGGATATGAAAAAAATGTATTTGGATCTAGACAGTTTTTACCGTTGAAATTGAATGCATCTGGTGTAATGCCTATCATCTTTGCTCAAGCTATTATGTTTGTACCAAGTTTAATTGGAAAATCATTTGGTACAAGTGAAGCGGGCCAATGGATGCAAGCACAGTTTTCGGATATTTTTGGATTCTGGTATAATTTAGTATTTGCACTGTTGATTATCGTGTTTACGTATTTCTATACAGCTATTACGGTACCAACAAATAAAATGGCAGATGATTTAAAACGAAGTGGTGGTTTTATTCCGGGTATTAGACCAGGAACAGAAACTTCAGAATATTTAGATAAAATAATGTCCCAAATAACCCTACCGGGTTCAATATTTTTGGCATTGATAGCAGTGTTCCCTGCATTCATTGTTAAACTTATGGATGTACAAGCAGGTTGGGCATTGTTTTTTGGAGGTACATCACTTTTAATTATGGTTGGAGTTGCAATAGATACCATGCAGCAGGTAAACTCATATTTGTTGAATAAACATTATGATGGCTTGATGAAAACAGGTAAAAATAGAAAAGCAGTAGCTTAATTATTATACTATGGCAAAACAAGCAGCAATAGAGCAAGACGGATCAATTATCGAAGCATTATCAAATGCAATGTTCCGTGTTGAATTAGAAAATGGTCATATTGTGACCGCACATATCTCTGGTAAAATGCGTATGCATTACATAAAGCTTTTACCAGGAGATAAAGTTAAATTAGAAATGAGTCCTTATGATTTATCTAAGGCTAGAATAACTTATAGATACTAATACGATGAAAGTAAGAGCATCAGTTAAAAAAAGAAGCGCCGACTGTAAATTAGTGCGCAGAAAAGGTAGACTTTACGTCATTAACAAAAAGAATCCTAGATTCAAACAAAGACAAGGGTAATTATGGCAAGAATTGCAGGTGTAGACATACCAAAACAAAAAAGAGGAGTAATCTCTTTAACTTATATCTATGGAATAGGTAAAAGTAGAGCAAAAGAAATTTTAGCAACAGCTAAAGTTGACGAAAGCATTAAAGTAGAAGATTGGACTGACGAGCAGATTGGAAACATTCGTGATGCCGTTGGAACGTTTACTATTGAAGGTGAACTTCGTTCTGAAATTCAATTAAACATAAAACGTTTAATGGATATTGGATGTTATAGAGGTATTCGTCATAGAGCTGGACTTCCATTAAGAGGTCAACGTACTAAAAACAACTCTAGAACTAGAAAAGGTAGAAGAAAAACTGTTGCTAACAAGAAAAAAGCAACTAAATAATAACAAGACATTAGTCATTAGTATTTAGACGTTAGATGAATCTGTCTGAAATGTAAAAGTCTAGGATTCTAACAACTAAAAGCTGACAACTATAAACTAAAAAATATGGCAAAGTCAAGTACAAAAAAACGTAAAGTTATTGTTGATTCTATTGGAGAGGCACACATTGCTGCTTCATTCAATAATATCATTATCTCTTTAACAAATAAAAAAGGTGACGTTATTTCATGGTCATCAGCCGGTAAAATGGGATTCAGAGGTTCTAAAAAGAACACTCCTTATGCTGCTCAATTAGCTGCAGAAGATGCTGCTGCAGTAGCAAAGGAAGCTGGTCTTAAAAAAGTAAAGGTGTATGTTAAAGGCCCAGGTAATGGTAGAGAATCTGCAATTAGATCAATCCACAATGCAGGAATTGAAGTTTCAGAAATTATTGATGTAACTCCATTACCACATAACGGATGTCGTCCACCAAAACGTAGAAGAGTATAATTCAGAGAATCTGAATTCAAAATTAATATTAACAAGTATCAACGAGAGATCAACGTTTATCGAAGGATAAGATTAAGACCTTAATTCATAAACACTCTCATAATTAAATTTAAAAATGGCAAGATATACTGGTCCTAAAACTAAAATAGCTCGAAAATTTGGCGAGGCTATATTTGGAGATGATAAAGCTTTTGAAAAAAGAAACTATCCTCCAGGTCAACACGGTGCAAACAAGCGTCGTGGAAAAAAATCTGAGTACGCAATCCAGTTAATGGAAAAACAAAAAGCTAAATATACTTACGGTATTTTAGAGCGTCAGTTCAGAAACATGTTTAAGAAAGCAACAGCTGCTCCTGGAATTACAGGTGAAGTATTATTACAACTTTGTGAATCAAGGTTGGATAATGTTGTTTTTAGAATGGGATTGTCACCTACACGAAGTGGTGCTAGACAATTAGTATCTCATAGACACATTACAGTAAATGGAGAGATCGTAAACGTTCCTTCATATCAATTAAAAGCTGGTGACATTGTTGCCGTTAGAGAGAAATCTAAATCTTTAGAAGCTATTCAAAACTCATTGTCTAATTCTAGCAATGTGTATGAATGGATTACTTGGAACAACGAAACTAAACAAGGAACTTATGTTTCTGTTCCAGCTAGAATTCAGATTCCAGAAAACATCAACGAGCAATTCATCGTCGAATTATATTCTAAATAATAAATTAAACGTATTGGTATTTAGCCAAAGGATTTATTGGTCTTCTTCAATCTTTTAAATCGCGCAACTAAATAACAATTAAAACGAAGAAAATATGGCAATATTAAATTTTCAGAAGCCCGACAAAGTAATCATGATTGATTCTTCTGATTTTGAAGGTAAATTTGAATTTAGACCTTTAGAACCAGGTTATGGATTAACGGTAGGTAATGCTTTAAGACGAGTTTTGTTATCGTCTTTAGAAGGATTTGCAATTACGTCTGTACGCATTGAAGGTGTAGATCACGAATTTTCTACAATCGCTGGTGTAGTTGAAGACGTTACTGAAATGATTTTGAACTTAAAGCAAGTAAACTTTAAGCGTCAAATTGATGAAATAGACAACGAATCAGTTTCAATTTCAATTTCAGGACAAGAACAAATCACTGCAGGAGATTTTCAAAAATTTATTTCAGGATTCCAAGTACTTAACAAAGATTTAGTGATCTGTAATTTAGATCCTAAAGTGAGTATCAATATGGAAATCACTATTGAAAAGGGACGTGGTTATGTTCCAGCAGAAGAAAACAAGAAAGCTTCAGCTCCAATAGGAACTATTTTTACAGATTCAATTTATACACCAATAAAAAATGTAAAGTATAGTATTGAAAACTTCCGTGTAGAACAAAAAACTGATTACGAAAAATTGATTTTTGAAATCATCACTGATGGTTCTATACATCCAAAAGAAGCATTAACTGAAGCAGCAAAAATATTAATCCATCACTTTATGTTATTCTCTGATGAGCGTATTACATTAGAAGCTGATGAGATTGCTCAAACTGAAACTTACGATGAAGAATCACTTCATATGAGACAACTATTGAAAACCAAATTGGTTGATATGGATTTATCAGTACGTGCATTAAATTGTTTAAAAGCGGCAGAAGTTGATACTTTAGGTGATTTAGTATCATTCAATAAAAATGACTTAATGAAATTTAGAAACTTTGGTAAAAAATCATTAACAGAGCTTGAAGAGTTGGTTAATGTGAAAGGCCTTAACTTCGGAATGGATTTAAGCAAATATAAATTAGATAAAGATTAATTCCTTCATATTTTGCTCCCTAGAAGTGGGTTGAGCAAGATGAAGGTTAAAAACAAATGTCATGAGACACGGAAAAAAATTCAACCATTTAGGTAGAAAAACAGCTCACAGAAAATCAATGTTAGCTAATATGGCTTGTTCTTTAATTGAGCACAAGCGTATTAACACCACTGTAGCTAAAGCAAAGGCTTTAAAACAGTTTGTTGAGCCATTAGTTACTAAGTCTAAAGAAGACACAACACATAACAGACGTATTGTGATGTCTCGATTGAGACAAAAGGAGGCTGTAGCAGAATTATTTAGAGATGTAGCTGCAAAAGTGGCTGATCGACCAGGAGGTTATACAAGAATTATTAAACTCGGTAATCGTTTAGGTGATAATGCAGATATGGCTATGATTGAGCTAGTAGATTATAACGAAACTTATAATGCTGGTAAACCTGCTAAAAAGAAATCTACACGTCGTGGAAGATCTAAAAAATCAGATTCGGAATCGGTTGCACCAGTTGCTCCTGTAACAGAAACTAAAGCTTCAAACGAAGAAGAATAAATGAATTATATGTGTAAAATAAAAAAAGGATAAGCTTGTAAAAGTTTATCCTTTTTTATTTAGATTTAGAAAAATATTTTTATGAAGACGCTATTAATTGCATTGTTGATTTGCTGTACTTGTTTACATTCACAAAATACCGAAATAAAACCAATTTTGGAAATTCAAAAATCTAGTAATGTTGGATTTAAAAACACAGGGTTTTGGAGTAATAATAATAAGAGTAAAGAACCTATAGAAGGGACACCTTATTTATTTGATAATTGGGAAAATGAGGCTCGATTATATCTGAATGATGAAATATTTGTGGCTACATTGTTCAACTTTAATATTGAACAGGAACAATTTGAAGCGAAATTTTCAGAAGACTCTGTACTTATAATTGACACCAAAAATATTGATAAAATTGTTATTAATGCTATTGTCTTTAAATCCTATCCTTATGTAACTTCATATGATGGACGATTTTTACAAGAACTAAAAACTACTAGAGGTTTTGATGTTTTAAAGAAATATTATGTAAAGATTAAAGAAGGTAAGTATAACCCCATGACTCAACAACAAATCGTTGCAGATAAATATATTAAATATGAAGAGTATTTTATTCTGAATAAACAATCAAGTACAATAAATGCTATTAAGTTAAATCAGAAAAATATTTTAGAATTAATTGATCCAAGTCTACATCATAGTCTGAATCAATTTGTAAAGAATAATAAACTAAATTATAAAGATGAGGACGATTTAATAAAAATATTGACCTACTATAATTCTTTATAGAATTTAAAGGATAAACATTTTAGTTTATCCTTTTTTTTATGCAATTTTGTGAAACTTTTTAAAAATGAAATACACTAAAAGAGAAAAAGCCTTAATCTTACTGGCAGACGGCACAATTTTTTACGGAAAATCGATAGGTAAAAAAGGAACAGCATTTGGAGAAGTATGTTTCAACACAGGAACTACAGGATACCAAGAAATTTTTACAGACCCCTCTTATTTTGGCCAGTTGATGGTTACCACTAATGCACATATAGGAAACTATGGTACATTAACTGAAGAAGTAGAGTCAAATTCTGTTAAAATAGCGGGTCTAATTTGTAAAAACTTCAGTTTTAACTATTCTCGTGTAGGTGCTGATGATTCTCTAGAAAATTTCTTTGAGAAACACAATGTTATGGCTATTTCAGATGTCGATACTAGAGCTTTAGTAAGTTATATAAGAGATAATGGAGCTATGAATGCCGTTATTTCCACCGAGGTTGATAATATAGATGATTTAAAATCTCAATTGGCCAAAGTACCTGATATGAAAGGGTTGGAGTTAGCCTCTAAAGTTTCAACTAAAGAACCATATTTTTATGGCGACGAGAATGCTAAATATAAAATAGCGGCATTAGATATTGGTATTAAAACGAATATCTTAAGAAACTTGGCTAAACGAGATTCTTATATAAAAGTATTTCCATATAACACAACGTTTGAAGAAATGAGTGCATGGAATCCTGATGGCTACTTTTTATCTAATGGTCCAGGTGATCCAGAGCCATTGGCAGAAGCACAAGCTGTAGCCAAAGAAATCATTAAACGTGATTTACCATTATTTGGAATTTGTTTAGGACATCAAGTAATTGCTTTGGCAAATGGTATTTCAACTTATAAAATGCATCATGGCCATAGAGGAATTAACCATCCCGTCAAAAATTTGATTACGGGTAAAGGTGAAATTACCTCTCAAAATCATGGTTTTGCCATCAATAGAGAAGAAACTGAACGTCATCCTGATATAGAAATTACTCATGTTCATTTAAATGATCATACAGTAGCCGGAATCAAAATGAAAAGTAAGAATTGTTTTTCAGTTCAATATCATCCAGAAGCTAGCCCAGGACCTCATGATTCCTCTTATCTTTTTGACCAGTTTATAGAAAATATAAAAAGAAACTAATACCAAAACCTCAAAAAAACATATACTTTTTTGAGGTTTTACATTTACGAAAACATTATCGTTTATTATTAATACAATAATGATTATGCAAATATAATTTAGCTTAACAATTTCGTAAATTTGTTTTTCAAATTTTAATAACTAATAAACCAATTATAATGAGCATTATTATCAATATTCATGCAAGACAAATTTTAGATTCGAGAGGTAATCCAACAGTAGAAGTAGATGTAGTAACGGAGAATGGCGTAATGGGTAGAGCGGCAGTTCCATCAGGAGCTTCTACTGGAGAGCATGAAGCAGTTGAATTGAGAGATGGTGGTAAAGATTACATGGGTAAAGGTGTTTTAAAAGCTGTAGATAACGTTAATTCAATATTAGCACAAGAGTTATTAGGTACATCTGTTTTTGATCAAAATTTAATTGATCAAATTATGATCGATTTAGATGGGACACCTAATAAATCAAAGCTTGGTGCAAATGCTATTTTAGGAGTTTCATTGGCAGTGGCTAAAGCTGCTGCAAACGAATTGGGAATGCCTTTATATAGATATGTTGGTGGCGTTTCTGCTAATACGCTCCCCGTACCAATGATGAATATTATCAATGGAGGTTCTCACAGTGATGCACCTATCGCGTTTCAAGAGTTTATGGTAATGCCAGTTAAAGCTAATAATTTCACGCATGCTATGAAGATGGGAACTGAAATATTTCACCATCTTAAAAAAGTATTACATGACAGAGGTTTAAGCACCGCTGTTGGTGACGAAGGTGGTTTTGCACCTAATCTTGCTGGTGGAACAGAAGATGCTTTAGACACTATTAAAAAAGCAGTAGAGAATGCAGGCTATAAGTTGGGAGACGATGTTATGATTGCTTTAGATTGCGCTTCAGCCGAATTTTATGTGAATGGAAAATATGACTACACTAAGTTTGAAGGTGAGTCTGGCCAAGTAAGAACCAGTATAGAACAAGCTGATTATTTAGCAGAATTGACTTCCAAATATCCAATTATCTCAATAGAAGATGGAATGGATGAAAATGATTGGGAAGGTTGGAAATATTTAACTGAAAAAATTGGTGATAAAGTACAATTGGTTGGAGATGATTTATTTGTTACTAATGTTGAACGTTTATCACGTGGTATTGAAAATGGAATTGCCAATTCTATTTTAATCAAAGTGAACCAAATAGGAACTCTCACAGAAACAATAGCCGCAGTTAACATGGCTCATAATGCTGGTTATACTTCGGTAATGTCTCACCGTTCAGGCGAAACCGAAGATAATACTATAGCTGATTTAGCCGTGGCCCTAAATACTGGTCAGATAAAAACAGGATCTGCTTCTCGCAGTGACCGTATGGCTAAATATAATCAACTGTTACGCATTGAAGAGGAACTAGGTCAAGTGGCTTATTTTCCAAAAGAAAAAGCCTTCAAAATTAAGTAAACTATTCAATTTTATTTAAAAAGTATACAAAAGCCCATTCGTTAATTCGTATTGGGTTTTTGGTATGCTTTCTATTACCGGTTTGGCATCGTAGTTATAGCTAAAACTTGATTTAAACGCCAAGTTGTCAAAAAGTTTTAGAATCAATGAAGTGTCATTCGCTATTCTATAATCAGCAAATGCTTCTAATTTGGGTTGAAAATAACTCGTACTAACAATCGTTATGTTTTCTGATGGGTATAAACTAAAGGATAAATAGGTGCTTGCTCTAAAATCTCTTTGTATTCGTTCTGAAACCACCTCTGATGCTTTTTCATATTCATACATGACTAAAGTACCTAGATAAACTCTATAATTGTCGCTGGTGCTTAGCTTGAATCTTGGTCCAAGGCCTAATAAGCCTCTAAAGTCAATTTCAGAAATGGCATCATATTGCGCTTGGGCAAAAGCTTCAATTTTAGTTTTTGGTGCAATTGTATAATTATATCTTAAATGTTGTGTGCCCTTATTTACAAATGAATTGCCTTCAATTTTTTGAAAATTTAAATCGTTAATAAATAACCAAAGTTGTTTTTTATTGTTGTACTGCACAAACGCTTTACTCGATACTCTAAAAACTTTTGAAGTATTCTTTATCAATCCAATATCTAAACTCGCTGAACCAGTCCATTTAGCAGAATCAGTTGCCTTACGCATAGATTCAATATTAATTACCTGTCCATAGGAAAAATGGAAATAAGTGAATACAAAAAAACTTAAAATTAAGGTCCTTTTCATTGCTCATTTATTGAACGGCAAATTTAGCGTTAATTTTAAATATGCTTAATGAAATCAATCTTTTGATTACCTAAATTCATGTCACTTGTTACATTAATTTTTTTGATAGTACAATTAGAAAAAGCTTTATGAACTTCTTTTATAAATCGTGAGATATTTCGTAAATTAGCAGCTCTTTAAAATAAATAAAAGTCCAAAATACATGTCAGATAAAGCTACGTTGCAAATAGATGGTAAATCATATGAATTTCCTTTAGTGAAAGGAACTGAAAATGAAGTGGCGATCAAAATCAATAATTTAAGAGGAGTTACAGATCAAGTAATTACTTTAGATCCTGGATATAAAAACACAGGGTCTTGTACAAGTGCCATCACATTTTTGGATGGTGATAAAGGAATATTAAGATATCGAGGATATTCTATTGAAGAGTTAGCCGAAAAAGCTGATTTTTTAGAGGTTGCTTTCTTGTTGATATTTGGAGAGCTTCCTAATCAAGTTCAATTAGATAAATTTCATGCTGACATTAAATCACAGTCTGTTGTTGACGAGGATGTTAAGAAGATTTTAGACGCATTCCCTAAATCAGCCCATCCTATGGGTGTGTTAGCGTCTTTAACAAGCGCATTAACGGCTTTCAACCCTTCTTCAGTGAATGTAAATTCTGAAGAAGAGATGTATAAAGCCATTGTGAAAATAATGGGTAAGTTCCCAGTTTTGGTGGCATGGACATTACGTAAAAAACAAGGACTTCCTTTAGATTATGGCGACAAAAATTTAGGCTATGTTGAAAACGTCTTAAAAATGATGTTTAAACAACCTAATGAAGATTATAAACATGATCCTGTTATGATTAATGCACTTGATAAGCTGTTAATCTTACATGCTGATCATGAACAAAATTGTTCTACTTCAACAGTGCGAATTGTAGGATCATCACATGCTGGGTTGTTTGCTTCATTGTCTGCAGGTATATCAGCATTATGGGGCCCATTACATGGAGGTGCTAATCAGGCTGTATTAGAAATGTTGGAAGCTATAAAAGCTGATGGTGGAGATACTAAAAAGTACATGGCAAAAGCAAAAGATAAGGATGATCCTTTCCGCTTAATGGGCTTTGGTCATCGCGTTTATAAAAATTTCGATCCTAGAGCTAAAATAATTAAAAAGGCAGCTGACGAAGTTCTTGGTGAGCTTGGTGTTGAAGACCCTATATTAGATATCGCAAAAGGACTTGAACGTGAAGCATTAGAGGACACTTATTTTGTAGATAGAAAGCTATATCCTAATGTAGATTTCTATTCAGGTATTATTTACCGTGCAATGGGAATTCCGGTAGATATGTTTACCGTTATGTTTGCATTAGGCCGATTACCAGGTTGGATAGCACAATGGAGAGAAATGCGATTGAATAAAGAACCGATAGGTCGTCCAAGACAAATTTATACTGGTGAAACCTATAGACCATTTAAAGCAATTAACGAACGATAGAATTATTTTTCTTTCTTTAAAAGCTTCATAGTATTATGGAGCTTTTTTTATATTTACAACATGCTGCAACTTAACATCAATAATGAAACTTCTAGGCTACGTGCGGTAGTTTTGGGAACGGCCAAAAGTAATGGGCCTATTCCAAGTGTCGACGACGCTTATGATCCTAAATCTTTAGAGCATATCAAAGCTGGAACTTATCCTACCGAAGAAGATATGATTAATGAAATGGATGCTGTAGCTCAAGTATTTGAAAAGTACAATGTTAAAGTCTTTCGGCCAAAAGTGATAACGGACTGCAATCAAATTTTTGCAAGAGATATAGCCTTTGTTATAGAAGATAAGTTTATTAAAGCTAACATTCTACCTGATCGAGAACAAGAAATTGAAGCAATTCGTCATGTTATCGATCAAATTAACCCTGATAATATTATCAAGCTGCCTGAAGACTGTCATGTTGAAGGAGGAGACGTAATGCCTTGGAATGATTATATTTTTGTAGGAACTTATTCAGGGAGTGATTATTCACAATATATTACTGCCAGAACCAATATGGATGCTGTAATTGCATTACAAGAGCTATTTCCGCATAAAACAGTAAAGGCTTTTGAATTGCGTAAATCAAATACAGATGCCAAAGAAAATGCCTTGCATTTAGATTGCTGTTTTCAGCCCATAGGAAAGAATAAAGCCATTTTACACAAAAACGGATTTTTAATCGAAAAAGAATACCAATGGCTTGTTGATTTTTTTGGAAAAGACAACATCTTTGAAATCACCAAAGACGAGATGTACCATATGTATAGTAATGTGTTTTCTATTTCTGAAAATGTAATAATTTCAGAACGCAACTTTACACGTCTTAATAATTGGCTACGTGAAAATGGATTCAAAGTTGAAGAAGTGCCCTATGCCGAAATATCCAAACAAGAAGGACTATTGCGTTGTACCACAATGCCTTTGATTAGAGATTAATATTTTTAAATTTCCTAGTATGAAAATAATTTCACCTATTAAGTTAGCTAGCCTCATTACTCTGTTTTGTGTCGGTTCAGTTATTGCACAAAAGCTTTCTTCAACTGAAATCAATATTATAAACATCATTGAGTCTAACAATAATAAAGCCATCGATTTTCTAAAAGAAGTTGTTAACGTAAATAGCGGAACAATGAATCATGAAGGTGTGAAAAAAGTAGGAATGATATTCAAAGCAGCATATGATGACATCAATTTTAAAACTTCATGGATTGACTTATCAGCTGTAAATCGTTCGGGACATTTATTTGCCGAAACATCAGGTGATAAAGGCAAAAAATTACTTTTAATAGGCCATTTAGATACTGTTTTTGAGGCTGACAGTCCATTTCAAGAATTTGAAATGATTAATGACAGTGTAGCGCACGCCCCAGGTGGAAATGATATGAAAGGAGGTAATGTAATTATATTATTTGCATTAAAAGCACTTGCAGAAAACGGATTGTTGGATAATGCACAAATCATTGTTGCCTATACAGGTGATGAAGAGAGTACAGGGAAACCTCTAGAAATAAGCAGGAAAGATTTAATTGAGGCTGCAAAACGCAGTGATATTGCATTGGGTTTTGAAACATCTACAGGCTTTAATTATGCCACTGTTGCAAGACGGGGATCTTCCGGATGGAAATTGGAAGTCAAAGGTAAAACAGCACATTCATCAGGTATTTTTTCTGAAAACACTGGTGCAGGAGCAATTTTTGAAGCGTCGAGAATTCTGAATTCATTTTATACAGAGGTAAAAGGAGAAGACTTTTTAACTTTTAATCCTGGAGTCATATTAGGAGGAACTGATGTTATCTATGATAGTGATCATAGTAAAGGAACAGCTTTTGGTAAAAGTAATGTTGTGGCTCAAACAGTTGTGGTTGATGGGGGACTTCGTTTTATTTCAGAAGAGCAAAAGGAAAATGCACGTTCAAAAATGAAATCCATCGTCGCAAACAATTTACCGCAAACCTCTGCTACAATCTCTTTTGTAGATAGTTATCCAGCCATGCCTCCAACGGAGGGTAATAAAAACCTTTTAAAGTTGTTGAATCAAGTAAGTTTAGACTTAAATCAGGGTGAAGTTACAGGCTATGACCCTGGCAAACGCGGCGCAGCTGATGTTTCATTTGTAGCATCGTACGTAGATTGTTTGGATGGTTTAGGAACCATGGGAAGCGGCGCTCATACACCTAAAGAAACAGTGAATTTAAAAACGATTGAAGCTTTAACGAAGCGTACAGCACTATTAATTTATAGATTGATTCAGGAATAAATTAAATAGAGGCTACTATTTCCCGTATAAAAAGTAATTGTTTACCAAGTCAATATAAATGCGTTTGGCTTCATCTTGAGTGACATCTTTAACTTGAAATAATGCGTTAGTTTTGAAAGCGTTTATGATTGGTTTACGGCTACTTGGTCTTCCGTAGTCATTTGTGGCTTTTTTGTAGTAAGCATATAATCGCAGCAATAGATCGGCTGGGAAAGGCTCTGTAAAGCTGTTAATCCTTTCAACGGCATCTCTAAATTCTATGTCTAACTCTTCAGAAGTCATGGGGATTGGGCGAGAATACTTTCGCCTCCTTTTACTTTTTGATTTAGTTCTACTTTAATTTTGGAATCTAAAGGTAAAAACACATCCACCCTTGATCCAAATTTAATAAATCCAGAATCTGCACCTTGTTTAACAGTATCGTTAACTTTTGCATAGTTAACAATCCGTTTTGCAAGGGCTCCAGCTATTTGTCTGTAAAGAATTTTACCTACGGTGTTGTTCTCAACCACCACAGTAGTGCGTTCGTTTTCTTCGCTGGCTTTAGGGTGCCAAGCTACCAAATATTTTCCAGGATGATATTTGCTATAGACAACTTGACCACCAATTGGGTAACGGGTAACATGAACATTAATTGGCGACATAAACACAGAAACCTGTATTCTTTTCTCTTTAAAAAATTCTTTTTCAAAAACCTCTTCTATTACAACTACTTTACCGTCAACAGGTGATAGAATTTGGTGGTCATTTAATTGTGTAATTCGTTTAGGGTTTCTAAAAAATTGGAGTATGGTTATAAGAAAGAATACCATAACAAGCATTAATATCGTTCTTAACCATGCTAATTCTATATAGGCATCAATTAAAAACAGTGCTGCTACTACAATAACGAGCGTTACGAAAATAATTTTATGGCCTTCTTTATGAAACATATACTATTATTCTTAAAAATAAATAAATAAAGGGTGCTGCAAAAATAATACTATCTAATCTATCTAATAATCCGCCATGCCCTGGCATCAAAACACCACTATCTTTTACTTTGGCTTGGCGTTTAAATTTAGACTCAATCAAGTCTCCCAGCGTGCCAAAGACGCTTATAATAATACTCATTAATAACCAAAAGGTTGAATCAAATAACTCTGTAAAGTTAGCAATAAAATAGCTAGATACACATGAAAAAAATAATCCGCCTAAAAAGCCTTCAACCGTTTTTTTAGGAGAGATACTAGGGAATAGCTTTTGTTTTCCGAAGTTTTTACCAATTAAATAAGCGAAAGTGTCATTCACCCAAACCAATACAAAAGCACCTAAAAGGAGCAATGGCGTAAAAGTATAATTAAAATTCGCAATGTATACTAAAAATACAAAAGCACTACTTAAATAAAATGTAGTGATAATGAATCGTTTAGAGCTAAATAAAGGGATTGTTTTTTCCGAAAATAGATCTTTAATTAGTATTAACTGAACAAAAATAGTGATGACATGAAGTATTTGTAGAGCCTCAATAAAGCCTGATGAGGTTTCTAGAACAATTGGCCAGTAGCTAAATCCAAGATATAATATAGTATAGATTATAAATGGAATCTTACTTTTTAATTGTATGAGTTTATTGAATTCAGCAAGACAAATAAAACCAAACACAAAAAATAAAACAATAACAGCGTGTTGCCAAAACAACGAAACAATAAGTAAAGTAATGTATAATGCTCCTGATATGGCTCTTGTACCAAGTTCCTTCATTTATAGGTCTTCTAGAAGCAGCAAATATAAGTTTTTTGAGCTACTTCCGTAGGTTAGAAAGTCTTTTTCCTCTAAAGTTTTAAAGTGTTTTATGGTAGTAATGTTTGTAGGAATTTTTTCTCTGTTTTTACCTTTTATCCCTCTTAAACCTTCGCCAATATTTTCAACGAATTGGCTAGTTGTAGCGAAAATGATAAAATTTGGAGGTAAATCTTTTAATTTTTTTTCTGCAATTTGATTTGAAGAAATCAACAATGAACCGTCATCTGAAATTAGATGTTCACAGGTGGACAAAAAATAAGTGCTTTCAGAAGCTTTTCTTGTGCAATTAAGGTCGAAGTTCTTGAAAATCTCTTTTAGTTTTTCATCCAAAACTAAAACATACTTATCACTCCATTTATTTTCTTCTAGAATGTTTTTTAAACTTTGATGAACTTCCTGCATGTTTTCACAATACAAAAACTTTCCGCCATTAGCTTTAAAATTTATAGTAAAACGTTCGTCTATTGGCAGTTTTATTTCGGGCATATATTTGCCTCTCTCTTCGCTTTTTATATGTTCTTCGGAATTGTCTTTAAGACCAAAGATTTTACGAAATAGACTCATTTAAGAATTGTGCTATTAACCACTACGGTGAATTGATTTCATCAAATATAAAAAAACTTAAATTAATCCATGATTAATTTAAGTTTTTTATATGATATTCACAGAGCGTTTTAATTACTCTTCTTCATCTTTTGCAAAAGGTCGTTTTCCAAAAATCTTTTCTAAATTGTCTTTGAAAATCACCTCTTTTTCCAATAAAACTTCGGCTAGTTGAGTTAGTTTATCCTTGTTGTCTTCAAGTAGTTTAATTGCACGCTGATATTGTGTTTCAATAATATTTGAAATTTCTTTATCAATAAGCTCTGCAGTTTTTTCACTGTAAGGTTTGGTAAATCCATACTCCGTTTGTCCAGAAGAATCGTAATAGGTAAGATTCCCCACTTGGTCACTTAACCCATAAATAGTAACCATCGCACGTGCTTGTTTCGTTACTTTTTCTAAGTCACTTAAAGCACCTGTAGAGATTTTATCAAAAATTACTTTTTCAGCTGCACGTCCACCTAAAGCAGCACACATTTCATCCAACATTTGTTCGGGTCTTACAATAAGTCGCTCTTCAGGGAGATACCAAGCAGCGCCAAGAGATTGTCCTCTAGGTACAATAGTTACTTTGACCAGTGGAGCGGCATGTTCAAGCATCCAACTAATAGTGGCGTGACCAGCTTCATGATAAGCAACAGCACGTTTTTCATCTGGAGTTATGATTTTGTTTTTCTTTTCTAATCCACCAACAATTCTATCTACCGCATCTAGAAAATCTTGCTTGTCAACGGCTTTCTTACCATTTCTAGCGGCAATTAAAGCAGCTTCATTACATACATTGGCAATATCTGCTCCAGAGAATCCTGGCGTTTGTTTTGCCAGAAAATCGATGTCCAAAGTTTCAGATTGTTTTATTGGTCTAAGGTGAACTTCAAAAATTTCTTTTCGTTCTCTAACGTCTGGTAAATCCACAAAAATTTGCCTATCAAAACGCCCAGCTCGCATTAAAGCTTTATCTAAAACATCAGCTCTGTTAGTAGCTGCAAGTACAATTACATTGGTATTAGTTCCAAAGCCATCCATCTCTGTGAGCAATTGATTCAGCGTATTTTCACGTTCATCATTAGAGCCTGAAAAGTTACTTTTTCCACGAGCTCTACCTATAGCGTCAATCTCATCGATAAAAATAATGGCTGGCGATTTTTCTTTAGCCTGTTTAAACAAATCTCTTACTCGCGAAGCTCCAACACCTACAAACATTTCAACAAAATCTGAACCAGACAATGAAAAGAAGGGAACTTGGGCTTCACCGGCAACGGCTTTAGCTAATAGGGTTTTTCCTGTTCCTGGTTGCCCAACTAAAAGGGCGCCTTTAGGTATTTTACCTCCAAGTGAGGTGTATTTTTCAGGGTTTTTTAGGAAGTCAACAATTTCTTGTACTTCTTCTTTTGCACCTTCTAATCCAGCGACATCCCTAAATGATGTTTTTACATCAGTCTTCTCGTCAAAAAGGCGTGCTTTAGATTTTCCGATATTAAAAATCTGACCTCCAGCTCCACCGCCAGAACCAGATGACATTCTTCGCATAATAAAAATCCAAACCCCAATAATCAAAATAAATGGAAGTAGCGAAATGAGGAAATTGCCCCAAAGATTTTCTTCTGTTTTGTATTTTAACTCTGTAGTAAGATTATTTGCCCCAATGGTTTCATTGATTTCTTTTTCAAAATTTTGAAGATCTCCAAATTCAAATGTATAATTTGGGGAAGGAGTCATTGCTGGCAAAATGTTATTAGGCTTTGTAGCTTTATGAACTTCTTTTTCTACAGCTTCTTTAGTAAGGTATACTTTAGCTTCTCTCCTATTAACAATTTCAACTTTTGCTACATCGCCTTGATCTAAATATTCTAAAAATTTAGAAGGGGTTATGGTAGCCGAACTTTGCCCACCAAAACCACCATAAAATAACTGCATCCCAAGAAATATAGTAATTACTACACCATAAATCCAGTAGGGATTCAGTTTTGGTTTTTTATTTGGATTTTTATTGTCTTTACTCATTAATGTTTTATTAGTAACTAGTTTCTATCACGGTTGTTTTGGCATCACCCCAAAGGCTTTCAATATCGTAATATTGTCTAATATGTTTTTGGAATACATGTACAACAACATTAACGTAATCAATTAGAACCCATTCGGCATTGTCGCTTCCTTCAATGTGCCATGGGTTGTCTTTTAATTCTTTACTTACCTTTTTTTGAACGGAATTTACAATGGCGTTGACTTGGGTATTTGAAGTCCCTTCACAAATCACAAAATAATCACATACGGTATTCTCAATTTCTCTTAAATCTAGAATTGTAATCTCCTTTCCTTTAACATCTTCAATGCCACCTAGTATTGTTGTTATTAATTGATCTGCGCTCGTATTTTCTTTCGCCATTAATTTGATTTAAATTTGTGCAAAGTTATTATTTTTTTGCTTCTTATTAACCTTAAATGTTCTTAAGAATAATATAAATTATTATTTCTTGATATATGCACATAATCAAACTTGATGCCATTGATTCTACCAATTCCTTTTTACGACAATTGAGCAGTGCTTCAATGGTTGAAGATTTCACAGTAGTAATAGCCAATCATCAAACCAATGGAAGGGGGCAAATGGGAAGCGAATGGAGATCTGAAAAAGGAAAAAATCTTACAGTTAGTGTGTTTAAAGATGTTTCTTTTTTAAAAGTAGATGAGCATTTTTGTATAAGTATGGCAGTTGCATTGGCCATTATAGGGGCCTTGAAGACGTTTGATATTAAAGGATTAAAAATAAAATGGCCTAACGACATTTTGTCAGACAACATGAAAATTGGAGGCGTTTTAATAGAAAATGTCATAAGTTCGAAGAAACCAAAAGCCTCAATAATTGGATTTGGACTGAATATTAATCAAACTGAATTTGAAAATTTACCATCGGCATCTTCCTTAAGATTAATAACGGGACAGGTTTTTGACCCAGATGAGGTGTTACAGGTCATCTTGAATAGTTTGAAATATTATTTCTCTTTACTAGAGCAAAAAGCGTTTGATAAACTTAAATCAAGTTATGAAAAGCAACTTTTTAGGAAGAATAAGCCTTCAACTTTTAAAGATTATGAAGGCAATTTATTTACAGGATATATTCAAGGTGTTTCAAAAGCAGGTAACCTTCAAGTTTTAATCGAAGACGGAATAGTAAAAGAATTTGACTTGAAAGAGGTCTCTTTATTGTATTAAACTTTAGAAGGCAAATTGGTTGCCAGAGTTTCAATGAATTTACTTATGGGGCCTTTAATCATCATAGCCATCATTGGGTTGAAGTCACCATTAAATGTTAGTTGTACTTCACTGGTACTATCATCAACACTTTTGATATCGCCAGTTAGTGAGAAGTCTAATTTCCCTCCAGCAGCACCCAAGACAATTTTATTTGGGGCAATTGCTTCTTTCTTTTTTAGGATAATTTCGGGCATTCCTTTTAAGGCAAAAACAAATGTATCTTCGCCTAATACTTCGAATTTGCTGATATTCTCCGGCATCAATTGTTCAAAGTTTTTTACGTTAGATAAGAACTCAAACGTATCTTGAGCCGGTTTTTTTATGGTTACTGTAGGGGATTCTAAATTCATAAAATTATTGATTATTATAAGTATAGAAATATATTAATTAGCATTCCATTCACTCGGATTGGCATTCCATTGTGCTAAAATTTTTCGCTCTTTGGTGGTTATGTATTTAGTTTTTAAGGCCTGATCCAATAAATTTTCGTAGTTACTAAGCGTGTATAATGTCACTTCGTTTTCTTTAAAATTTTCCGTTGCCACTTCAAAACCATACGAAAATATAGCTACCATTCCTTTAACCTTAACTTTAGCATCGATTAAAGCCTTAACAGCGTTTAAACTACTATTTCCGGTACTAATAAGATCTTCTACAACAACTACATTTTGTCCAGCTTCAATATAGCCTTCAATTTGGTTCTTTCGCCCATGACCTTTTGCTTCTGGCCTAACATAGATAAAGGGTAACCCTAAAAACTCGGCGACTAAAATACCAATTCCAATGGCCCCAGTAGCAACTCCAGCTATAACGTCGGGTTTGCCAAAAGTTTGTTCAATGTGTTTAGCAATGGCAGAGCGTATATAATTTCGTATTGGTGGATGGGATAAAACAATTCTGTTGTCACAATAAATTGGGGATTTCCATCCTGATGCCCAAGTAAAGGGATCGTTAGGCTGAAGCTTTATAGCATTGATCTGCAATAATAAATCAGCCGTTTCTTTGGCGGTTTGTTCATCAAAAATCATAGCGCAAAACTAAACAATTTTAACCATATCGTTTTTTAAATATGAAATAAAATACTTTTTAAAATTGTCGGTATATATCAAAAAATGATATTTTTACCACCATCAATAGCAAACCTTTACTATGTATAAAGTTTTTGTCAATGACAAACCTATTATTTTAACTACCGAAGTATGTATGGAAGGGGATTTTAAAAATTACCTTCTTGAGTCGGCTAAAATAGGCAAGATCATTAAGGAATTAAATAAATCATCAGTACAGGAAATACGACTTGTTGGTAAAAAGGAGAGCAAACTTTTAAAAAAGTTTTTAAAAAAATTGCCCAAGGTTGTAGCTGGAGGGGGCAAGGTTTTTAACGAAAAGGGTGAGATACTTTTTATCTATCGAAACGATAAATGGGATTTGCCTAAAGGAAAGATTGAACGTAAAGAGAGTATTGAAGAAACAGCTATAAGAGAGGTTGAAGAAGAAACAGGAGTTAAAAACCTAGAAATCGTAAAGCCTTTAGATACTACCTATCATATTTTTAAACGAAACGGACGCCACAAAATAAAGATAACTTATTGGTTTGAGATGAAAACATCTTACAATGGCCCATTAGAACCCGAACACACCGAAGGTATTACGAAAGTACAATGGCTTAATCCAAAAGAAGCTGCTGAAGCACTTGAAAATAGCTATGCTAATATTAGGGAGCTAGTCTAGTTTATTTACATATTATTTCAAAAAATTACTTTTGAAACGCAATTAGCATTGAAATTGCTGGCACTTTGATTGATTTGCTAATTTTTGGTCCTTCATCCATATAAAATGTGTTATCAATCACGGCCAGTTGCCATTCACCTTCAAGTTTATAATCGACAGCTTTGGTTCTGGCATTATAGATGACCAAGATGTTTTTCCAGGAATCACCGTTAGCGTTATTTGCAATTTGGTAACTTACCAAACCGTTTTCAACCGCTGCAAAAGTTAGGTATGATACAACATCTGTTGCAGAAACCATTCTAAATGCTGGATGTGCTTTTCGCAAGGCAATTAGATTTTTGTAATAGTTAAATACGTCTGGATGCTCAAACTTCCAATTCCAATTGATTTGATTAATACTGTCTGATAAGTTATACGAATTATGTTCCCCCTTTTTGGTCCTCAAAAGTTCTGCGCCAGCATGCATAAAAGCCGTTCCTTGTGAAGTCATTACAATGGCATTCGATAATTTATCCATTTCTATAATGGCTGCTTCATCAGCGTCAGGTCTGGAAACTTTTAATTTATCATAGAGTGTGTGGTTATCATGACATGAAACATATGAAATGGATTGCCATGGTTCATTGGTCCAAGGTGCTTTGGAATAGTTTACGGCTTTATAATCCACTTGTGGATGATGAATAGCACCAACGACTCCAAATTTTATAGATTCTTCAGTATCTTTTGCACCGCTTACAAATCCTGTACTTGCATCTTCAAACACCGAACCTTTTAGACCATCTCTTAAATCGTCACTAAAGGCCGAAATTTCAGGCATTTTTTGAGTGTTATGTTTTAAGGCTCTTTGTTCAATTGGTAATGGCGAATCACCAGCGGTCCAGCCTTCACCATAAATTATAATGTTTGGATTGATGGCCTTTAGTGTTTTAGCAACTTCATTCATTGTGGTAATATCATGGATGCCCATGAGATCAAATCTAAAGCCGTCTAAGTGATATTCTTTTGCCCAATATGCGACAGATTCAATTATAAATTTACGCATCATGGGAAGCTCTGAAGCAGTTTCATTGCCACAGGCAGATGCATCAGATAATTTCCCGTTTTCCCAATGTCTATAATAATAGCCGGGTACTTCTAAATTAAAATTTGAATTTTCTGTACGTCCGGTATGATTATAAACCACATCCAAAATCACTCCAATACCTTGGTCATGAAAAGTTTTGACCATCTGTTTAAATTCCTTAATCCGTACTTCTGCTTTGTATGGATTAGATGAAAACGATCCTTCAGGGACATTATAATTTTGTGGATCGTATCCCCAATTGAATTGCGCGCTATCCAGTTTGGTTTCATTAATAGCATAGTGATCAAAAGTGGGCAGCAAATGCACGTGGGTTATACCCAACTCCTTTATATGATCTAATCCTGTTGAAATACCATGTGGACCTTTTGTGTTGTCTTCAACTAATCCGAGATATTTACCAGGCTTACTAGAACCCGACTGTGGATGAATGGTCAAATCACGTATGTGCAATTCATAAATTATGGCTTCATTTGGATAGGAAGTTTTTGGGCCTTTGTCTGTATCCCATCCCTGTGGATTTGTGCTTTCCAAATCTAAAACCATAGCACGTTTGCCATTTACACCTACAGCTTGAGCATAAATACCAGGGGTTTCTTCTAACCAATTACCATTTACTTTAATTTGATAGGTATAATAAGTGCCGCTAAAGTCGCCTTTTAATTGCTTGCTCCATATGCCAGATTCTTCAAGTGACATTTCGTAGTGTTCAAAAGCCTCTCCGCCTATACTTTCCTTGTAAAGGTTAAGTTTCACCATTTGAGCTGTTGGAGACCATATTTTGAAGGTTGTTTGTTCTTTTGAATAGTCTAGCCACAATTCAGTTTGAAGTGGAGCAGGATAATCTTGGTATGAGGCGTAGTTTGTCTTTTTTTCTGTACAAGAGATTAGAATCATTGTTAAGAGGAAAAATGGTATACCTTGTTTCATAAATGGTGCTTATGGTTTAATTCGCTTGGTAAAGTTTGAAATCGAAGTAACCGTATTATTACTTATAAATTTAATGAATTCGCTTCCAATAATAGCCCCTTTGGTATATTTAGTAGCTTGTGTGAAAGTTTCTTGATCCTTAATACCGAAACCAACAATCTGTGGGTTTTTAAGATTCATACTACCAATTCGCTTGAAATAATTAGTTTGCTCATCGCCAAAACCAGACTGGCTTCCTGTAACGCTGGCGCTACTAACCATATAGATAAATCCATTTGAAATAGAGTCAATAAAACGAATGCGTTCTACCGACGTTTGTGGCGTAATTAAAAACACATTGATTAAACCATGTGACTCGAAAATTCCCTTATAATCTTGGTTGTAAACATCAACCGGCAAATCTGGAATGATTAAACCATCAATGCCAATATCTTGACAACGTTTACAAAAATCTTTGACCCCATATTGCAAAATAGGATTAAAATACCCCATAATTATTAATGGAATGGACACCGATGCTCTTACATCTTTTAATTGGTTAAACAAAACTTCAGTGGTCATTCCATTTTTTAAGGCTTTTGTAGAACTATCTTGAATGGTAGGACCGTCGGCCAATGGATCACTAAAAGGCAGTCCGATTTCAATCATGTCTGTTCCTGCTTTTTCCAATTCTTGAATGATGGAAACCGTATCGTTTACGTTGGGGTAACCTGCTGTAAAATATATTGACAATAATTTTTTGTCTGTTTTGAGTTTTTGATGGATTCTGTTCACAATTTATAAATTAAAATAGTTGATATAGGTATCTAAATCCTTATCGCCACGACCCGAAAGGCTCAATACCACAATATCTTTTGGGTTAAATTTTTTCTGTTCAAAAATGGCTAGGGCATGGGAGCTTTCAATAGCGGGGATGATTCCTTCGAGTTTGCAAAGTTCCAAACCTGCTTTCATGGCTTGATCATCAGTAATGGAAATAAATTCAGCGCGACCAGATTTGTATAAATGGGCATGCATGGGGCCAACTCCAGGATAATCTAATCCTGCCGAAATAGAATAAGGCTCGGTGATTTGACCGTCATTGGTTTGCATTAATAATGTTTTGCTGCCATGAATTATACCCTCTTTCCCTAAAACAGAAGTAGCGGCGCTTTCACCAGAATCAACTCCTAAACCAGCGGCTTCAACAGCTATCAATTTCACATCAGTATCTTCCAAAAAATGATAATACGCTCCGGCAGCATTACTTCCGCCGCCAACACAAGCCACTACATAGTTTGGTTTTTTTGTGCCTTCCTGTTCCTGTAATTGCCATTGAATTTCCTCTGAAACCACAGCTTGGAAGCGTGCAACCATATCAGGGTAGGGATGAGGTCCAACGACACTTCCAATGATGTAATGTGTGTCAACCGGATTATTAATCCAGTCCCTAATAGCTTCATTTGTTGCGTCTTTTAAAGTTCTACTTCCTGATAAAGCAGGTACTACAGTGGCTCCCAGCATTTTCATTCGTGCTACATTGGGTGCTTGTCGTGCGATATCAATTTCGCCCATATAGACAATACATTCTAAACCCATTAAAGCACAAACTGTGGCTGTAGCCACACCATGCTGTCCTGCTCCGGTTTCAGCAATGATACGGTGTTTCCCAAGTCGTTTGGCCATTAATATTTGTCCGATTGTATTGTTGATTTTATGTGCGCCAGTATGATTAAGGTCTTCTCTTTTTAAATAAATTTTAGTATTGTATTTTTCGGATAAACGCTTTGCAAAATACAATGGAGAAGGTCGTCCGACATAATCTTTTAGAAGTTTATTGAATTCACTTTTGAAGTCTGGCTCGGCCATTACTTTTAAATAGTTTTGCCGCAATTCTTCAACATTTGGATAGAGCATTTCGGGGATGTAAGCACCTCCAAATTCACCATAATAGCCTTTTTCATTAATATTATAACTCATAGTTGAGATTTAAATTCTTTTAATAATTCTATATCTTTTAATCCGGGTTCAAGTTCAAATTTACTGTTAACGTCAATGGCGAAGCAATACTTTGATTCTTGGGTTTTAAAAAATGAATTCAAAGCTTCTACCTCTTCAATTCCAATGCCACCACTTAAGAAAAAAGGCTTGGTAAAGGGGTAATTTTTTAAAACTTTCCAATTAAATGTGTAACCATTACCGCCAGGTAATTTTCCTTTGGTATCAAAAAGATAATAATCACAAACATCTTCAAAAGATTCTAAAATCGAAAAATCGAATTCATTTTTTATAGAAAATACTTTAATGATTTCAATTTGATGTGATCTTGAATTGATTTCAGCATCACGCAAAGTTTTACAAAATTCAGGAGATTCATCGCCATGCAATTGCACGGCGTCTAATTGATGCACATTTATTTTATTAAGGATGTCACTTATTGTAGCATTTACAAAAACCCCTGTTTTTTTAATGGTATTGGGAAGTTTTGGAATAATGGAATCAAAAAATCGCGCAGATTTATTATAGAATATAAAGCCGAGGTAATCTGGTTGAAGTTTAGCAACTTCAATCATATTATCAGCATATTTCATTCCGCAAATCTTTAGTTTCATTGGGTTAGTTCTTCTATAAATTGTTTTGCACTTTTTCCTGCATCATCGGTTTTCATAAAATTCTCTCCAATTAAAAACCCTTTGTAACCAAAAGTTTGTAGTTCTTTGATTGCCGAGACACTGCTTATACCACTTTCTGAAACTTTAACGAAATCATCTGGGATTAATTGACTTAAGGCCTTACTAATATCTAAACTAACTTCGAAGGTTTTTAAGTTTCTGTTATTTACTCCAAGCATATCTACAGTTGGAAGCAATGATTTTTTAAGTTCTTGCTCGTTGTGTACTTCTAAAAGGACTTCGAGTTCCAAACTTTGTGCTAATTCAGAATAGGCTTTAAGTTCATCCTTTGACAAAATAGCTGCAATCAGTAAAATAACGTCAGCGCCATAGGCTTTGGCTTCAATGATTTGATACGGATCGATTATAAATTCTTTGCGAAGTAAGGGCAATTTACAGCTGGCTCTTGCAGTAAGTAAATCATCCAACGAACCTCCAAAATACTTGCCGTCAGTGAGCACAGACATGCCACAAACACCAGCTTTTTCATAGCCTTTTGCGACATCAAACACATTTAAATTTTGGTTGATGACTGATTTTGAAGGAGAACGACGCTTGTGCTCTGCTATTATGCCTGAATGGGTTGAGTTTAAACTTTTAACCAAGGAAATAGCGTCTTTTTCAAAGAGGACAGATTGCTCTAATTGCTCAATAGGAATTAGCTTTTTCCTTAACTCTACTTCGGTATGTTTATCTGCTACTATTTTATCTAGTATTGTCATCTTATTTACTCAATTCGACCAAGGTCGTGAAACATTGTTTTGCTTTTTCGCTTTTTATGGATTCTTGAGCCATTTCAAATCCATTTTGAATATTAATACCTTTAACCGTTGAAATAGCTAAAGCGGCATTGGCGCAAACCACGTTGTTTTGTGCTTCGGTTCCTTTGCCATCTAAAACGTCTACAAATATTTTAGCGGAATTCTCTATGGAATTACCACCATAAATGGCGTCTTGGGTTAAAGTTTCAATTCCAAAATGTGAGGGTGAAATCATTTGCTCCATAGTGTTGTTGACAACTTTTGCATTTCCGGTCAATGAAATTTCATCATAGCCGTCCAAGGCATGAATTATGCTATAATTTTTATCGGTGTTTTGATAAAGATAACTGTACAATCGTAACAATTCTAAACTAAAAACACCAACCATTTGATTTTTAGGAAAAGCTGGATTCACCATTGGCCCCAACATATTAAAAAAGGTTTTTACTCCAAGTTCGCGACGAATAGGAGCAACGTGCTTCATTGCAGGATGAAACAATGGCGCATGTAAAACACAAATATTTGAGCGGTCAAGACTTCGTTTTAAAAAGTCGGTATCCGATGAAAATTTAACACCTAGAAACTCTAATACGTTCGAAGATCCACAAGCAGATGAAACGCCGTAATTTCCATGTTTAGTGACTTTGATTCCTGCCCCTGCAGTTACAAAAGAAGCTAAGGTTGAAATATTAAAAGTATCCTTGCCGTCGCCTCCGGTTCCACATAAATCAATGGTGTTATGATCTTCAAGATCAACAGGAATACACAATTCTAAAAGAGCATCTCGAAATCCTTGAAGTTCTTCAATGGTAATGCTTCGCATCATATAAACTGTTAAAAATGAAGCAATCTGACTTTGATTGTAATTACCTTTAGAAATATTTACCAATACTTGCTTGGCTTCTTCACTTGAGATGCTTTCTTGATTTATAAGTCTGTTTAATATTTCTTTCATCTTAACTATTTAACCAGTTTTTTAATATTTGCTTTCCATTGGGCGTCAAAACCGATTCTGGATGGAATTGAACACCTTTAACATCATAAGTTTTATGTCGAAGCGACATAATTTGTCCGTTTTCGTCAAATGAAGTGGCTTCAAGTACTTCGGGTAAATTAGGATGAACTACCCACGAATGATAGCGTCCTACTTCAAACGTTTTTGCAAGCCCATTGAATAAAGGCTCATCGTCAACACAGGTTTCTACTTTTGTGGCAACACCATGAAATACGGTATCTAAATTAATCAGTGTTCCTCCAAAAACTTCACCAATGGCTTGTTGGCCTAAACATACACCTAAAATACTTTTAGTTGGGGCATACGTTTCAATTATGAGTTTTAAAAGTCCAGCTTCATCAGGGATTCCTGGGCCTGGGGAAAGAACGATTTTATCAAAAGGTTTAACGTCATCTAAAGTTAATTGATCGTTACGTTTTACGGTAACATCACAATCTAAATCCTGCAAATAGTGTACGAGATTATATGTGAAACTATCGTAATTATCTATGACTAATATCTTTTTCATATTTAAATATTTTCGGCTAGTTCAATAGCTTTGGTTAGAGCTCCCAACTTATTGTAAACTTCTTGGAGTTCATTTTCTGGTTTAGATTTTGACACTAGACCAGCGCCGGCTTGCCAATGCAGTTTATGATCTTTACTTAAAAAGGTTCTAATCATTATTGCATGGTTAAAATTGCCTTCAAAGTCCATAAACCCTATAGCTCCACCATAAAAATCGCGACTGGTTTTTTCATATCGTTCAATTAGTTGCATAGCCATGTGTTTTGGAGCGCCGCTCAAGGTTCCGGCAGGAAAAGTATCGGCAACCATTTGCATTGTAGTGGTTTCTTTATTTTTTTGTCCAGTAACCTTGCTCACTAAATGTATTACATGCGAAAAAAACTGTACTTCTCTATAGGTTTCTACGTTCACATTGCTTCCATGTCTACTTAAATCGTTTCGAGCTAAATCAACTAACATAACATGTTCGGCGTTTTCTTTATCATCTTCTGAAAGTTGTTTGGCCAGTTCAGCATCTTTTTCATCGTTACCGGTACGTTTGAACGTTCCAGCTATTGGGTGAATTTCTGCCTTGCCATGACTTACAATAAGTTGCGCTTCTGGGGAGCTTCCAAAAATCTTGAAATCACCATAATCAAAATAGAATAGATATGGGGATGGGTTTATACTTCTCAAGGCACGATAAACATTAAATTCGTCACCTTTGAAAGCTTGAGAGAATTTTTTGGATAGTACTAACTGAAATACATCCCCTCGAGCACAGTGTTTTTTGGCTAATTCTACTTGTTCTTTATAATCGTCATCTGATAAATTTGAAGTGGTTTCGCCTTCTTTATAAAAGTTGAATGCAGCAAAGTTTTTTGAAGTTATACGTTGGTAAATGTCTTCAATATTATTTTCAGAATTAAAACAATGTGCAAAAATATAGGCTTCGTTTTTATAATGATTTATGGCAATGATATTTTGATAAACTGCGTAAAAAATGTCTGGAATATCTAGATGATCTGGTTTTTTAGAGATATCAATTGCTTCAAAATAGCGTACGGCATCATAGGCCATGTAGCCAAATATGCCGTTGTTTATAAACTTGAAATTTTCATCTGAAGTGATTTGAAATCGCTGCGTAAACTCATGAATTACTTTGGTGACATTAGTGTTTTTTTCTATATTTTGAATTATGCGTTCGCCATTTGGAAATGTTTGTGTAATGGTCTCATTTTTTACCTTAATAGAGGCAATAGGATTGCAACAGATGTATGAAAACGTATTGTCGTTAGCACGATAATCACTACTCTCTAAAAGTATGCTATTTGGATATTTGTCCCGAATTTTAAGGTAAATGCTAACTGGGGTAATGGTATCGGCCAGTATTTTTTTGTAATGGGTATGAAGATTAAATGTTTTCATTTTTTAATATTAAAAAAGGCTTGTCGTGAATGACAAGCCTTGATATTTTAGTTTTTAAATATACAATGGGTTAGTTCACGAATACTGCGTTTCGAGAAGACCACCACCACGTATGATTTAAAATTGTGTTCATGTTTTTGTTTGGGTCAAATATAGAAATGATATTTAAGTTTTCAAATTATTTCATATAAAAATAAAAAAATCCCCACAAACGCAGGGATTTTTCATTTAAATGGTTGCTATTAAACAATTCTTGATTAAAATTTTAAAGTGACATTTAGATCGAATTCGTCGTAAATGGCCTTGTCTTGTAAATCATTGAAAAAACTTGGAGAACCAAAACGAACATCAAACTTACTTCTGTCAATTTTTAAAGCTGTAGTTGCCGTATTTCCTTTAACGTTCATATCAAAAGTAATTTGGTTTGTTATCCCTTTAATAGTTAATGCACCAGTTACTTTATAATTCCCATTTGAGCCTTCAACTTTAGTGATATTTAAGGCTGCTTCTGGGTGTTTTTCTACGCCGAAGAAATCATCAGATTTTAAATGGCCTTCCAATTTTCCTTTCATTCCACCTTGTAAATCTGTAACTGTAAGTGTGGTCATATCTACTACAAAATTACCACCTGTAAGTTTATCACCATTAAAAGTTAAAGATCCTTCTTTTAAACTTATAGTCCCTTCATGTTCTCCAGTTACTTTGTATCCGTTCCACACAACGGTACTGTTTACTACGTCTACTTTTTTGTCTGTAATAGTTGTAAATGCTAAAGTGGAAATTGCTAATACAAGCATAGTTCCGATTTTTAAATTGTTTTTCATTGTTTGTTATTTGTGTTTATTTATTTAATTAAAATTATGTTCTAAGTTTTGTCAAAAGTAAATTAAGTTGTTCAAGTTCATCTCGCGAGAGTCCTGCGGTAATATCATCTTCAGTTTTATCTATAATAGGATCTATTATGGTTAACAACTTCAGCCCTTTATCAGTAATAAATATTTCAACTTTTCGTCTGTTTTTTTCGCAGATATGGCGTTCAACCAAGTCTTTTACAATTAATTTATCAACCAGACGGGTAGTGTTACTCATTTTACTGATCATTCGTTCTTGAATATCCTGCAAATTTGAGGGGTTACCGTTTTGTCCTCTTAAAATACGCAATACGTTAAATTGTTCTATTGATACATCAAAGGGTTTTAATACGGATGAAACCTCATCTTTAATCAAAATACTAGCAAAAGTAATGTTGAGTACAGTTTTTTTACTCAACGGTAGTTTAGCTTTTGTTTTAAGTAATGACTCTAATTCTTTCATATACAACAATTGTATATACAAATGTATGATAATATTTTATATGACAAACAATTTGATATTTAATTTTTTGTTAAAGTTTTAATTTGCATGCAGATGATTTCTATTTTTAGTGGATGAAGCATTTGTATTTACTAGTGATAGTTTTAATTCTATCATGCCAAGACAAAAAAAGTGATAAGAAGAATATCGCTATTAATGATGAACCAGTAGCGACTACTGAATTAGAAATTTATGATTATTCAGGTCTTGAGCAGTTTTTAACCAGAAAGGATGAAAAGACCTATGTAGTAAATTTTTGGGCGACCTGGTGCGCTCCATGTGTGAAAGAAATGCCCTATTTTGAAAAATTAAATGCAGATTATAATAGCAAAGGTGTAGAGGTTATTTTGGTAAGCCTTGACTTTCCGAAGCAATATGATTCTAAATTAAAACCATTTATAAAAAATAAAAACCTACAATCTAAAGTGGTGGTATTGGATGATCCCGATGCTAATTCTTGGATTCCAAAAATTAGTGAAGACTGGTCAGGGTCTATTCCTGCAACGTTGATTTATAATAAAGAAAAGCGTCAATTTTATGAACAATCATTTAATTTTGATGAACTTGAAACAGAAGTCAAACAATTTTTAAAATAATATCAAATGAAAACATTCAAAACTCTTTTAGCCTTTGTGGCAATTCTTACGCTTTCGGCGTTTAATCCAGTTCACAATGGTTATCATGTTGGCGATATCGCTACAGATTTTAAATTAGAAAATATTGATGGCAGCATGGTCTCACTTGCAGATTACAAAGACGCCAAAGGTTTTATTGTCATTTTTACTTGTAATACTTGCCCTTATGCAATTGCTTATGAAGATAGAATTGTTGCATTAGATAAAAAATATGCCGACAAAGGCTATCCAGTAATAGCCATTATGCCTAATAATACCAAAGTAATGCCAGGAGATAGTATGGAAGCTATGAAGACTAGGGCAAAAGAAAAAGGATTTACTTTTCCTTATTTAATGGATGCTGGTCAAAAAATTTACCCACAGTACGGTGCTACTAAAACACCTCATGTGTACATTCTTCAAAAAACAAAAAAAGGTAATGAAGTAAAATATATAGGAGCTATAGATGATAATTCTAGAGACGCAAGCGCTGTGAAAACAAAGTATGTTGAAAACGCAGTAGATGCTTTGTTAGCTGGTAAAGAAATAAAAGAAACTGAAACAAAAGCTATCGGCTGCTCCATAAAGGTTTAGTTGTAACGCTTAAAAAATAAAATCCGAGGTTGTAACACTTCGGATTTTTTTTCGTCTATATCATAAAGAAACGTTAATTTTGTGCATTCAAATTATAGAATCAATGGCAGATTTATCACAAGAAGAATGGGTGGCTCAACTGGAAAATGACAATAATGCAGTCATTTTAGACGTTAGAACTCAAGCAGAAGTAAATGAGGGTATTATCCCTAATGCTTTACATATAGATATTTATCAAGGACAAGGATTTATTGATGAAATAGAAAAATTAGATAAAACTAAAACCTATTATGTGTATTGCAGATCCGGAAATAGAAGCGGCCAAGCTTGTGCTATAATGAATCAATTGGGCATTGAAAAGGCCTATAACCTTTTAGGAGGAATGTTGGAGTGGGAAGGAGAAATAGATTAAAATCATAAGCAATCAATCAAAATAATTAAATATGAAATTAGCTGTAACAGTTTTAAGTATTATGGTTTCAATAGCAACCTTTAGTTGTAAAAATGAATCACCAGAAGAAGTAAAACTAGTAACTCCCGAAGAAATGCAAACCATCATTGACTTGGAAGATATTCAAGTTGTTGATATAAGAACCAAAGAAGAGCACGCCGAAGGTTATATTGAGAGTTCTCAAAATATAGATTTCAATTCACCTACATTTGAAGACGATATTACGAAATTGGATAAATCAAAACCAGTTTTATTATATTGTAATTCAGGAAAACGAAGCGCAAAATGTTCTAAAAAGCTTATCGAGGCTGGATTTGAAAAAGTTTATGAACTCGAAGGTGGCATAACCAAGTGGAAATTTAAAGGCCTTGATGTTATTGTTAATTAAAAGTCAAGAGATTCTTTTTAAATAGTAATCTAGAAAAAATGCCATTATTGGCATTTTTTTGTTTAATGTATTCGTCTTATGAAAGTGATTTTAAATTTTATAGTTTTTATGGTGATGTCCAATGCATGTAATGACAAGGTTACGACAAACATACCTGAAAACTTGATTCAAGAAAATACAAACCTTCAGGTTTCATATAAGGCTACAACACGTGGATTTTATGAAAAAGTATGGATTACTAAAGATTCTATTTATATGACCAATGATAGAAATTCACAACATGTAATAAGCCAAGCTATAAATGTCGACTTTTGGAATGAACTTTTAGCATTGGTTCACAAAACCGATCTTCAGCAACTAGAGAAACTAGAACCACCCACAAAAATGTATCAGGTAGATGGTGCAGCAATGGCTACAATAGAAGTTGCGACTAACCATGAGGTATTTAAAACTAAAACTTTTGATCATGGCCATCCACCTAAAGCAATTTCTGTACTTGTTAATAAAGTGTTATCCGTTAAAGAAATACTAGCTAAACAATAGAGAAGTTGTATTTTTGTGTAAAATTAAACTATGACGATAAAAGAGATACAGGACGATATTATTGACGAGTTCTCCATGTTCGAAGATTGGGAAGAGCGCTACCAATATATGATTGATTTAGGAAAAACCCTGCCATTAATTGATGAAGTTTATAAAACAGAATCTAACATTATAAAAGGTTGTCAAAGTAAAGTTTGGCTTCATGCCGAGATGAAAAATGATAAGGTAATTTTTACGGCCGATAGTGATGCTATTATTACCAAGGGAATAATCGCTATTTTAATAAGAGTGTTTTCCAATCAATCACCTCAAGCCATAATTGAAGCCGATACTAATTTCATTGATGAAATAGGCCTTAAAGAACACTTATCACCAACCAGAGCAAATGGTTTGGTAAGTATGATTAAACAGATTAAAATGTATGCATTGGCATACCAAACACAACTTAATTAAAAGTAATTGTCATTCCTACTATTGTGGGAATCCGTTATAAATTAATATAATTATGGAAGCAATTGATACAAACGCCCTTGGCGAAAAAATAGTAAGAGTTTTAAAGACTATTTACGACCCTGAAATTCCTGTTGATATTTATGAATTGGGGCTCATTTACGATGTTTTAGTAAATGAAGATTATGACGTTAAAATATTAATGACCTTAACTACGCCCAATTGCCCAGTGGCAGAAACTTTGCCGTTAGAAGTTGAAGAAAAAGTGAAGTCTTTGAATGATGTTAAGAGTGCAGAAGTGGAAATAACATTTGATCCACCTTGGAGTCAAGACCTCATGAGTGAAGAAGCAAAATTAGAATTAGGAATGCTTTAATATGGAAGAAGAAATCATCAATAGAGTCGCCTTAAGCAAACTGATGGTTATCGACCTTGAAGATTACTATCCAGCAGGCCAACGTTTTGTGTTTGACATAAAAACATGGCTATATGAAGAATTTGTATTACGTGAAAAGGACTTCCGGGCCAGTGTTGAAAAACACGATTGGTCGCAATATAAGGATGGTTTTGTGGCCCTCACTTGCACTTCAGATGCGATTATACCGGCTTGGGCTTATATGTTAATTACAATACATTTACAACCATATGCTAAAAAAGTAGTTATGGGTAATTTAGAAATTCTGGAAACCTCATTGTATCAAGATATTATCAGTGCTTTGGATGTGAAACCCTATACTGATAAACCAATCATTATTAAAGGTTGTTCTCACAAGCCAGTTCCTGAAAACGCGTATATTTTTCTTTCACAAAAATTAAAGCCTATTGCTAAATCTATTATGTATGGTGAAGCATGTTCTTCGGTGCCATTATTCAAAAAAAAATAAAACGCACATGTTTTATATATTAGCAAGTCTTAATACAAAGTAATTAAACCTTATCACGTATGAAAAGAACACTATTCTTATCTTTTTTATTATTGACATTAACCTTTGGATTCGCACAGTCCAAGGAAGAATTAGAAGCAGAGAAATCAGCAAAACAAGATTCCATAAAAGCCATTCAAGGTAGATTGAAAGTTGTTCAAGGACAGTTAGATGCTTTACCAGGTTGGAGAACAGGAGCTTTTGGTACTATTGGCGGTAGTTTCTCAAATTTCAATAATTGGTATGCCCAAGGTACACCTAACAATTCTTCAGGAAGTATAGGTATTTCGTTTAATGGATATGCCAATTTGATTGAAGATAAATTCTTTTGGAGAAATGGTTTAACTACTAATTTAAATTGGGTAAAAATTGATGATAAAGATGACCCAGATGATGATAGCAGCTTTCGCCCTACTACCGATGTGTTTAACCTTACGTCATTGTACGGTCGAAATATATCAAAAAATATAGCCGCATCAGGATTATTGGAATACAGAACCACCTTATTGAATAATTTCAATGATCCCGGGTATTTAGATTTAGGGGTAGGTTTTACATGGACTCCAATTAACGATTTAGTGGTGGTAGTACATCCTGCTAACTATAACTTTGTGTTTAGTGATGAAGATACTATTTTCATGTCTTCTTTTGGAGCGAAAATTTTAGCAGATTACACAAAGCAAATAGGCAATATAAGTTTTAAGTCTAATTTATCTATGTTCCAAAGTTATAAGAGTTCAGATTTATCTAATTGGACCTGGACCAATTCTTTTGGATATACTCTCTGGAAAATGATTGGCGTTGGCTTTGATTTTGGTTTAAGGAGCAATAAACAAGAAGCTCTTAATTACGCCATCAATACGTTAGGAGATTCACTCGCTTTGATAGATACCGTTGATAACGACTTACAAACGTATTGGACTTTAGGTTTAAGCTATAAGTTTTAAGATTTAATACGAATCAATAAAAAAGCAAGCCTTTCAGCTTGCTTTTTTTATTTAAAGTTCTTCTTCGTAATCTGGATACAAAAAATGGTTATAAGGAAAACGCGTAACGTGAATTTCTCGTACTTCATCATAAACACGCTTTTTAAATTCTTCCAAATTCTTTTTATTCAATGCAGAAATAAACAAAGCATTTTTACCAATACGCCCCATCCAAGTTCGTTTCCACTCTTCTAGAGTATAATTTGCTTTAGTTTTTTCAACGATTAGATCATCTTCGTCAAAGGGTTCTGGCTTGTAAGCATCAATTTTATTGAAGACCATAATTGTTGGTTTATCTCCACTATCAATTTCATCTAAAATTTTATTTACAGACTCGATATGCTCTTCAAAATTAGGATGCGAAATATCTACAATATGCAGTAGTAAATCAGCTTCACGAACTTCATCAAGTGTACTTTTAAACGATTCTACTAATTGTGTTGGAAGTTTTCTAATAAATCCAACAGTATCGGTTAATAAAAAAGGAAGATTTTGAATCACAACTTTTCTAACGGTAGTGTCAAGCGTAGCAAATAACTTATTTTCTGCAAATACTTCACTTTTGCTGATAACATTCATAAGTGTAGATTTGCCAACATTGGTATAGCCAACCAAAGCCACACGTACCATCTTGCCACGATTGCCTCGTTGTACAGCCATTTGTTTGTCAATGGTTTTGATTTTATCTTTTAGCAAAGCAATTTTATCACGTACTATACGTCGGTCAGTTTCAATTTCGGTTTCACCAGGACCACGCAAACCAATACCTCCTTTTTGACGCTCAAGGTGAGTCCACATACCTTTTAGTCGTGGTAATAAATATTCACATTGCGCTAGTTCAACCTGTGTTCTAGCATAGCTGGTTTGTGCACGCTGCGCGAAAATATCTAATATGAGATTGGTACGGTCGAGAACTTTGCAATTAAGCAGTTTACTTATATTACGTTCTTGAGCCGGAGATAATTCGTCATCAAAAATAGCAGTGCCAACCTCGTTTTCTTTAATGAATTGTTGAACGTCTTCAATTTTTCCGGTACCTATAAAGGTTTTTGGATTGGGCATATCCATTTTTTGGGTAAATCGCTTGATAACCTCACCACCAGCAGTATAAGTCAAAAATTCAAGTTCGTCTAAATACTCTTTAGATTTCACCTCGTCCTGATCCTTGGTGATGACGCCAATTAAAACCGCTTTTTCTAAATCAAAATCCTTTTGTTCTAACATAATCTAAAATAATTGGCAAAGTTACGTAATTGAACGTTTGTGTTTTAGTATTTTTAAAACTTAAATTTAAGCATCAAGTTTCTTATTATTAAAATGTTGCAGAATATAACTTAAACAACATAATTGCTTTCAAAAACACACGAATTGAATTTTACTCAAAATTTACAAACAGTTGCCTTTTATAATATTGAAAATCTCTTTGATATCTATGATGATGAACATACTAACGACGATGATTTTTTACCTAATTCAGCAAAACGATGGACTCAAAAACGGTACGACAGGAAGCTATATAAATTAGGCTCTGTTATATCACAAATTGGATTGAATGAAACACAACAACCGCCGAGCATTGTTGGTTTGGCTGAAGTAGAAAATGCAGCCGTTTTACAAGATTTGATTAGTAGTTCTGAATTAGCTGAACATCGCTATAATTTTGTTCATTATGACTCTACTGATGAACGAGGAATCGATGTTGCCTTATTGTATAGAGAAGAAATGTTTAAAGTACAATCTACCGAAACATTTTCTGTGCATCTGGTGGATGACAATGGTGAGCCCGATTATACAAGGGATATTTTGTTGGTTACTGGATTTTTGAATAACGACTTAATTCATGTAATTGTAAACCATTGGTCTTCACGTCGCGATGGAGATGAAGCCACAGCGTATAAACGCATTGCCGCATCAAATAGAGTACTAGAAATTATCAATCAATTAGAACGGCTGTATGACAATCCTAAAATAGTAGTGATGGGTGATTTTAATGATAACCCCACCGATAGAAGTATTGTTCACTTATTGGCCAATGCTCAATTATTCCATCCATTAATTTCAAAATGGACTCCCGAAAGAGGTACCCAAAACCATGATTTTAAATGGAATTTGTTTGACCAAATTATGTGTAGTAATAATTTGCTAAATGGCTCTGATCAAGGTTATAGGTTTAAAGGTGCTGAAATATTTGATGAAAAGTTTTTAACTCAATATCATGGAAAATATAAAGGACAACCCTATAGAACTTATGTAGGTAAAAAATATAAAGGCGGTTTTAGTGACCACTTCCCTGTGTATATGCTTTTGGAGAAAGATTAACGACTTATAATTTCGACCAAATAATTAATGTAAGGCCAATACAGACAATAGGCAGCGACATAAGTAACCAGATATTATAAACCGCATCTTTTGATTGATGAAGTTTAAGGTTTAGGACTTTTCGTTTTTTACCACTGTATTGAATCCAATTTCTAAAATAGATTATGAAAGCAGATAAAATTAGAAGTACCCAAGCTTTGTCCTTACTTAATGCTGATATATTTAATTCATTTAAAAAAAGCATCAGGAATACTCCTATAAGGCATAATAAAGCAATATGCAGACTGGTAATATAATAGATTGCCAGACTATTGGCGTTAGATTTTTGTTTGTTTTTGAAATAGTTAAAAACACTATAAAATGCAATATCGAAAAAAGTCATAGTTGATATATAAGGTGTCTAAAAAATAAAACCCGCTAACAAATGTAGCAGGTTTTATCTTTAATTTATACATTAAATTAATTTTGAACTAAAATTTTAAAATTATCTATTTCATAATTACCATCAATTGTATTTGATGCATTATGACCACCTATATATTTAAAGGCGATATAGGCAATACCAGAATAGACACTCAAATCTACAAGACCAGAATCCACCCAATTTTGAAAATATTCACTGTCACTTACAATAGCAGCAGGAAGTGCAGTCCAAGTAGCACTAGAGATGTTGCCTGTGGTGCCATCCCAGTTGGTGGAAATAAGAACTTCCAATTCACTATTATCACTAAAACTATTAGACGATTGAAAATTTAAAAACTCAACACCTTGTGCGTCCAAGTTAATTGAAGGCGAAATCAGCCAGGCAATATTGCTTGGTTGACCTGAATTAAAAGCTCCCATTGAAGCAATTTTACTGCCAGGATTACCAGAATCAGTGGTTGTAATAACTCTCCAAACACGAGTGCCGGCTTCGGCAAAATTGGTCCAGCCTGCAATGTTAACATTAGCATTGTTTGTAGACGACTCAAAATTTTCACTCATGAGCGGTGAGAAATTAGCAGGATTCAGAAGTGTACAGCGCTCGTTATTTAAATTAACACCATTGAGGTCGTTTAACACCAAAACTAAACTACTTCCATTAAAAGTTTTACTTACTATGGCTGTAATAGAGCCATTACCAGAAGGCAAAATATGTTGCTTAAAGTCTGCAAATACGCTCGTTTCAAGACCAAAATAGAAATAATTAAAACCTGCGCAGGACTGTAGTGATCTTTGTGTATCAAAATCGGCCGTTGCTTCAACATAGGGTTTTCCTACGTGACTTGGAATGAATTCTACATTATTTACAGTAATTAACATTCCAATATGCTTATTCGTAATTAGTGAAAGAGGTAGATTTAATGGGGTTATCGTTTCAGTAGTTGCAGATCTAAAAATATGGTTAGGGATTTGCTTTGCCGTTAAGGCTTCAACTTCGTTATCTGCATTTGAAATTCCCCCTATTGCGATTACACCATCATTGGTTCTTACTTCTCCTATATACAATCCTTTTAATGAGATATATACTTCTCGTCCCGTATTGAATTGATTATAAGAAAAGGTTTGATTAAGAACTACCTTAATTGCAGCCGTTGGATTTACATGGGCATCTTGTAAATAAAATTCTTTATAGAAATTACCACTCGCGTCTGAGGAGGTTACATAACCCTTAACGTATAAGTCTGAAACAATTTCTGTGGTCTCACCAGGCACAAACAATTGTTTCAATTGAGAAATGCTAATAGCGCTTGCACTACTGTTTAAGAGCTCATTTAGACGTCTATTTTCCTCAATACCCAAGCTTCTGGGTATACTATAGTCATCATCTTGTACACATGAGATGAGCATTAAGATCAAAACACCTGCAAGGTAAGGTGTGATTTTAGAGTATTGTGCAACATAAGGTATCATAAATAATATTTTAAAATCTGAAATAGGTATTAATGAAATAAGTCGAGCCACGACCGTACCAATATTTAGGGCCAAAAACACGAATAGGATTTGCATTATCATCTCTTAATTCACGGTAATTGGCATTGCGTCCTTGTTCATATCCTCCGGTTTTATACTCCTGGTTAAAGACATTACCAATACTGGCGAAAAAACCAACAAAGTAATTATCAATTTTCCAGGATTTTCCGCCAATCAGGTTAACTACTAAATAGTCATCAAATTTTTCTTGTTTTAAAAGTTTAGAGGCAATATCAGGGTCGTAGTCATTAAATGGTAAGCCATCTGCATCTAAATAAAAATTCTTAGTCCTTGTTAAGGTATTAATGTCCAAATACGTATTGGTAAAAGCGTTTGCAGTTGCCCCAACCCACCAAAACTCTGGATCGCGATACTCGAAACCAGCAGAAAATGCACGTTGAGATCCACCAGCAACTTTATAGTTTTTAAGATTGGCTTCACCATAATTAATTGATCCTCTTGGCCCTGTAAAGCTAGATGAGGTAAGGTAAAGGTTAGGGTTATTATCATAAGTGTATTGCCCAACCGAAGCAGCACCTTTTAGCTTTATGCTAGGAGTTACTTGGGCTTCAATACCAACTTCAACTCCAAAATTCTTTTTATCTACACCTTGCAAAACCTCTTGAACAAAGGCAGCTGTGTCATTGTCTTGAATATCATCACCACTTAATCCATCAGCGAAATAAAATCCTACTTCATTGGCATCTTCAAGTTTAGAATAAAACCCTGTGACTTTTGCCTTTACAATTGGTGATCTAAATATGTAACTAATATCTGCTGTGCTTATTTTTTCTTCATCGATATTCTGAACTATATTATGATTTTCTCTGGAATTTGAATACGTATTTCGTAATGAAGGTGCTTTAGTAATGTAGCCCCCATTCATATCAATTAAATGTTTTCCTGTAATTTTATAAGTAGCTCCAGCTTTTGCTCCAAATCCGGTAAAGGATAATTCTTCACCTTTTCCAAATGAACCATCTCCAGCAAACCTACTATGCTCCCAAAGACCTTCTCTTTGGTATTTGGTGTTGGTAATATTTCCAGATACATAAAAGTCGACTTTATTGTATTTAAACTGCGCTTGGGCATAACCAGAAATAATGTCTGCAAATAAATTATAATTGTATTTGTATTTATCACCTTGGCCAACCACGCGATTAGGATTTTGAGCGTCGTACTGGTAATTATCAAACGAATCAACATTTAAAACGCCAGTATTGGAGCCTAGAACGTCTATGATTTTTCCAAAATTTTCAGATTTTAAAGTTTGATAATTTATAGCGGTATTTAAAAGAATATTTTCAGTGAGTTCTGAACTTAAAATAGAATTAAGCGTTAATTGTTTGTCATCACTTCGGTCTTCATATAAAACATAGGTTGCATTTAGGCCTGATATATTATTGGTAAGATTGGCATCAAATATACGTTCCCAATCGATTTGGCCGTCATTTAAAAAGTTTTGTTCCAACTGATAAGCTAATGCATAATCGGGTCCCTCTGAATCAGAAAGTGCGTAACTTGGTAAATATTGATAATAAGCTGGACTTGGATTCGCTCCTCCTGAATACTCTAATCTACTATTTCCTAACTGGCCAAATTGATAACCAAGATTGGTGTTTAATGAGGTTTTGGATGAAATATCCCAGAAATGATTTAACATCAGGATAGGTTCTTTAACTTCTTTTATACGCGAGTTGCGTTTTTCACCATCTAAATAACCCCAATATTCATTGTATTTTATACCTTTTAAATCATACACTTCTTGAGTGTTAGGAGAAGATTTTCCTCGACTATTAGGCGCGTAAATAGAAGTCAAGTTTATACTATGATTGTCATTTATCTTTTTTTCTACTGAAGTAAAAAATGAATTAGAATCGTATAATGTTGCATCTTGATATCCCTCATCTCCCCACCGCCTTCCAATCATTACTGCAAAAGCCCAGCCATTTTCAATCAATCCAGTAGCGTAGCTAGCCATTAAACGGTTGGTATAACTTCGGTTAGATGATGAGTAGGTTAATTGACCGCCTTCTCTGTAATTAGACGCGCGAGTATTAATGTTAGTACTTCCTAAAATTCCTCCAAAATTATATGCCGAAGGCGCTAAACCTGTTGATAATTCCTGATTTCGCATCATATCGTTTAAGCCTCCCCAATTACTCCATTGTGGTCTTCCGTTGTACAGTTTGTTCATTTCAATCCCGTTAATCAAAATTGTAGCGTTCTCTGAATCTAATCCACGAACATTAAAAAATGAAGCGCTAAATTCAAATGCAGCAGTGCGTTGAAACACATCTTGAGAAGATGATAAGAGTCCTGAAATATTATCGGCGCCGCCAATATCATCATTTAATTCATCATCAGAAAGTGTGATGGTAAATTGGTCAGCAGATACTGATATATCAATGTCCATGGTCATGTCACTAATATCAACGGTTTTACCTTGGTTAACTACAATGGGGTATCGTTTGGGTAGATACCCTGGCTTTGAAATTTTTAAAACCTGTTCTCCCAACGGAACGTTAGTAGAAAATATAAATTCGCCTTTGGCATTTGTAAATGTGGTTTGTTGTGTTTCTTCAATAACAACAGTAACATCCATTATTGGACCAAGTGTAAGGGCATCTTTAACACTTCCTTTAATAAGAGTAGCTTGTGCAAATGCACTTAAGGAAAAATTGAAGAGAATCAAAAAAGGAATTAATAGCTTCCCCATTCGTAACATAAACAATAAATAAGTATTCTTCCTTAAGTAACTGACTGTAAGTAGACTGCCAAATTTAATTTTTTTTATGACATGTTATAATTTTATTTAATAATTATTTACTTTCAATATAACTATTGATTGAACAAATGAAATACAAAAGTTTAGTGTTGACTTGTCTGCTGATATTATGGGTGTCTATGATAGCTGGGCAGGACAAAAAGAAGTTTAAAATTCATACGATAGCATTTTACAACCTCGAAAATTTGTTTGACACCATCAATGATCCTGTAAAGTTTGATGAAGCTAGCCCAATAATGGAATTGAAAGTAGATCGACAACACATTTATAAAAAGAAGGTAAGTAATATGGCTAAAGTTATTGCCGATTTAGGTGTAGATGAAGCAAGAAATTCACCTGCAATTTTGGGTGTTTGTGAAGTTGAGAATAGAGAGGTTTTAGTAGATTTGGTTAATGATCCGCAGCTATTAAATAAAGATTATGGAATTATACATTATGATTCACCAGATGCAAGAGGGATTGATGTAGGCTTATTGTACCAAAAGGCTTTATTTCAGCCCATAAGCTCCAGTAAACACGAATTGAAAATTTATGATGATATAACTAAAAATCGTTTTTATACAAGGGACCAATTATTGGTGTCTGGAAAACTAGATGGTGACCTTATTCACATTATTGTAAATCACTGGCCGTCTCGAAGTGGAGGAGAGGCAAGAAGTCGCCCAAAGCGCGAGGCTGCAGCAAAACTAAACAAACTAATTATCGATTCTTTACAGGCTGTTGATCCTTACGCTAAAATATTTACAATGGGCGATTTAAATGATGACCCAACAAACAACAGCATAAAAGACATTTTAAAAGCTGAAGATGATAGAGATAAAGTAGGCTTTAAAGGGATTTATAATCCTTATGAAACCATGTATAAAAATGGATTAGGGACTACTGCCTACCGAGATGCTTGGAGTTTGTTTGACCAAATTTTAATGACAAAACCACTTCTAGATAAAGATTATTCTTCTTATAAATTTTACAAGGCAAGTATTTATAACAAAAATTTCCTTACCAACAAAAAGGGCCGTTACAAAGGATACCCGCTACGAAGTTTTGCAGATGGAGGCTTTACAAATGGCTTTAGTGATCACTTTCCAGTTTATGTGTTTGTCATTAAAGAGGTAGAGAATTAAGGTTAATAAGACCTATATTCTCCTAATTTTATGAAATCTTTATAGGTTTAATACAACTTGTTCTGTTAAATTTGTCTTTTATAGACTGATTTTAATCGAAAGATGACCCTTATAGTTGATCTAAACTAAATGCTTAATGAAGAAATATTTCCTAATTCTATTTGTACTTTTTACATCCTTTACTTCAATAAATGCTCAAATATTTGACCCAATTGAATGGTCAACTTCTGTAGAAAAGATATCCGATTCCGAATATGTTTTAGTTACCAAAGCAGTCATAGACCAAGGGTGGCATTTGCCGTCACAAGAATTGTTAGCAGACGATGTTTTGGGACCCATTCCCACGGAGTTTTCCTATCAAAATGATGATCTCCATTTCGAACTTCTTGGCACGACCGAAGAACCATATGTTGAGCCACATTTTGATGAGATTTTTCAAACAGACTTAAAGAGTTTTGATGATGAAGTGGTGTTCAAGCAGCGAGTTAAAGTAAATGCAGACATTGCCTATATCACAGGATATGTGTTTTATTCGGTTTGTGATGACGAAAAGTGTTTACCCCCTGAAGAAAAAACTTTAATTTTTGACCTTAAAAACCAAGGAACTACAATTCAAGATATAGTATCTACTGGGGAAAGTAAAAACCAAGAAGAATTGTCTCAAGCCTTTGACCTCAATATTACAGGCTGGGATAACTTTGAAACCGAAAAAGTTGAAGAGAAAAGCAGCTTTACTATATTTTTATTAGGCTTTTTAGGTGGACTTATAGCCTTACTTACGCCATGTGTGTTTCCAATGATACCACTAACGGTTTCATTTTTCACCAAAAGTTCAGCAAACTCCCAAAAAGGAATGGCTAACTCAATTCTTTATGGTTTTTTCATTTTTATAATTTATGTATTATTGAGTTTACCTTTTCATGTTCTGGATTCATTAGATCCAGAAATATTAAATAATGTCTCGACCAATGTCACTTTAAACGTGATATTCTTTATTATCTTTTTAGTTTTTGCGTTTTCATTTTTCGGCTATTTTGAATTGACTTTACCAGCATCGTGGAGTAATGCATTAGATAGTAAAGCTAACCGAATAGGAGGATGGATAGGCGTATTTTTTATGGCATTAACCTTGGCCATTGTTTCTTTTTCATGTACAGGTCCAATATTAGGAACCTTATTAGGAAGTTCGTTAACCGCAGATGGTGGTGCGACCCAGTTGACTTTAGGAATGAGTGGATTCGGTCTGGCTCTTGCCTTGCCGTTTACTTTGTTCGCTATGTTTCCAAAATGGCTTAACTCCTTGCCAAAGTCAGGTGGATGGTTAAATACAGTTAAAGTGGTACTTGGTTTTATTGAGTTGGCACTTGCACTTAAGTTTTTATCGAACGCCGATTTAGTGGAACATTGGGGCTTTTTAAAGCGTGAATTGTTTATAGGGTTATGGATTTTAATAGGCATTGCAATGGTGCTGTATTTATTTGGTAAGATTAAATTTCCACATGATGGACCTTTGCAAAAATTAAGCAAAGGGAGAGTAACGCTGGGAATTTTAACCCTTGCCTTCGTGGTTTATTTAATTCCTGGATTAACCAATACCGCCAATGCTAATTTAAAGCTGTTGAGTGGTTTCCCTCCACCTTTGTTTTATAGTTATTATGATAAATCTTCTGAATGTCCATTAGGTCTTAATTGTTACAAAGATTTAGAGGAAGGCATAGCTGCTGCTAAACAGGAAAATAAACCAATTATGTTGGATTTTACTGGTTGGGCTTGTGTGAATTGCAGAAAAATGGAAGAACAGGTATGGAGTAAATCAAACGTATATGACATTTTAAGTCAGGATTATATAATTATTTCGCTGTATGTTGACGATAGAAGAGAACTTCCTGCTGAAGAGCAGTTTCAATACCTGAAGCCTTCTGGTGGTGTAAAGAAAATCAAAACGATTGGTGATAAATGGGCGACGTTGCAAACCATTAATTTTCAAAATAATTCGCAACCTTTTTATGTGTTATTAAATCATGACTTCGAATTATTAAATCATACGATAGCCTATACGCCTAATTCTGATGAATATTTCACTTGGCTGAAAGCCGGACTGGAGAATTTTAAAGTTGAATAAAATATTCTTTAAAAAGCCCATAAATTATTGAAGCATCCTCATCTTAAACTTAAATTTTAACAGTTTGTCTAGTATTTTGTTAATGAATTACTTATATTAGTATTATTGTAGCATAATTAGTTTAAAACCCCAAATCTTAAATTGATTAATAATTGTTTAATAGTTTAAGTTATGAATAACGGTGTAATCATTTTATCAGCAATTGTCCTATTATTTGTAGGCATGTATGTGTACGCTTATTCTTTTGAGTTTTTTGAAAGAATAAGGAAAGAACGTCAATTAAAGATGCGTCAACAAGCAGAAGCGAAGTACCAGGAGCATAAAGCTGTTGTAGAACAAGAAATTCAGCAAAAATTCAAGAAGATTGAAACCAGAAGTCAGGAAATTCAAAAAGAATTGCAACAACTTTCAGAGTTTCGAAACAAAATATCTGAAAAGTACAATAATAATGTGCAGAACGTAGAGACGGCATAATATGTACTAAAAAAATTATATGAAAGCCTTCCCAGTATTGGGTAGGCTTTTTTTGTTGGTAATTATAATAAATTTTTAGATTTTAAGATTGGAAAACTCTATACTTAATTACGAATTTCTCAAATAGTAAACCGATTTATTGATGAATTAAAAATAATAAGCCATAAAGTTTATGGTAAATGTACAGACGCCATTTTTTTAGTATCTTCCAACACATTTTGAAAATTTAATTCAATAACTAACTAATTTACTATGATTGGAATCATTTCTTTTATTGGCTTTACTGCATTGGTGGCCGTTATTTCGTACTACGCAACCCGAACCACTGATGAAACCTCTTCCGATGGATATTTTTTAGGAGGAAGAAGTTTAACGGCAGGTGTTATAGCAGGGTCCTTATTACTTACTAATCTATCAACAGAACAAATTGTAGGATTAAACGGTAGTGCTTATACCGATGGGCTTTCGGTTATGGCCTGGGAAACATTGGCGGCTATAGCTATGGTTGTTACTGCTGTTTTTTTACTGCCCAGATACCTTAAAAGTGGATTGACCACTATACCTCAATTTTTAGCAAGTAGGTTTGATGTAGCCACAAAAACTATTACGTCTGGCTTGTTTTTAACGGGTTATGTTGTGGTCTTGCTTCCAGTTATCTTATATTCGGGTTCTGTAGCTATTAGTGGTATGTTTGACGTGCCAACCTTGCTGAATGTTTCGGATACAACTGCTTTGATAATTTGTATTTGGGGTATAGGTATTATTGGATCTATATATGCGGTATTTGGAGGGCTTAAAGCTGTAGCCGTTTCAGATTCGATTAATGCTATTGGTTTATTAATTGGAGGAATTCTTATTCCTGTTTTTGGGTTAATGGCTATTGGTGATGGATCCGTTTTTGGAGGATTGGATACCTTAATGTCTGCAAATCCAGAGCGTTTTGATTCAACAGGTAATCCTGGTCAAGAAGTTCCGTTTTCAACCATTTTTACTGGGATGATGCTAGTGCAATTATTCTATTGGGGAACTAATCAACAGATTATTCAAAGAGCATTAGGTGCAAAAAGTTTGGCTGAAGGTCAAAAAGGTTTGGTTCTAGCTTCATTTATTAAAATTTTAGGGCCATTAATTTTGGTTTTGCCTGGAATGATAGCCTATCATTACTTTAATGGCGAATTGGCCTCAAGCGATTTGGCATACCCAGAACTGGTTCGTGCGGTGCTACCTAAATACCTTGTTGGCTTTTTCGCAGCAGTATTATTTGGGGCTATTTTAAGTTCGTTTAATAGTGTGTTGAATAGTTCGGTTACTCTATTTGGTATCGATATTTATAAACAGCATATTAATAAAGAAGCACCAGAGCGAACTGTAGTTAAATATGGTAAGATATTTGGTATTTGTTTGGCTTTGTCGGCAATGTTTATTGCGCCTTTAATTGCCAATGCAGGAAGCTTGTTTAACTATTTACAAGAGATTAACGGAATTTATAGTATCCCTATTCTTACCATTATTGTGGTTGGTTATGTGACTAAAAGAGTTCCAGCTATTGCCGCAAAAATTGGAATTATTTCGGGTTCATTGATGTATATTATTAGTCAATTTATTATTGGTCCAAATAGAATAGAAGACGCTCTAAATACTGCAAAAGCTGCAGGTATAACTGATCCAAGTGAATTAAAATTGATTGCAGCCGATGCTTATCCTCATTTTTTACATGTTATGGCTATTCTTTTTGTTTCTAACATTATTATTATGCTGATAATAGGCTATTTCTTCCCAAGAAAAGAAGCCTATACACAAGAATATACCAAACAAGTAGATATTACTCCATGGAAACATGTTAAACTCGTTGGAGCTCTAATTACTTTAGTTGTAATAACTATCTATATTTATTTTATGAAATAAAACGTCCAATAATCACATTTAAAAAGCCTTTTCATTTGAAAAGGCTTTTTTTGTAATCTATTATTAGCCCAGTAATTCAATTTATTTTGTATCTTTAAAACACTCCAAAACAGATCTTTATATTATCTGCTGAATTTTTTCAATTCGTCAATAATACGATTACTATAGTGCATTTTATTACAAAATTATCATTTTGCAAAAGCTGTATTATGATTCTAACCAACAAATTAATATTATGAAAAAAAAATCAATTTCTTTTTTAATAATGGTGGCTATGCTTTTTGGAGCTATAGAAACCATTAATGCCCAAGATAGTTCTGAAACCTACAAAATATGGGAAGATATTATGCTAACTCCTGATAATACTAAACTCAAAGTTTTACAAGAAAATATGAGAAAGCATAATGCCACTTACCATAAAAGTGGACCGCACAAGGCTACTGTTTACAATATTACCTCTGGACCTAACGCTGGTAATATTATTTGGGAAATGGGCCCTATGATGTACAAGCATAATGACACCCGTCCAGCAGAAGGTAGTCATGACGCCGACTGGAGGGATAATGTTATGCCTTACATTAAAAAAATTCAAACCATTGAATATTGGCGTTCCAATGACAAGCTAAATAATACCGATATGCTTGATGACGATAATTCTAAATACCCAATAATGTTCGTGAGATATTTTGAAATCAAAGATGGACCAACCCCAGGTGTGAATACCTTTTTTGAAAGAATAAGTAAAACCGTTAAAGCTCTTGAAGGCGTGAATCCTTGGGGTGTTTATTATAATGAATTTAGACAAGGAGATTTAGGTCGTCATATTGCTACGTTTAGTTTTAGCCCCAATTGGGCAGATTTTGATAGGGATGTGAATTGGGTTGAAACCTTTAAAAAAGTTAATGGTGAGAATTCTTGGCAAAATCAACAAGATTTGTTTAATGCAACGTTTGAGAACAGCTGGGATGAAATCTGGGTTTATAATAAACACATGAGCGGTCACTAGTAGCTGAATTCGTATCAAGAAATTGGTTGATAGCAAACTTTTGTAATAGATGTAACAAAAAAACCTCTCCTAATGGAGAGGTTTTTATTTCTAAAAAGTTTAAAGTTTAGTGGAGTCGGAGAGAATCGAACTCTCGTCCAAACAAGTAACCAAATAGCCTTCTACACGTTTAGTTTTTTCATGGTTTTCGATTGTAAGCTGATTAAAAACACTCTACTTACAACTTATCTTTTTTAGTTTCAAATAGTCATCAAAGCGCTAACTATTCTAGGTTTACTTTTACGATGCCTCTAATCAGACCGCCGTTAACCAAGGCTTTCAAGAGACATTTAGCTTTCACGCCTGGCGTGACAAAGGCTAATTCTTACTTTATTCAGAATTAAGCAGCTAAAGCGTAGTTATTCTCGCCGTTTAAAATTTGACCTAGCCTTTTACGTGTTTCAAAGTCATTACACGACGTGCTTACCATTTAATTAATCTCGCTGTCAAAACCAGTCGACCCCTAAATAGTAATAAGGATGCAAAGTTATCAAAAAGTTTGGTTAACCTTGCAAATCCTAGTATTTTCGTGCAAAAATTATTCCGTTTTTTGATTAAGGTTTTACCAATTTTATCACATAGTATTTTTTATAATGAGTATTAAATTTGCAATCATTAAAGAGCGAAAAAATCCACCGGATAGACGCGTCGTTTTTTCACCTACAGAATTAGTAAAAGCTAAAAAGCGTTTTCCAGCTGCACAATTTAAAATTGAATCTTCAGATATTCGTGTTTTTAAAGACAAAGAATATAGTGCTGAAGGCTTTGAAGTGACTGACACTATTTCAGATTGCGATGTAATGATTGGTGTTAAAGAAGTGCCTATTGAAGCTTTAATAGCTAATAAATCTTATTTTTTCTTTTCCCATACCATAAAAAAACAGCCTTATAACCAAAAGCTTTTAAAGGCTATTTTAGACAAGAATATAACGCTCTATGACCATGAAACAATTGTAAAAGCAAATGGAGTTAGATTGATTGGTTTTGGCCGTTACGCAGGTGTAGTTGGAGCCTACAATGGCTTTAGAGCTTGGGGTCTAAAATTTGATCGTTGGAATTTGCCTAAAGCGAACACTTTAGAAGATCAAATCGCATTAATAGCCCAATTGAATAAAATAGAATTACCAAATATTAAAATTCTATTAACTGGCAGTGGTAAGGTTGCAGGTGGCGCTCAAGAAATCTTGGATGCAATGGATATCAAACAGGTCGATGTTGATACTTATTTAAATGAATCCTTTAATGAACCGATCTATTGTAAAATAGATGTGTTGAATTATAATAAAAGAAAGGATGGAAGAATACTTGACAATCAAGATTTTTTTAATTATCCCGAAGTATATGATTCAAATTTTATGCGTTTTGCCAAAGTGACTGATTATTTCATCGCAGGTCATTTTTATGGTAATGGAGCACCTTTTTTATATACCCGAGAGGATGTTAAATCTCCAAATTTTAATATAAAAGTAGTTGCTGATGTAAGTTGTGATGTGGATGGACCTGTTGCAACAACTTTAAGGGCTTCTACAATTGCAGATCCAATTTATGGTTATGATCCCGAAACTGAATCTGAAATTGATTTTAAAGATGATAAAGCTATAACGGTCATGGCGGTTGACAATCTGCCTTGCGAACTACCAAAAGATGCCAGTGAAGGTTTTGGTGAATTGTTTTTAGAACATGTTATCCCTGCGTTTTTCAACAACGATGCCGATGGTATATTAGATCGAGCTAAAATCACAGAAAATGGTAAATTGACACCTAGATTTGCCTATTTACAAGACTATGTGGATGGTTTAGAATAAAGCTAAATCTTTTTAACTTTTAATTGAATATAATACTCTATAAGGAGCACACTCATGATGCCTAGAGTGTAAGCCATCAAATCACCATAATGAAACGTACTTCCAAGAACTAACTTTGCGATGCGATTATCTTGAAGTTCTAATACACTAAGTAATTCGTAAAGCTGAAGAAATTCTATAACAAACGCAATCACCAAAACCGTAGTTGCTATATAAAATGGTTTTGCTGGTATAAAACTTTTGAAAAAGCAATACATTAAAATCACAACCAGATAATCTCCAAGAGTGTGGCGAATGAAACCATCCTTTAAGAAAGCGGCAATGATTACCTCAATTGCAAGGAGCATTAGGAATACTATAAAATAAACCTTGTTGAATTTTAAATTCATTTGATTATCACTAGCGTATTGAATACTTCCATGTTTAAATCAATTTGAGATGATTGGGAAACAATTGAGATTATTGCGTGTTAATTAATTTTTCAAGCGCGTCAATATGCTTTTTAAATTCGGCTCTGCCTAAAGTTGTGGCAGCGTATCTGGTATTAGGCTTACGGCCTATAAACCGTTTTTCTACACTCATATAATCTGCATTTTCAAGTGCTTTGACATGACTTGCCAAATTTCCGTCGGTTACGTCCAATAACTCTTTAAGGGTATTAAAATCGGCGTAGTCATTAACCATTAAAATGGACATGATACCCAACCTAATTCTATGGTCGAAAACTTTATTTATGTTGTTGATTAAACTCAAATTGACTTTAAATTAAATGGCTTAATGTTGTTTTTAGATCTAACTTTATTTTTTGTAATCATATTTGTAATGCATGATGGTACCATAAATAATATGCATTACTCCAAAACCAAGTATCCAGAACCAAAAACCATAACTAGGAAATAGTGCACAGATTAAGCCTAAAATAATTTCTATTAAACCCAAATGTTTAATGTCACCAATGCTATATTTAGAGGCATTAACTAAAGCAAGGCCATAAAAAATGAGCATCAATGCCGCAGTTTGCCCGTAGTTTTCCTGTCTTAATAGGGCTAGAATATATATACCACCGGTTACAAGCGGAATCAAAAAGTTAATTACTAGACGTTTAGAGGTCTGATCCCATATTTTTACTCCATTTTTCTTTGCTTTATGTGTGGCTAAATAAATAGCTGTAGCAATGCTAAATGTTGCAATAAGAAACAGGTCTAACATAACAAGCCTAAAAATTGTTCCATCAAAATTTAAATAGTCTTGCCCCGAGTTGGTCACCAGCCAATAAGCAATAGCTGCACCAATCATGGCATATACACCGGGCAAAATTCCAGATAGGCCACTTAAAGAAATAAAGCGAGATGATTTGTTCATTAACTCTTTAATCTCGTTGATATCTTTCAAATAATCTTTTGATTCCATATTAAAGCACTTTGAAAAACAAAGTAAATCTAATTTTGTCTTTAAAACAAATAAATTGAAATAGATTGATTTTGATTTATATAATGCTTTGAAAATGTGGGACATAAAATATTTTGTCGTAAATTACCTTAAATTCTTCACACATGATAAAAAATTTAGCGTTAAAGGGAGGCGGCGTTAAAGGGATTGCGTATGTTGGTGCGCTCAAAGAGCTTGATAGCAAAGGTCTTTTTAAAGGAATCGAAAAAGTTTCTGGAACATCGGCAGGAGCAATTGTAGCATTAATGATTGCTTTAGAGCTATCTCCAGAAAAAATCGAGGAGTTAATGAAAAAACTCGACTTCAAAGCTTTTAAAAGTGGTTGGAATCCTATCAGGATATTTACAAAATACGGACTTTATACTGGAGATGAAATTTTAAAATTTATTTATGAATGCTATGCAGCATCTCCATTAAATTTAGAACAAAATGCAACTTTTAGTGATTTCAAGAATGCAGGTGGCAAGGATCTCATTGTATTTGCATCCAATCTCAACTTACATAATATCACCGAATTTTCAGAATTTAACACGCCTAAATGCATTGTTGCTGAAGCTGTAAGAGCTTCAATGTCTATTCCATTCTTCTTTAAAGGATGGCAGTTTTCAAATAAAATTCCTAACGATCATATTTACGTTGATGGAGGCGTGATTTTTAATTATCCATTATCGTTTTTTGATAAACCTCGTTTTCATAAAAATCAATTAACGGTTAACAAAGAGTCTTTAGGCTTGTTTTTAGAGCCTAAACGAATTTATGAATCGTATGATGAAAACCCTTTAGAAGAAGAAGCAAGTCGTAACAGAAAATCGGGTGATAAGAAAAAGCACTATCTCCATAAGTTTAGGTACAGCATGTGGATAACTTCATATATTAAACATCTATTTGATACTTTAATGAATTCACAGGATATTGAATTATTTGAAGAAAGTCATTTAGTAAGTAGAACCATTTTTATTGACGATTTAGGAATTTCTGCAACCAATTTTAATTTGTCTGATAAAGATAAAGAAGCTTTGGTTGAATCAGGACGCAAAGGAACCGTTAGGTATTTTGAATATTTAGAATCGCTTAAAACAACCAATCAAAAAGTCTCAACTTAATATGAGCCAACAAAATCCATTAACCCTTGTAACTCCAATAATTCCCGAAAAATTAAATGATTTATATGGTTATTTATCAGGGATGAAGTATGCCCTTGAGAAAGGTAAGCACAGTTTGTTTGAAAAATCTGAAACCATTCATTACTTAAGATGGATCGTTATAGATGATAAAAATTCTATATTTTTTAAAGGAACAACAGAAGAACCGAAGCTGGTGTTTTCATCAAATTTTGATGGTACATTAGAAGATCATCTTACAGACCTATGTAATGATCAGGAACATGACCTTATTGATAGAATATATTCTTGTTGTATTAATTATCCTAACCCTGAACAACGAACTTTAGAATCGCGAAAAGCGTATCTAAAATCGCATAGTATTAAAGTTTCAGCATTTTATAGAGGAAGCCCCGGACGAAGTCTCAAGCAAATTAAGCAAGAACAAGCATTGAGAATGCATTTAAGAAAATTGTTAGATTCAAGGAATTGGGATGATTTTTCAGCTTTAGAACTCCATAAAAAGTTAAAAAGTGATGTGCAAAATAATCCTGATTTTTCATGGGTTAATGAGCGTTTTAAATTACCTAAAACTAATTGGTTTAAAATGGCCTTACTCGTTTTGGTTTTAGTCCTTCTACTTCCAGTTATCATTAATTGGATACTTATTGTTGAGTTTGGGTATGAACGAAAAGATGAATATTATACCAAAACCAGAAGTGACCTCGATCCTGAAAAAATAAAGATTCTTGAAGAATATGAAGATCTTACAGATGGTGAAGAGTCTGGAACCGGAGAGAAAACCAAAGTCATTAATTATCAAAACCAGTTTACGCAATTAGTCGAGATGAAGCCTGGTAAGGTGAGATTAATAACCTTTAAGGCCATGATGTTATTTGCCAGAACGCTCATACCTATAAAGATGGTAAGTGGAGAGCTCATGGGCATTCCAACTATTCATTTTGCGCGTTGGGTTTTATTTGATAATAACAAAAGGGTACTTTTCTTCTCTAACTTTGATGGGAGCTGGCAACAATATTTAGGCGACTTTATTGACCAGAGCGGATGGGGTTTAACGGGTATTTTTTCAAACACTAAAGTATTTCCTAAAACGAAGTTTTTATTGACAGGAGGAGCCTATGACGAAGAGCATTTTTTGGCCTGGAGTCGAGATTCTGAATTACCAACCCAAATATGGTATTCAGCTTACCCAACATATTCTATAAAAAACGTCAATAACAATTCAAGAATTAGGGTGATGTTATCGCAAAACCTTAATGAAAAACAAGCAAAACATTTCTTTCAATTAATCTAAAACAAATGCATACAATAGAATTAGAAGACGTACAAGGTTACATCGTAAGGGCTTATGGAAATATGCAATTCTCAAGGTTTTCACTTTTAAAAGTTACAAACCCAAAAGCTGCTAAACGTTGGATTAATTCCATAAGTACTAAATTAACCAATGCGAGTATCGTCAATAAAGATGAATTGCCTGATACCTGTTTGAATATTGCCTTTGCCCGGGATGGTTTGAAAGCTTTAGGTATGTCAGAATCAAATATAAGTTCATTTTCACCACCATTTAAAGAAGGTATGGTAACACCTCACAGGCAGCGACTATTGGGTGATATCGATAGCAGTGATCCACAACGGTGGTTATGGGGAGCTTCTCAACACGAACAGGTTCAAATACTACTGTTGACCTTTGGAAAAGATGAGCAAACATGTTTAGATTTTTATGAATCATTAAAAACAGATTTTGAGTCTCATGGATTAGAAGTCTCTAGAAATTTAGATGGCTTAACTTTAAAAGATAATAAAGAACATTTTGGGTTTAGGGATGGAATTGCCCAACCAATTATTAAAGGGAGTGGCCGTACAGGACCAGAATATAATTGTGTGAATCCTGGCGAATTTATTTTAGGCTATAAAAACAATTATAATGTCTACCCAGATTCACCAACTATATTCGAAAACCAAGGGGATTTAAATTTATTACCACCCAATCCTGCTAGACCAGGAAAAAAGGATTTAGGTAAGAATGGAAGTTACTTGATAGTTAGACAAATGCAACAAGATGTTGAAGGGTTTTGGGACTTTATGAATGGCTGCACAGCTAATAAAGATGGAAGTATAAATGAACATGAAAGTGTGAAACTTGCCTCTAAAATGGTGGGTCGATGGCCCAGTGGTGCACCTTTAAGTAAATTTCCAGACAAAGACCCTGGTGGGGCCAGCGATGAAAATGATTTTTTATATGCCAAAGATGACCCAAAAGGGGCTAAATGTCCTTTCGGTTCGCATTTAAGACGTATGAATCCTAGAGACAGCTTTGAAAGAGACTCACCAAAAGAATCATTATTGTTGAGTAATCGTCATCGACTAATCCGGCGAGCAAGATTATATGGGGATCCAATTATTGGCTCTCCTAATAATAAAAAACCAAAAGGCGAAGTGGGTTTATACTTTAATTGTTTTAGTGCTGATATTAGTAGACAATTCGAGTTTTTGCAATATACATGGTCTAACTATCCAAAAATAAAACAGTTATACAGTGACCCAGACCCAATCATTGGAGTAGTTGAGAATCCTGAAGAAGGGCAGGAGCAGCAGTTCACCATTCAAGGAGAACCCTATAATAAAACAGTTAAAAACCTTAAACGTTTTGTGACCATTAGAGGAGGTGCATATTTCTTTTTTCCTTCGATTACAACTATTAGGTATTTGTGCAGTATCTAAATGGTTTAATCACCATTTTCAATATAATTTTTGGCATTTTCTAAACTAGATTGCATAAATTTTTTGAAAACAATAGGAAGGAGTATTTTTAACACCCAACCATAAAACATGTTTTTATGTGTAAATGTATAGTCCCAAGTAATTCGAGTTTTGTCGTCTACTGTGTCAAACCATAACTCGCCGTAGGCATGTGTTGAGAATTTTTTCAGGACATTTGTAAATTCTGAAATTTTATACGAATAATTGGCGTAAGGGTTGTAACTCATTAGCTCTTCTAACACCGAATGTCCGCCATCAAAAAACACTCTTCGTTTTGCACCAACTTTGTTATAAGGACCTTCAATTACTTCGGCATTTAAGGCTGAATGTATCATTCCTACTTTTTTTAACCAATTGGGTAATTCTTCGTTACTTGAAATAAATTCAAAAGCTATTTTTTTACTGCAATTAACCAATACTTGGGATTTTATGCAGTTCACATGTTTGGTTGGAACAGAATGGGTGATCGTTCGTAATTCTGGAATATGTGTGCCTGTTAAAAAGTCTGAGTGATCCTTTGGCTCTACATCTGGAATACCATTAACCTCGTGTCTAAATTTTGACATGGCTTCGTAAACTCGTTTTCTAGCACGGTTAAAACTGCCTAAAGGCCTGTGTTCTGGTAAGGCATGCCAACTATTAAATGATAAATTCTCACCAAATGCCATTTGAGCATTACTGTCGAATTCTTGAGCTGGTATTTCTAGTGTTGCAAGTTTTATAAATTCAGAATCCCATGGAACTGTTGGGTCTTCAATGGGCATAAGTGAGGCGTCCGTTTGAAATTGGACAAAAAAATCAAATTTCGCGGCATGATTATGCAAAGTTTGACCTAAATTAAATCGTAAATAATAAGGATCTGTGAGGCTTTCATTAATAATAGTGTTATCGGCAGATGGTTTAAGAAAATATTTTACTGCTTTATCTGGTTTCCCAAATCGGTATGGCTGTGTACTCCAATAAGGTATATTAAGAGGGTTATCACATTTAACTAGCGAGCCTAATAAACGTTTAAAAACTCCCCAATGTTTAGGATTTAAAAAATAGAACAATAGTTGTGCTTTATTTTTCGCCGTAGAGGATTTTAAGGTTTGTCTAAATTCTTTGATGTTTTTAGAGAAAAACGTTTCACTGCTCATTAAAAGAAAATCGTGTGTTTGCTCATTTTTTTTATCATTCAGAATTTTTTCGCCAGAGACGTTCATTAATTTTATAGCAATACCTCTAATATCTTTTTTCTTATCGGGTTGAGGGTTAGTTTGAGAATTTGAAAATCTAACCCAACAATGGTAATTTTTAGCAGCTTTAAACACGCCTACTTTTAGATCATCACTTAAATTAGGTTCAATTATAAATTTGGCTTTAACACAACCATGCATTTTGGTGTGGATTTGCCTCAACATTTTTTTATCGGCATACATGCGCTCCATTTGAACTTGCATCTCGTTTACCATTTCTTGAATAATCACATCTTCATCTGAAGCAACGTATTCATGACCGAGTTGTAAGGTGTTGGTTGGTTGATTTGCCATATTTTGCCTATTTAGGGTTAATTTAAATTAAATTCAACGGTAGAGTCTACTTCAGGATAACCAATTTTTTTAAGTAATGCATCAAATCTAGAATCATATCGCAGAGGTTCGTATTCAGGGCCATATTTTAACGATACTAACCAAATATCTTTATATGCAATCGCTTTTTCTAGATATTTAAATGCATTGTCAAAATCATTCAAATAAGCATAAATCAATCCTATTCCTAATGGGGAGATGTGTACAGTTTCATTAGAAGCTTGAAGATTTTCTAGAATCTCATGTGCTTCATTTGCCTGACCGTTCTGTGCAAGTACAATGCTTAATGTAATTTGAGTCCATCCAAGCCCTTGAGCCATTTCAACAGCTTTTCTAGCTTCTATTACAGCTCTCTCACTATCACCTTCTAAAAAGCTGTTGTAGGCTAGTAAACGCTGTGCTTCAGAGTAATTTGGGACGGTCATTAGCATATTGGTTAAAACATCTCTAGCTTTTTTAGGTTGTTTACCCCAAGTATAATAGCAGCTCAATAAATATTGATTGAAAAAGGATAACGGATCTGTTTCTATTATTTTTAAGGTTGCATTTATAGCTGTTTCAAAGTCACCTTGAACAAATGCATTGTACCATGGATCAATAGTTACCCCTGTAAAGTAAAATGGGACAGTAGCATTAGCCGCTTTTTCGTATTGTATTTTAGCTTTTTCAAAATCCCAATCAAACCAGAAATGGGTTTGACCAAGAACAAAATGAGCTTCGGCAATTTCATTATTTAAGGAGAGTGCTTTTTCAGCATAATATTTTACTTTTCTAAATCCGTCTCTTGGTGGATGTATAAGATGCATAGTATAAAGGAAATGGAGATTGGCCAAAGCTGAATGCGCCTCTGCATAATTAGGATCAATTTCTATTGCTCGCATGTAACATGATAAAGCTTTGTCAAATCCTTGAATGAACATTTCTTCATAGTACCGTCCTTTTAGCAACATTTCGTAAGCTTCCATGTTTATTGGACTGACTCGCTTAACATTATCAAAAAGGCTAACTTTTAGTTGTTTAGTTATTTTAGAGGCAATATCGTCTTGTATTTCAAAAATATCAACAAGTTCTCTGTCATAGCGTTCGGCCCAAACTTGACTTTCTTCTAATACATTATATAATAAAGCATTAATGCGGAGCCTATTGCCACTGCGTCTTACACTACCTTCAAGAATATGATTTACATTTAGAATAGCGCCTATTTCTTTTTCTGAAAGTTTACTGTTTTTAAATTGAAATGATGAGCTGCGTCCTACAATTTTTAATTCTTTAATATTAGAAAGGGTAATAAGGATATCATCAGCAATGCCATCACAAAAATAGTCTTGCTCTGGGTCGTTGGTCATATTTAGGAAGGGCATTACTGCAATGCTTTTTTTATCTGCTTCTATATTTCGCGAATTAAAATCACTAATTTTTGAAGACAACTGTTTTTCAAATTCTTCTGAAATAATGACTTCATAAATCTTAATACCATCTTTTACATTTTTTAAACTGAATTCGCCTTTAAATTTTGTGTTTATTCCTTGTTTATTATACAAATTACTATGGACTTCATGGGATATATGAGTGCTTCCTGAAGGTGCTGTTGGTTCTATTCTAGCGGCAATATTAACGCCATCTCCAAAAATGTCACCATTATCATAAATAACCTCACTTAAATGTAGTCCAATCCTAATATTTAGATGTTCATTTTTTCTTGAAGCAGTATGAATTTCACAAGCCGCATAAACAGCATCTGTAGCCGTAGTAAACATCGCCAATACGCCATCTCCAATTTCTTTTATCCAGGTTCCACCATATTTATTAATAACAGACTTATGAATAAATCTATTTTCATCTAAAGTTTTAAGAGCTAAACCTTCATCTTTACTCATTAAAGCAGTGTATCCAACGATATCAGTAAACATGATACACGCCAGTTGCCTTTTTTTATTACGATTGTGACTCATTTTATAATATTAAATCAACATAAACACAATCAATGAATAGATATTGGGATTTCAAAAACAGAAATGAGAACGGTAATTATCACTTGTTTAGGTAAATATAGTAAAAAACTTACGTACTTGCTTGACAGTATTAAGTTTGTGCCTAGGAAATAGGAGGGTATTAATAATTTGTAGAAGTATTAATTGCCATTTTAGTGTTTTCAGTAAATTTGAATTTTATCTTTAATTTATGAAGCCAGTTGAAGCCTATTTCTTAAATCAAAAAGAACCATATCAATCAATAATGCTTTACGTTCGAAGTGTAATTCTTAAAACGCTTCCTAACGTTATTGAACGTTACAGCTATAATATTCCGTTTTATAATATTGGTAAAAAGCCCTTATTATATCTGAATGTTTTAAAAGGGACATATTATGTAGATATCGCTTTTGTTCAAGGCATTTTACTTGAGCATGATTTTCCTATACTTAAGGATTATAATAATAGAAAGCAAGTAAGGTCAATTCAGGTGAAATCTCTGGAAGAATTTAATGAACCAGAATTTGTTAAACTATTAAAAACTGCAGCTTTAGCTATTGAAAAAAGTAAAAGGGCTTGGTTTATTTAGTCAAGAGCATTAATTGTTTTCCGAATAGCAACTAAATTGGTCAATAATTTTTCGAGGTTATCAAGATGCAACATATTAGCGCCATCACTTTTTGCATTTGCTGGATCGAAATGGGTTTCAATAAATAAACCATCTACTTTATTAACTACGCCAGCTCTGGCAATAGTTTCAATCATATCAGGACGACCACCGGTTACACCAGCACTTTGATTAGGTTGCTGTAAAGAGTGTGTTACATCTAAAACGGTAGGAGCATAGTGACGCATCGTTGGAATCCCTCGAAAGTCAACAATCATATCTTGATAGCCAAACATGGTACCTCTATCTGTAATCCATACTTTATCGTTGCCTGTATCCTTAACTTTTTGTACCGCATGCTTCATGGATTCTGGGCTCATAAATTGTCCCTTCTTTAAATTCACAACTTTCCCAGTTTCAGCAGCGGCCACTACCAAATCAGTTTGACGAACTAAAAAAGCTGGAATTTGTAATACATCTACATATTCTGCAGCCATTTTTGCGTCAGAGATTTCATGAATGTCTGTTACGGTAGGGATGTCGAACGTTTTCGATACTTTTTGTAAAATCTTCAGCGCTTTTTCATCTCCGATACCGGTGAAACTGTCAATTCTGCTGCGATTGGCTTTTTTAAAACTTCCTTTAAACACATATGGAATATTTAAATTGTTGGTAATAGTTACTACCTTTTCAGCAATTCGCAAGGCCATGTCTTCTCCTTCAATGGCACAAGGACCACATAATAAAAAGAAGTTATTTGAATTGGTATGCTTTAATTTAGGAACATCCTGAAGTGTCATGAACTTAAGTTTCAATTTTAAGTTGCAAAGTTACATAAAATATAAGTGTGAAAAATCAACTTTTATTCATATTACTTCAAAATCCTAATTTGAATTTTTAGATATAACTTAAGGTATTTAAAAAGCCCTTTTTAAACTGTTTCTAATAATCCATAAGGCCATAATAAAATTGGCAACTACAAATACTCCACCGTAAATCAAGAAACGTTTGGCTGATTCTGATAGAGTAACCAGATTTAAAACATCTGATAAGTAGGCCAATATTAAATAGGATGACAAACAAACAAATGTTATTCCTAAAGCAAAATTGAGTTTAGGATTGGGTTTTATAATCTGCCATAAAAATGGAATTCCAAAAAGTAAAATAGGATAGGCCGTTATGCCTTCATTTCTATTGACATCGGTAAACCAATAGGCTATGATGGCAATGTAATAGAGATAAGGTATAAACTTTGTATAATTATTAAGAGGTTTCATATGATTATAATTAAATATTTGATAATTAGTATTTTATGAGCTAATCTTCAAAATGTATGTATCTATTAAACGTTTGAAACGTCTGTAAAGTTTTCGGTGATATGGATTATAACATTTAATTAACTAATTGTCAAAATATAATACGTGCATATTAAAATATAACGTACCTTTGCGCGCTTAAAATAAGGCACTATTATGGCTCAAATTAAAAATATTGCGATCATCGCTCACGTTGACCACGGAAAAACAACTCTGGTTGATAAAATTATGTATCACTGTCAGCTGTTTCGTGAAAATGAAAACACTGGAGATTTAATCCTTGATAATAATGATTTGGAACGTGAACGGGGTATAACCATTACCTCAAAAAACGTTTCAGTAGTTTATAAGGACACTAAAATTAATATTATCGATACTCCTGGTCACGCCGATTTTGGAGGTGAAGTGGAGCGTGTTTTGAATATGGCTGATGGCGTTTTACTATTGGTAGATGCTTTTGAGGGGCCAATGCCACAAACCCGATTTGTTTTACAAAAGGCCATTGATTTAGGGCTTAAACCGTGTGTGGTTATTAATAAAGTTGATAAGGAAAATTGTACGCCAGATGAAGTACACGAAGCCGTTTTTGATTTAATGTTTGAATTGGGAGCTGAAGAATGGCAGTTGGATTTCCCAACGGTTTATGGTTCGGCTAAACAAAATTGGATGAGTGACGATTGGAAAAATAGAACTCAAAACATTGAACCATTATTAGACATGGTTGTAGAACATATCCCATCACCTAAAATTGCTGAAGGGACCACACAAATGTTGATTACGTCTTTGGACTATTCATCATTTACTGGTCGAATCGCCATTGGCCGTTTAACTCGTGGTGAATTAAAAGTTGGACAGAACATTTCTTTAGTAAAACGCAAAGGCAATGTTGTAAAATCAAAAATTAAAGAACTACATATATTTGAAGGTTTAGGACGTAAAAAAGTGGAAGAGGTTCAAGCTGGAGATATTTGCGCCATAGTTGGACTTGAAGGGTTTGAGATTGGAGATACTGTAGCAGATTGGGAAACGCCCGAAGGCTTAAAAACTATAGCTATTGATGAACCCACAATGAGTATGTTATTTACCATTAATGATTCACCATTTTTTGGTAAGGACGGAAAATATGTGACTTCAAGACATATTAAAGATCGTTTAATAAAAGAGCTTGAGAAGAATTTAGCCTTAAGAGTTGAAGAAACAGACAGTGCTGATAAATTTATGGTGTTTGGCCGTGGTGTATTGCATTTATCGGTTTTAATTGAGACCATGAGACGTGAAGGTTACGAACTTCAAATAGGGCAACCACAAGTTATTATTAGAGAAATTGATGGGGTGAAATGTGAGCCAGTTGAAGAAATGACTATTGATTTACCAGAAGAAGTTTCGGGTAAGGCTATTGAAATGGTTACGATTCGAAAAGGTGAAATGTTAAGTATGGAGGCTAAAGGTGAGCGTATGATTTGTAAGTTTTTAGTGCCTTCAAGAGGAATTATAGGCTTGCGTAATCAATTACTAACCGCTACAGCTGGTGAAGCTATTATGGCGCATCGATTTAAGGAATATCAACCTCTAAAAGGCGGTATTCCTGAACGTCAAAACGGAAGTTTAGTGTCTATGGAAAAAGGTCAAGCTATTCCTTATTCTATTGATAAACTACAAGATAGAGGTAAATTTTTTGTCGATCCGGGCGAAGATATCTATGAAGGGCAAGTGATTGGAGAAAATTCTAGAGGTGATGATATGGTTGTAAATGTTACTAAAACTAAGAAGTTGAGTAATGTTCGTTCTTCTGGTGCAGATGATAAAGCCAGAATCATTCCAGCTATTAAATTTAGTTTAGAAGAAGCCTTGGAATATATCCAAAAAGATGAGTATGTAGAGGTTACACCTAACCATATTCGTTTACGTAAAATATTGTTGACGGAAGTTGAACGTAAGCGTTCCAAAGCGATATAATTAACCTATTGTTATAAAAAAGGCCAGTATAATATGCTGGCTTTTTTGTTTTCTATAGCGAAATTGAGAATTTTTATATATAAGTAAATCATTACATGGGCTTGTGGAAAAAATTTAGGTAAAAAAAAATAATAGCTTTAGTTTTACTGCACCAAAGCGCAATCAATCCAAAATGATATCAATTTATCTAAGTTGAAAAGACTTCTGAAATATATAAATACAAACGTATTGTTTAAGGTCGTTCATCTTAATACGGCTACAATTCTCACAAAAATAGTTGCTGGTATTTTGACATCAAAAGCCATTGCTATTTTTATTGGCGTTGAGGGAATGGCTCTAATAGGTAATTTAAAAAATTTCTTGACTGCCATTCATTCTATTGCCATTTTAGGCTTTTATAACGGTTTGGTTAAATACATAGCTGAGTTTAAGGAAAATGCGGTTGAGTTAAGTAAAACCCTGTCTACCGCCTATTATTTAGGATTTTTTTCGACACTATTAGTGTCCTTTTTGTGTTATTATAATGCTCAAGCCGTTAATGACTTTTTGTTTTCGGAAAATTATAATTATGCTTATGTAATTAGAGTCCTTGCATTGGCACTTCCGTTTTATTCGTTAAACATGTTCAGTTTTTCAATAATGAACGGTTTTTCAAAGTATAAAATATTATTGATCATAAGTATCATCGGTCAAATCCTTGGACTTCTCATTACCTTAGTGCTTATTTATCAAAATAAAATTGATGGCGCATTAGTGGCTGCTGTGATAGCCCCTTCCTTAATTTTTCTAATAACTTTAGTTGGGATAGTTAACAGAAAAAATTTCGTTTCGTATGTTAAAATTTCTAATGTTGATGGTGAAATTTTAAAGAAGTTAGGACCTTTCACTGCAGTAGCTTTGGTCACAGTAGTTGCCTTACCATTGATTTCAATTGTGATTAGAAATTATATAATTGACCATTCGGGAATAAAGGATGCTGGTTATTGGGAAGCAATGAATAGAATATCAGATTATTATCTCATGTTTGTTAGTTCATTGATGACCTTATATATTTTACCTAAATTCAGCAATATTGAAAGTAAAAAAGAGTTTAAATCAGAGATATTGAACGTTTATAAAGCTATCATACCAGTATTTGCTTTAAGTCTATTATTAATTTATTTGTTACGACCATTTATTGTTAAAGTAGTGTTTTCTGAAGCTTTTCAACCGGTAGAGCAATTATTTGGATGGCAATTGCTAGGAGATTTTGTAAAAGTGATATCTATAGTTATTGCCTATCAATTTATTGCAAAAAAGATGTTTGTACATTTTATTATAATAGAGCTATTTTTGGTAGTTGTGCTTTATTTTTCAAGTATCTATCTAATAGATGGCGTTGGTGTTAAAGGTGCTGTAATAGCTCATTTTGTTAGCTATTTGATGTATTTTGGAATCGTCTTGTTGATATTTAATAGTTCTATTTTTAGTGTTATTCCTCAAGATGATAAAACGTAAATAGTAATAATTTTGTTCTTATATGATTTTATTTGAAGTATTTTATAGTTGGTTTAAATTAGTCAAATCTAATTAGTTTTCTGTGCTTAAAAAATTTGCAAATAGATTTATAAAAAATAAACAATTTAAACTAGCTCTTTTTGAACACAGGCTACTTATAAAATCTTCATTTTATAACGCAATAATTGTTGGTGTAAAAGCTATTTCAGGAATGATTACATTTAAAGCTTTTGCATATTTTTTAGGCCCATCGGGATTTGCTCTACTTGGCAATCTTAAGAATTTCACTCAAATAGTCTCCAGCTTTACTGCAGAAGGGTATCAAAATGGGACAATAAGATATATTTCTGAACATAGTGAAAATGAAAAACAAAAAAATAAAATCATTGCCACGATATTTATATTAAGTCTAGGATTTGCGTTTTTAATAGGATTTATATTGTTACTATTCTCTAAAACGTGGAGTGGTATTTTATTTAAAACAGAAGATTACGATTATGTAATTAAAGTGTTAGGCATTGGATTGCCTTTTTTATCCTTCAATTTAATTATTATTTATATACTCAATGGCCTTGAGCGTTACAAAAAGCTAGTAGTAGTTAATTCAGTATTGAGTATAGGTAATACAATTATTTCTGTACTATTTATTATTAAGTATGGATTGGCCGGAGGCTTAATTGCTGTTATTATGGGTCCTGTAGCGGTCTTTGTGATAAATTTATTTGCATTAGGGGAGGATAGAGTGCTACTTTATAATGCATTTAGATTGAGGTTATTTTCATTTGATGTTGTAAAAAAAATGAATGTTTACCTTTTAATGTCTATTTATGCTACGACAATAGTATCCATTACATTTTTATTGATTCGAAATCTTATCATAGAAAAATTAGGCACTGTTGAAGCTGGTTATTGGGAGGCAATGAATAGATTGTCTGCTTTTTATTTAATATTTTTTATAAGCCTAACTTCTTTTTATTTACTACCGCGACTTTCAAAAATCAATGAATGGAAAGTATTTAAAAAGGAATTAAAAGGGTTCTATACTTTTATAATTCCAGCGCTTTTAATATGTTTCACTTTAATTTATCTATTACGCTTTTTTTTATTAAGGGTCTTTTTAAGTGAAGAATTTTTGCCGACGTCAACATTGTTTTTTTGGCAATTAATTGGAGACTTTATTAGTGTTTTGGCAATTGCGTTGGTCAAACAATTTCATGCAAAACTTATGGTAAAGGCTTACTTAATTTGTAACGGGATAACAAGTATATCATATTTTGGATTGAGTTATATTTTTATAGACATTTATGGTCTAGTTGGAGTCGTTAAAGCCCACGCCTTAAGTTATTTAATTTATTTGTTTATTGTAAGTACATTTGTTTTTCATTATTACAAAAGGAAAAATAATGCCTAAAATTAAAAGTTATTTAAACCTTCATTTCAAACCAAGTTTTATTTTACTGGTTTACCCATTGCTTTTAGCATTTATATTAGAGACTACTGTAGGGGAAATTGAATATACCACTTTCCCAAACCTATTTGAAAACATAATATTTCTGATAATTGTTTTCTTAGTTATCAATCAACTTTCTGTTTTTAAAATTGGAAGGAAAGTAGCTAATATTATTTTGGTTTTTTACTATGTATTCATGTTAATTGAAACCGGTCTTTATTTACTTTTTCAAACTAGAATAAATGCGGCTTATATTTATGTGGTTCTTAATACTAATTTTAACGAGATTAAAGAGTTTAGTTCGGTGTACTATCAACATAATTTAGTATGGTTACTGTTATTTTTTATACCACTATTTAGTTTTTTTTCAAAAAGGATTTATTTACAAAACAGAATCAAATTAAGGGGATTCATATTGAGCTCAGGGTTGATAATTATCTTCCTTGGGGTTTTAAAATTCGCTCATTTGGTTGATTGGAATTTACCCTATGTCACTCTTAAATCCTATGTTCAATATCAAAATCAAGTAAAATCGTTTAACGATTTTAATAATGAGGAAAAAATAATTCAAACCAAGGTTCATACAGATAATGATGTTATTGTGATTATCCTTGGAGAATCGGCCACAAGGAAACATATGGGTATTTATGGGTATCCAAGAGAAACAACACCTAATTTAAATAGACGTTCAGATTCTTTAATTGTTTACAGAAACGTAATTAGTTCACATGTATATACAACCGAGTCGATTTATGACATATTAACATTATCTAATTACGAAAGACCCCAAGCTTCAAATTCGCTATTAGACTATTTGAAAAATTCGGGATACAAGGTGTACTGGCTTTCCAATCAAAGACCTGTGGGTTTTCATGACAATTTAGTTTCAAGATTAGCCTCTGCCGCTGATGAAAGTTTTTTCTTATCATATAATGATTTTAGGCATGTTACTTTATTAGACGAAGTATTATTGCCAAAGCTAAATGACAGATTATCACATCATGGTAAAAAAGTGATTTTTATTCATCTCATTGGGAATCATTACGCCTATGATAAACGCTATCCCGAACAATTTGCTAAATTCACTTCGGAGGAAATGAATAAGAAAAATAAATTCATTGATTCTTACGACAATTCAATTTTATATAATGATTTCATTGTATCTGAAATTATTAAGGCTGTAGACCTCAAAGCTCAAAAGAGCGCTGTAATCTATCTTTCAGATCATGGCGAAGAAGTGTACGATATCGCTGATTTTTTTGGACACTTTGCAGACAAACCAACCTCATCGATGTACGAGGTTCCATTTTTAGTTTTTATGTCGGAAACATTTCAAAAACCGGATGATTTTGTAATTGATGAATCAAGAGCATATATGCTAGATGATTTTCCTCATAGCTTAACTCATTTTATGGGGATTGAGAGCGAATTATTAGATAAGGATCGAAGTATATTTAGTGCAAGTTTTAAAGAAAGAAAGCGAATGGTTCATGATAGTTTGCAATTTGAAACGTTTAAGTTAAATGAAAACAGATGATATTTAAAATTTGTTTGCTTATTGAACAATTAAATAGAGGTGGAGCCGAGCGCTCTGCAGGATTGTTATCGACTATATTATCAAAGCTGGGATTTGAAGTTGTTATCATAACCCTTTATGATGATATTGTTTATCCTTATACCGGAGAACTCATCAATTTGGGTAAATATAAAAAGGGTTCGCGTACTGTAATTAATAAATTTTTAAGATATAATAAACTTAAAAAAACTCTTCAAACCAATCATTTTGATTTGATATTAGATTTTAGAATGAAAAACTACCCTTTAAGAGAGTTTCTTCTCAATAAGGTAGTGTTTAAATCAAAGATGGTGAATATGATAAGACATTTTAATTTGGAATGGTACTTACCAAACCCTACATTTCTTTCAAAGCATTTATATAGAAACTATGCTGGTATAAACTCAGTTTCGACTACAATTCAAAAGGAAATAGAGAAAAAATATAATTTTAAAAATGTAAGTACAATTCATTCTCCTGTAGATATCAATTATATTGTTGAACAATACAAAAAAGAGGAGGTGAAGTTTAAAGAAAAGTTTGTGATTGCTGTTGGTAGGCTTGATCCTATAAAGCAATTTGATAAACTAATTGAGGCCTATAAGAACTCTATTTTACCAGAAAAAAATATTAGTCTTATTATTTTAGGGAATGGACCTCAAAAAAAAATGCTTAATGAAATCGTCAATAAGTTAAATCTACAAGAAAATGTAAGATTAATTGAATTTAGAGAAAATCCATTTAAATATATAAGAAAGGCAGAGTTTCTAATATTATCCAGTAAAGGTGAAGGATTTCCAAGGGTTTTGTTAGAATCTTTAGCCTGCGAAACCCCAGTAATTGCCTTTGATTGTAAATCTGGACCTAGCGAAATAATCAACCATAACCAAAATGGGCTATTAGTCGAAAATCAAAACTTTACCGCACTCACCATGGCTATAAATGAATTGACGACGAATAGCCCGCTTTATGACAAGTTAAAGGCTAATAGTTTAAAAAGTTTAGAACCATTTTCGATGGAAAACATTAGTAAACTGTGGAAGAATTATATTGAGGGTTTAAATCTCTAATTCAAACACGTACGAACTGCTTTACTAACCAAACATAAGTTGTTTTAGCGATTAAGAATATACGGATGGGTAAATAAAATTTAAATTTCTGAATTAATGATAAATGATTAACATTAATTTTTTTCTTGTAAAATTCCACCAACCTGTAATTTCTCTCCATTTTAAAAAGAAGAACGAGTTTATAATGTATAAAATCAATATATTTTTTTAGGTTAATATTTGGATTATCTATTAGAAAAGTGTCATAATCCGGAATTATTCGTTTATTATTTATGTTTGGAGCTGTCAATTGATTTTCTACGCCATCTAACCTGTATGCTTTAGTGGTTTTACAATAAGCCAATGGATGTTTTAGAAAACATCGAATTGCAAAATCTTCTTCTTCACCATAATTCACTTTTTCATTAAACAATCCAATTGTATCGAACACCGATTTATGACAAGCAAAAGAACTTGAGGCATATAGATTTTTTTGTCTTTCAAAATAATTAGTGACTAATTCATTTTGATTTGGTTGTATCACATTAGAGTTTAAATTTAATTTTTGACCGTCATAAAATGAAGCATAACCAGTAGCAAAAAAGAGTGAATCTTTGTATATGGTTATCAATTCATAAATGCTATCTAAAAAATCAGTCTTCCAAAGGTCATCCGCATCAAGAAACGCAATATAATCTCCTTTGGCGTGATTAATTCCAATATTTCGTGCTGTTGAAATCCCTTTATTGTCTTGCTTGATTTTAATGATTCTCTGATCTTTAAATTGTGAAACTATTTTTAAGCTTTTGTCTGTACTGCCGTCATCAATGATAATAATTTCAAAGTCTTTAAAGCTTTGATTTAAAACACTTTTTAAAGTATTTTCTATATAATCTTCTTTATTATATAATGGGGTAATTATGGAGAAAAAAGGATTTTTGCTTGATAAGTTCATTTTACTTAATTAAGGATATGGTGTAAAAAAGTTTGAACATCTGAAAACTATAAATGTTGCCGCTGTGCCGGGTTATAAATTCAAAAAATTTCGAAAATGAATAGGAGTAGTTTTTTATAAAACTCAATCTAAATATTCTGAATTTAGTAATGGTTGACAACAATTTACTATACTCAACAAATTCTGGATATTTTGTTTTAAGATAAATAAGATTTTCTATACTATGTTTTGACTTTTCTATGAATTCTTGATTAGTTTCTAAATTAAGGTGTGCTACTTCATTATCAATATGAATGATCTCAACTTGGTTTTTTCTTAACTCATATCCAAAAAAAGTGTCCTCTTGGCCGTAGTTTAATAGTTCCTCATTAAAAGGAATGGTTTTCATGATTTCTTTTGGAACCACAAAATTATTTGTCATAAAGCGGTGATATGGTTTTTTAATACGTTGAGAGGATTTAGTATCCTCATATTTTACGCCGTAATTATATCTTAATCTTTTGGTCTTGCTTAGTTTTTTTTGATGGATTCTTCCTCCACAAATTATAGCCTCGGGATGATTTTCGATATGTAGCATATAATTTTCAATAAATTTTTCAGGAACACCGGAATCACCATCTATAAAAAGAACATGATTAAATTTTGATTTTTTAACCAATAGGTTTCTAATTTTAGACCTTCCAATATTCTTTGCTAATTTTTCATAGGTGTAGAATTGATGTTGAAAATTAGCTAACTCATCAAGCGAAATCGTGGAAGCATCATCTATTAAAAGTATTTCACAGTTTACAGATAAATGCCTAATTTGCTCACAAAGTGTCCTGACAGAATCAATACAATTATAATTATAAATAGGAATGCAAATGCTTAACCCTTTCATTCTTAATATTGGTTGTAGATTAATTCAGAGATTTTTAATTTGTTCTTAAAAAAAGTTAATCTCACTCAAATTCTGAAAGTTAGATTAACAAAATAATAGATAAAAATACATGATTTAAAAATTAATCCAATTTTAATGGTACGGAAATTGTATTCCGCAAGTTATGAAACAAAAACACGTTATCTTAATCGGTCTATTTTTATTAAGTGTATGGATTCACGCGCAACAGGAATTTCATGTTTTTCCTTCAGACCACAAATCAACTCCTGGAGTTAGCTCAGGTAATGGAACTTTACAAAATCCATGGGACTTACAAACTGCAATGATCCAAACGCCGAAAACTGTGAATGGTGGCGATATTGTTTATATTCATGAAGGTGTTTACGATGGACGGTTTATAAGCACTTTACAGAGCACTATTGCCAATAAGCTTATCACTGTTACTGCTTTTAAAAATGACAAAGTGATTTTGAATGGTAATGTTACATCCGGCAGGAAATCTGTCTTGGAAGTTAAAGGACAACAGGTGATGTTCAAAAATTTGGAGATTACGTTTTTGGGTGAATTCTCAAGGAAGCAAGGGGATGCGAATTTTCAAAATGTTGATGGAATTAATCACTCAAGTGGGGCTGGATGCAAGTTTATCAATCTTCTAATCCACAACAATCCAGGTTCGGGCTTTGGATCTTGGAAGCGCACTGCTGATGCCGAAATAAACGGTTGTATCATATACAACAATGGCTACTATTCTGCAAAACGCGGAAGCGGTGTAGGCATATATGTGCAAAATTCATCTGATAAATTCAGATTGATAAAGAATAATATCATCTTCAACAATTATTATAAAGGCGTTGAGGTTTGGTCTGATAATCGAAAAGCTAGTGATGCCTATGTCAAAAATGTCATTTTAGACAATAATGTTATTTTCAATAGTGCTTTGGTAACAGGAATCCCAAAAGACAATTTAATAATTGCAACCAACGATAATAATGCAGTTAACATTGCTAAAAACATCATGGTGACTAAAAACATCTTTTACCATAATACCAACTATATTAAAAATGAGATTGATGGCGAATTACCCTCTTTCACATTAGGATTTAATAAAAATGCGCCTGTGGAAAATGTTTCAGTTACAAACAATATTATTTTAGGTAGAAATGATGGTATTCGCATTTTGCATGCTAAAACACTCGAGTTTAAAAACAATATAGTTTACAGCGGGTTTATAAGGTTTTATCCTTCATTTTATGATAATTTTGATTCTAAAACATGGAAGTTGTCTGGCAATAGCTATTATACCAGAAAAAACAAAACCATTAGAATTCAATCTAAAGAAGATTTTACTGTGGAAGAATGGCAGAAACGGTATGGAATGGACACTAAAAGTTCTTGGAAACCAATTTCCCAATTCAATTTGAATGCGGTTTTGGATATCACAAAAAATGAATATGATGAAAACAAATATCGTGTGGTACTTTTTAGTAAAAATGAAGACGATGTTACTGTAGATTTTTCAAGTTACGGACTCCCTAAAGGCATACAATATACTATCAGGGATGTAGAGGATTACTCTGAAGTGCTAAAAACCGGAATATTAAGTAAGGATAAAAAAATATCCTTCCCAATGAAATTGAATAGAGGCAATAAAAATAAAACACTAGACAATTTTGGAGTGTTTATTTTGGAGGTTTCACAACCCCAAAAAGTTGGACTATTGAAGAGTTGGTTGAGTTGGATTTTCTAAACCTTGCGCTGTACTACTTCAAACACTTTGTTTTCATCACACTTTAAGGTTTTGCTTGGATATTTCAACAATAAAGCATAATCGTGCGTAGCCATTAAAATGGTATTGCCATTTTTATTGATTTCTTGCAATACTTCCATGACTTCAACACTAGTTTGCGGATCAAGATTTCCTGTTGGTTCATCAGCAAGAATTAATTCAGGATCATTTAATAATGCTCTTGCAATAGCAATACGTTGTTGTTCTCCTCCAGAGAGCTCATGTGGAAATTTAAAGCCCTTGGTTTTCATGCCTACTTTTCCCAAAACCTTTTCAATGCGTTCGTTAATTTCAGATTTATCCTTCCAGCCAGTAGCTTTTAAAACAAATTCTAAATTTCCATTAACGGTTCTATCGGGTAACAGCTTAAAATCCTGAAAAACTATGCCCAACTTTCGGCGTAAAAACGGAATGTCATTTTCTTTGAGAGTTCTTAAGTTAAAATCGACCACATGGCCATCACCTTCAGTAAGTTCCAAATCACCATAAAGTGTCTTCATAAAACTACTTTTGCCACTTCCAGTTTTTCCTATAAGATACACAAAGTCGCCCTTTTTCATTTCAAAATTGACATTGCTCAATACCATGCTATCGCCTTGAAAGATAGATGCATTTTTTAATTCTAATATTGTTTCGGACATTTTTGGGTGCAGTTTTATGAACGGTAAATGTATTATTTAAAATTAAAAGTTGAAAATCAAAGATTAAAAGTTTATTAAAAGATTGCAGAAATCACTAGCCAGAAAACAAAAAATCATTTTTAATAACTTCGTTTATAATTATAATTTAAATCTGTCGTTATAGGTTCTATATTGATTTATCTTTGAACATTCAACTAAAAACGAACTTAATGACTCATAAAAAACTTGTGCTTTTGGCAGCATTCGTGATGCTAAACACCTTCATTCAAGCACAGCAAACAGCCACTTACACCAATGACTTGGTAGAGTATCAAAAGGCACTCACTTTATATAATAATAAGCAGTATTTAGCAGCGCAATCTCTGTTTGATCAAATTCAGGATACTGCTAATAATGAACAATTAGAATCAGATTGCGCTTATTATATTGCGAATTGTGCAGTGCGTTTAAATCAGCAAAATGCTGACGATCAAATACAGAAATTTGTAGATAAATATCCTACGAGTACCAAACGCAACACCGCTTTTTTAGATGTTGGAGATTATTATTTTGTGAATGGTAAATATGCTTATGCTCGAAAATGGTATGAAAAGGTGGATGAGAATAGTATTTCAAGATCAGAACGAGACCATTTTAACTTTAACTATGGGTATAGTTTATATTCAACAGGCAATGAAGTGGGTGCCCAAAAGTATTTAAATCGTGTAGTAAATTCAAAAGAATATGGCTCGCAAGCCAAATACTATATTGGTTTTATGGCGTATGAAGGTGACGACTATGACAAAGCCAACGAATATTTTGAGCAGGTGAGTGATAATGAAAAGTATAAAGAGAAATTATCCTATTATCAGGCCGATTTAAATTTCAAATTAGGAAATTTTGAAAAAGCCATTACTTTAGCAAAAGAACAGTTGCCAAAAAGTAGTCCAGAAGAGGTTTCAGAATTGTCTAAAATCATTGGTGAGAGTTATTTTAATCTAAATCAATATGCCGAAGCAATTCCGTATTTAACCCAATACAAAGGAAAGCGGGGTAAATGGAATAATACCGATTATTACCAATTGGGCTATGCCTATTATAAACAAAACGATTTCGAAAAGGCTATTTCAGAGTTCAATAAAATTATTGGAGGTAATAATAGTGTAGCTCAAAACGCTTACTATCATTTAGGCGAAAGCTATATCAATCTAGATAAAAAACAAGAAGCCCTTAATGCATTTAGAAATGCATCTCAAATGGATTTCGATCTTAAAATTCAGGAAGATGCTTGGCTAAACTATGCAAAAATAAGTTATGAAATAGGGAATCCATATCAATCAGTACCTCAAGTATTAACTGGATATCTAGAAAAATATCCTAAAACTAGCTACAAGGAAGAAATCGAAACCCTGTTGATCGATTCATACATAACGTCTCGAAATTATAAGGAGGCTATGAAGTTATTGGAGGGCAAACGTAGTTTTGAAAATAGAGTTGCATATCAAAAAGTAACATTTTATAGAGGTATTGAAGTTTATAATGAAGGGGATTATAACAATGCAAAAGCGCTTTTTAACGCTTCAATAAACGAAGCTAAAGATCCACTTTTTACGGCGCGCGCAACGTTTTGGAAAGCCGAAACCGATTATCATCTCACTAATTATAATGATGCATTAATAGGGTTTAAACAGTTTAAGCAGCAAGCACAAGCATCCAATACCAAAGAATATAAAAATCTAGATTATAATATTGCCTATAATTACTTCAAATTGAAGAATTATCCCGAAGCAACTAAACATTTTCAAAGTTTTATAAATTCTAATACCAAAGAAAAACTTCGTTTAAATGATGCCTATTTAAGACTTGGTGATGGTTATTTCGTCTCTAGTGAATATGACAAAGCCATTTCAGCTTATGATAAAGCCATTTCAATAAATGAAATCGAATCAGACTACGCATCATTTCAAAAAACCATGAGTTATGGGTATTTGGGACAAAATGATAGAAAAATTAGGGATCTCAATACATTTATTGATGGTTATCCGAGATCATCATTGAGAGATGATGCCATGTATGAATTAGGAAATTCCTATGTGAAAGCTAATCAAATTGATAGAGCAATGTCTATGTACGATCGCCTAAATTCTGAATACCGTAATAGTGTGTTCGTTTCAAAATCGTTACTTCGTCAAGGGCTTTCTTATTACAATACCAATGACAACGAGCGTGCTTTGAGCAAGTTTAAAAAAGTAGCTAATGATTATCCAAGTTCAGAAGAAGCACTTCAAGCCGTGGCAACAGCCCGATTGATTTATATAGACCTTGGTCGTGTAGATGAATACGCTGCTTGGGTAAAACGATTGGATTATGTTGATGTTACAGATGCGGAGCTTGATAACACCACTTATTTGGCTGCTGAAAAACAATATCTAGACAATAATACAGATAACGCCATAAAACAATTTAATGGGTATTTAAATAGTTTTCCAAACGGAATCCATGCCTTAAAATCCCATTTTTATTTAGCCGAATTGTATTCAAAAAAGAACCTTCCTGAAAATGCACAACCGCATTACGAGTATGTGGTTTCTAAACAACCAGGTGAATTTACAGAGCAGGCCATTGTAAAATTGTCTGAAACGTATTTGAATTCTTCAAAATGGAACAAAGCTATTCCATTGTTGAAACGATTGGAAGCTGAAGCAGATTATCCGCAGAATATTGTATATGCCCAATCAAACTTAATGAACGCCTATTATCAATTGGAAAATTATAATGAAGCAGTTTCTTATGCTGAACGGGTTTTGGGCAATTCAAAAATGGATAACAAGGTTAAAAGTGATGCACAAATTATCATAGCGAGATCTGCCATAAAAACAGGTAATGAGCAAAAGGCAAAATCGGCCTATGCCGAAGTTGAAAAAATTGCGCAAGGCGCATTGGCCGCTGAAGCACTCTATTACAATGCTTACTTTAAACACAAGGAAGGCAACTTCCAAGGCTCCAATACTACTGTTCAAAAATTGGCAAAAGATTATTCTAGTTATAAGTACTATAGTGCTAAAGGACTTGTGGTGATGGCCAAAAATTACTATGCCTTAAAGGATGCGTTTCAAGCCACTTATATTTTAGAAAGTGTCATTAAAAACTTTGCTGAATTCGACGATGTCGTTTCAGAAGCGCAACAAGAGTTAAAGCGCATCAAAAGTGAAGAAGCCAAAACAAATTCGTCCATCCAAACCGAAGACGGTAATTAATTCATCATTCAAAACAATCGATTATGTTCAAAATAAAAAATATAGCAATTGGTGTACTAACATTGAGCACTTTGTATGGATTTTCGCAGCAGCGCGAAAAGGACACTATTAATACCGATGTGGTGAATGTTGTAAAACCCTACACACCCACCATTTCAGATGCATTTAAGATCAAAGAGACGCCAACGTTAGACGATTCAACTACGGCAGTAAAAAAGCAGGTGAAATATAATATTTTTTCTATTCCTGTGGCATCGACATTTACTCCAGCAAAAGGTAAAGCAGCTGCAGTTGATAAGGAGAAGCCAGTAAAATTGTATGATAATTATGCTTCTGTTGGAGCCGGAACCTATACTACCATTTTAGGTGAAGTCTATTTAAATCATCAATTAAGTAGAGCAGAAAGTGTAGGAGGTTATTTTAGTTATCATTCATCGCAAGGTGGAATAGATGGCTTGTTATTAGACGACGATTTTACAAAAGCAAAATTAAATGTCAATTACGGTAGTAATTTACGTGATTTGTCATGGAATGTTGACGGTGGTTTTGAATATCAAAAATACAATTGGTACGGATTGCCACAGCCATTGTTTGATGGCACTACTGCTAGTATGTTAGACGTTGATCATACCTTTTATTCAGCTCATTTTGGTGGCGAGATCGATTTTAAAGATGCACTTGTAAAACGAATTGATATGAGATTCAGACGTTTTGGCGACGATCAGGATTCTGGTGAAAATAGGTTTGTGTTTAATACAGCGTTTGACGTTCCTATTCAGGATGAAGTCATAAGTACCGAGATTTCACTCGATTATATTGGAGGAAAATTTGATCGAAATTATTATACAGATACTGAAATCAACTATGGCAATGTTAATGTTGGTCTTGCGCCAAGTTACCAATTAAGGCAAGACGACCTTACCGTTAACCTTGGTGTACGTTTTGTGTACTTAAATGATACCGAAGGAGGTAAGAACAAGTTTTACATCTATCCAAATTTTACGGCAAGCTATAGATTGGTGGATGAAATTTTAATCGCTTACGGGGGAATTGAAGGAGGTTTACATCAAAATTCATATTATGAGCTGGCTAATGAAAATCCTTATGTGTCGCCAACCTTATTTATTTTCCCTACAGATAGACAATACGATGCCTCATTAGGGTTAAAAGGAAAACTATCCAACAGCATGAGCTATAATATTAGTGGTCGTTATGGTGCTGATAGAAATAGAGCTTTGTTTAAGTCCAATAGTGTTTTAGGTGGTGCTACTGAAGATTACCAATACGGAAACTCCTTCGGAGTTGTTTATGACGATCTTAAAACCTACTCCGTAGCTGGTGAATTGAATGTAGACGTCAATCGCAATTTTAAGTTAGGAATCAAAGCCGAATATTTTGGCTATTCTACAGATTTACAAGAAGAAGCTTGGAACTTACCAGATTTTAAAGGCTCTTTATTCTTAGATTATCAAATCGATGCCAATTGGTTTGCCGGAGCTGGACTTTATTATGTAGGAGAGCGTAAAGACCAGTTTTACGAAGAAGGTACTTTATCGCCATCCTCACCTATGACCGTTACTTTAGATAGTTATTTTGATGCCAATGCGCATTTGGGCTATAAAATAAGTGACCGACTTTCAGTTTATGCAAAAGCCAATAATATGGTAAACAAATTATATGAAAAGTGGCAGAATTATCCTGTACAAGGCATTCAGTTTTTGGTAGGAGCTACTTATCAGTTTGATTTTTAAGGTAATACTCACCCTGAACTATATACAGAGTATGTATGGTAATAAAAGCGTTCATCAATTGAACGCTTTTTGTATTTTTACCATTAGTCAGTTCGGGTGTCGAGATGTATCGAGAACTCATTAATAAAACATCAACAAATGAAAAAAATCCTTTCACTTCTAATCATTGTATTTGTTTTTTCTTGCCAAAAAGAAAAGCAGCAAGTAGATTCAATTGTAATCAATGCTAATATCTATACCGTTAATACCAATTTTGACAAAGCAGAGGCTTTTGCAATAAAGGACGGAAAATTTGTTCAAGTTGGAACGAATGAAAGTATTCAAAGTGCATTTGAAGCAGATACCATTATTGATGCAAAAGGACAAACTATAGTGCCAGGATTTATTGATGCACATTGCCACTTTTTAGGTTTAGGCTTTAATCAGCAAGCTGTAGATTTGGTTGGCACCAAAAGTTTTGATGAGGTCGTGAATAGAGTGATTGATTTTCAGAATGAAAATAATCTAGATTATATAGTTGGAAGAGGTTGGGACCAAAACGATTGGGAAGAAAAAGAATTTCCAGACAATGTCTTGTTAAGTAAGTTATTTCCTGATACTCCAATTGCTTTGACCAGAATTGATGGTCATGCTATTCTTTGTAACGAAGCAGCCTTAAAATTAGGCAATGTTAATGCATCAAGTAAAATTGATGGTGGGGAGGTACTTATAAACAATGGGAAACCAACAGGTGTGCTAATTGACAATGCCGAAAACCTAGTTATGGACCATTGGCCAAAATCTTCTAGAAATGATATGGTGAAGGCCTTGTTGGCAGCACAAAATATTTGTTTTGATTTGGGTTTGACTACAGTAGATGATGCTGGATTAGGTATTGAAGCAATTGAAGTTATTGATAGTTTACAGCAAATTGGTGAACTGAACATGAGGGTTTATGCCATGGTTTCCGCTTCGAGTAAAAACCTTGATTACTTCTTAAATAAAGGTGTTACAAAAACCGATAAGTTAAATGTGAGATCGTTTAAATATTACGCTGATGGAGCTTTAGGTTCGAGAGGCGCATTGTTAAGAGCACCTTATTCTGATAAACCGAATCATTTTGGGCTCTTGGTGACCGATCTTGCAACCTTTAAAGATGCCGCCAAACGTATTTCAAATTCTAAATTTCAAATGAATACACACGCCATTGGCGATTCAGCAAACCATGTTGTGCTTAAAACCTACAAGGAGGTGTTGCAAGGAAAAGAAAACAGACGCTGGCGAGTTGAACATGCTCAAGTGATTTCACCTGAAGACTTTAGTCTGTTCAACGATATTATTCCATCTGTGCAACCAACACATGCCACTTCCGATATGTATTGGGCCGAAGATCGATTGGGGTCTGAACGCGTAAAAGGAGCTTATGCATTCAAAGACTTGTTAAATGCTTATGGAAAAGTTGCTCTTGGAACTGATTTTCCGGTTGAACAAGTAAGTCCCTTTTTAACATTTTATGCAGCAGTAGCTAGACAAGACCTAGAACATTATCCGGCGGGTGGATATCAAATAAATAACGCACTTACGCGAGAAGAAACCTTAAAAGGAATGACGATTTGGGCGGCTTATTCCAATTTTGAAGAGCATGAAAAGGGCAGTATTGAAGTTGGTAAGTTTGCCGATTTTATCATTTTGGATAAGGATATTATGACCATTGAAGTTAAGGAAATACCAAACATTAAAGTTGAACAAACCTTTGTTGGTGGTAAGGCAATGCGATAGTTAAGTAAGTCTAGCTAAATAGTCATAATGCTCGCCTTCGAGAATCATTTCACAGGTTAAGCCAACGGTTTTACAAGCTTTACTCAAGGTGTCAAAGTCAAGGTAAAGCCATTTCATTGGGACTTCGTTTTCGCCTTTGTAACTCAAAAAATAATCGAGTTCTCCGTAGTAATTAGCATTTGTATCTATCCAAATGCCACCATCTTCATCTTCATACATATAGGCAATATCAGAAGAATCAATTAAAATTTGACCATTTGGATTTAGAAGTGACTTTAAATGGGTTAAGTAATTCGAGACTTGTGATAATTCCTGAAAAATACCAGTACCATTCATTAAAATGAGAATGGTATCAAAAGTATCTGTTTCATTCAAAAGGTTGTTGACTTCAGCATGATGTACACCTCGTTGTTTGGCAACTTCAACAGCACCTTTAGACACATCGATGGCCTTAACCTCAAAACCATTTTCTTGTAACCATAAACTATGGCTTCCTGAACCGCAGCCAACATCCAAAACCCTTCCTTTAGCTAATTTTAAAGCGTGTTGCTCCAACTCTGGCATTTCATTAAAACTTCGGAATAAATAGGGAAGAGGTAAGTCATCTTCACCCGAAATATTAGTAGAAGTTACAATGTCTTCGGTATAGTTATTGGTGTGGTAATCTAGTAAGGCCTTTCCAAATAAATCTTTCATGAAAATTTTGTCTTGCTTAAAAAGGTTCAGCTTCTCATTAAAAATACTACTTTTATAATATGCAAGATATCATCAATAACCTTCCAAAGCTTGCCAAAGATAAGCATAAGGAAAATAAAACCTTCTTTTCAAAATTAAAAAAGAAGCCGCCAAAGCAGCTTGATTATTTGATGCAAGAGTTACATGAACGTGAGTTTCAACAGACCGATTGTTTAGAATGTGCCAATTGTTGTAAAACAACAGGGCCATTGTTTACAGATAAAGATATTGAACGCATAGCCAAACATTTTAGACAAAAGCCTTCACAATTTATAGATAACTATTTGAGAATTGACGAAGATAAGGATTATGTGCTGCAGAGTGTTCCTTGTGTATTTTTGGGTGAGGATAATTACTGTTCCATTTATGAAGTAAGGCCTAAGGCGTGTCGAGAATTTCCGCATACTGATAGAAAGAAGTTTCAACAAATTTCAAATCTCACATTAAAAAATGTTGCTATTTGTCCTGCAGCCTTCAATATTGTGGAAGAGATGAAAAAAAGAATTAAGATTTAACAGACTATGAAAAAACTTCAACTCGTTTGCATATTAACTCTAATTGTAAATTTTTGCCATTCGCAAGAATGGATGACCTCTTTTGATGCCGCCAAACGATTGGCTTATGTCCAAGATAAATTGGTGTTTATGTTATGGGAAGAGGCAACCCTAGATCCTTATCATGTTGCGGTTGAATATGAAAAGGGAGTTGATGCTATTGTAAATTTATTCGAAAACGAAGAACTAAATAAGTTGATTTGGAAGTATTTTGTTCCTGTAGTTGTAAATGAATCTGAATACCCTAGATTATTTAATGAAATTAAGGGCAAAAGATCTCAAAATTATATTGATAAATTTAATGATGACACCATTAAAATTATGGATATTAACGGTAATATTATTAATACAGACATAGTCTATGACGAGTATTTAGATATTGCCAAATTTATAAGTTATTATGCGTTAAATACGTCTGTACTTAAAGGAGAACTGGCAGGTTATAGAGAGGTGAAGAATTTTTATAGTGCATTTCGTCTAACCTCAAAATATATTGATTTTGCGATATTAGTTAACAAGGCCATAAAAAATGAAATAATCAACTTATCAATCATCTATCTCGAAGAAGCAGAGCGTTATTTGATAGATGGTACATATGATAATTTAATTGCGCTTCAGCAAAAAATGGACCTGATAAAACTCAAACAAGATTTGATTTTAAGTAACCCCAAAAAAGTCTTAAGGAATTTGAAGCGTATAGATGAGTCAGAAATTCAGGAAGAAAATCAATCTTTAGTAAATTTTTTATATTTTACGTCGTACCTTCTACTAAAAGACGAAACTAATGCGCGAGAATGGAGAGCTAAACTTTCGGCAGTAGATTTAAAAAAAGCAAACCTAATTTTTAAAAATAATTTGTAAATACTTTGGAAACCATTATCAATTATTTTGAAGCCATCCCTTCCGCACATAGAAGTTTGATTCTTGTTGGAGGTTTGACACTATTTTGGCTTTTAGAAGGGGCAGTTCCACTTTTTAAGTTTAACTATAAAAAGTGGCGTCATGCTTGGCCTAATATCTTTTTTACATTTACAACCATAGCTATTAATTTTGTGCTTGCGTTTTTGTTGCTAAATACCGCCGATTGGGTAAGTGCTAACAACTTCGGAATTATAAATTGGTTACCAGAAATGCCGTTGTGGCTATATGTATTTTTAGGAGTCTTTTTCCTTGATTTTTTTGGAGCCTATTTACCACATTATGTTGAACACAATGTTAAACCTTTGTGGATGATTCATTTGGTACACCATACCGATCATCATGTAGATACCACTACTGCCAATAGACACCATCCTTTAGAAAGCGTAATTCGGTTTGTGTTCACCTTGTTTGGCGTTTTTATAGTTGGTACGCCAATTGCACTTGTGTTTTTGTACCAATCTCTTTCTATTGTAGCTACGCAATTTTCACATGCTAATATTAAATTGCCGAGAAAAATCGATAGGATTTTGAGTTATTTTATCGTTTCTCCAGACATGCATAAAGTTCATCATCATAACGTATTACCATATACCGATTCAAATTACGGTAATATTTTTTCAGTATGGGATCGCCTTTTAGGAACCTTTATGGTTTTGGATAGGGATAAATTGGTGTATGGTGTAGATGTGTTTCCTGATGAGGTAAAAAATGGCAATTTAAAAGAACTGCTGGTGCAACCGTTTCAAAAGTATGAAAAGCCAACCTTCATCCAACCTAAAGATTAAATGAAACATTTATTCTATTTATTAAGTTTTATGGCCTTAACCAATTGTAATTCCAATCCACAGATTGATGTCCAAGGGCATAGAGGTTTTAGAGGCCTTTTTCCTGAAAATTCTATAGTTGGCTTTAAAAAAGCCCTTGATATTGGTGTGCAAACTTTAGAAATGGATGTTGTAATTTCCAAAGATAACAAAGTTGTAGTGTCTCATGATCCATTTATGAATCATGAAATAGCACTTGATCCTTATGGGGATACAATTTCAAAGGAAAAGGAACTGTCATTTAATCTCTACAAAATGACTTATGATAGCATAAAACAATACGATTGTGGCTCAAAACCGCATTTGAGATTTCCCAAGCAGCAAAAAATAAGGGTTCATAAACCTTTGCTTGATGAGGTCATTGCTATGGCAGAAAAAGAATCAAAAGGCACTACTTTCTACAATATTGAAATAAAGAGTTTACCAGAATGGGATACCATCTATACCCCAAAAGTTGATACATTTGTTGACCTTGTTTTAGAACTAATTGTTTCTAGGGGAATAAGTGAAAGAACAACATTGCAGTCATTTGATGTAAGAACTTTAGAGGTTGTTAAAAAGAAATTCCCTGAAATTCAAACAGCTTTATTGGTAGATGAGTTTGAAGTGATAGCTGATAAAATGAATAATTTAAGTTTTAAACCCGAAATTATAAGTCCGTATTTTAAATTATTGAATGCTAACACGGTAAAGGATTTACAATCAAAAGGTTTTAAAGTAATTCCATGGACCGTTAATAAAGAAGATGATATAGAATTGATAATTTCTTACAAAGTAGATGGGATTATTTCGGACTATCCAGACATCGTTCTTAATAGATTTAGCGTAAGATAAATTGCATTTTATAACCGTTTATCATTTAAAAATGTACATTCTACCGATATTTTTACCGTTCATAGACTTTTTTAGCGTTTAGTAACCTAATCTGTATAGATTTATCCCGAGGGACTTACTAATGCTATTATTTCAACAAGAGTTGGAACTAATAGCATTTTATATATATGGGAAAATATCGTCGACTAGTCATGGCGTCCATCGTGGGCCTTACATTTCAAAAAAAACTAAATGCACAAGATGCATTTGCTTCACTTGAAAAAAACTATAATGTTAGGGCTCATGATTTAATTCACGAACTCAACGCTACAAAAGATACGTTGATTTTAAAGAGTGATAAAAAAATTCATTATGTCTATTCTATAAACCGTGAATATAAACGTGAGATTGATACCTACGCTGGGTCATTTTATCATAAAGTTCCGTTAACCAACCTATCCAAAGGAAAACACGTTTTTGTAGTTTCATTATCTCCATTGAAGATTGTATTTGTGGTGAAGGTATTAAAAGATCATACAGAAGTATTACCAGTTGAAACCAAGGTAGTCGCTTTAAAAAATGAAGATAAATAGGCTTCAATAATTTATTCTCTTACTATCTGTGATAAAATTCCTTTGGTTTTATTTGCACTTTCAAGGAAATGACAGAAGTCATTAACTTCTACCGTTATTTGTGAATCTTATCAAGATTTAGAACCGCGTGAAATTGCTATTAAAACAAATAATAAAACTGTATTTTTGAAAACGGTTAAACGCATATCTAAATTTTGAATTACGAATTTTTTATTGCTAAACGCATAATTGGTAGCAAAGCCTATAAAAGTAGTGTTTCGGCACCAATAATTAAAATTGGTATTGCTGCCATAGCTATTGGTATTATTGTGATGCTTATTGCCATTGCCACTGGTTTGGGATTGCAGCAAAAGGTACGCGATAAGGTAGTTGCCTTTAATGGTCATGTGACAATTAGTAATTATGATAGTAATGTGTCTAATGAAACAGTTGTTCCAATAGCTATTGCGCAAGAATTTTACCCAAAATTTGAATCGGTTGAAGGCATAAAACATATTCAAGCGGTTGCTACCAAATTTGGAGTCATTAGAACCACAACTGACTTTGAAGGTATTGTTCTAAAGGGTGTTGGGAAAGACTATGATTGGTCTTACATTCAAGAATTTTTAATTGAAGGTCAACAGCCTAATTATTCTACTGGAGAAACAAGCAACGATGTTTTAATTTCAAAATACATCGCAGACCGATTGCAATTTAAGCTCGGTGATAGTTTTCAAGTGGTATTTGGTAAGGAAAATATTGACCAGATTCCAAATATCAGGCAATTTAAAATTGTTGGAATTTTCGATTCTGGTTTTCAGGAATTGGATAAAACGTTCATGATTGGTGATATTCGTCATGTACAACGTCTTAACAAGTGGAAATCTGATCAAATTGGTAGTTTTGAAATATTTCTTGACGATTTTACCAAAATTCAAGAAAAAGGCCTCGAGATTTATAAAGCAACACCAAGTGATCTCAACGCCGAAACGGTTGAACAAAAATACATTTCAACCTTCGAATGGATCAAAATATTTGACAATAATACCTATGGAATTATAGGCATTATGATTATTGTCGCTGGCATCAACATGATTACGGCTCTTCTGGTTTTGATATTGGAACGCACCCAGATGATTGGAATATTAAAAGCTATGGGTAGTTCTAATTGGAGCATCAGAAAAGTGTTCTTATATAATGCAACTTACTTGATTAGCCTTGGGTTGATTTATGGAAACGTAATAGGTTTAGGGCTCCTTTTTGCACAGCAGCAGTTTGGGTTCTTAAAGTTTCCTGATCCCGAACAATATTATGTATCAACCATTCCGGTGCATATTGGGTTGGATTATATTGTAATGCTCAATATTGGTACGTTTTTGGCCTGTTTATTAATGCTGCTCATCCCATCGGTTATCATTACCCGAATTTCCCCCGTAAAAGCCATACGATTTGATTAGCGATAAACAGTTTGTATTAGCTGTAGGTAATTTAGTTTTTTATTAGGTCATAGTTCCTTTTACTTTATAAAAACATTCGCGTATTTGTACTAAAAAATTACCTTTGCAGGATTAAACACTACACATGCAATACGCCAAAAATATACTCGAAACTATTGGAAACACCCCTTTAGTAAAACTTAATTCACTCACAAATGAATTGCCTTGCTTGGTCTTGGCTAAATACGAAACCTTTAACCCAGGAAATTCTGTTAAAGATCGTATGGCCTTGAAAATGATTGAAGATGCCGAGGCTGATGGTAGACTAAAACCAGGAGGAACAATTATTGAAGGAACTTCAGGGAATACAGGTATGGGATTGGCACTAGTAGCTATTGTAAAAGGCTATAAATGTATTTTTGTGATTAGCGATAAGCAATCCAAAGAAAAAATGGATATACTACGCGCAGTTGGTGCAGAGGTGGTTGTTTGTCCAACCGATGTGGCTCCTAATGATCCCCGTAGTTATTATTCGGTTTCCAAACGTTTGGCGACCGAAATTCCTAACTCTTGGTATGTAAATCAATATGATAACCCAAGTAATGCTAAAGCACATTATGAAAGTACAGGACCTGAAATCTGGAAGCAGACTGATGGGAAAGTCACACATTTTGTAGTAGGTGTGGGTACCGGTGGTACAGTTTCTGGCGTTGGAAAATATTTAAAGGAACAAAACCCGAATATTAAAGTATGGGGTATTGATACTTATGGCTCTGTATTCAAAAAATACCATGAGACAGGTATTTTTGATGAAAATGAAATTTACCCTTATGTCACCGAAGGTATTGGTGAGGACATTTTACCCGAAAATGTGGACTTTAGTATTATTGATGGATTCACCAAAGTAACCGATAAAGATGCTGCTGTCTATACCCAACGTTTAGCAAAAGAAGAAGGTATGTTTTTAGGAAACTCCGCTGGTGCGGCTGTTAAAGGCTTACTTCAATTAAAAGAACAGTTTACAAAAGATGATGTTGTTGTGGTTTTATTTCACGATCACGGGAGTCGTTATGTGGGAAAAATGTTTAACAACGATTGGATGAAGAAAATGGGGTATTTGGAATAGTTATCGATTAGGCATTCGGGAAATCATGATGCTTTTTGAGGTTTCTAACCTGTTCGCTATGCCTATCAATATGAAATCGTAAAAACTCAAAACGCTGGATAACATTTAAAGGGCCAGATATTGGATGAGGATAAATGATTTCTTCTAAATGCTCATGCGTCTTGAGCTCGACGTACAGATCTTTTAGTAAAACTGAACAGCTTTTAAGTGAGGTTGTCCAAAACTCCAATGAGCCTCCAATACGTGGTTCGGCACCTAATGGAACATCTTCTTTGGGTTTCCAAGTTAAATCAACAATGTCTTCAATACTTAATCCTTCATGGATGGCTGCTTTGGTCCAAACAGGGTTATTTGTTTTCTTGCCTTCAATGGCTTTCCACATGCCATTGATGCCTCCAAATTCGGCCCAATATAAATGTTCGGTATTATCGGTAATGGACCAAACTTTTGGTGATGGTTTAAAATGGCTTTGTGAGATACTTAATCCTTCACATTCTTTTAAAAATTGAGAACGGGCATTTTCAATCTGGTTAAAAAGATTTTGTAATGACATGGCTACTTATTTTAAAAGTAGGCAATGGCTTTGGCACTTTTAAAATTAACGATTTTATTTTCAGTATAAAAGTATTTGAATTTTGAATTCTGAAAATATTTACCTTTAGTTTATGCAAGAAGATTTTCTACATTACGTTTGGAAGTACCTAAAATTTGATGTGTTGCGTGCAACTACAGCTCAGCATGAGGCTTTGGATATTCTTTCGGTTGGGCAACACAATACCAATTCTGGCCCTGATTTTTTTAATGCGCAGATTAAAATTGGAGAACAGTTCTGGGCTGGCAATGTAGAAATTCATGTAAAAGCATCTGAATGGTTTGTACATAACCACGAACAAGATAAAGCCTATGACAATGTAATTTTACATGTGGTTTGGGAGCATGATACCAACATATTCAGAAAAGACAACTCTTGTTTGGCAACTTTAGAATTAAAGAAATTTGTTGATAACACACTTTTTGAAAATTATAAAAATCTTTTGACGAGTCCTTATAGAAAATGGATTAATTGTGAACAGGATTTTGCACAAGTAGATAATTTTGTAATCGACCATTGGTTAGAACGCTTGTATTTTGAGCGTCTCGAACGAAAATCTGAAACCATTTTAAGGTTATTGGAGACTTCTAAAAATGATTGGGAATCGGTCCTGTTTCAATTACTGGCCAAAAACTTTGGACTAAAGGTTAATGGTGATTCGTTTTTAAGTTTCGCACAATCTGTACCATATTCCGTAGTTCGTAAAGTACAATCTAATATTGATCAACTCGAAGCGTTGTTTTTTGGTCAAGCCGGTTTGTTGGATGACGAGGTTCAAGATCCTTATTTTATGCAATTGGCTAAAAACTATCAATTTTTAAAACAGAAATTCAAGTTAGAGAATAGCCATGTTATGCCGGTAAAATTTTTTAGGTTACGACCACCTAATTTTCCAACTATTAGGTTGTCCCAATTAGCAATGCTATATCATGGTTATCAGAATTTATTTTCAAAATTAATGGCCATCGAAACTTTGGAAGTCTATTATAAGGTATTTAAGGTTTCAGCTACTCAATATTGGGATAAACATTACTCGTTTAACAGCGCTTCAAAAGCCTCAAAGAAAGTCATGTCTAAATCCTTTATAAATTTGTTGCTCATCAATACTATTATTCCTGTAAAATTCAGCTATTCTAAATATTTGGGAAAAGACATTGATGACGAAATCATAAGTCTTATTCAAAGTATGTCTTCAGAAAAGAACAGTATTGTAGAAAAATTTGATAGTCTTAAACCTATTTCTAAATCTGCACTACAATCGCAAGCACTTCTTCAATTAAAGAATAGTTATTGCGAAAAGAATAGATGTTTACAATGTGGAATTGGCAATACGCTATTAACAAGGAATTGATTAACTTGCAGCATGAACATATTTTATAAAACCTTACTTTATTTTCAAAAACATGGGTATCATGTATGTCAACGTATCGCCGACCGTCTTGGAATAAGGGCTAAAGTCGTTCGTACATCTTTTATGTATTTAACCTTTGTCACATTAGGCTTTGGTTTTGCACTTTATTTGTTTATCGCCTTTTGGATACGAATAAAGGACCTAGTCTATACTAAACGCTCTTCAGTATTTGATTTGTAACAATGATCAATCCATGATTAAAATTATTTCGAACAAGAACCTACCCAGACATAGAAATACAAGAATTAAACACAATTTATAACATAAGTTAAGCTGTAAATGATTTTAACAGCAGATGTTTTAAAAACTCAATTTTTTTTAGCATCTTGTCGCCTTTAATTTTAAACTAACTAAACACTAAATTATGAAGAAATATCTTCTATCCATTCTAGCTATTGTATATCCCGCAATTATTTTTGCGCAAGAAGAAGAAATAGGTCTTGATGAAAAAATAGACCAAGCCTTTGCTCCAATTGCTCAATTTTTTACTGACGTTATATTTTTTCCAGTTTATCAGGACGACGTATATACAATACCATTTGTGTTAGTTCTATTAGTTGGAAGTGCTTTGTTTTTTACTATTTATTTCGGCTTTCCAAATATTAGATATTTCTGGACGGCAATAAGCACCGTTAGAGGAAAGTATGAAGATATAGAAAAGCACGGCGCTAAAGAACTTTACGGTGAAGGAGGTATTGCACAAGGACAAGATTTATCGAAGGTCGACATTGAAGAGCATTTAGTGAGTGTTGAAAACGATTTAGCAGTTGATGGTGACATAGTAGATACTATTAGAGACGAAAGTTCTGATGGTGAAGTTTCTCACTTTCAAGCTTTGGCCACTGCGGTTTCTGGAACAGTTGGTAATGGAAATATTGCTGGTGTAGCATTAGCTATTGCGCTTGGAGGCCCAGGTGCAACATTTTGGATGATAGTATGTGGGTTATTAGGGATGTCTACCAAATTTGTGGAGTGTACATTGGGTGTTCAGTATCGTGATGTCGGTGAAGATGGAACAGTATATGGCGGACCAATGTATTATATAAGTAAAGGACTTAAAGCAAAAGGCTTTAAAACCTTCGGAAAAATTGCAGCTGGTATATTCGCTGTTTTCTGTATAGGAGGATCCTTTGGTGGTGGTAACGCCGCACAATCTAATCAAGCCACTATTGTTATCAAAGAGCTTTTTGATTGGGAAAGTACAGCGGCAGGGGCTATTGTAGGTCTTGTATTGGCTATATTAGTTGGTATTATTATCATAGGTGGTATTAAGCGTATCGCGCAAGTAACAGAAAAGGTAGTTCCGTTTATGGCCCTATTGTATATCGTTGCTTGTTTATATATTATTTTTAGTAATTTCGGTTTAATTGATGATGCTGTTGGTCTTATTATTAAAGAAGCTTTTAATCCAACTGCTTTTGGTGTTGGTTCCTTAATTGGTGTTTTATTGGTAGGTTTTCAACGTGCGGCGTTTTCAAATGAAGCCGGTGCTGGTTCTGCCTCTATTGCGCATTCAGCCGTTAGAACTAAATATTCTGCTTCTGAAGGGTTAGTAGCATTATTAGAGCCATTTATTGATACCGTTGTCATTTGTACGATGACAGCTCTAGTAATTGTGATATTTAACCTTGGTGGATTCTTTGAATATGGCGGAGATGGTTCTGGAGTTATTTACATCGATGGAGCACCATTTGAAGGTGCCGGAATTACATCGCAAGCTTTTGCTCAATATATACCGTATTCAAATGTATTCTTAACTGTGGCTGTTGTACTCTTCGCAGTTTCAACAATGATTTCTTGGTCTTATTATGGACTGCAGTCTTGGAAGTTCTTATTTGGAAGAGGAAAGAGAGCAGATTTAGCTTATAAAATATTGTTTTTAACATTTGTGGTAATAGGTGCAGCAGCAAGTATGAACTCTATTTGGTCATTCTCTGATGCAATGATATTTGCGATGATCTTCCCAAATATGGTAGGTTTATTCTTGTTATTCCCAGTTGTTAAGAAACAACTAAGAAGATACCTTGATGCTATCAAGCTTAAAGCTGATGCCATAGAAGACTAATTTTTCTAATTATACATATGAAATCCCACTTTATGTTTTCTAAACAGCAGCGAAGTGGGATTTTTTTATTCCTAGTCCTCATAATTGTATTGCAATGTGTGTATTTTTTTGTTGATCTGCCTTCAAGTGAAATCACTGTAGATGAAAAGGAAATATCCAAATTTGAACATGAAATTGATTCCCTGCGATTGGCGGCATATGAAGAAAACAAACCAATTCTCTATCCTTTTAATCCTAACTATATTACAGATTATAAAGGCTACACTTTAGGAATGTCAGGTGATGAAATCGATAGACTTTTTAAATTTAGGGCACAAGATAAATGGATTAATTCTACTCAAGAATTTCAAAATGTAACAAAGGTATCAGATTCATTACTGGAAATTATTTCACCATATTTTCAATTTCCAGAATGGATTACTAATCCTAAAGTGAAAACGTCAAATTATAAATACCAAAGTTTTGGGGCTAAAACATTAGCAGAAAAACAAGACTTAAATACAGCTACGGCACAACAACTCCAAAAAATCAATGGTATTGGTGAAGCACTTTCAGATAGGATTATAAAATATAGAAATAAGTTCAACGGTGGTTTTATCGCAGATATCCAACTTTACGACATTTATGGGTTGAGCCCAGAAGTTATTGAGCGTATTTTGAATGAGTTTACAGTTAAAACGCCAAGATCCATTGAAAAACTAAATTTGAATACTGCAACGGCCAATCAATTAGTAACTATTCAATATATAGATTATGAAATTGCACATCATATTATTGAAAGGCGCATACTCATTGAAGGTTATAAATCACTTGACGATTTATTAAAGGTTAAAAACTTTCCAGTAAATAAAATTGAGATAATTAAGTTATATTTGACCCTCGAATAAAAATTAAAAATTGCGCATATGAATAGCATGTACTTCACTGAAGAACATCAAATGTTTAGACAGAGTTTAAAGGATTTCTTGCAAAAGGAAGTTGTTCCTCATATTGAAAAATGGGAAAAATCAGGAACCATTGATCGGTTTATTTGGAAAAAATTTGGAGAGATGGGATTCTTTGGACTTCCTTATCCTGAAGAATATGGGGGACTAAATCTAGATTTATTTTATACCGTTATTCTTTTAGAAGAAATGCAGAAAATTAATTCTGGTGGCTTTGCTGCTGCCATTTGGGCTCATGTGTATTTGGCAATGACTCATGTTAATAAGGAAGGAAATAACGACATTAAAGAGCGTTATTTAGCGCCAAGTATTACAGGAGATAAAATAGGATGCTTATGCGTAACCGAACCTTTTGGAGGAAGTGATGTTGCCGGAATGCGAACTACTGCAGTTAAAAAAGGAGACACCTATATTATAAATGGTTCAAAAACGTTTATCACCAATGGGGTTTATTGCGATTATATGGTTGTTGCTGCTAAAACAAATCCAGAATTAGGCAACAAGGGTATTAGTATGTTTGTTATAGATAAGGATACTCCTGGTGTTTCAGCTTCAAAATTAGACAAGCTAGGTTGGAGGGCTTCTGATACTGCAGAAATCGCTTTTGATAATGTTAGTATACCTGCTCATAATTTAATGGGTGAAGAGAATAAAGGGTTTCCGTATATAATGCAACATTTTGCGCTTGAGCGTTTAATTATGGGGATTAATGCCCATGCACGAGCAGAGTATGCTTTAGATTATGCGCAACAATACATGTCTGAACGTAAAACTTTTGGTAAAGCAATAAATAAATACCAGGCCCTTCGCCATAAATTTGCTGACATGTACAGTTTTATGGAAATCTGTAAAGAATATAATTATACGGTTGCTAGCAGACTAAATAAGGGTGAATACGTAGTTAAAGAAGCTACGATTTCAAAATTGCAGTCTACAAAAATGGCTGATGAGGTAGTTTATGGTTGTCTTCAGTTTTTAGGCGGTTATGGTTATATGGAAGATTATCCGATGGCAAGATTGTTTAGAGATAGCCGTCTTGGACCTATTGGAGGAGGCACTTCAGAAATCTTAAGGGAGATTATCGCCAAAATGGTTATCGATAAAAAAGATTATAAGCCAGCTACGAAATAAGCTTAAAATGTGGGTCTTAAGTGATTAATATTAAAGATGGTTAAAAAAAGTTTTTTTTTATTGCTAATTGTAAATAAGGTTTTATATTTGCAAACCGAAATTTAAAAGAGAGGAGGTTAAGACACTATGTTAATAATACCAATTAAAGAAGGAGAGAATATAGATAGAGCACTAAAGCGCTTCAAACGTAAGTTTGATAAAACTGGTGCGAAACGTCAATTGCAAAATCGTAAGCAATTCACCAAGCCTTCTGTAGAACGTAGAGCGCAGATTCAAAAAGCACAATACATTCAGAGATTAAGAGATCAAGAAAATATATAAATATATATTCAACATTTAAAAGTCCCGCAATTGCGGGACTTTTTTTTGTATATATCTATAGTTAATCTAAAATCTTTGTATTTTTAGATTGTACTACTAAATTCTACCATGTCGTTTAAATTATTTACGGATTATCTCGAACACGAAAAAAATTATTCAGGGCATACAATTATATCCTATCAAAGAGATTTAGAATCCTTTCAATCATTTATAACAAACGAGTGTAAGGATAATGAAGTAGCTCATGTGAATTATCCGCAAATTAGAAATTGGATTGTACATTTAGTAGACAGCGGAATCAGTAATAGAAGTATTAATAGAAAAATTTCGTCATTAAACACCTATTTTAAATTTCTTTTAAAAACAAATTCAATTACTACTAACCCATTAGCAAAACATAAGGCACTTAAAACAAGCAAAAAAGTTCAAATTCCATTTTCAGAGCAAGAAATGAATTTGGTTTTACAAGAGTTAAATCAAGACTCTGGTTTTGAAGCTGTTCGTAATAAGTTAATTGTGGAATTATTTTATGCAACTGGGATTAGACGCATTGAATTGATACAAATAAAAATTATCGATATTGACTTTTCAAATAAAACCTTAAAGGTATTAGGGAAGAGAAATAAAGAACGCTATATTCCGTTAATAAATTCGGTTATCGATACCTTACAATCCTATTTGGGAGAACGGAATAATCTTGAAGTTATAAAAGATAAATCATTTCTTTTTTTAACAAAAAAGGGAGTTAAAATTTATGAAACCCTTGTGTACAGAATTATAAATGATTATTTTAGTAAAGCATCTAGTAAAGTAAAGCGAAGCCCTCATATATTGAGGCACTCATTTGCTACGCATTTACTAAATCAAGGTGCAAATTTAAATGCTGTAAAAGAACTTTTGGGTCATTCAAGTCTTGCAGCTACTCAAGTTTATACTCATAATAGTATAGCAGAGTTAAAAAAGGTGTATGCCAATGCACACCCCAGAAGTAAGAAGTAACATGTAATGTCTAATCTAAAAATGAGAAATTAATAGCATCTCATTTTTATTAAAACCTGAACAGATGAAAGTAAACACGCAATCCGTAAACTTTAGTGCAGACAAGAAGTTAATTGATTTCATTCAAAAACGTATGGATAAGTTGGATTTATTTTATGACAAAGTCATCCAATCAGATGTGTATTTGAAAGTAGAAAATACCAGTGATAAGGAGAATAAAGTTTTTGAAGCACGCGTTAGTGTGCCAGGAGATAGTTTTGTTGTAAAAAAACAGTGTAAGACGTTTGAGGAAGGGGCCGATATGGCAGTTTCATCATTAGAAAGACAGCTAAAAAAGAGAAAAGAAAAATTAAGAGCACATTCGTAATAAAATTTTTCAAAAAATGTTTTGAATAAAAAAATAAATCTCTACATTTGCAGTCCGTTAGAAATAGCGGGCTTTTTTATGGTTAAAAAAGTAGTGAAAAGCCGATGTAGCTCAGCTGGCTAGAGCAGCTGATTTGTAATCAGCAGGTCGTGGGTTCGAGTCCCTCCATCGGCTCAAGTTCTTTTAAAAACTTAATGAAATATTTTGGGGAGATACTCAAGCGGCCAACGAGGACAGACTGTAAATCTGTTGTTTTTAACTTCGCAGGTTCGAATCCTGCTCTCCCCACAAAATATTCAAGGTCTAGACCTTAAAAATTGCGGGAGTAGCTCAGTTGGTAGAGCGTCAGCCTTCCAAGCTGAATGTCGCCGGTTCGAACCCGGTCTCCCGCTCAAAAATTTACGAGTTACGGTATGCGATTATTAATCGTAAATCTAAAATCGGCAAATCGTAAATGAAAAGCCGGTGTAGCTCAGGGGTAGAGCGTTTCCTTGGTAAGGAAGAGGTCACGGGTTCAAATCCCGTCATTGGCTCTTAAAAAAAATTGAATTGAACACTAATATTAAATAAGATTAAAATAAATTAAACATGGCAAAGGCAACTTTCGATCGTTCAAAACCACACTTAAATATAGGTACAATTGGACACGTAGATCACGGTAAAACAACTTTAACTGCTGCTATTACTAAAGTATTAGCTGATGCAGGTTTTTCAGAAGCAAGATCATTTGATCAAATTGATAACGCTCCAGAAGAAAAAGAAAGAGGTATCACAATTAATACGTCACACGTAGAATATGCAACAGCTAATCGTCACTACGCTCACGTTGACTGTCCAGGTCACGCGGATTACGTAAAGAACATGGTTACTGGTGCTGCTCAAATGGATGGTGCCATTCTTGTGGTTGCAGCGACAGATGGTCCAATGCCACAAACTCGTGAGCACATTCTATTAGGTCGTCAAGTAGGTATTCCTCGTATCGTTGTGTTCATGAATAAAGTGGATATGGTTGATGATGATGAGCTTTTAGAATTAGTTGAAATGGAAATCAGAGATTTATTGTCTTTCTATGAATATGATGGTGACAATGGTCCTGTTATTGCTGGTTCTGCTTTAGGTGCACTTAACGGTGAGCAAAAGTGGGTTGATTCAGTTATACAATTAATGGAATCTGTTGATTCTTGGATTGAAGAGCCATTACGTGAGGTTGATAAGCCTTTCTTGATGCCAATCGAAGATGTATTCTCTATTACAGGTCGTGGTACAGTTGCTACAGGTCGTATTGAAACAGGTATTGCTAATACTGGTGATCCAGTAGAGATTATTGGTATGGGTGCTCAAAAATTGACATCTACTATTACTGGTATCGAAATGTTCCGTCAAATCCTTAATAGAGGTGAAGCTGGAGATAACGCAGGTATCTTATTAAGAGGTATTGAGAAGTCTCAAATTTCTCGTGGTATGGTAATTACAAAACCAGGTTCTGTAACACCTCACGCTAAATTTAAAGCTGAAGTTTATATCCTTAAAAAAGAAGAAGGTGGTCGTCACACACCATTCCATAATAATTACCGTCCTCAATTCTACGTACGTACAACTGACGTAACAGGAAACATCGCGTTACCTGATGGAGTAGAGATGGTAATGCCAGGAGACAACTTAACTATTACTGTTGAGCTAATCCAACCAATTGCAATGAACGTAGGTTTACGTTTCGCAATTCGTGAAGGTGGTCGTACAGTAGGTGCTGGTCAGGTAACTGAAATTTTAGACTAAATATTACCATAAAAATATGAGTTAAGGTGTCATGCGAAAAAGTGTGACGCCTTGATTTATATTTACGGGTTTAGCTCAGTTGGTAGAGCACTGGTCTCCAAAACCAGGTGTCGGGAGTTCGAGCCTCTCAACCCGTGCGAATAAAAAGAAGGAGAGTAAATTACTCTAATAAACTAGAGCTTACTTTTTAAGATAATAAAAATCAGATGGCAGGAATTACAAATTATATCAAAGAGTCTTTTGAAGAATTAAAGAATAATGTCACTTGGCCAATATGGTCAGAAGTGCAACGATTAACTGTTGTAGTGGCTGTATTTTCAATCATTTTTTCATTGGCAATTTGGGGAGTAGATACTGTTTTCAGTAAAGTTATTAAAGCCTATTTTAGTTGGATTTAACTAAAAATAAAGTCGCAAGAATGTCTGAAACTAGTGTAAATAAAAAATGGTACGTCGTTAGAGCCGTAAGTGGTCAAGAAAATAAGATCAAGTCTTATATCGAAAATGAAATTTCTAGATTAGGTCTTGAGGATTATGTTGAGCAGGTTCTGGTTCCTACTGAAAAAGTAATACAAATTCGTAACGGTAAGAAGATAAACAAAGAACGTGTTTATTTTCCAGGTTATATAATGATTCAAGCTAATTTAAGTGGAGAGATTCCACATATTATTAGATCAATTACCAATGTAATTGGCTTTTTGGGAGAAACAAAAGGCGGAGATCCAGTGCCATTAAGACAGTCTGAAGTGAATAGAATGTTAGGTAAAGTGGATGAGCTTTCGGTAGATGCAGATGCTAACATCGCTATACCTTTTACTTTAGGACAAACAGTAAAAGTAATTGATGGACCATTCAATGGATTTGATGGGACCATAGAAAAGATAAATGAAGAAAAGCGTAAACTCGAAGTAATGGTGAAAATTTTCGGAAGAAAAACACCTTTAGAATTGAGTTATATGCAAGTTGAAAAAGTTTAATAATTGTTACAACAGATAGCGTATGTCTTTTTGCTTCCAATCTAAAAGATGTACAAACTAAATTTATTAAAATGGCAAAAGAATTAAGTAAAGTAGTTAAGTTACAAGTTCGGGGAGGTGCTGCGAATCCGTCGCCACCGGTAGGACCCGCTTTAGGAGCTGCTGGAGTTAATATCATGGAATTTTGCAAACAGTTTAACGCTAGAACTCAGGATAAACCTGGTAAAGTTCTTCCAGTTGTTATTTCTGTTTTCAAAGATAAATCCTTTGATTTTGTAATAAAAACTCCTCCAGCTGCTGTACAATTATTGGAAGCGGCCAAAGTAAAAAAAGGATCTGGAGAACCGAACAGAAAAAAAGTAGCGAAAGTAACTTGGGACCAAGTTAAAGCTATAGCAGAAGACAAAATGCAAGATTTAAATGCATTTACAATCGATTCTGCAATGAAGATGGTTGCAGGTACTGCAAGATCAATGGGTATAACTGTTAAAGGCGGTCAAGCACCCAACTAAAAATTTTTGAAATGGCAAGAATAACAAAAAAGCAAAAAGAAGCAAGAGCAAAAGTTGAAAAAAATAAACTTTATTCTCTTGAGGAAGCTTCAGCTTTAGTAAAAGAAATTTCTTTTACAAAGTTTGATGCATCAGTTGATTTGGCTGTACGCCTTGGAGTTGATCCACGTAAAGCCAATCAAATGGTTAGAGGTGTTGTTTCCCTTCCACATGGAACAGGAAAAGACATGAAGGTTTTAGCTTTAGTTACACCCGATAAAGAAGCAGAAGCTAAAGAAGCTGGAGCTGATTATGTAGGTTTAGACGAGTACCTTGAAAAAATAAAAAATGGATGGACAGATGTTGATGTAATCATCACTATGCCAGCTATCATGGGTAAATTAGGCCCTTTAGGACGTGTTTTAGGTCCAAGAGGTTTAATGCCAAACCCAAAAACAGGTACTGTAACAATGGATGTAGCGAAAGCTGTAGCCGAAGTTAAAGCAGGTAAAATTGACTTTAAAGTTGACAAAACAGGAATTGTACATGCTCCAATAGGTAAAGCATCCTTTGATGCAGAAAAACTAGTTGGCAATGCACATGAATTGTTAACAACACTAATGAAGTTGAAACCAACAGCTGCTAAAGGTACTTATGTAAAAAGTATTTACATGTCTAGTACTATGAGTCCAAGTATATCCATAGATACTAAAATTAATTAGTAGTTAAACTTTAATATTATGACAAGAGAAGAAAAATCACAAGTTATTGAAGAGTTGACTGCTCAATTAGCAGATAATACAAATATCTATTTAGCAGATATATCTGGATTAAACGCAGGAAACACTTCAGATCTACGTCGTGCATGTTTCAAAGCAAACATAAGATTGGCTGTAGTTAAAAATACATTATTAGTAAAAGCTATGGAAGCTTCTGAAAAAGATTTCGGAAATCTTCCAACTATATTAAAAGGTAATACCTCTGTAATGTATTCTGAAACTGGAAATGCTCCAGCAAAAGTAATTAAAGCTTTCCGTAAAAAATCTGATAGGCCTTTGCTTAAAGGAGCTTTTATTGAAGAAGCAATTTACATTGGTGATGAGCAATTAGATGCACTAGTTGATATCAAATCTAGAGAAGAGTTAATTGGAGATGTAATAGCATTATTACAATCACCAGCTAAGAACGTTGTTTCTGCTCTTAAATCTGGAGGAGGAAAACTAGCAGGGATCCTTAAAACCTTATCCGAAAAAGAAGGATAAACACAAATAAGTACGCACTTAAACAAATTATATTTTTAAAATTATTAAAACGATAGAAAATGGCAGATTTAAAAGATTTCGCAGAACAATTAGTTAATTTAACAGTAAAAGAAGTTAACGAATTAGCTACAATATTAAAAGAAGAGTATGGCATTGAGCCAGCTGCTGCTGCTGTTGCAGTTGCTGCAGGTGGTGGTGCTGACGCTGGTGATGCAGCTGAAGAAAAGTCAGAATTTGACGTAGTTCTTAAAGCCGCTGGTGGTTCTAAATTAGCAGTAGTAAAATTAGTTAAAGAATTAACTGGTTTAGGTCTAAAAGAAGCTAAAGAATTAGTAGACAATGCACCTAGCAACATCAAAGAAGGTGTTTCTAAAGAAGAAGCAGAAGGTTTAAAAGCATCATTAGAAGAGGCTGGAGCTGAAGTTGAGCTTAAGTAAGTTCAACAAACCTACAAATTTTGGTTTAGGTCTTCCAAGTTAATTGGAATGACCTAAACCCTTTTGTGTATATAAAATGTACATAAAAAAACAACTATTTTTTTAATCAAAATCTCGTTCATCGATGTTAGCAAAAACAGCTGAAAGATTAAATTTCTCCTCTATAGTAAACAGAACTGATTATCCAGATTTCTTGGATATTCAAATCAAATCCTTTCAGGATTTTTTCCAATTAGAGACTAAATCAGAACAAAGAGGTAATGAAGGCCTATATAATACCTTCATGGAAAACTTCCCTATAACAGACACAAGAAATCAGTTTGTTTTGGAGTTTTTGGATTATTTTATTGATCCCCCAAGATATACCATTGAAGAGTGTATAGAAAGAGGTCTAACTTATAGTGTGCCGTTAAAAGCAAGGTTAAAACTTTACTGTACTGACCCTGAACATGAAGATTTCGAAACCATAGTTCAAGATGTGTATTTAGGAACCATTCCTTACATGACTCCTAGTGGAACTTTCGTTATCAATGGTGCAGAGCGTGTTGTAGTTTCTCAATTACACAGATCACCTGGAGTATTCTTCAGTCAATCCTTCCACGCCAATGGTACCAAGTTGTATTCAGCCAGAGTTATTCCTTTTAAAGGATCTTGGATTGAGTTCGCAACAGATATCAATAGCGTTATGTATGCTTACATTGATAGAAAGAAAAAATTACCGGTAACTACATTGTTTAGAGCTATAGGCTTTGAACGTGATAAAGATATTCTTGAAATTTTTGACCTTGCTGAAGAAGTAAAAGTGTCAAAAGCCGGATTGAAAAAAGTACTTGGTCGTAAATTAGCGGCGCGTGTACTTAATACGTGGCATGAAGATTTCGTAGATGAAGATACTGGAGAGGTAGTATCTATCGAGCGTAACGAAATTGTATTAGATCGTGACACGATTATTGATAAAGATAATATCGAGGAAATCCTTGAGGCGGATGTGAAAACTATTCTTTTACATAAAGAAAGCGCACAACAAGGAGATTACGCCATTATACATAATACGCTTCAAAAAGATCCAACAAACTCTGAAAAAGAAGCTGTAGAACATATTTACCGTCAACTACGTAATGCCGAGCCACCGGATGAGGAAACAGCACGTGGTATTATTGACAAATTATTCTTTTCTGACCAACGTTACTCACTGGGTGAAGTAGGTCGTTATAGAATGAACAAAAAATTAGGTCTTGATATTGGTATGGACAAGCAAGTGCTTACTAAAGAAGATATCATTACCATCATTAAATATTTAATAGAACTTATCAACTCTAAAGCAGAGATTGATGATATTGATCACTTATCTAACCGTCGTGTACGTACTGTTGGTGAGCAATTATCATCTCAATTTGGTGTTGGTTTAGCTCGTATGGCACGTACTATTCGTGAGCGTATGAACGTTCGTGATAATGAGGTGTTTACGCCAATAGATTTGATTAATGCGAAGACCTTGTCTTCAGTTATTAATTCATTCTTTGGAACAAATCAGTTATCTCAATTTATGGATCAAACCAATCCATTAGCAGAGATTACACACAAACGTCGTTTATCGGCTCTTGGACCAGGTGGTTTATCTCGTGAAAGAGCAGGATTTGAGGTTCGTGACGTTCACTATACGCATTATGGTCGTTTATGTCCAATTGAAACTCCAGAGGGACCAAACATTGGTTTGATTTCTTCACTTTCAGTTTATGCTAAAGTAAACGGAATGGGCTTCATTGAAACGCCATATAGAAAAGTTGAAAATGGAGTAGTGGACATTAAAAATGCACCTACTTATTTAAGTGCTGAAGAAGAAGAAGATTTACTTATTGCTCAAGCCAATGTTAAAGTGGATGAGAATGGTAAAATATTTGACGAAAAAATTATTGCTCGTCAAGAAGGTGATTTCCCTGTAATTGATCCAGCAAATGCTAATTATACTGATGTTGCTCCTAACCAAGTAGCATCTATTTCAGCATCGTTGATTCCATTTTTGGAACATGATGATGCTAACCGTGCTTTGATGGGATCTAACATGATGCGTCAGGCTGTACCATTATTGCGTCCTCAGGCTCCTATTGTGGGAACTGGATTAGAACGTCAAGTGGCTTCAGATTCAAGAGTATTGATTAATGCAGAAGGTGATGGTGTTGTTGAGTATGTTGATGCTAATGAAATCATTATCAAATATGAGCGTACTGAAGAAGAAGCTATGGTGAGCTTTGATAGCGATACCAAATCTTATCCTTTAGTAAAATTCAGAAAGACCAACCAAGGTACTTCTATTAACCTTAAACCAATTGTGGTAAAAGGTGATAAAGTAACTAAAGGTCAGGTGCTTTGTGAAGGATACGCAACTGAAAATGGAGAATTGGCACTTGGTAGAAATATGAAAGTGGCCTTCATGCCTTGGAAAGGATACAACTTTGAGGATGCTATCGTAATTTCTGAAAAAGTGGTGCGTGATGATATTTTCACCTCTATCCATATTGATGAGTATTCATTAGAAGTTCGAGATACTAAATTAGGTAATGAAGAGCTAACAAATGATATTCCTAACGTTTCTGAAGAAGCTACTAAAGACTTGGATGAAAACGGTATGATCCGTATTGGTGCTGAAATTAAGCCGGGAGATATTTTAATCGGTAAAATTACACCAAAAGGAGAAAGTGATCCAACTCCTGAAGAAAAGCTTTTAAGAGCAATCTTTGGAGATAAAGCAGGTGATGTTAAAGATGCTTCATTGAAAGCATCACCTTCATTACATGGTGTAGTTATCGACAAGAAGTTATTCTCTAGAGCAATTAAAGACAAACGCAAGAGAGCAAAAGATAAAGAAGATATTGATGCTTTAGAAACTGTTTATTATAGAAAATTTGATGAACTAAAAGATATTTTAGTTGAAAAATTATTCGCAATTGTAAACGGAAAAACGGCTCAAGGTATCTTTAATGATCTAGGAGAAGAAATCATTCCTAAAGGAAAGAAATATACTCTTAAAATGTTAAATGCTGTTGATGATTATACACATTTAACATCAGGAACATGGACAACCGATGACCATACTAATGCGCTTATTGCTGATTTAATCCACAATTACAAGATTAAAGAAAATGATTTGCAAGGGTCATTGCGTCGTGAGAAATTCACCATTTCTGTTGGGGATGAATTACCTGCAGGAATTATCAAATTAGCTAAAGTATACGTTGCTAAAAAACGTAAACTAAAAGTTGGTGATAAAATGGCTGGTCGTCACGGTAACAAAGGTATCGTTGCACGTATTGTGCGTCAAGAAGATATGCCATTCTTAGAAGATGGAACTCCTGTTGATATCGTATTAAACCCGCTTGGTGTACCATCTCGTATGAACATTGGTCAGATTTATGAAACCGTACTTGGATGGGCTGGTCAAAAATTAGGACGCACTTATGCAACTCCTATTTTTGATGGCGCAACTTTAGATCAAATAAATGAGTTTACTGACGAAGCTGGAATTCCACGATTTGGTCATACTTATTTATATGATGGTGGTACAGGAGATCGTTTTGATCAACCTGCTACTGTTGGTGTGATTTATATGTTGAAACTAGGACATATGGTTGACGATAAAATGCACTCACGTTCAATCGGACCTTACTCATTGATTACGCAACAACCTCTTGGTGGTAAAGCACAGTTTGGTGGACAGCGTTTTGGAGAGATGGAAGTTTGGGCACTTGAAGCTTATGGCGCATCGGCTACACTTCGTGAAATCTTAACAGTGAAGTCTGATGATGTTATTGGTAGAGCTAAAACTTACGAAGCTATCGTAAAAGGAGAACCAATGCCAGAACCAGGATTGCCTGAATCATTCAATGTATTGATGCATGAATTAAAAGGTTTAGGATTAGATATTAGATTAGAAGAATAAATTTAAGGAAGCAGTTCACAGTCTTCAGTTAGCAGTACTATTTGCAACTAAAGACTGAAGACTGCTAACTGAAGACTATAAAGTATTATGGCAAGAAAACAAGATAAGAATACAGTACAGAGATTTAATAAAATCTCAATTGGTTTGGCCTCTCCAGAGTCTGTTTTGGCTGCGTCTCGCGGTGAAGTCCTAAAACCAGAAACTATTAATTATCGAACTCATAAACCAGAAAGAGATGGTTTATTCTGTGAGCGTATTTTTGGTCCTGTGAAGGATTTTGAATGTGCTTGTGGAAAATATAAAAGAATACGTTACAAAGGTATAGTTTGTGACCGCTGTGGTGTTGAAGTTACTGAAAAGAAAGTACGTAGAGACCGTGTTGGGCATATCAACCTTGTTGTGCCTGTTGCACATATATGGTATTTCCGTTCGTTACCTAACAAAATTGGGTACTTATTAGGACTACCATCTAAACGATTAGACATGATTATTTACTACGAACGTTATGTAGTAATTCAACCAGGTTTAGCAAAAAATGTTGATGGCGAGCCGTTGCAAAAAATGGATTTCTTAACAGAAGAAGAATATTTAAACATTCTTGAGTCACTTCCACAAGAAAATCAGTATTTGGATGATCACGATCCAAATAAATTCATCGCAAAAATGGGAGCTGAATGCTTGATAGATTTGCTTTCAAGAATTGATTTGAATGAATTGTCATATGATTTACGTCATAAAGCAAATACCGAAACCTCTAAGCAACGTAAAACAGAGGCCTTAAAACGTCTGCAAGTTGTTGAAGCGTTTAGAGATTCAAATGCCAATCGCGAAAATAAGCCAGAGTGGATGATCATGAAGGCTATTCCAATCATTCCACCAGAATTAAGACCTTTGGTGCCTTTAGATGGTGGGCGTTTTGCGACTTCAGATTTAAATGATTTATATCGTCGAGTTATTATTCGTAACAATCGTTTGAAGCGTTTGGTTGAAATCAAAGCTCCAGAAGTAATTTTACGTAATGAGAAGCGTATGTTGCAAGAATCAGTAGATTCATTATTTGACAACACACGTAAAGCATCTGCTGTAAAAACAGATTCTAACAGACCATTAAAATCATTATCAGATTCATTAAAAGGAAAACAAGGACGTTTTCGTCAAAACCTTTTAGGTAAACGTGTAGATTATTCAGCACGTTCGGTAATTGTCGTTGGACCAGAATTAAAATTATTTGAATGCGGATTGCCAAAAAACATGGCAGCAGAGCTTTACAAACCATTTATTATCAGAAAACTGATTGAAAGAGGTATTGTAAAAACTGTAAAATCTGCAAAGAAAATTATAGATAGAAAAGAACCAGTTGTTTGGGATATTTTAGAAAACGTTTTAAAAGGACATCCAGTACTTTTAAATCGTGCTCCTACGCTTCACAGACTTGGTATACAAGCTTTTCAGCCTAAATTAATAGAAGGTAAAGCTATCCAGTTGCACCCATTGGTATGTACTGCATTTAACGCAGATTTCGATGGTGACCAAATGGCGGTGCATTTACCATTAGGCCCAGAAGCAATCTTAGAAGCACAACTATTAATGTTGGCTTCGCATAATATTTTAAATCCAGCTAATGGATCTCCAGTAACTGTACCATCTCAAGATATGGTTCTTGGTCTATATTATATGACCAAGCTACGTAAATCTACTGATGAGGTTAAAGTTAAAGGAGAAGGCTTAACATTCTATTCTCCAGATGAGGTAACTATTGCTTACAATGAGAAGAAAGTAGAATTAAATGCCGGAATAAAAGTTAGAACCAAGGATTTCAATGAAAATGGAGAGTTAACTACCCAAATTATTGAAACTACAGTTGGTCGTGTCTTATTTAATGAGAAAGTGCCAGAAGCGGCAGGTTACATTAATCAGGTTCTTACCAAAAAATCTTTAAGAGATATTATTGGTAACATTTTGAAAGTAACCAGTGTTCCTGAAACAGCAGCATTCCTTGATGAAATTAAAACTCTAGGATATAAGTTTGCATTTCAAGGTGGTTTATCATTTAGTTTAGGTGATATTATTATCCCACCAGAAAAACAAAGTATGATCGATAAAGCTAATACTTTAGTTGATGGTATTATGGGTAACTATAATATGGGATTGATAACCAATAATGAACGCTATAACCAAGTTATTGATATTTGGACATCTACCAATGCCGAGTTGACCGAGTTGTCAATGAAGCGTATCCGTGAAGATCAACAAGGATTTAACTCTGTGTATATGATGCTTGATTCTGGAGCTCGTGGATCTAAAGAACAGATTCGTCAGCTTACAGGAATGCGTGGTTTAATGGCCAAGCCTAAAAAATCAAACGCAGGAGGTGGTGAAATTATTGAGAACCCTATTCTTTCTAATTTTAAGGAAGGTCTTTCAATTTTGGAATACTTTATCTCAACCCACGGTGCTCGTAAAGGTCTTGCCGATACCGCACTTAAAACTGCCGATGCGGGTTACTTAACCCGTCGTTTGGTTGATGTATCACAAGATGTTATTATCTATAGTGAAGATTGTGGAACGTTAAGAGGTATTGAAGTTTCTCCATTGAAGAAAAACGAAGAGATTATTGAAACTCTTGAAGATAGAATAGTAGGTAGAACTTCTCTTAATGATGTTTATGACCCATTAACTGAAGAATTATTGGTGAGTGCAGGTGAGCATATTAATGATGCTATTGCTAAACGTATTGAAGATTCTCCATTAGAGTCTATTGAAGTACGTTCTGCATTAACATGTGAAGCTAAACAAGGTATTTGTTCTAAGTGTTACGGCCGTAATTTAGCTACCGGTAAAATGGTTCAGAGAGGAGAAGCTGTTGGTGTTGTTGCTGCTCAGTCAATTGGAGAGCCAGGTACTCAGTTAACATTGCGTACATTCCACGTAGGTGGTATTGCTGGTAACATTTCCGAAGAAAATAAATTGATCGTTAAATTTGATGGTATAGCAGAGATCGAAGATCTTAAAACTGTTGAAAGTGCTGATGCAGAAGGCAAGAAAACACAAGTTGTAATTTCTAGAACTTCTGAATTGAAACTTGTCGATGAGAAAACAGGTATCACTTTGAGTACCAATAACATTCCTTATGGTTCATTCATTAATGTAAAACCAGGGGATAAAGTTAAAAAAGGTGATGTTATTTGTTCATGGGATCCATATAATGGAGTAATTATTTCAGAATTTGCTGGTAAAGTAAAATATGAAAACATTGAGCAAGGTATAACTTATCAAGTTGAAATCGATGAGCAAACAGGATTCCAAGAAAAAGTAATTTCTGAATCTAGAAACAAAAAGTTGATTCCAACGCTTCATATAGACGACGCTAAAGGAAATACTATACGTTCTTATAACTTACCGGTTGGAGCTCACTTAATGATTGATGACGGTGAAAAGATTAGTGTAGGAAAAGTTTTGGTTAAAATTCCACGTAAATCAGCTAAAGCTGGAGATATTACTGGAGGTTTACCACGTGTTACCGAGTTATTCGAAGCGCGTAATCCTTCTAACCCTGCGGTTGTAAGTGAGATTGACGGTGTAGTTTCTTTTGGAAAAATTAAAAGAGGTAACCGTGAGATTATCATAGAATCTAAATTAGGAGAGGTTAAAAAATATCTTGTAAAATTATCTAATCAAATTCTTGTTCAAGAAAACGATTATGTAAAAGCAGGAATGCCTCTATCTGACGGTTCTGTGACTCCAGATGATATCTTGAATATTAAAGGCCCATCTGCGGTACAGCAATATTTAGTAAACGAAGTACAAGAAGTATATCGTTTACAAGGTGTGAAAATTAACGATAAGCACTTTGAAGTTGTTGTTAGGCAAATGATGCGTAAAGTACAGATTATTGATTCTGGAGATACAATATTCCTTGAAGACCAATTAGTTCACAAATCTGATTTCATTGAAGAAAACGATAAAATCTTTGGAATGAAGGTCATTGAAGATGCTGGAGATTCAGCTACGCTTAAACCAGGTCAGATCGTAACGATGCGCCAATTAAGAGACGAGAATTCTATTTTACGTAGAGAAGATAAAAAATTGGCTGTGGCTAGAGATGCTCACCCAGCAACTGCAACACCAATTCTTCAAGGTATTACTAGAGCTTCATTACAGACGAAATCGTTTATTTCGGCTGCATCCTTCCAAGAGACTACAAAAGTACTTAACGAAGCAGCAGTAAATGCTAAAGTTGATGATCTTGAAGGTCTTAAGGAGAATGTAATTGTTGGGCATAGAATTCCAGCAGGAACAGGGGTAAGGCGTTATGAAAACATCATTGTAGGATCTAAAGAAGAATTCGACGAAATGATGAAGGCTAAACAAGAAATGAATTATAACTAAATAAGGTGAATATGGTTTCACTTCTTTATTGGAGTGAAACCAGAACCTGATTTAATTTAAAGTTGATTCAAAATTTAATAAAGGAAACCATGGCTGAAGATAAAAACAAGCAGGGACAGATAAATATAGAATTAGATGAAAAAGTAGCCGAAGGCACTTATTCTAATCTTGCTATTATAAATCATTCAGTTTCAGAATTTGTAATGGACTTTGTAAGTATCATGCCAGGTACTCCTAAAAGTAAAGTAAAGGCTAGAATTATTTTAACACCTCAACATGCTAAACGATTACTAAAAGCATTAGGTGATAATGTAAAGCGATTTGAAAATGCTCATGGTGAAATTAAAGATTACGAGCAACCGCCAATACCTTTAAATTTTGGACCAACAGGTCAGGCATAAATAAAAGTAATAAGGTAAAGGTTGCTCGAAATAGTTTTTTCAGCAACCGCCTATACCATTAAATTTTGGGCCAACAGGTCAAGCTTAATAAAAAAAGCCTTTGATTAATTTAATCAAAGGTTTTTTTTATGCTGTTAAGCAACTTCTTTGTTGTAGTAAAATTTTAATGCGCCCGAAGGGCATTTTTTAACCTGATTAATGATTTTTTTTGTGGAAGCACCATCAAGGTAGATCCATGGAATTACTGAATTTCTAAAGACATCAGAAAGCTCTTTAGCACAACGTTCAGCATTAATACATACACAGGGTTCGAATGTTACAGTAATATCTTTATTACTGAAAACGTTAGCATTTGTTTCCATAAGTAGCAGATCATTTTTGGGGTTATGATTCTCTATTAAAGTTAGCTACACCATATAGACGATGTAAATAATATTCGATTAAATGTACAAAAAAATCGATAAAAAACAACATTTTTCATAAAAATTAGATGAACTACATCTTTTTTTAATTAAATTCAGAAGTAAAATGAAAGGTAATGCTTGGATATTTCTGTTGTGTCATTTGTAATGAAAATGCCGAATCTGCCAGAAAAACTAATTGATTTTGTTTGTCTTTAGCCAAAAATCGTTGCTTCACTCTCAAAAATTCTTTAAACTCTTCATTTTTAGGGTCATCAGGGTCAACCCAGCACGCTTTGTGTACATTAAGGTTTTCATATGTACACTTAGCACCATATTCATGTTCAAGTCTGTATTGAATCACTTCATATTGTAAAGCACCAACTGTTCCAATAACCTTTCTACCGTTCAGTTCCAAAGTAAATAACTGTGCAACACCTTCATCCATCAACTGATCTATGCCTTTATAAAGTTGTTTTGACTTTAAAGGATCGGCGTTGTTGATATATCTAAAATGTTCGGGAGAAAAACTTGGGATCCCTTTATAGTTTATGGCTTCGCCTTCAGTTAGAGTATCACCAATTTTAAAGTTTCCGGTATCATGTAAACCAACAATATCGCCTGGATAGGAAATGTCAACAATTTCTTTTTTTTCTGCAAAAAAGGCATTTGGACTGGAGAATTTTAATTTTTTACCATGTCTAACATGTAAATAAGGTTTATTTCTTTCAAACTTTCCGGAAACAATTTTAACAAATGCCAATCGATCCCTATGATTAGGATCCATATTAGCGTGAATTTTAAATACAAATCCACTAAAATCCTTTTCGTCTGGATTTACTAGACGTTCTTCACTTCGTTTTGGTCTTGGTTTTGGAGCAATTTCAATAAAACAATCTAGGAGTTCACGAACACCAAAATTGTTTAACGCAGATCCAAAAAATACAGGTTGTAAGTTTCCTTCTAAATAAGCTTGACGGTCAAAACTGGGGTAAATACCTTCTACAAGTTCAATTTCATCTCTTAAGGTTTTAGCGGCTTTGTCACCAATTAATGAATTGAGTTCCGTTGCCTCTAGGTCAGAAATTTCGATGGTTTCTTCTATATTTTTTCTGCTGTCACCGCTGAATAAATTAATATTTCGTTCCCAAATATTATAAATGCCTTTAAAATCGTATCCCATTCCAATAGGGAAGCTTAAAGGAACGACTTGAAGACCTAACTTTTGTTCTATTTCGTCTAATAAATCAAAGGCGTCTTTTCCTTCTCTATCTAGTTTATTGATAAAAACTATCATTGGAATATTTCGCATTCTACAAACTTCAACAAGTTTTTCAGTTTGTTCCTCGACCCCTTTGGCAACATCAATAACAACGATTACACTATCAACAGCAGTGAGAGTCCTAAAGGTGTCTTCAGCAAAATCTTTATGTCCGGGAGTATCAAGAATGTTTATTTTAATGCCATCGTATTCAAAGGCTAAAACCGATGTAGCAACAGAAATTCCACGCTGACGTTCAATCTCCATAAAATCACTAGTGGCTCCTTTCTTTATTTTATTGCTCTTTACTGCTCCAGCTTCTTGAATGGCACCCCCAAAAAGTAATAATTTTTCGGTTAAGGTAGTCTTTCCAGCATCTGGATGCGATATAATACCAAAGGTTCGTCGTCTGTTAATTTCGGAATTAAAATTCATTAATGATTAATTTTCGGCAAAGATAAACTTATTTGCTCCTTTATAAAGCCCACGTCTTAAATATTCATTGACATCACTAAATTATGATTAACATCCATTTAATTACACAAAGAACAATGACCAATTCAGGAAATTTATAATACATAATAAATTGAAACAGAGCTATTAGAATTATGTTCGCCGAAAACGTTTTCGTTAAATTAATCAGGTTTTTTTAATAAATAATTTGAATTATTATAAGTAAAATAGTTTCTTATGGGTATCGCTTAATTTTAATTACTATGCATGCATAATATATTTGATAATTGTTAGGTTAAGTAAATAATAATCGTATATTTGCATTTCAACGTTAAAAAATGATATTTCATCGATTAAAGGTCGAAATTTCTCGATGAGGTTGTCTTAAGTATGGTCATTCTAAACTAAAAAAGACTTTATAAAAAAATAAATTACCCTAAACCGCTATGAAAACCTTTACTCTCCAAAACACTACGCTTATTGTCGTGTTTTGTGTATCCGTTTTATTCACTAAAGTATTCGCTCAAACGCCAGGTCAGATTTATACACCTGCTGCTCCAAGTCCAAATCCAATGGACCCTAATGGAGATGGCTGGACAACACTTACTGGATTACCTTTTACAACTGGAAATGAGTTGCCGCAATTTGAGATACCATTTAAAGAAGTACCACAATTAACAGCAGAGCCTTCTTCAGATCTTCAAACAGGGTCTAGTTGTGCGGCCACAGAAATTGTAAGTGATCCCTCCACAGGATCTGCAGGTGGGTATTATTATATTTCAGATCCAGATGGCACCCCAGATAATGGTGATGAAATCATGGTATTTAGAATGCGTATAGCTAAACAAGCTAATGGAGCATTTGGTTATAGCTTTTTATTTGATACTGATTTAAAGTTTGGCCCTTCTGATCCAAATAGTATTCCTGGAAATCCTGGGTTTGAACGAGAAGTTATTTACGGTAGTGGAAATAATAATGATGTATTGGTTGAAAATGTAGATGGAACCACTTCAGGTATAATTCTAGGTACTTATAATCCTGATTCGAATTCACAACGATCAGACGCTTTAAATAATAATGCAAGTTGTAATACCGATCCCATTTTTATTGATTGGTTTGTGCCCTTGTCTGTTATCGGGATAACTACAAATCAAAACTTTAGAATAGCAGTTGCAACAGCTAGTTCTCCTTCTTCTGCTTTAGGAGGGTCGGCATCCGACATTTTAGGGGTTGATGGTGATATTATTGCAAGTGATGATGATCAGTTTGCAGCTGCCGTTTATGCATCTTCAGACAATGACAATGATGGTGTTACAGATGCCAATGATTTAGATGACGATAACGACGGCATTCTAGATACTGAAGAGTCTCCTGGAGGTGTAGATCCAAGTGCAGATTCTGATGGTGATGGTGTGCCAGATTATTTAGACCCTGACTATGCAGGATTTGTAGATACTAATTCTGATGGTGTTAATGATAATTTTGATACCGATTTAGATGGAATTGCTGATCATATGGATTTAGATGCTGATGGTGATGCCTGTAATGATGTTTTAGAAGCAGGATTTACAGAAAGTGCTACGAAATCTGGAGAACTTTCTGGAACTGGATATGACGCTAATGGGAGGGTTATTGGAAATACAGATGGGTACACAGGAACTAATTCAGATGTAACCAATCCTGCTGTATCTTCAGCATGCGGAGGACTAGATACCGATGGTGATGGTGATCCTGATAGTACTGATCCTGATGATGATAACGATGGTAACCCTGATGGTTCAGACCCTAATCCATTAATTCCAGTTGCTGTTGATGAAAGTGCAACTGCGACCTTGAATATTGCAACTAATATAAATATACTTGCGAATGACGATTTTTTACCGAATTTAAACCCAAGTAATTTAGGTACAACTGTTTTAACAAGAATTGGTGGGAGTGCAGGAGGTACAATAGTTTTAGATGCTTCAACTGGAGAATTAGCTTATACACCATTGGCAACAGAAGCGGGGCAATTGGTGACAGTTATTTACCAAGTCTGCAATTCAGATCCTAATCCTGATGTTTGTGGAACCGCTACTGTAAATATTAGTGTCTCAAATTCTAGTGGTACAGGAACAGACACCGATGGCGATGGGGTAGTTAATGGAGATGATTTAGATGATGATAACGATGGGATATTAGATACGGTTGAATTAAATTGTCAAACAGCGTCTTTAATATGGAATAATCATTATGTTGAAGGAACTACCATTAGGTCAGGAGAGGACCCTGTATTTTCTATAGCCTCGCCACCTTTGTTGTTTAATGGAGTAAGCATTTCTTTGTCTCGAACAACAAACACTAATCCAACACCAGGCGTAGGGGATTGGAGAATAAATAACTTTTTTGCACCCTCAGCTTATACATTTTTACAAGAATCTATAAATGGAGGTCAAACCATTCAAACAATTGAATTTTCAAGATCAGTTACAAATTTAGCGTTTACCATTTATGATATAGATACAGGAGCTAATTTTACCGATCAAGTTCAATTTGTTATTACCTCTGAAGGAAGATCCTATGATTTAGTTCCAGCTGATTACACAGCAGGAGCCAATATCACTTATGATGGAAATAATACATTTACTGGTGCTGGAACTAATGAAAATCTAGTACTAAATTTTTCAGTTCCAATTGAATCTATTGATATATATTATAATCAAGTTAATCCCACACCAGCAAATTTTCAAGGAATAGCAATAGGAGATTTGTCCTTTTGTACACCAGCGGATACTGATAATGATAACATCGCAGATTATTTAGATACTGATTCTGATAATGATGGTTGTTCTGATGCTAATGAAGCCTATGATAGTGCTACAGCAGATGGAGGTGATAATGAGTATTATGGGACAGGTAATCCGCCTACCATAAATGGTGATGGAACTGTTGCTGGAGCAGCATACCCGGGTACTAATACATCGGTAACTACAGTAGATTCAGATATTGATTCAGATGGAGAAGTTGGAGAATGTGATGTAGACGATGATAATGATGGTAATCCAGATACTACAGATCCAAATCCACTAGTGGCTACAACAGCGGCCGATAATTTAACAGTGACCGAAGGGACAAGTAATACGGTTAATGTTTTAACGAACGATGATTTCTTACCAGGGGCAAATACAAGTTTGGTAGATGCCGGGACAGGCACAGCAACAGGTACAGTAAGTTTTGATGCTTCTACCGGAGTAATGACCTATACCCCAGCAGCAGGCGAAGAAGGCACTACAGTAACGGTTGATTACACGGTATGTAATACGGCAGTGTCACCACAGGTATGTGGTACAAATACGGTAAGTATCACTGTAGAAGTAGATACAGACGGCGATGGTATTCCAGATAGTACAGATACTGACGATGATAATGATGGTAATCCAGATACTACAGATCCAAATCCACTAGTGGCTACAACAGCGGCCGATAATTTAACGGTAACTGAAGGGACAAGTAATACGGTTAATGTTTTAACGAACGATGATTTCTTACCAGGGGCAAATACAAGTTTGGTAGATGCCGGGACAGGCACAGCAACAGGTACAGTAAGTTTTGATGCTTCTACTGGCGTGATGACCTATACCCCAGCAGCAGGAGAAGAAGGCACTACAGTAACGGTTGATTACACGGTATGTAATACGGCAGTGACGCCACAGGTATGTGGTACAAATACGGTAAGTATCACTGTAGAAGTAGATACAGACGGCGATGGTATTCCAGATAGTACAGATCCCGATGATGATAATGATGGCAATGGAGATACTACAGATCCTAACAGGTTGGTTCCAACGACTGCTCCGGATGTTTTAGATGTTACCGAAGGGACAAGTAATACGGTTAATGTTTTAACGAACGATGATTTCTTACCAGGGGCAAATACAAGTTTGGTAGATGCAGGGACAGGCACAGCAACAGGTACAGTAAGTTTTGATGCTTCTACCGGAGTGATGATCTATACCCCAGCAGCAGGCGAAGAAGGCACTACAGTAACGGTTGATTATACGGTATGTAATACGGCAGTGACCCCACAGGTATGTAGTACAAATACGGTTTCAATTACTGTGCTTTTAGATACAGATAATGATGGAGTTGCTGATATTTCAGATTTAGATGATGATAATGATGGAGTACCTGACACTTTTGAATCCGGAGGAAATAATCCAAATGCTGATGCAGATAATGATGGCGTACCAGCATATTTAGATGAAGATGACTCAAATAACCTTATTGGTGATGATACTGTAGGGATTGAGCAGCTTTATGATTTTGATAATGATGGTGTTGCCAATCATTTGGATCTAGATGCAGATAACGATGCAATTCCAGACGTGATTGAAGCAGGAAATATTGATGCAAATAATGATGGTTTTGTAGACTCATCTTCTTTTGGAGTGAACGGATTGGCAGATGAATTGGAGACTTCACCTGAAAGTGGTGTATTGGCAACTAATCCAATAAATACGGATGTAACTAGTGATGTAAATCCAGGTTATACATTGTATAATTTCTTGGATGTAGATTCAGATAATGACGCAATATCCGATTTGACAGAGGCATTTTCAAATAATGCTTCTTATAACGATACTGATAATGATGGTCAGGTAGACGGCTTTGTTGATGCCAATAATAACGGTTGGCATGACCCTATGGAAAGTGAAGTGTCATTACCAGAGTTTTTAAATTCAGATGCAGACAGCATCCCAAATTATTTAGATTTAGATTCAGATGGTGATGGATTACCAGATACGTTTGAAGGAAACTTTCAAGTGTCTGATGGTGATAATAATGGTATTGTTGGGACTGGTATTCCTGCAGATTCAGATGGCGATGGCCTAGCAGATACTAACGATCCTGATGCTGCAGGAAATATTCTTGGTGGATTCGGATTTAACAAAGATAGAGATAATGATGGTGTAAATAATACCCTTGACATTGATATAGATAACGATGGGATTATAGATAACATTGAAGGGCAATCAACCTTTACTTATCGAGCACCAACAGGATTAGATACCGACGGTGATGGGATTGATAATGCCTATGATGTTAATAATGGGGGTGTTGGTATTGGTTATACAAATACCGATGGAGGTAGTGCACCAGATTATGCCGATACAAATTCTGATGTTATAAATGGTATTGGAGGGGATGATTTCGATATGGCTGAAAATGCCACTGATAATTCTATTGATGGTCTTTTAGATTTAGATAATGATGGCATTGTTGACCCTGTATTATTTGTTGACAGTGATGGAGATGGCTTACATGATGATTTTGATAATGTCATAACTAATACCTCAGATCCCTTAAATGCAACAAATAATAATCAATTGCCAACAGATCATCCAGACGTTGATCAGGTGGGTGGTGATAGAGATTGGAGAGAAGCTTTTACACAAGATAAAGATCAAGATGGGGTTGTGGATACAGTTGATTATGATTCTGATAATGATGGAATTAGAGACAGTTATGAAGACGATGATTTAGATGGCGACGGAAACCCACGAACCAATCCTACAGATTCTGATGGTGACGGAGAACCTGATTATTTGGATTTAGATTCTGATAATGACGGTATTTCTGATTATACTGAAGCAGGTGGCACTCAAGATGACGATAGTAATGGTATGCCTGGTACAGGGTTGTTGGGCAGTTCAGACGTATATCAAACTTCAGGCAATGAAGGTGTGCCTTTAGCAGTGGGCACTGCTGGCCTTATTCCTTTTGATACTGATGGTGATGGCGGACACGATATTCATGATATCGATTCAGATAATGATGGTATTGCTGATGTGATTGAGGCCGGTGGAATAGATAGTAACGGTAATGGTCAATATGGTAGTGGTTTTACTAATGATGTTGATGCTGATGGAATAATTGACGCCGTCGATAACTTTGATAATAGAGATGGTTCCGCCCTTGGAGGTACACCATTAACTATTGTAGACACAGATAATGATGGTCAGTTTAACCAATTAGATTTAGATTCAGATAATGATACAATTCCTGATAATGTAGAGGGACAATCAACAGTCGATTATATTCCACCTAGTGAATTAGATAGCGATAATGATGGTCTTGATGACAGTTATGATGTTAATAATTCTGGTACTCCTATAGTTGTAGTTAATACTGACGGAACTGATACTCCAGATTATTTAGATTTAGATTCTGATAATGATACCATTTTTGATATTGAGGAAGCCGGAAATGAAACGGCAGATACCAATGCCGATGGGCAAACTGATGGAGTAACAGGAATTAATGGTTTAGACGATAATTATGACGATCTTATTCAAGGGGATACTTTTATAGATGTTAACGGTGCGTTAGATAATTCCCAAGAGGATAACTTTCCAGACACCGATGGCGATGTTTTATTCGGTGGTGATGTTGATTATCGTGATGCAACGTTTAATGATTTTGATGGTGATGGTGTGGCAGATTATTCAGATGCAGATAATGATAATGATGGAATTTTAGATACTGTAGAATCTAACGGGCTTAACCCAATGGCCGATGATGACATGGATGGGATTCCAAATTACCAAGACGCCGATTTTTGTACGTTGAATACCTTTGGAATTTGTGCCAATTTAGATACAGATAATGATGGTATTCCAAATCATTTTGATTTAGATAGTGATGGCGATGGCTGTAATGATGCGAATGAAGCTTATGATGACGCAACTGCTGACGGTGGAGACAATGATTATTACGGAACAGGTAACCCTCCTTCAACCAATCCAGATGGGACAGTAACTTTGGCCAGTTATGCGACCCCTGAAGATACAAATGCGAATACAGTTGCTGATTATTTAGAAGTTGGCCCAGATGCTGATGGCGATTTAATTTCAGATACTTGTGATCTAGACGACGATAATGATGGAGTTCTGGATACAACAGAATTAGCAAATGGAACAGATCCAAATGATGCCTGTGACTACAATGTGGCCGATGTTACCGAACCTGTGACTTCTGGAAATGATTGTGATGGTGATGGTGATAACGATGCTACTGAAATTGGAAACGGAACGGATCCTAAAAATCCATGTGACCCGGCAAGACCTGCAGGCTACACAGGTTATGATGGCACAAATGCGATCTGGCAAGCTGCCGATTGTGATGGTGATGGCGTGACTAATGGCGATGAAGTTACTAATGGCACTGATCCTTATTCGGGAGTAGATACCGATGGAGATGGTATTCCAGATGATTTAGAAACTGTTAATGGAACAGATGAAACAGATCCATGCGATCCTATGCAAGCCCCTACGTATACAGGTTATGATGCAACCAATTTAATTTGGCAAGCTGCCGATTGTGATAGTGATGGTGTCAATAATGGCGATGAAGTTAATAACGGAACAAACCCATATCTGAATACAGATACAGATGGTGACGGTGTGTCAAACGATTTAGAAATCAATAACGGGACAGACCAAAATGATCCTTGTGATCCAGCCCAAGCTGCAGGCTACACTGGTTATGATGGCACAAATGCGATCTGGCAGGCTGCTGATTGTGATGGTGATGGCGTGACTAATGGCGATGAAGCTACTAATGGTACCGATCCTTATGCCGCATCAGGCGATACAGATGGCGATGGTATAGATGATGATAATGAGATCAATAATGGGACAGACCAAAATGATCCTTGTGATCCAGCCCAAGCTGCAGGCTACACTGGTTATGATGGCACAAATGCTATTTGGCAGGCTGCTGATTGTGATGGTGATGGCGTGACTAATGGTGATGAAGCTACAAATGGTACCGATCCTTATGCCGCATCAGGCGATACAGATGGCGATGGTATAGACGATGATATTGAGATTAATAATGGGACAGACCAAAATGATCCTTGTGATCCAGCCCAAGCTGCAGGCTACACTGGTTATGATGGCACAAATGCTATTTGGCAGGCTGCTGATTGTGATGGTGATGGCGTGACTAATGGCGATGAAGCTACTAATGGTACCGATCCTTATGCCGCATCAGGCGATACAGATGGCGATGGTATAGATGATGATAATGAGATCAATAATGGGACAGACCAAAATGATCCTTGTGATCCAGCCCAAGCTGCAGGCTACACAGGTTATGATGGCACAAATGCTATTTGGCAGGCTGCTGATTGTGATGGTGATGGCGTGACTAATGGCGATGAAGCTACAAATGGTACCGATCCTTATGCTGCATCAGGCGATACAGATGGCGATGGTATAGATGATGATAATGAGATCAATAACGGGACAGACCAAAATGATCCTTGTGATCCAGCCCAAGCTGCAGGTTACACAGGTTATGATGGCACAAATGCTATTTGGCAGGCTGCTGATTGTGATGTTGATGGCGTGACTAATGGCGATGAAGCTACAAATGGTACCGATCCTTATGCCGCATCAGGCGATACAGATGGCGATGGTATAGACGATGATAATGAGATCAATAACGGGACAGACCAAAATGATCCTTGTGATCCAGTACAAGCTGCAGGCTACACTGGTTATGATGGCACAAATGCGATCTGGCAGGCTGCTGATTGTGATGGTGATGGTGTGACTAATGGCGATGAAGCTACTAATGGTACCGATCCTTATGCCGCATCAGGCGATACAGATGGCGATGGTATAGATGATGATAATGAGATCAATAATGGGACAGACCAAAATGATCCTTGTGATCCAGCCCAAGCTGCAGGCTACACTGGTTATGATGGCACAAATGCTATTTGGCAGGCTGCTGATTGTGATGGTGATGGCGTGACTAATGGCGATGAAGCTACAAATGGTACCGATCCTTATGATGCACAAAGTGATCAAGATTCAGATGGCGATGGCGTGTTGGATTCTGTAGAAGATATGAATGGCACTGATTCTAATAATCCTTGTAGTTTCAATGCTCAAGATATAACTGAACCAGTAACAGTTGTTTGTAATTTTGATATTTCAGTTTCAAAAGCTGTTAATAATTTAAAACCTAAAGTTGGAGATCAAGTAACCTTTAGCATTGTATTAGTTAATGAAGGCGATGTTGATGCAACTAATATTACTATTGAAGAAATCATTCCAAGTGGTTATGATTATTTAAGCTCAGTGGTTACAATTGGTTCATATTCTGAAATTACCGGGGTGTGGGATGTTCCTCAATTAAATGCTGGTACCTCTCAAATATTAGAAGTAATTGTAGAAGTTCTTGGTTTTGGTGACTATTTAAATACTGCTAGAGTTCTAAATTCAAGTGGAGGAGCTGATATTAATCCACAAAATAATGTGTCTAGCGCAGTTGTTGAACCTATTTGCTTAACGGTTTATAATGAGTTTTCGCCAAATGGTGATGGTGTTAATGATACATTTATTATTGATTGTATTGAGAACTATCCTAGTAATAAATTAGAAGTTTACAACCGTTGGGGTAACCTAGTCTTCGAACAGGCCAATTATCAAAATAATTGGGACGGAACTTCAAATGGCCGTGCTACTATATCAGGGTCGAATCAATTGCCTGTGGGAACGTATTATTATGTGTTAGATATAGGTGATGGTTCTGAACCAATAGTTGATTGGCTATATATTAATAGATAAACATTGATTACATTCAAAAGGAAACAAAAATGACATATAAATTATCAATTATAAAAAATTTGAGCGTTGTATTATTTGCATTCTTTATGCAAACCACTAATGCACAACAAGATCCGCAGTATACACAGTATATGTATAATACCATGGGGGTTAATCCAGGTTATGCTGGGCAAAGAGATACTTTAAGTATCGTTGGTCTATATCGAACACAATGGGTTGGAATCGATGGTGCGCCCAAAACTCAAACATTAGGCGTACATACCCCGTTAAAAAACAAAAAAATTGGGCTTGGATTGTCTATCGTAAATGATAAATTAGGCCCTGCCACCGAGACTTTTTTTAATGGAAATTTTTCATATACCATAAAAGTGAATGATAAGAATACTGAATTATCGTTTGGCATTAACGGTGGATTTCATTTGTTAAATACAGATTGGAGTAAAGGGAGGTACAAAGATCCCGATGTTGCATTTAACGAAAATGTGAATTTATTCTCACCTATAATAGGAGCTGGATTGTATTTGCATTCACAAAAGTGGTATTTAGGTTTGTCAGTCCCAAATTTTGTGACAACAAATCATTATGACGATTTCCAAGAATCCTTGGCAGTTGAACGACTTCATTATTATTTAATTGGTGGGTACGTGTTTGATTTAAGTGAAACCACTAAATTGAAACCAGCATTTCTAGTTAAAGCTGTTTCTGGTGCGCCTTTGATTGCTGATGTATCTGCAAATATTTTATTTAACAATAAGTTGACTTTAGGACTAGCTTACAGATGGGACGATGCTTTAGCTGGGCTCGTAGGGCTTCAAATTAGCAAGGACATTTATATTGGATATGCATACGATTATACCACTACTAATTTAAATAATTACAATAGCGGAACGCACGAAATAATGTTGCGTTTTGAGCCGCAGTTAATCAATAAAGTTTTTTCCCCTAGATTCTTTTAAAAAAAAGCAGTAAAATAATTATTTATAAGGCATCCTTAAAAAGGATGCTTTTATTTTTAAATTTCAGCATGATTTTATAAGAAAGTCAAATAGAATTTGACTAGAAATACGAACGTTAAACCCAAATTCCTTTATCGAACAAAAGAAACCATCCATCTACACTTAATTAGCGCTCAACGATATTCGACTTAATTAATGCCTATTTAGTCCCAAGTTTGTCTTTAATGGTTAATAAATTAATCTTAAAAGACATGCTAAAATCTATAATTTATACAAATTTAACTTTTAAAGTTAGGATAGTTTGTTTTACATTATTCTCATTTTTCAACTTATATTTAGTTTCCGCTCAAACAGTCGATATACCTAAAGGGTCTGTTATAATAGATATGGGGGTGTTTCCTCAAACTATTGATAATGCCTTAAAACCATATGGGTTAGTTTATGAGTTGTTAGATATAAACAAAGTACCTGTACTATGGACTATTAATAAGACCAAAGTGAGAAACGGTGTTGATTTTACCGTTGATGGTCTAGATTTTAGAGGAGGACCATTTGTTATTCATAAAGACTATACTCAAAACCAATCCGTTATAAATAGTTTAGCTAATTGGAATGCCCAAGGCGTAGTTACTTATACAACTTTGAGCGATATTACGGTTGATTTACATAAAGAGCTTACCACATTCCCAAATTGGGTTATGGATTTAGACAACGGGGCTATTGGTATTGAATATATGGTTAATGCAGGAATTCCCAGTACAGCGTATAGACAAGATACGCCATTAAACTTAAATGCCTGTGATGATTTATTTATATTGCCGCATGCCGACCCTACCTGGGCAACGCATGGTATTTTATACGATTGGAACAATTCAAGAGCCAATGGAGGTAATGAAGGATGGTTTTGGGCTGCTTGTCATGCCGTTAGTGTTTTAGAAAGTGTGGTAAATCCATCCGATTCAACTCAAAAACTTAATTTTTTATCAAGTGACCCCGTTCCCGGGTTAATAGACTTCGGAGCTCACGATGATGGTTCTGGAGGGCCTTATACCTATGATAACCCTTCAGATTCGTTTATGCAATATTTAGGTGCTATTGATGCTGCTACCGAAAACGGTTCAGAGCAAGTGTACTTGCCTAGCCCTGGCGGTAGCTGGAGGCCAACTACATCTATATCGGTTTGGGATGAAAATCAAGCCGATTTATTGGCAGGAAATACCCCTGGTAAAGCCGCAAAAGTAGCTTACGGTCATGGTTTTGGAGACCCAGAAAGAGGACAGGTCATGTATGAAGCTGGACACAGCCATAATAAAGGCACCGCCGATGATGTAGCAGCGCAACGTTTAATGCTAAACTTTTCATTTGACGCCCCTGTAGGTAAAACACCTATCATTGTTAATAATATTCCAGTGTCTGGTTCTATTGAAGGTGGCGAATCGATTAGTTTCGATGCTACAGCAAGTTCTCCAATTCCAGGGAATTCAGTTACCTATTTATGGTCCTTTGATGGAGGGGGAGGTTCTTTTGATGATGTAAGCATTCCAAACCCTACATTTTCAACATCACCGGTAACAAATATAGAAAACCTTATCATCACCTTGGTGGTTTCAGATAATTGTGGACGCGAAACTTTTTTATCCTTTCCACTAGCTGTAAACCCGCCACCAGTGGCGCCAGTAGCTAACGATGATAACTTTACAATTTATAATTCAGAATATTTAACCTTTAACGCTTTAGATAATGATACAGATGGTAATAATAACATCGACCCTGCTTCTTTTAATCCAACTTCTGCACTTACAGTGGCAGGAGGAACATTTTCCAGCAACGGTAATGGTAATTTAAATTTTGAACCAACTCCTGGTTATACAGGAACAGCTACTTTAACTTATGAGATTTGCGATACCACAGCACTTTGTGATACCGCAACCATAACAATCAATATTGAAGCGAGTGGTTGTGCGGTTAATGAAAAAATTACAATTTCTCCCGGTTATGCAACTAATGTGATATCTAGTAATTTTAAAAATGGTACCAGAGCATTAGGTGCTCCAGATGGGGACTTTGCTGAGGCCGATGATAATGGCGACGTATTGGTTTTAGATTTTGGAGCCGGAGTATCTCCTCGAGTAGGAAGTACTATTAAATTTTATGTGTTAAGTAAAAATGGCGACCCATTAGATGGCACTGTAAATGCAGATAACCAACTTTTGTTGGCGCCATTTCCAGCATCTACAGAAATAGCGGTTACTACTAGTGCACCGTCAACCAATCCAGATGTAATTGAGTTTACGGTTTTACAAGTTGGCACACGTTATGTAAGAATTGATGGAATTGATAAAAATTTCTCGTTAGCTGCTGTAGAATATGAAGTAGAATCTTGTACACCTTTCATAGCTCCGGTAACTCAAGACGATTTAAGTATTGATAATATTGTAGGTTCAGCGGTTTCTATTTATTTGTTAGATAATGATTCAGATGCTGATGGAACCATAGACAAAGAATCTATAAATGTAATTGTACCAGCAAATGCAACCGAAGTAATTAACGATAGCCATGGGCATGCCATTGGTTTTACAATTCCTTCAGAAGGTAAGTGGTTGGTAGACCAGCAATTAGGTACTGCTACATTCACACCTTTTGCCTTTTTTCTTTCAGATCCAACACCTATACAATATCGTGTAAATGATAATGAGGATAACAGGTCGAATATTTCAACCATCACCATTACTTATAATCCTATGGATACGGATGGCGACGGTATACCGAATGGCTATGATTTGGATGATGATAACGATGGAATTTTAGATTCTAATGAAGGATTTTGTTTTGCACCAGAGCAATCTGGAGTATGGGGAGGAACCGCAACAGATGTGGTTTATAACTATAATAATGGCGTAGTAGTTAAAATTAGTACTACGGCCTCTCCTGGCTTTACGGCAAATGAAACCTTTAATGCTGCAGGAAGTGGTTTTTGGTCTGAAACCTTAGAAGGTGATACATCTTTGGAAGGACAATACCCATGGGGTTCTACCATTACGGTTAATTTTGAAGACCCTTATGGCAACCCGTTAGTTGTAGTAAACCCGATTTTGCATATAGACAGATTGGGTGAATTAGATGCAGGAAGTGGTGAACAATACTCTGCTGAAGTAACTTTACTTGGTGGTGCAACATGGACACGTCTAGAAGGAACAGATGATTTCCAAGTGACCTCCACTACGGTAAAAGATTCTGGCGCAGGCACAATTGCCGACCCTTTGTATACTTCAGAAAGTACCTCGAATGATATTGATGGAGCTGCAGCTGGTTCTTTACAAATTAAGGGAAGAATTTCTTCTTTCCAATTACAAATAGCACAAGCTGGTAATTTTGGAGCTTCCGATATTATGGAAATGATACTATTCGCTTGTAATTATGTCGATTCAGATGCCGATGGCATCCACGACCATATGGACCCTGATAGTGATAATGACGGTTGTTCTGATGCTGATGAAGCCTATTATGGTTTAGTAACTGATGCCGATGGCGATAATAATGGGTTTTATGGAACGGGTACACCAACGGTAGACTCTCGCGGTCTTGTTGTTGGAGCGGGTTATAACGGAACAAATAATGTATTTACAGACGCAGTAAAAAACGCTTGTGTAGATACCGATGCCGATGGTGTTGCAGATATTAGTGATTTAGATAACGATAACGACGGTATTTTAGATGAAGATGAAATACGAACAGTAGCCAATTTTCAACCCTCTTGTGCCGGAACCGTTTTAAGCTTTTTAAATTATACAGAAGAGTCGGGTGATGGTGATGTTAATACCTTTTTAGAAAACGAAGTTTTTAGATTTAACGACGTTGCTGTTGGTTATGATGCATTAGTAACAATTGTGAGAACTTACCACGGTGCTATTGTTGCTTTAGATGATAATGCTACCGACCCAAACTCTTTTAAGCCCATAACAAGGTTTTCTATCCCTCATGTTGGGCACGAAGCTTTTGTAGAATATAATATAGATTTTGTTCAAGCAGATACAAGTACCCCTGCAGGAATAGCCGAATTTTTTGTGAACTTTAATGATATCGATGGCGACGGAACAGGCGAATTTTCAGAAATCAATGCAACAACATTCCCAGTTAGCTATACCTTAAATGACCCAACAAGCTTAACAATGAAAAATGAAGATTTGTTGTATGCTACAGGGCAAGCACCTGCATTTGCGGGGTCTAGCAGTAGTTTTCCAGAATCTAACTTTTCAGCAAGATATACCAATAGAAGCTCACTTACCATTAGGTTAGGTGGGGTAGCCTTCAGTATGAATGCTACATCTGAAGGACGATTACATAATGTAGAGTTCAATTGTGTTGATAATTACGTAAACCCAACAACCGTAATTACCGATGCCGATGGTGACGGAATTCCAAATAAACTGGATACAGATAGTGATGGAGACGGTTGTGTAGATGCCCTGGAAGGCAATGGAGGCTTTACATTAGCCCAAGTAGCTGGCGATGGTAGTTTAGGTAATAACGTTGATACCGATGGTGTGCCTACCGTAGCAAATGGTGGTCAAGCCAATATTAGTGCCTACGATGCAGCTATTACTGGCGACCAATGTGATGATGATGCCGATGGTGTTATTAACTTAAACGACATTTGTAATGGCTTTGATGATTCCGCTGATGTAGATGCCGATGGCGTACCAGATGGTTGTGACTTGGATGATGACAACGATGGAATTTTAGACAGTGTAGAATGCCCAGGGCAATTATATTACAATGATTCATTTGAAGACCCTGTAATTCAAGTTTTAGGAGTTGATACCGTTGGTGGAAGGCCAGATGCTGATAATGATGGCGAAGTAGATGCCTTATTGGCTCAAAATAGTATAGAAGGTTGGACAGTAACCGACGCCAATAGCTTTGATATTGTATTTGATATTTTTAATGCTTCGGAAGGCATACAAAGTTTAGACTTATACGGAACTCCAAATGCTACCGGTATTCAAAAAACCTATTTAGGATTTACGGAAGGTGTACCAGTTAATTTTTCTTTAGATTATAGTTCGGTAGAAAGTTTGTTCGAGGCTGAAGTTTCAGTTGATTACGGTACAGGGCCCATTTTACTCACTACTTTACAACCTAATAATATAGCGGCTGTTGATAGTCCAGGGGTTGTAGGGGCAAGAGCATCTTCTATTGTTTGGAATAATTATTCAACAACATTAACACCAACAGCAACAGGTTCTGTTAAAATAATAATTCAGTCTACAAGTTTAGGTGTGGGGCAAACAGGTGTGTTAATTGATAATGTTATTTTATCACAGCCATCTTGTTCAGATTATGATAATGATACCATTCCAGATTATTTAGATATAGATAGCGATAATGATGGATGTAATGATGCTATTGAAGCTGGACATATCGATGCCAATAACGACGGAGAAGTAGATGGTACAGGTTACGATACCGATGGAAAAGTAGCTGGTGCCGCAACAGCCTATACAGGTTTAACGCCTGCTGTTACTAAAGCCGTAGAAACAACGGTAGCGCCACCAGTGGCCGATGAAACCGTTGAGGCAGGAGATAATGCTACCTTTACAGTTTCGGCAACAGCCATGGAAGCTTCAAGTTTCACGGCTGGAACTCCTAATTATGATATAAATGCTGATGCTGGATTATCATACCAATGGTTTGAAAACGATGTGTTAATGCCAGGTGAAACAGCTTCAACCTTAACGCTTACGGCAGTTACTGTTCCTATGGATGGTAATATTTATAAAGTGCAAATAACACATACGGGAAATGCATGTTCAGTTGAAGATGAAGGGGTGTTATATGTACAAGACCCAAGTATCGAAGCGGTTAAAACAGTCGTATTAACAGACGATGGTAATGGTATAGATGGCGCTAACGATGTACTTACCTATACCATCAGTGTCACCAATACAGGTAATACAGAACTTACCAATGTAGGTATTGTAGATACCTTATTAGATGCTGATGCTACACCTTTAACTTTAACAAGTGGTCCAACATTTGTAGGGCCTTCTAGTTTGGGTAGTACCGAAGGAACTTTGTTGGTTAATGAAACAGCAACCTACACAGCTTCTTATACGTTAACGCAAAACGACGCCAATGTTGGTGGTGTAACCAACAGTGTTACGGCCAGCGGTGATACCTCTATAGCAATAACAGTTACCGATGTTAGTGATGATGGTGATGATACCGATGGTAATCTTTTAGATGATGCCACAGAAACCATAATTACAGCAATACCAAGCTTAACGGTAACAAAAACCATTACAACATCGGGGGCTCAATTAAATGATATTATTGCCTATGATATTTTAGTGGCTAATACGGGTAACGTAACAATTTCAAATATAGATGTTACCGATGCAAATGCAGATATAGGAAGCATTACAGGAAGTCCAATAGCAAGCTTAGAGCCTGGAACAACGGTTACGGTTACAGCGCAACAAACAATCACACAGACCGATTTAAATGCGAAATTTATAGAAAATAGTGCCTCTGTTTTAGGGGATAGCCCAAATGGAACCGACGATGTAAGTGATGTAAGTGATACAAATATTGATGGAAATGGTAACGCCATTCCTAATAATGAAACCATAGAATCACCTAATGGCAATGGAACAACAGATGCCGACCCAACTAACGACCCAACAGTTACTTATTTTAATGGCGTGCCTTTGGCTCAAGATGATGCTATCACGGTAAACGAAGATAGCGGCCTTACAGTTGTTAATGTTTTACTGGATAACGGTAGTGGTATTGATAGTTTTGGTGTTGATGGCCCAAGTAACGGGGCAATTACAGCGGCAACAGCCACTAGTGCAAATGGCGGTGCCGTGTCAGTAAATGATAATGGCACACCCACAGACCCTACAGATGATACCATATCGTACACACCAGCAGCAAATTTTAATGGAACCGATACTTTTGATTATACAATTACTGATGCCAATGGAGATACATCTTCGGCAACAGTAACCATAACGGTAAACCCAGTTAACGATGCACCAATAGCGGCCAACGATTTATCAACAACCAGTACAAGTGTACCAGTAACCATAGCAGTGTTAACTAATGATACCGATGTAGATGGTGATGCTTTAACCATTTCTAGTATTACAACACCACCAACAGATGGTACTGCTGTTATAAATGGAGATGGTACCATAACTTATACCTCAAACGCATCTTTAGTTGCAGGGAGCGATTCTTTTCAATATGAAGTGTGTGATGGTTCTGGTTTGTGTGATATTGCACAGGTTACCGTAACTGTTCCTAAAACATTTTTTCCACCTACGGCAAACGCAGATTCTAGAAGTTTTCCAGAAGATACAACTTTAACTATCAATGCGGCTAACGGTCTTTTAAGCAATGATACCGACCCGAATACGGATGAAACTTTAACCTTAACTCAATTTGTGGTAAATTCTACTACTTATGCACCAGGAGCAACGGTTAATTTAACCGAGGGAGATTTAACTATTAATGGAGACGGAAGCTACGTGTTTGTAGCGGCACCAGATTATTTCGGAGCGGTTCCTCAAGTGGTTTATACCATTTCAGATGGTAATGCAGGAACATCTTCAAGTACTTTGGATTTGTGGGTGATATCAGAAAATGATTTGCCAATTGCCCAAGATGATGCGGCAACGGTTAATGAAGATAGTGGTGCAACCATAATTAATGTACTTGCGGATAATGGAAATGGAGCCGATAGTTTTGGTGGTGATGGCCCAAATACAGGAGCTATTACCTTACCAAGTCCTGTTTCTTCAAACGGAGGTACGTTAACGGTAAATAATAATGGAACACCAAACAATCCTACAGATGATACAGTAAGTTATACACCAGCATTAGATTTTAATGGAGTTGATACCTTTACATATACCATTACCGATGCCAATGGAGATACTTCTACAGCAACGGTAACGGTAACGGTAAACCCTGTTAACGATGTGCCTTTAGCACAAAATGATACTGTAACGCTAAATGAAGATAGTGGAGCAACCATTATTAATGTATTGGCAGATAACGGGAATGGCGCCGATAGTTTTGGAGGTGATGGCCCGAATAATGGAGCCATTACACTGCCAAGTGCAACATCGACTGAAGGAGGTTCTTTATCAGTAAATGATAATGGAACACCAACGGACCCAACCGATGATACAGTAAGTTATACACCAGAATTAGACTTTAATGGTATAGATACCTTTACATATACCATTACCGATGCAAATAATGACACATCAACGGCAACAGTAACCGTAAATGTTACCGCTGTAAACGATTTGCCAACAGCCCAAGATGATGCTGCAACAGTAGATGAAGATAGCAGTGCAACTGTAATTAACGTATTAGCAGATAACGGAAATGGGGTAGATAGTTTTGGTGGTGATGGCCCGGGTAATGGAGCTATTACATTGCCAAGCGCAACATCAGTTGAAGGTGGTTCACTATCAGTAAATGATAATGGAACCCCAACTAATCCAACTGATGATACGGTTAGTTATACACCATTACAAGACTTTAACGGTACGGATACATTCACTTATACCATTACCGATGCAAATAATGATACATCAACGGCTACAGTAACCGTAACTGTAAACGCTGTTAACGATTTGCCAACAGCTGTAGATGATGCTGCAACAGTAGATGAAGATAGTAGTGCAACTGTAATTAATGTGTTAGCGGATAACGGAAACGGAGTTGATAGTTTTGGTGGCGATGGCCCGAATAATGGAACTATTACATTGCCAAGTGCAACATCAGTTGAAGGTGGTTCTTTATCAGTAAATGATAATGGCACTCCAACCAATCCAACCGATGATACGGTAAGTTATACACCAGCGTTAGATTTTAATGGTGTTGATACTTTTACGTATACCATTACCGATTCAAACAACGATACATCAACAGCTACAGTAACCGTAACAGTAAATCCTGTTAACGATTTACCATCGGCACTAAATGATACGGTAGCTGTTTTAGAAGATAGCGGAGCAAATAGTATAGATGTTTTAGCAGATAATGGAAACGGCGCCGATAGTTTTGGTGGTGATGGTCCAAATAGTGGAGCTATAACGTTGCCAAGTGCTACTACTGCAAGAGGAGCTACAGTAACGGTAAACGATAATGGAACACCAACTAATCCAACAGACGATACGGTTATTTATACTCCATTACCAGATTTTAATGGTGTTGATACTTTTACATACACCATTACCGATGCAAATAATGATACATCAACAGCAACGGTAACCGTAAATGTTACTTCTGTAAATGATTTACCAATAGCAGTTGATGATTCCGTAACCATTAATGAAGATAGTGGTACTACCATTATTAATGTATTGGCAGATAACGGAAATGGTGTTGATAGTTTTGGTGGTGATGGCCCAAATAATGGAGCGATAACCTTACCAAGCACAACATCTGCCAACGGAGGTACAGTAGCAGTAAACAATAATGGAACACCAATCGACCCAACCGATGATACTTTAAGTTACACTCCTGCCTTAAACTATTCTGGCATTGATACGTTTACTTATACAATTACGGATGTAAATGGCGATAAATCAACAGCAACGGTAACAGTAAATATTGTTAGTTTGAACGATGCCCCAGTAGCTGTTGATGATGCCTATACTACAGATGAAGACACCTCTGTACAGTTATTACCATTAACAGGTGATACCGATGCCGATGGTGATACTTTAAGCATCGTATCGATTAACGGAACGAACTTAACTCCAGGAACAGCACAGTCCATTCCTGTAACCAACGGAACCGTAGCTATTGATATTGCAGGCGTGATTACCTTCACTCCAGCAGCGAATTATACAGGATTGGTAAGCTTCCCATATGTGATTACCGACGGAACGGACACCGCTACAGCGAATGAAAACATCACGGTAAACGGAGCAAACGACGCCCCAGTAGCGGTCGATGATGCCTATACTACAGATGAAGACACCTCTGTACAGTTATTACCATTAACAGGTGATACCGATGCCGATGGTGATACTTTAAGTATCGTATCGATTAACGGAACGGCTTTAACACCAGGCACAGCACAGTCCATTCCTGTAACCAACGGAACGGTAGCTATTGATGCCGCAGGCGTGATTACCTTCATCCCAGCAGCGAACTATAATGGAGCGGTAAGTTTTCCATATGTGATTACCGATGGAACAGATACTGCAACAGCGAATGAAAACATCACGGTAAATACAGTTAATGACGCCCCAGTAGCGGTTGATGATGCCTATACCACAGATGAAGATACCTCTGTTCAGTTATTGCCATTAACAGCAGATATAGATGCAGACGGCGATACTATAAGTATAGTTTCTATCAACGGAACGACCTTAACACCAGGCACAGCCCAAAGTATCGCAGTAACTAACGGAACGGTAGCTATTGATGTTGCAGGCGTGATTACCTTCACCCCAGATGCGAATTACAACGGCGCGGTAAGCTTCCCATATGTGATTACAGATGGAACGGCCACGGCCACGGCCAATGAAAACATTACGGTAACCCCGGTAAATGATGCTCCAGTGGCGGTGGATGATTTATCAACTACCAATCCAGGTGTAGCAGTAACAATACCCGTTTTAACCAACGATACAGATATTGAAAATGATGTTTTAACAGTGTCAAACATTGTAACATCTCCTGTAAACGGTACCGTAGTAATTAATGGAGATAACACAATAACCTACACTCCAAATCCAGGATTCGAATTTGGAACTGATACTTTTGAGTATGAAGTATGTGATGGATCGGGTCTATGTGATATAGCATTAGTAACGGTAGAAGTTCCAAAAAGCTTCCTGCCACCAACGGCCAATCCAGATACCAACAGTACGGCAGAAGAAGTAACTTTAACGGTAACGGCAGGTTCAGGATTATTGAGCAACGATACGGATCCAAATTCTGATGAAACATTGGTTGTTACAACCTTTGAAGTAGGAGGTACTACATATTCAGTAGGAACCACGGTTAATTTAACAGAAGGGGATATTACGATCAATAACGATGGTAGCTATGGGTTTGTACCTGCATTGAACTATACAGGTTCAGTCCCTCAGATCACCTATACGATAAGTGACGGTAACGGCGGCACAAGTAGCAGCACATTGGATATTACGGTAACCCCGGTAAACGACGCCCCAGTAGCGGTCGATGATGCCTATACTACAGATGAAGACACCTCTGTACAGTTATTACCATTAACAGCTGATACGGATGCCGACGGTGATACCTTAAGTATAGTTTCTATCAACGGAACGACCTTAACACCAGGCACAGCCCAAAGTATCGCAGTGACCAATGGAACGGTAGCTATTGATGCCGCAGGCGTGATTACCTTCACCCCAGCAACGAACTATAACGGCACGGTAAGCTTCCCATATGTGATTACGGACGGAACGGATACAGCTACGGCCAATGAAAACATCACGGTAAATGCAGTTAATGACGCCCCAGTAGCGGTCGATGATGCTTATACCACAGATGAAGACACCTCTGTTCAGTTATTACCATTAACAGGTGATACCGATGCCGATGGTGATACTTTAAGCATCGTATCGATTAATGGAACGGCCTTAACACCAGGCACAGCCCAAAGTATCGCAGTGACCAACGGAACCGTAGATATTGATATTGCAGGCGTGATTACCTTCACTCCAGCAGCGAATTATACAGGATTGGTAAGCTTCCCATATGTGATTACCGATGGAACGGATACAGCCACAGCGAATGAAAACATCACGGTAAATGCGGTAAACGATG